>NZ_JAOWIE010000030.1:0-91249 GCF_030332265.1 Citrobacter sp. Cu231 | reverse complement strand
GCCGGACATCAGCGCTATCTCTGCTCTCACTGCCGTAAAACATGGCAACTGCAGTTCACTTACACCGCTTCTCAACCCGGTACGCACCAGAAAATCATTGATATGGCCATGAATGGCGTTGGATGCCGGGCAACAGCCCGCATTATGGGCATTGGCCTCAACACGATTTTACGTCACTTAAAAAACTCAGGCCGCAGTCGGTAACCTCGCGCATACAGCCGGGCAGTGACGTCATCGTCTGCGCGGAAATGGACGAACAGTGGGGCTATGTCGGGGCTAAATCGCGCCAGCGCTGGCTGTTTTACGCGTATGACAGGCTCCGGAAGACGGTTGTTGCGCACGTATTCGGTGAACGCACTATGGCGACGCTGGGGCGTCTTATGAGCCTGCTGTCACCCTTTGACGTGGTGATATGGATGACGGATGGCTGGCCGCTGTATGAATCCCGCCTGAAGGGAAAGCTGCACGTAATCAGCAAGCGATATACGCAGCGAATTGAGCGGCATAACCTGAATCTGAGGCAGCACCTGGCACGGCTGGGACGGAAGTCGCTGTCGTTCTCAAAATCGGTGGAGCTGCATGACAAAGTCATCGGGCATTATCTGAACATAAAACACTATCAATAAGTTGGAGTCATTACCCATCACACTAAAGAATGCGATAACCAGCAGCAGTGCAATAAACGTTCTGGCCTTCAACAGGTACATATAAATCATATATTTCTGGTTCATGATGGATTCCAGCCTGATTAATCTTGAGGTGTCGAAGCCGCGATTAAGGTCTCGCGGGTGACCGCATGACGGGGGACATCAGCGGTGATTCGGCCATCAGCCATCACCAGAATACGGTCCGCCAGCGCCATCACTTCGTCCAGCTCTGATGAAGAGAACATCACCGCCAGCCCTTGCTGCGCCATTTTGCCAATAAGGTGATACACGTCGGTTTTCGCGCCCACATCAATGCCTCGGGTGGGCTCGTCAAGGAAAACCACCTGCGGTTGCGTCATTAATGCCTTACCCAGCACCACTTTTTGCTGATTACCGCCGCTTAATGAGGTGATAGGCAGTTCGGGATCGCTCACTTTGATAGCCAGTTGCTGGATCATTGCCTTCACACTGGTCTGCTCTTTGTGCGGATTCAGCCATTTCCAGGCTCGGCGAAAGCCTTGCAGGCTGAAGTCAGACAGCGTCATGTTGGACTGAATCGACATCATCTGAACAACGCCTTCGCCCTGTCTGTCTTCAGGCACCAGTGCCAACCCCTTTTTAAGGCGTGACTGAAAATGGGCTTTATCAATGCATTCGCCGTTAAGCTGCACACTCCCACTCTGGCAGGGCATAAGTCCCACCAGGCCTTTGAACAGTTCCGTCCGTCCTGCGCCCAGCAGACCATAGATTCCGATGACTTCGCCTTTACTGAGGCTAAACGTCACGTCATTAAGCTTATAGCCGCCGCTCGGATGAAGGGCTGTGAGACCCTGTACGGATAGAACCGTTTCACCTTTTGGTGCGGGTTGATAATCAAAATGTTTTTTCTTGTCTCCCACCATTTGTTCAATGATCCACGGAATACTGGCATCATTGACTGGGCGTTCACTGATAAAACGGCCGTCGCGGAAAATCGTGATGTAATCACCAATTTCCATCAACTCTTCCAGACGGTGGGATATATAGATGATGGTGACGCCGCGCCGTTTGAGTTGCTCAATGACGTTAAACAACACTTTCACCTCAGACTGGCTGAGGGCGGAGGTCGGTTCATCCATGATTAAAACACGGGTATCTTTGGAGAGCGCACGAGCAATTTCGACCAGTTGCTGATGACCGATCCCTAGTTCTTCCAGAGGTGTATACGGATCAACATCCAGCTCGAGTCTTTCCAGTAATGATTTTGCCAGTGCGTATTGGTATTTTTCGTTGATTTTCCCTTTCTGAAAGAACTCGTTAGCCATGAAAATATTATCCATGACATTCATGTTTGGGAATAAATTCAACTCCTGAAAAATAATGCTGATACCCAGTTTTTCGGCCTGATGAGTAGAATTTAATGTGACAGGTATGCCATCCATAATAATTTTCCCGGAAGAGGGGCTTTCGACACCAGCAAGCATTTTCATCATGGTGGACTTACCCGCACCATTTTCTCCGATCAGCACGTTTACTTTATTTCGATATACCCGATAGTTGACGCTATCTAATGCCACCACCCCAGGGTAAACACGCGATAAATCTTGTGTTTCGATAATAACTTCAGATTCGACGGAATGAGGAGTGACGATATCTTGCTGCTGCATGTTATTGTCCTCCTACGGATTCAATTTTCGCTGGTGTAATAACCGGGATGGATTCTGGAATCTCCCACTCAGAAAAAACACCATAAACGTGCACTGATTCTCCGGTTTTAAGTTGCGCAGATTGGACCATCTTTATTGCTTGTTCGTTAATTCCTCGACCATATTCACCAAATAATACCTGGTCATTGAAATCACTATAACTTGCGCCTTTAAAGGCATCGCGTAATTGTGTGCCGCGCAGCGTCGGACCAATCTGCACAATAATGTTGTTGCCGCTTTTATCGACGATGGTCATTTTTCCACTACGAGAGGCGGTATCAAGATTGCTAATTTTTCCCTCCACTTGTACGTAAAAGATGCAGGGATTCTCTTCCTGAGAGCGATAGCCGAGATTTTTACAGGCGCTGTCAAAATCTTTTTCAGCATGCAAGGCCATTAATAAATCGGCCACCGGACGAGCCTGCCCGACAATTTGCGGGACAATCTTGTTTTGCCACGTTTGGGCTATATTACCCATGTGTGGATTCGGTGGCGACTTGAGGTCCGCAAGTTCCTGCTGCGAGACGATGCGACATCCTCCCACGGTCAGCACGACCAGCGCAAGCCAGGCTTTCTTAGACATAATGTTCTCCTCTGCGCCTCCTGAGAGGCGCAACAACCCGGGATCAGGACTTGATATTGAAATCCTGCACTTTATCTGCGTTTTCTTTAGTGATAAGAATTCCGCGGAACATGACGCGTTGTTTTTCTGGTTTTATGCCTTTTTGCAGGTAGTTATCCAGATCGGTAACTCCTTGCGCTGCGATAGCCTGTGCCTGGAGCATGACGGTCGCCTGTAGAGTGCCAGCTTTCACTGCATCACGTTCGTCGTTGCTACCGTCGATACCGACCACGACCACGTCACTGCGGTTCGCCGCTTTTAATGCAGCAATAGCCCCCAGTGCTACTGGACCGTTACCGCAGATAATACCTTTCACGTCCGGGTGGGCCTGTAGGATGCTGTCCATAATACGTTTACCGTCGATAAGCGTGCCTTTGGCATCCTGTCTGGCGACACTAACCATATCCGGGAACTGATCAATAACCTGATGAAAGGATTTGGAGCGCGTAACACAATTATTATCGGCAAGGTTACATGTCAGTTCAGCATATTTACCTTTTTCACCCATTTTCTCGACGAAAATATTTGCAACTTCTGAACCAGCCTGGAAGTTATTATGGGTAATTTGCACCAGTGCAACATCATCAACGGGAATTTCACGGTTGATCAATATGACGGGAATTCCAGCTTTTTTCGCTTTTTCAATTGCCGCAACGCTGGCCGTTGAATCTGCATTATCCAGAACAATACCCTGGACTTTTTTGCCGATTGCCGTATCAATCAATTCATTCTGTTTTTTTACATCTTCACTGTGCGACAAAATTGTGGTTTTGTAGCCTAGTTCCTGGGCTTTTTCACTGGCACCTTTTGCTTCTGAGGCGTAATACGGATTATCCAGTGAATTCACCATAATCATGATTGTCCCTTTTTCCGCTGCATGAGCAGTAAAAGACAAAGCAGTCAGGGTTGCAGCAGTTAACAGCGTTAAACGTAATTTCATGACAATGTTCTCTCTGTGTTGTTATTGTCGGGTACGGTGAAACAACGTAAAGCCTGAGTTTTTTATGATCCGGTGCCCTCCTGTATATGTGGTAAATAACGTCGCGTGTTTTCCCTGGCGAGGCATCAGGCGGACGGGGCCGGTTTCCATAATGTTCTGTTTACCGCATGGCGCCATTCCTGCCATCTTTTTTGCAACCGATGATGGCGATCCATGTCGGGTTTAAATGTGCTATGTACGGTTAAAAAAGCTTTTAAATCAGTCAGTGAGCCAGGATAAAGCGCTTTACGCGCCAGTAATGCCGCGCCAATGGCGGACAGTTCTGGCACATCGCTACGCATAACCGGATAACCAAGCAGATCTGCCTGATATTGCATTAGCCAGTCGTTTTTGGTGGGGCCACCGTCAACCATTAATGCCGTTAACTTGAAATCATCGTGCTGCTGCATGGCAACTACAACATCGGCGATTTGATAGGTAATCGACTCAAGTGCGGCACGGATCAGATGGGCACGTTTAACTCCCCGACTGAGTCCGCAGATAACTCCACGGGCACTGTCATCCCACCACGGCGCCCCAAGCCCGGTCAGTGCTGGCACAAAATAAACGCCGAGGGTTGAATCAACAGAGGCGGGAAGGGTGTTGAGTTCGTTTGCCAGTTCGGCATCCGAAAGTTCGCTCAAACCCGTACTGTCCGCCATCCATGCCACCGCATCACCCGTGTGCGGGATATTGCCCTCCAGACCGTATATGATGCTATTGCCATCGTGCCAGGCGATGGTGGTAGCCAGAGCGTCAATATCGCATTGGGCTGATTTGACCGGCGACATCACTGATGACCCGGTACCATAAGTTGCTTTAACGCATCCCATTTCGCCAAGAGCATGACCAAACAGAGCGGCATGTGAGTCACCCACCATCGACATCACAGGAATGCCGTCTGGAATGCCATCCAGTCCACGAGTATGACCAAATAATCCACTGGAGGGTTTTATTTCCGGTAAGGCGACACGCGGAATGTGGAAGAGTGCCAGCATGGCTTCATCCCACTCTCCAGAGTGCAGGTTTAGCAACTGTGTGCGGGCGGCGTTGGAATAGTCACAGCAGAAGGTTTCACCAGCGGTTAAATTCCATAGCAACCAACTGTCGATCGTTCCCAGGCAAATTTGTCCCTGCGCAGCCAGCTGTGGGCCATCGGTCACGGATTCCAGTAGCCAGCGCATTTTTGATGCGGAGAAAAGTGGTGCGATTGGCAGACCAGTGGTTGATTTTATTAGTTGTTCTTTATTTTCATGCCGCAGTTCCTCGCAGTAAGCCGCACTGCGCGTACATTGCCAGGTGATTGCGGAATTTAGCGGTCTGCCAGTCTGGCGATACCAGCCTATGGCGGTTTCACGCTGATTACTAATAGCCAGTGCTGCGACGTTTTCAGCACCAACATGATTCATAGCTTTGGCTATGACGCTAATAGACGCATCAATCAACGCCTCCCCAGATTGTTCAACCCAGCCATCCCGGGGGGTCTGAATCGCCAGTGGCTGAGAAAACTTTGCGACCACATTGCCCTGTGCATCAAGCGCGATTGCTTTGGCGTTAGTTGTGCCTTCATCCAGCGCAATGATGAACTCTTTCTTCGCTGCACACATAGATTATCTCCTGAGTCACATTGCGTCCCGGTTTAGAGGATAAAACCCTCTCATTGTCGCGTCATTACTGCATCAGGCCTGGCTGTGACATCGCTTTTTTAATTATTGAATATATATTCGGTATTGATTATTTATTTAATACCTTAGCTACAATCTTTCCGTTGGGCTACAGAAAAAATCATCAATTGTGCTGAGAATCACACTTACACAGACGGGACAATAACAGAAAAAAGAATAAATTAAGGCGAGGTGAAACCTTTCAGTCTATTGAAATATATAGATTTTAGTCACAGCCTTTGCTTTTTATCTTTCGTGCAAAGGCTACCAGCGAATTAAGGATCAGGAGGTGACCAGCATACGGGCCGTAGGATAGTCGGTAATGAGCACGTCGATATAACCTCCGTTCAACGCCCCTTTAATTGCCGCGACTTTGTCTGTACCGCCAGCAAGCGCCACGACATTCGGGCATTTTTTTACCTTGTCCAGTGCCATGCCAATCACTGGATCTTCGTCATCTTGTAATACCGGCTGTCCCTCGTTGTCGTAGTAATGCAGGCAAATGTCCCCGACCGCGCCGCGATCGGCCAGTACCTGCAACATATCTTCGTGGTAGTAGTTACCTGATGTTTTCAGCAATTGGGATGGTTCGAGGATCCCGACGCCAACAATGGCGATGTCGACATTATCAAAGCGTGAAATCACATCGGCGACATCTTTGCTGGCAACGAGACGGTTTTTCTCTTCAACCGAACCTTCGATACTCTGAGAAGGAAGTAGCCAGGCTTCACAATTCAGATGTTGCGCCAGCGTCTGCGTCAGAATTGTGGCTTGTACGTTGCCGTTGGGACCTACGCCGCCCAACAATTGAATTACGCCGCCGGCTTTCAGATTCTGTGTATGGACTTCATCCACCATCGCTCGGATAGTCGAACTCCATGAGGAAACGCCCACCAGGTCTTTGGGGCGCAATCGGGTTTCCAGATAGTGGGCTGCGGCAGAACCAATGGCGCGTTTGATGGTGTGGTCGCTGGCATCCTCTTCGGTATCAACCACTATGGCCTGCTTAATGCCGTAACGTTCCTCGATCCCTTTTTCAAGATTCAGGAAGATATTTGAGGGCTGGACAACGCTGATTTTCACCACCCCTTCTTTCTGACAGCGGGTGATGGCGCGGGAGATAAACGACTGAGAAAGCGAGAGAAGTTGAGCAATATCGGACTGTTTGCGTCCTTCAAGATAGTAAAGGGTAGCGATTTTAACCAATAGCCGTTGTTCGTCCTGCTTAGCCATATATTTCCCCGAAAATCATTTACGTACCGCCATTATCTTAATGCGTTTTATCATACGCGAAAATTTAAGACAGGTAAGTGTGATAAAGCTCTAACTTTAACCAATCCTCAAAAACAGCTATGGACAAATACGAAAATTAGGTTGCATAATTGAATAAAGAATCATTTATGAATATATATTCATAGTGGTGACAGGTCAACTTATTATTACCAGCGTCAGTGTGGTCGCGGTAAGGAGGCAGAATGTACCTGAGTATGATACAAGGGCGTAAGCCTGATGATGTGACGTATGGGAAATTCTGGTTTTTTTAGTCCCATACGGAATAAATATTCCACATTGAAAATAAATTCAGAGGTGCTAAATGAATCCCTGGAACTATGATATCCAGACTCTTGAGCGCAAAGCGCGGGCGGTTCGCCGTCACATCGTCAGATTAAATGCTAACAGTCCTGCGGGTGGGCATACTGGTGCGGACCTGTCTCAGGTTGAACTGTTGACGGCACTCTATTTTCGGATACTCAATGTCGCTCCGGAGCGTATCGCTGATGAAGCTCGGGATATCTACATCCAATCTAAAGGTCACGCGGTGGGCTGTTACTACTGTGTTCTGGCGGAAGCGGGTTTTTTCCCCGTTGACTGGCTGGAAACCTATCAACATGCCAATTCCCATCTTCCCGGACATCCGGTTCGCCAGAAAACGCCGGGTATTGAACTGAATACAGGTGCTCTGGGCCACGGTTTACCTGTTGCGGTGGGACTGGCTCTGGCTGCGAAGAAAAATAACAGTTCACGCCGCATCTTTTTAATCACAGGTGATGGTGAACTGGCCGAAGGAAGTAACTGGGAAGCGGCACTGGCTGCTGCTCATTATGGCCTCGACAACCTGATCATTATTAATGACAAGAACAATCTTCAATTAGCCGGACCGACTCGCGAAATCATGAATACCGATCCGCTTGCCGCAAAATGGCAGGCATTTGGTATGACAGTGACTGAATGTCAGGGGAATGATATGGCGTCGGTTGTCGCCACTCTGGAAGGACTTAAGCAGGAAGGAAAACCTAACGTCATCATTGCCAATACCACGAAAGGCGCGGGTATATCGTTTATCCAGGGGCGCTCTGAATGGCACCATCGGGTGCCAAAAGGTGAAGAGATCGAACTGGCTCTGGAGGAGTTAAAAGATGAGTAATGCAGAACACCTCGCAAACGTCATGGTTCAGGCGTTCATTGATGCAGTTGAAAAGGGGGTTGACCTGGTTCCGGTCGTAGCGGACTCGACATCAACAGCGAAAATTTCTCCTTTTATAAAGCAGTTTCCTGATCGGTTGGTCAACGTAGGTATTGCTGAACAAAGCATGGTTGGAACGGCGGCAGGACTTGCTCTTGGCGGTAAGGTAGCCGTCACCTGTAACGCTGCGCCATTTCTGATCTCCCGTGCCAATGAGCAAATTAAAGTCGATGTTTGCTACAACAATACCAATGTGAAGCTATTCGGTCTTAATGCCGGTGCCAGCTATGGCCCGTTGGCGAGCACTCACCATTCGATCGATGATATTGCCATTATGCGAGGCTTCGGCAATATCCAGATTTTCGCCCCATCTTCGCCACGAGAGTGCCGACAGATTATCGATTATGCGATTGGCTATCAGGGACCGGTATATATTCGTCTTGATGGAAAAGCACTGCCGGAACTTCATGACGAGAGTTACCGTTTTGTTCCGGGGGCGGTGTTAACACTGCGCGAGGGGGAACATGTGGCGCTGGTGGCAACTGGCTCGACAGTTCATGAAATTGTTGATGCCGCTGCGCTGTTGGCTGATGCAGGTATTCAGGCGAAAGTGGTCAGTGTACCTTCAATTCGACCATGTGATACCAAAGCTCTGTTATCAGTATTACAGGGCTGCAAAGCGGTGATTACCGTAGAAGAGCACAATATTAATGGTGGGTTGGGAAGCCTGGTGGCAGAAGTACTGGCTGAGGGCGGAGTCGGGGCAGTGTTAAAGCGTTTAGGTATTCCGGATGGAGAGTACGCAGCGGCAGCGGATCGTGGCTGGCTACGTCAGCATCATGGTTTTGACGCCGCAGCTATCGCTGCTCAGGCGCGAGACCTGCTGTGACGTTCACACTGTTGCCAGTGTGATTACATCATTGCCCGAGAACCGCCATTGCACGCGATACATTTGGCTGTGAGCACGTAGTATCATTTGGTTGTGTTGCAACTCAACGATTTGATACTGCGAAAATCCGGCGTTTGCCTGTTGTGATGCCAGGGTTACTTTAAAAGCACTTTCTTTGGCGGAAAATGCCAGTGTGAGAGCCTGTTCCACTGTCAGGCCGCTATTGGCCAACCACTCTTTTTCTGTATTGGTGACAATACTACTTAACAGTTCGTTCGCGGTTTGCAGCGTAAATATAGTTTCTATATCCAGCCCGACGGGATGCGTCGATACCGTCGCCAGGGCAATTGTTGCGCAATGACTGATGCTGCCAAACAGATTTTGCGGCCACAACGGTTGGCGTTGTGCGCCGATGCCGGGTACGGCTTTGTGGCCAAATTCACGCAGCGCGTGCACGGCGGCAATACGGCCTGCCAAGTGCTCGGCTTTACGCTTACGTCCACTGGACAGAAGTTGAGTGTGGTGGGGCAGCCAGAGCATGTCGTGCTCATGGAAGCTGTCGGGATCGAACTCGACAACGTGCAGCGTATGGTTTGCGAAGGTGAGTGGTGTGTGAGTTGTGCGCATGATAGTGATGAGTTCCCTCTCCCCGCAGTGAGGAGAGGGAGAAACGTTATCAGAAGTGCGTGTTAACGCTCATGAACCACGTGCGGCCCGGTTCGTTATAGGTGTGCGCGCCAGCGCCCGCCATATAGTTCCCGGTGACGATATCACCCGTGGTCTGGGCATTACCTTCACGCCACAAACGTTTATCAAAGACGTTATCCACGCCGCCGGTCAGGCTGACGTTTTTCGTCACGTCCCAGGTCGCACTCAGGCCGACGATACTGTACGGACTAACTTCGCTGGCCGAGCTGCCGGTCACCGGTTTACCCTGGTAATCGTATTTCTTAGGCTGCTGTTTGCCATACCAGGTGAAGGTTGACTGCAGCGACAAATCTTCGCGTGCCTGCCAGCTCAGGGTCGAATTCAACGTGTATTCAGGAATAATCGACAGGCGCTCGCCGGTCTCTTTATTCTTACTTTGCAGCATGTAGGTGATGTTGTTGGTCCAGGTAACGGTTTCGCTAACTGGCACGTTCAACGTACCTTCCAGACCCTCAACCACCGCTTTAGGAATGTTTTCCCACTGATAGATATCGGTGTAAGTCGTCTTTCCTTTATTGGTGATAGATGTTCTGTCGAAAGGTACCGTACCCGCTTCAATCTTGTTGCGATAATCATTGCGGAACCAGGTTACCCCGGCCAGCCAGCCGTCACGTTTGAACTCAAGACCAATCTCTTTATTGATACTGGTTTCGGCCTTCAGATCGTCATTGCCCATCATGTAGCAACCAATACCGGTCGCGGAGCCGGTGGCGTAGCAACCCTGCCCCTTGCTGTACAGAATGTAATTCGGGTTGAGCTGGTACAGACTTGGCGCTTTATAGGCGCGCGCAATGCCCATTTTCAGCGTAAAGTCATCTCCCAGACCTTGGGACAGGTTCAGAGACGGACTCCAGTTGTCGCCGACGATGCTGTGATGGTCGAAACGTAGACCCGGCGTCAGCATGGTGCTGTCGGTCAGTTCCATGTTGTTTTCAGCAAACAGAGAGAAAATCTCTGCGTCTGAGTACGGGCTACGGTTGGTGCTGCTCGAACCTGGAATATCACCGCCCATAAAGGTCTGTGAATTGGACAACATATCCTTCATGCGCTGCTGATTCCATTCGGTACCGAGCGTCAGGTTTTGGTTGACCAGTAGATCTAACGGAATGCTGACCTCACTGTGCAGCATGACGTCACTCAGGTCGGCGTCGAGATATTTTTGTGACGCATTCGGGTCGAAGATCCCCTCAGTACCGCCCGCCAGACCTTCCGGCGTACGGGAGTTACGCGTATGTTCGTACTGTACCCAGTTGCTGGTGGTGACGCCGTTATCCCAGCCACCATTCCAGGTCAGAGAGTAGTTCTGGCGGTAAAGACGGTTGGTCTCTTTCCCGTAGTTATCTTTCACCAGTTGGTTGGTGTTGGTGTTTTGGGTGTCACCCGCATAAAGATTGCCTTGACGGCTATAGCCAGCTTCCAGTTCCAGTGACTGGAGCGGGGCGAAATCCCAGCGAACCACGCCGTTAATATCTTTGTTGATCACCCCTTCACGACCGGCTGGTAGGGTATTTGAATATGTGCCGGTACGTTCTGACTGATACCCTGGTTGATGTCCCATGCGTCGGCCTGGGTTTTATCGAGATTACCGTAAAGACGGAAGCTGAAATCTCCGCCCATTGGACCATTCAGGCTAAAGTTGGTACGTTTGGTCGAACCTTCGTCTTTGTGTTCCGGGGCATTGAAATAGGTATCCCAGGAGCCGTGCCATTCGTTGCTGCCTTTTTTGGTGATGATATTCACCACGCCGCCAGCCGCACCGTTGCCATAGCGTGCCGCGGCAGGACCGCGCAGCACTTCAATACGCTCGATCATTTCCGGCGGCACCCAGGCGGTATCGCCACGGGTATCACGCTCGCCGCGCCAGCCCTGACGCACGGAGTTGCGGCTGGTGACCGGTTTGCCGTCGATAAGAATCAGGGTGTTTTCCGGCCCCATACCGCGAATATCGATCTGGCGGTTGTTGCCGCGTTGGCCGCTGGTTGAGTTACCGGTCAGGTTAACGCCTGGCATGGTACGGATGATTTCCGACACGTCGCGAGCGGGAGGATTCTTACGGATTTCATCAGCGGTAATGGTTGAAACGCCCGGCGCCTGCAGGTTCTGCTGGGCGGCGGTAACCACAATAGTGTCTTCATGAGAGACTGCGGCGTTCTCGGTTTGATCTTCTGCCATTGCTGGCAGGGCTACCCCGTAAATCCCTAAATTGACCAATAAGGCCAGTGAATGAATCTTGTTGTTCATTGTTTGTCCTGCTGTTCTTTTAGCCACGAGTCCCAATCTGCCGTAGTACGGCATTTGGCCTGATGTCGCCCGTATCCGCGTAAACCCTCCATTCCAGAAAAAGTACGCAGCGTCAGGTCGGTTTATAAGTGGTGAAAAACTGTGCGCGCTTCCCACAGCGCGACAATACGCTATTGCAAATGCAAATAGTTATCAATAATATTATCAATATATTTCACGCTAAATCATAAAATTTCACAATAAACATGGGGTTATGGCGGTGACGACGTTAATGATGGGAAGCGAGGCGTGGTGGCAGTCGAAAAAGGGCCCGGAGTGGGAGCGTGAAGACAACGGAAATTATCGGGTAACTTTTTGGTGGCGTGACCCGCAGGGAACGGAAAAAGAGTCCGCTATTCGTCGCGTATGGGTCTACGTCACCGGCGTCACCGATCACCATCAAAACGCGACCCCTCAGTCGATGCAACGCATTGATGGAACAAATGTTTGGTGCTGGCGTATTTCACTCAGCGCCAACTGGCGCGGCAGTTACTGCTTTATTCCAACAGAACGAAACGATATTTTTGCTGCGCTGGCAGCGGGCGAAGCGCCTGACCGAACAGTGCTGCGTGAAGGCTGGCGAAAATTGCTGCCGCAGGCCATTGCCGATCCGCTTAATCCACAGAGCTGGCAGGGCGGTCGTGGTCACGCGGTGTCTGCGCTGGAGATGCCGGAGGCTCCCGTACAACCTGGATGGGATCGACCTGAAAACCCCGGTTCTCCCGCAGTTTGCCTGCAATGGCGTAGCGGCAGGCTTGGCAATACGCGCCGCGTGTGGGTGTTTACCACCGGTGATGCCCAACCGGAAGCACGTCCGTTGGCTATCCTGCTGGACGGACAGTTTTGGGCGCAGAGTATGCCGGTCTGGCCTGCGCTAACTTCACTTACGCATTGCGGACACCTCCCTCCCGCCGTTTATCTCCTGATTGATGCCATCGATACGGCTCACCGCAGCCACGAATTGCCGTGTAATGCCGATTTTTGGTTGGCAGTACAGCAGGAGCTATTGCCGCTGGTGAAGGCGACGACCGCGTTCAGTGACGACCCGCAGCGTACCGTGGTCGCCGGGCAAAGTTTTGGCGGGTTGTCATCGCTGTATGCCGGACTGCACTGGCCGGAACGCTTTGGCTGCGTACTCAGTCAGTCTGGATCTTACTGGTGGCCGCATCGCGGTGGTCATCAGGACGGAGCGATCGTCGAGCAACTGAAGACCGGGACCATCAGCGCTCAGGGGCTGCGGATTGTCCTGGAAGCGGGGATACGAGAGCCCATTATTTTTCATGCAAATCAGGCGCTATATGCCCAGTTACCCTCTGCGCCACAGTCTATTTTCTGGCGTCAGGTTGATGGTGGACACGATGCGCTTTGCTGGCGCGGCGGTTTGATGCAAGGGCTAATGACGCTCTGGCAGCCGCTTACCGACACGATTTAACCGGACGATGTTCCACGACAGGAGTTGAGTATGGAATTCAGTAATCCCTTCGATAATCCGCAGGGTCAGTTTTACATTCTGCAAAATCCCCAACGCCAGTTTAGTCTTTGGCCGCAACAGTGCTCACTTCCTGCTGGCTGGAAGGTCGTGTGTGAACCCCAATCCCAGGAAGCCTGCCAGCAATGGCTGGATGCAAACTGGACCGCGCTGACGCCAGCGAACTATGTCGATGTGCAGGAGGCTCCATGACTCAACGTTTACCGTTAGTGGCGGCTCAGCCGGGGATCTGGATGGCGGAAAAACTCTCCACATTGCCCTCGGCGTGGAGCGTAGCGCACTACGTAGAATTAACCGGCGAACTGGACGCGCCGTTGCTGGCGAAAGCGGTTGTGGCTGGCCTGGAGCAGGCCGATACCTTGCGAATGCAGTTTAGCGAAGATAACGGCGAGGTCTGGCAATGGGTGGATCCTGCGCTCACTTTTGCGCAACCCGGAATCATCGATCTGCGCGAAAAATCCAACCCACATGAGGTGGCGCGGGCGTTGATGCAAGCTGACCTGCAGCAGGATCTGCGTGCTGACGGCGACAAGCCGCTGGTTTTTCATTTGCTTATACAGGTGGGAGACAAACGCTGGTATTGGTATCAACGTTATCATCATCTGCTGGTTGATGGCTTCAGTTTCCCGGCTATTACCCGACAGATAGCCGCAATTTACCGCGCATGGCTGCACGGCGAGTCAACGCCAGACTCACCGTTTACGCCGTTTACTGAGGTGGTGGAAGAGTATCAACAGTATCGTCAAAGCGATGCCTGGCAACGCGACGGCGCATTCTGGCGCGAGCAGCGAAAACAACTACCACCACCGGCTTCGCTGTCGAACAAACCGTTGCCGGGGCGATCGGCCAGCGCGGAGATTATTCGCCTGAAGTTAACCGCGCCTGAAGGCGTGTTCCGCCAGCTTGCGGCACGCATGCCTGATGTTCAGCGTGCGGATCTGGCTCTTGCGCTGGTGGCGTTGTGGCTGGGACGCTTATGCAGCCGAATGGATTATGCCGCCGGGTTTATCTTTATGCGGCGCATGGGCTCGGCGGCGTTGACGTCCACAGGACCGGTTTTAAACGTTCTGCCGTTTGGCGTGCAACTGGATGCGACAGAAAGCTTGCCTGCGCTTGCACAACGACTGGCCGGACAGTTGAAGAAAATGCGTCGGCATCAACGTTATGATGCCGAACAAATCGTTCGCGACAGCGGGCGTGCAGCCGGGGCCGAACCGCTGTTTGGCCCGGTGCTGAACGTGAAAATATTCGACTACCAGCTGAATATTCCCAGCGTACAGGCGCAAACCCATACGCTGGCGACAGGGCCGGTGAATGATCTTGAACTGGCATTGTTCCCGGATGAAAACGGCGGGCTGAGTATTGAAATCCTGGCCAATAAACAGCGCTACGATGCAGCGACGCTGGCGCAGCATGCCTCGCGTTTAATCGCGCTTATTGAGCAATTTGCCGACAATCCGTCGCTATGCTGTGGCGACGCTGAAATGTTGTTGCCGACAGAACATGAACGGCTGGCGAAGATTAACGACACGAGCGTGGAGATCCCGTCCACTACGCTGAGCGCGCTGGTGGCGCAACAAGCCGATAAAACACCGGATGCCCCGGCACTGGCCGATGCCCGCTATCAGTTTAGCTATCGCGAAATGCGCCAGCAGGTTGTGGCGCTGGCGAGCCTTCTGCGTGAACGCGGCGTACAGCCGGGTGACAGCGTTGCCGTGGCATTACCGCGTTCCGTGTTCCTGACGCTGGCGCTGCATGGCATTGTTGAGGCGGGAGCCGCCTGGCTGCCATTGGATACCGGATACCCGGACGATCGCCTGCGGATGATGCTCGAAGATGCGCAGCCAAAACTGTTGATCGCGACCGAGGAACAACTGGCGCGCTTTAGTGACATCCCTGGCCTGGAAAGCCTGTGCTACGACGCGCCGCTGCCAGCAGATGATGCAGCTCCGTTGGCGCTATCTCGACCCAATCATACGGCCTATATCATTTTTACTTCCGGTTCAACCGGCAGGCCAAAAGGGGTGATGGTTGGGCAAACCGCCATCGTTAACCGTTTGCTGTGGATGCAAAATCACTATCCGCTGACCGCAGATGATGTGGTGGCGCAAAAAACACCGTGCAGTTTTGACGTCTCGGTATGGGAGTTTTTCTGGCCGTTTATTGCCGGGGCAAAACTGGTCATGGCAGAACCTGAGGCGCACCGCGATCCACTGGCGATGCAGCAGTTTTTTGCCCAATACGGGGTGACGACCACGCACTTTGTTCCTTCTATGCTGGCTGCTTTTGTCGCTTCATTGACGGCGGAAACTGCGCGGGAGAGTTGTGCCTCGCTGAAACAGGTATTTTGTAGCGGTGAAGCCTTGCCTGCAGACTTATGCCGCGAGTGGGAACAGTTGACTCATGTGCCGTTGCACAATTTATACGGGCCAACGGAAGCGGCGGTCGATGTGAGCTGGTATCCGGCTTGGGGGGAAGAACTTGCCGCCGTAACCGGCAACAGCGTGCCGATTGGCTATCCGGTATGGAATACTGGTTTACGTATTCTGGATGCCATGATGCGACCGGTGCCTTTCGGCGTGGCGGGCGATCTGTATCTGACGGGGATCCAACTGGCACAAGGCTATTTGGGCCGTCCGGATCTGACGGCGAGCCGTTTTATCGCCGATCCGTTTAACGCGGGCGAACGCATGTATCGTACCGGGGATGTGGCGCGCTGGTTGGAAAATGGCGCGGTGGAATACCTCGGGCGCAGCGATGACCAGCTTAAAATTCGCGGACAGCGCATTGAGCTCGGTGAGATTGACCGGGCGATGCAACAAATGCCTGACATCGAACATGCCGTTGCCCATGCCTGCGTATTCAACCAGGCCGCGGCGACAGGCGGGGATGCGCGCCAACTGGTGGGGTATCTGGTGTCTCAATCGGGTCTACCGCTGGAGACGTCTGCATTACGGGAACGTCTGCGCGAAAAACTGCCTGCGCACATGGTACCAGCGGTATTGTTACAACTGGCGGAGTTGCCGCTTAGCGCGAACGGCAAACTGGATCGTAAAGCGCTACCCATGCCGCAGTTGACGTCGCGTACTTCCGGGCGCGCGCCGCGAGCAGGGACGGAGACAACCATCGCGCAGTCTTTTGCGGCCTTGCTGAATTGCGAGGTGAATGATGTAGAGGCTGATTTCTTTGCGCTTGGCGGGCATTCACTGCTGGCGATGAAGCTGGCAGCGCAGTTGAGCCGCATTTTTGAGCGTCAGGTAACACCCGGGCAGATTATGGTGGCTTCTACCGTGGAACGACTGAGTGCATTGCTGGAGAGCAATGATGATGAACAGTCGCAGCGTCTGGGATTCGAGACGCTGCTGCCACTGCGTGAAAGTCACGGTCCAACGTTGTTCTGCTTCCATCCGGCGTCGGGTTTTGCCTGGCAGTTTAGCGTGCTGTCACGTTATCTCAGCCCGCAGTGGTCGATTATTGGTATTCAGTCGCCGCGACCGGATGGCCCGATGCAGATGGCGGAAAACCTCGATGCGGTATGCGAACATCATCTGGCAACGCTACTCAGTCAGCAGCCTCATGGCCCCTACTATTTGTTAGGTTATTCACTGGGAGGGACGCTGGCGCAGGGAATTGCCGCGCGTTTACAGGCCAGAGGTGAGACGGTTGCCTTCCTGGGGCTGCTGGATACCTGGCCGCCGGAGACGCAAAACTGGCAGGAAAAAGAGGCCAATGGTTTAGATCCTGCCGTACTGGCGGAGATCGAGCGGGAGCGTGAAGCGTTTCTGGCAGCACAGCAGGGGAATGCGTCGGAGGTTTTATTTACCGCTATCGAAGGCAACTACGCTGATGCGGTTCGCCTGCTCACGACGGCACACAGCGTGCCGTTTGCGGGCCACGCCACGCTGTTCGTTGCTGAGCGTACCTTAGTGCCGGGCGTCAGCCCTGAACGTAGCTGGTCCCCGTGGATATCCAGTCTGGATGTTTACCACCACGACTGCGCGCATGTCGATATTATCTCCCCTGCCTCGTTTGAGGATATAGGGCCGATAATTAATTCTCGAATCAATAATTCGATGTAACAAAGCCATTCTTGCTATCGCGGCGATCAAATAGCTCCATAATGTAAATTATATGTTATGGAGATGATCTTTTTTGTGGGGCGGATGGCGATTAAAGGGGTGAATAAATTCCGAATATTATTATTGGTAGGGCTTCAGGCACAAAGAATGTTTCGGATAATTCTTACTAACTGGTAGACTTCTCTTTCGAAAATGTTCTTCTTTGGGCGCGGATCTCAGGTCACACAACATGTCATCATTAAATATTAAGCAAGACAACGTTTCGGAACTTACTGCTTATCCCCAGCCAACGGCTAATGCCAACGAAATTGATTTAGTGAATCTTATCGAAATTTTATGGCGCGCCAGGACGAAAATTATGGCGACCGTATTAGCCTTTGCTTGTGTGGGTATTCTGGTCTCTTTTTTGCTGCCACAAAAATGGACCAGTCAGGCCATCGTGACCCCTGCAGAACCGGTCCAGTGGCAGGAGCTTGAGAATACGTTGACCAAATTGCGCGTGTTGGATATGGATATAAACGTTAGCCGTGGTGATGTATTTAACCTGTTTATCAAAAAATTTCAGTCGCCCTCATTGTTAGGAGCGTATCTGCGTTCTTCACCCTACGTGATGGATCAACTGAAAGGCGCTGATATCGATGAAATGGACCTGCATCGGGCCATCGTCAGGCTCAGTGAGAAAATGAAAGCGGTTGACAGCAACGTAGGAAAAAAGAATGAAACCTCGTTGTATACCGCATGGACGCTGAGTTTTACCGCGCCACAGGCTGAAGAAGCCCAGTCGGTATTGAAAGGCTACATCCAGTACATTTCCGACATTGTGGAAAAAGAAACGCTGGAAGATATTCGCAATAAACTGTCGATCAAAACCAGCTTTGAAAAAGAAAGACTGGAGATGGATCGCGTCAGGCTCAAGAATCAGCTGGAAGCCAATATCCAGCGGTTGAACTACTCCCTGGAGATTGCGAATGCTGCCGGGATTAAAAAACCAGTCTACAGTAATGGTCAGGCAGTGAAAGATGACCCTGATTTTTCTATTTCACTTGGCGCCGACGGCATCGCGCGTAAATTAGAAATAGAAAAATCAGTAACAGATGTTGCTGAAATTAACGGTGAATTACGTAATCGCCAATATCACGTTGAGCAGCTGTTAGCGATGAATGTGAGCGACGTACAATTCGCTCCGTTTAAATATCAACTTTCACCTTCGCTGCCGGTGCATAAAGATGGTGCGGCTAAATCAATGATCGTTGTTCTGGCTGCTTTACTGGGCGGTATGGTGGCATGTGGTGGCGTTTTACTGAACTACGCCATGGCGTCGCGTAAGCAAAAAATGACGTTTGTTGACCAACAACTGGTGTGATGAATTGTCGTATGGCGGCGAACAGGCCGCCATACGACAAATCTTGCTATTTGTTGCGCCCGAGCGGTACCACTAACGGCGTTCCGGCAACCGGATCGTCGATTATCATACAGCGCAGCCCATAGATTTTTTCGATAAGCTCCGCCGTGACAATCTCCTTCGGCGCGCCCTCGGCAATAATATGCCCGTCACGGAGTGCAATCAGATGCGTCGCATAGCGACAGGCCTGATTGAGGTCGTGTAAAACGGCGGCCAGCGTATAGCCTTTCTCCCGGTTTAGTTCACTCAGTAGCTCCAGCAGATCGATCTGATGACTGATATCCAGCCAGGTGGTGGGCTCATCGAGCAGCATAATGGATGTTTCCTGCGCCAGTACCATCGCAATCCATGCGCGCTGCCGTTGTCCGCCGGAAAGGGTATCCACACTTTGTGATGCCAGGTGGGTGATCCCCGTCGCCTGCATGGCGTTTGAGACCGCTATTTCATCTTCATTCCGCCAGCGGGTAAACAATGGCTGGTGCGGGTAGCGCCCACGGGCAACCAGCTCCTGCACCGTAATATCACCCGGCGTAGTGGCGTTTTGCGCAAGTAAACCAATTCTGCGGGCTACTTCTTTGCTGGGATAGTGCTGAATATGCTCACCGTCGAGCCAGACCTGACCGCGTGCAGGTGTCATCAAACGACTCAACGTGCGCAGTAGCGTTGATTTCCCGCAGCCGTTTGGCCCAATAATTGCGGTGAAGTGACCGTCGGGAATCGACACATTGAGGTTTTCCGCTACGGTAAACTTGCCATAACCCAGCGTTAACTGGTCGCCACGCAAACGGGCTACTGATTCGATCATTTTTTGCGGGACTCCTGAATTAACAAGACGATAAGATAAATACCGCCGAGGCTTACGGTGACAACGCCCACCGGAAGCTGATAAGGCATAAACAGCTGTTGAGCGCACAAATCCGCCATCAGCAGCAGCAATGCGCCGCACAATGCCGACAGGGTTAATCCCCAGCGCGATGTGCCGCTAACCCGCCGCGCGATATGCGGGGCGACAAGAGCAATAAATGAGATGGGGCCTGCCAGCGCGGTGGCGGCGGCGGTCAGCACAACGGCGACCAGCATCATCATCAAACGTGAACGTTCTACGCTGACCCCAAGCGCGCAGGCACTGTCATCACCCATTTCCAGTAAACGCATCCGGCGCACCAGCAACGTGGCGCACACCAGCATAATGATGATCAACGGTGCAGCAGGCCAGGTCTTAGCCCAGGTCAGACCATTGAGCGATCCGGCGTTCCACAGCCCAGCCGTCAATGCGGTTTCTAATGAAGCCTTCAGCAGCAGCCAGGTGTTGAACGCGACCAGCATGGCACGTATGCCAATACCGATAATAATCAGTCGGAAGGTGTCAATACCGTTGCGCCAGGCAAGCGCCCAGACCACCAGAGAGGTCAGGATCCCACCCAGCATCGCCGCAAGAGCAATAGCGGTGAGATGTTGTCCAAACAGCACCATTGCCACCAGTACACCGCTCCAGGCACCGGTATTGAAACCCATCACATCCGGACTGCCCAACGGGTTACGCATTAACGACTGGAATATTGCGCCGCTCACGCCGAGCGCCGCGCCAATCAATAGCGCCATGAGCATGCGAGGCAAACGCCATTCGGTCACCACCAGCGTAATACTGCGTGGCGCATCGCCAAACAGAGCAGCAAAAATTTGCTGGGTTTCCAGCATCACGACGCCGCTACGCAGGCTCCATAAGCCAACGGCGAGACAGCCTACAATCAGCAACAGGCTGCTGATTATCAGACGGCGAGAGAGGTGCATCATGCGCCACCTCCGCGTGGTTTCCGTCGTACCAGAAAGATAAGCACCGGCGCGCCGATGAATGCGCTGACCACCGAAACACGCAGCTCCCCGGGGACAATCAGGCGACCGATGATATCGGCAATCAGTAGCAGAGACGGGGTAGCCAGCAGGGTAGCGGGCAGTGACCAACGGTGATCTGCCCCTACCAGCCAGCGCGCCATATGCGGCATCATCAGACCGATAAAGGCGATAGGGCCGACAATCGCGGTTGCACTACCACACAGTACGGTAATAACCAGCAGGCCAATAAACTGCGTGCGAGCGACTTTGCTGCCCAGTGCGGTAGCGGTGTCGCTTCCGAGGCTCAGACTATTCAGGGCGCGGCTGAGGAACAACGCAACAGTAGCGGCAATCAGCACCGGCACAAGTACTACTTTAAGCGTTTGCAGGCTGCGGATATCCAGTGAACCGGCCTGCCAGAAACGTAGCTGATCGTAGACATCCGGGTTGAGCAGGGCGATGCCGGTGGATAATCCTTCCAGCACCGCGCCCAGCGCAACCCCTGCCAGCGTCAGACGTACCGGGCTTAACTGCCCACCGCCCTGACTACCGGTAAATGCCACGATCAGCGACGCGGCCAGCGCACCGGCAAAAGCCATCAGCAGTTGTTCTTGTGCAGAGGAGAAGCCGAACAGCGCGGCGCCCAGCACAATAGCGAAGCTGGCACCGGAGTTGACACCCAGAATGCCGGGATCGGCGAGAGGGTTACGCGTGAGCGTTTGCATTAATGCGCCAGCCAGGCCCAGCGCACCACCTGCGAGCAGTCCTGCCAGTGTGCGCGGCAGGCGCGCGTCCAGCACGATGGTGCAATCAGCGCTTTGACAACTGCCGGTGAGCGCATCCAGCACCACGGAAGCAGGTAGCGATTTTGCGCCAATCACCAGGCTTAGTACCGTGATGAGAACAAGTAATAACAATAGTCCGGGCACGGCGAAGGCGCGTGTCGCGGAAACAGAGCATGGCATATCAACTTCCCTGATAATGATAGTAATTATCGTTATCGATCTTATTTGGATATGTTAGCATGTGCAGCCATCGAATGGATATTGAAAAAGTACCTGGTAAGGCTCTGTAATGAATCGACAATCATGGCTGCTCAATCTCAGCCTGTTAAAGACCCACCCTGCATTTCGTGCCGTCTTCCTCGCCCGTTTTATTTCCATTGTCTCTCTGGGGCTACTCGGTGTGGCGGTTCCGGTACAGATCCAGATGATGACGCAGTCGACCTGGCAGGTTGGTTTGTCGGTGACGTTGACTGGTAGCGCGATGTTTATTGGCCTGATGGTGGGCGGCGTGCTGGCCGATCGCTATGAACGTAAAAAAGTGATCCTGTTGGCGCGTGGAACCTGCGGAATCGGCTTTATTGGTCTGTGTCTGAATGCGCTACTGCCTGAACCGTCATTACTGGTGATTTATCTGCTTGGCTTGTGGGACGGTTTCTTTGCCTCACTGGGTGTAACCGCTTTGCTGGCAGCAACGCCGGCGCTGGTCGGGCGGGAGAATTTGATGCAGGCCGGGGCGATTACCATGCTGACGGTGCGTCTGGGGTCGGTCATTTCGCCAATGCTTGGCGGGGGGCTGCTCGCAACCGGTGGCGTGGCCTGGAACTACGGGCTGGCGGCGGCGGGGACCTTCATTACATTGCTGCCGTTGCTGAGCCTTCCCGCGTTGCCGCCTCCGCCGCAGCCGCGTGAGCATCCGCTGAAATCGCTGCTGGCAGCATTTCGTTTTCTGCTTGCCAGTCCGCTGATTGGCGGCATTGCGTTGCTCGGCGGTCTGTTGACCATGGCGAGCGCTGTACGCGTGTTGTATCCGGCGCTGGCGATTAACTGGCAAATGTCGAGCGCGCAAATTGGTCTGCTGTATGCGGCTATTCCCCTGGGGGCGGCGGTGGGCGCATTGACCAGCGGGCAACTGGCGCACAGCATTCGCCCGGGACTGATCATGTTGGCATCGACCGTGGCGTCGTTCCTGGCTATCGGGCTGTTTGGGTTGATGCCGGTGTGGGAGCTTGGGGTTGTTTGCCTGGCGCTGTTTGGCTGGCTGAGTGCGGTCAGCTCTTTGTTGCAGTACACCCTGTTACAGACGCAGACGCCGGAAGCGATGCTCGGGCGAATTAACGGTTTGTGGACCGCGCAGAATGTCACTGGTGATGCCATCGGAGCGGCGTTGTTAGGTGGTCTGGGCGCGATAATGACGCCAGTCGCTTCGGCAAGCGTCAGTGGATTTGGCCTTGCGATCGCAGGACTGCTGCTGTTGCTGCTGTTGAATGAGTTACGTCGTTTCCGTCAGACACCGCCTGAACTGGCGTGAGGCTTCAGGCCGGATGCGGCGTAAACCACATCCGGTACGAACCATTAAAACAGTGAGGAGAAGCGTTGCAGCAACAGCGTCGCGCTGTAGTAGTCCAGACGGAAAGTTTCCGTTCCCAGGGCGTAAACACGCTTGTTCTGCACGGCCGGCAGATGTGCCAGCAGCGGATTGGCATAAATGGCGTCGGCATCTTTGTTGTCGCCCGCGAACAGGAATAGCGCTTCGCCATTCAGTCCGGTCGCCAGATTCTCACCGCCGATTTGAATGATATCGTGGCGCTTGCCCTGACTCTGGCTGGTGTGCAGTCCGGCTGGCAGCTGCGCTAACGTGAAACCTAACTGCTCCATTAACTTGCCTTGCGCAGATTCCGGCGTCCACAGGTTGGCGCTGTGCGCGGCGGCGGTGTACACCAGTGCGTTAACCGGCTGTGGCGGTAGGGTAATACGTTGTTTAACCGTCTGCAGTTGCTTATCAAACTCGGCAATACGTGCTGCCGCCTGTTGCTCATGCCCGGTGATGCCTCCTAACTGCGTCAGCAGTGACTGCCAGCTTTTGTCGTCGTAATTAATGATAAGTGTGGGCGCAATGGTGGACAGTTGATCGTACAGTGCGAGGGCAGAATCCCCGCCGGTGGCGCTTATCAGAATCAGATCCGGCATTTGCGCCGCAACGGCTTCAGCGCTCGGTTCACCAATATACAGACGACTCAATTTGCGCTCTTTTGCGACTTCGCTCCACTGACGCAAAAAGCCCTGCGCATCGCCAATGCGATTGTTCGGCGTGGTGGCCCCGCTGGCGATGACCGGAGCATCAATCGCCAGTAGCGAGCCAGTGAGGGTGACGCTGGTGGAGACAATGCGCTGCGGCTTATGCTCCAGCGTATGCGTGCCGCGGCTGTCGGTAACCTGACGCGGCCACTCGGCGGCGTGACCTGAAGAAATTCCTGAAATAGACAAACCTGTCAGCAAGAGCATGGTGCGGCAAAAAGAGGGGAGACTCACGAATCAGCTTCCTGTTATCAGTATGAGTAATGCTTCTCATTTTCATTGTTAGTGAACAAGGATGCAAGCCAAAGTCGCACATTGTGCTACCTCAAGAGTTGACATACTGCCGCTTTACTTTTAGGTTAGCGACCGAAAATATAAATGATAATCATTATTAGAGCCTTTATCATTTTTGGAGGATGATATGGATACGTCACTGGCCGAGGAAAAAACGCAGACTATGCCGACGCTCGCTCCCGACAGTTTTTTCTTTATGTCGCCGTACCGTAGTTTTACGACGTCAGGATGCTTCGCCCGCTATGCGGAACCGGCAATTGATGGCGACGCGCCAGACAGCCCTTTCCAACAGAAAATGCGCGCCCTGTTTGCTGATGCCAAATCGCAGGGTATCGCTAACCCTATCATGGTCGGGGCGATCCCTTTTGACACCCGCCAGCCGTCATCGTTGTTTATTCCCCAGTCGTGGCAGACGTTTTCCCGCACGGCGAAGCAGCAGTCATCACGTTATTTTAATGCGCATCAGTCGCTGAACGTCGTGGAACGTAAATCGATCCCAGAACAGGACTTTTTTGAAGACATGGTCGCCCGGGCGGCTGCGCTGACGTCTACCCCGGAAGTTGACAAAGTGGTGTTATCCCGCCTGATCGATATCACTGTAGACGCCAATATAGACAGCGGCGCCCTGCTGGAGCGGCTGGTGGCGCAAAATCCGGCGAGCTACAACTTCCACGTGCCTCTTGAAGACGACGGCGTATTGATTGGCGCCAGTCCGGAACTGCTGTTACGCAAAGAAGACGATCGTTTCAGCTCATTACCTCTGGCCGGTTCCGCGCGCCGTCAGCCGGACGATGTGCTGGACAGGGAGGCGGGTAATCGCCTGCTGGCATCCGAGAAGGATCGCCATGAACACGAACTGGTGACGCAGGCGATGAAAAATGTATTGCGCGATCGTAGCCGTGAACTGCAACTCCCTTCCTCTCCGCAACTGGTTACCACGCCTACGCTGTGGCACCTCGGTACGCCGTTTGAAGGTAAAGCCAACGCGCAGGAAAACGCCCTGACGTTGGCGTGCCTGCTACACCCGACGCCTGCGCTGAGCGGCTTCCCGCATCAGGTCGCACGCAAACTTATCGCCGAACTGGAGCCGTTCGATCGTGAACTGTTCGGCGGCATTGTCGGCTGGTGTGATGCCGAAGGTAACGGTGAATGGGTCGTGACGATCCGCTGCGCGAGGCTGCTGCGCAATCAGGTTCGTTTCTTCGCCGGAGCAGGAATTGTGCCAGCCTCTTCCCCGGTTGCGGAATGGCGTGAAACGGGAGCCAAGCTTTCCACCATGTTGAATGTTTTTGGCCTGCATTAAGAGCCTGGTCCATCAGGCTATTTTATTTGCCAGTTTGACCCTGGGCAGTGCTCACAATCCTCACGTACCACAAGTACGCTCCGGTTGCTCCGCGCTGTCCGTGTCCAAACTGGCTGCAACAATATACGCCTTATTGACAGGCTCTAAGGAGTAATCATGAGTATTCCTTTCACCCGTTGGCCGGAAGAATTTGCCCGCCGCTATCGTGAAAAAGGTTACTGGCAGGATTTGCCGCTGACCGACATTTTGACTCGCCACGCCGATAGTGACCAGACGGCGGTGATTGATGGTGAACGCCATCTGAGCTATCGCCAGTTGAACCAGGCAGCAGATAATCTCGCCAGCAGCCTGCGCCGCCTGGGGATCAAACCCGGCGAAACCGCGCTGGTGCAACTGGGCAATGTGGCTGAACTGTATGTCACCTTTTTTGCCCTGCTCAAGCTGGGAGTGGCGCCTGTTTTTGGGCTGTACAGCCATCAACGCACCGAGCTCAACGCCTACGCGACACAAATTAAACCGGCGCTGCTGATCGCTGACCGCGCGCATACGCTGTTTACCGCAGATGACTTTCTGAACACATTTGTTGCCGAGCACAGCTCGGTGCGCGTGGTTCTGCTGCTCAATGACGAGGGTGAACACAACCTGCAAAACGCGATAAGCCAGTCGGCGACTGATTTTACCGCTACGCCATCGCCTGCAGATGAAGTGGCGTATTTCCAGCTTTCCGGTGGCACTACCGGGACGCCGAAGCTGATCCCGCGTACCCATAACGATTATTACTACAGCGTGCGCCGCAGCAACGAGATTTGCCATTTCACTGGAGAAACGCGCTATCTGTGCGCTATTCCGGCGGCGCATAACTACGCCATGAGTTCACCTGGCGCGCTGGGGGTGTTCCTTGCGGGTGGAACTGTAGTGCTGGCGGCCGATCCAAGCGCCACGCTGTGCTTCCCGTTGATTGAACAGCATCAGGTGAACGTTACGGCGCTGGTGCCGCCAGCCGTGAGCCTGTGGCTGCAGGCGATTGCGGAGTGGGGCAGTAATGCGCAATTGGCATCGCTGAAATTGTTACAGGTTGGCGGAGCGCGCTTGTCCGCGACGCTTGCCGCCCGCATTCCGGCGGAAATAGGCTGCCAGTTGCAGCAGGTCTTCGGTATGGCGGAAGGGCTGGTGAACTACACCCGCCTGGACGACAGTCCTGAGCGCATCATCAATACCCAGGGTCGCCCGATGTGTCCCGATGATGAGGTTTGGGTGGCAGACGCTGACGGTAATCCTTTGCCACAGGGCGAAACCGGACGCCTGATGACGCGTGGCCCGTACACCTTCCGTGGCTATTTCAACAGCCCTGAACACAATGCCAGCGCCTTTGATGCCAACGGGTTTTACTGCTCCGGCGATCTGATCGCTATCGATCGGGATGGCTACATCACCGTGCAGGGGCGCGAAAAAGATCAGATCAACCGTGGCGGGGAGAAGATCGCTGCCGAAGAAATCGAAAACTTGTTACTGCGCCATCCGGCGGTGATTCATGCGGCGCTGGTCAGTGTGGATGACGAGCTGATGGGCGAGAAAAGCTGCGCCTGCCTGGTAGTAAAAGAGCCGCTACGCGCGGTGCAGGTGCGTCGTTTTCTGCGCGAGCAGGGCGTGGCGGAATTCAAATTACCTGACCGTGTGGAATGCGTTGAGTCATTACCGCTGACGCCGGTTGGGAAAGTGGATAAAAAACAATTACGTCAGTGGCTGGCATCACGTTCACTGGCCTGAAGGAGAAAAAGAGATGGCAATTCCTAAACTGCAGGCTTATGCGCTACCCACAGCGCTTGATGTTCCGGTGAACAAAGTGGACTGGGCCTTTGAACCTGAACGCGCCGCGCTGCTGATCCATGACATGCAGGACTATTTTATCGGTTTTTGGGGCGATAACTGCCCGATGATGGAGCAGGTCGTCGCGAACATCGCCGCGCTGCGCCAGTACTGCAAAGCGCATAATATTCCGGTGTATTACACCGCCCAGCCGAAAGAGCAGAGTGATGAGGACCGTGCTTTGCTTAATGATATGTGGGGGCCGGGCCTGACGCGTTCGCCTGAGCAGCAAAAAATCGTTGAAGCGCTGGCACCGGATGCAGCAGATACTATCCTGGTGAAATGGCGTTACAGCGCATTTCATCGCTCTCCGTTAGAACAGATGCTTAAGGAAACCGGGCGTAATCAACTGATTATTACCGGCGTGTATGCGCATATTGGCTGTATGACCACTGCAACAGACGCCTTCATGCGTGATATCAAACCGTTTATGGTTGCCGATGCGTTGGCGGACTTTAGCCGTGACGAACATCTGATGTCGCTGAAATATGTGGCGGGACGTTCCGGGCGTGTGGTGATGACGCAGGAATTATTGCCGATGCCTGTCCCGGCCAGTAAAGAGGCGTTGCGCCGCGTTATTCTGCCGCTGCTGGATGAATCAGAAGAGCCGATGGATGATGAAAACCTGATCGACTATGGACTGGATTCGGTTCGCATGATGGCGCTGGCCGCCCGCTGGCGTAAAGTGCATGGCGACATTGATTTCGTCATGCTGGCGAAAAAACCGACCATTGACGCCTGGTGGACGCTGCTCTCCCGCGAGGTGAAGTAATGGCCGGATTTGACTTCACAGGGAAAACCGTCTGGGTAACCGGCGCGGGAAAAGGAATCGGCTACACCACGGCGCTGGCGTTTATTGACGCCGGGGCACAGGTTACGGGCTTTGACCGCGAGTTCGCGCTGGCAGAGTATCCCTTTGCCACCGAGGTGATGGACGTGGCGAACGCGCAGCAGGTGGCGCAGGTATGCGGGCGTTTGCTCGCGAATACCGAATGTCTCGACATACTGGTGAATGCCGCAGGGATCCTGCGTATGGGACCAACCGACGCGCTTAGCGTTGAGGACTGGCAGCAAACCTTCGCCGTCAACGTGGGCGGGGCGTTCAATCTGTTTCAGCAGACGATGGCGCAGTTTCGTCGCCAGCAGGGCGGGGCGATCGTCACCGTTGCATCGGATGCGGCGCACACGCCGCGTATCGGCATGAGTGCTTATGGGGCGTCAAAAGCCGCGCTGAAAAGCCTGGCGTTAACCGTCGGACTTGAACTGGCGGGTAGCGGTGTGCGCTGTAATGTGGTTTCGCCTGGCTCGACCGATACCGATATGCAGCGTACGTTGTGGGTCAGCGATGACGCGGAACAGCAGCGTATTCGTGGATTTGGCGAGCAGTATAAGCTCGGCATTCCGTTGGGGAAAATCGCCCAGCCGCAGGAGATCGCCCACACGATTTTATTTCTTGCCTCCGATTTAGCCAGCCACATTACGTTGCAGGATATCGTGGTAGACGGCGGCTCTACGCTGGGAGCATGACGATGATCTGGAAACGTCATTTAACGCTGGATGAACTCAATGCCACCAGTCAGAACACCATGGTGGCGCACCTGGGCATGGTCTATACCCGACTGAGTGATGATGTGCTGGAAGCCGAAATGCCGGTGGATGAGCGTACGCATCAGCCGTTTGGTTTGCTGCACGGCGGAGCGTCTGCGGCTCTGGCAGAAACGTTGGGTTCGATGGCAGGTTATCTGATGACTCGCGACGGGCAGTGTGTGGTGGGGACGGAACTCAACGCCACGCACCATCGGGCGGTTTCGCAGGGTAAAGTGCGCGGTGTCTGCCAACCTTTGCACCTCGGGCGTCAGAATCAGAGCTGGGAAATTGTCATCTTTGATGAGCAGGGACGACGCTGTTGCACCTGCCGTTTAGGTACTGCGGTGATGGGGTGAAGTGACCCTGAAAAGTAAAATGAAATTGCAGCGTTAACAGGTAAATGAAGTGATCTAGTTAACAATGCAATGTAAATACTCAGTGATACTTCGGGTTTGTATGGTTGTCAGGTTGTTAAATTCAGAAAAGATGTTATAGAAACAAAATGTAACATCTCTCTGGAGCGGACAACGGATAACAACTATGAACAAATCAGGGAAGTACCTCGTCTGGACAGTGCTCTCCGTAATGGGAGCATTTGCCCTCGGCTATATCGCATTAAACCGCGGTGAACAGATCAACGCGTTGTGGATAGTCGTGGCGTCGGTCTGTGTCTACCTTATCGCTTATCGTTTCTACGGCCTGTACATCGCTAAAAATGTACTGGCGCTGGACCCGACGCGTATGACGCCAGCCGTGCGTCATAACGATGGTCTGGACTATGTTCCCACCGATAAAAAAGTGCTGTTTGGTCACCATTTTGCGGCGATTGCCGGAGCGGGGCCATTAGTTGGACCTGTACTGGCGGCGCAAATGGGCTATCTGCCAGGTATGATCTGGTTGCTGGCCGGGGTGGTGCTGGCGGGTGCGGTGCAGGACTTCATGGTACTGTTTGTATCTACCCGTCGCGATGGTCGTTCCCTTGGCGAACTGGTTAAAGAAGAGATGGGCCCAACGGCAGGCGTTATTGCGCTGGTGGCCTGTTTTATGATCATGGTGATTATCCTGGCGGTACTGGCGATGATCGTCGTGAAAGCGCTGACCCACAGTCCGTGGGGAACCTATACCGTGGCGTTCACAATCCCGCTGGCGATTTTTATGGGGATTTACCTGCGTTATCTGCGCCCAGGTCGCATTGGTGAAGTGTCGGTCATCGGTCTGGTCTTCCTGGTATTCGCCATTATTTCCGGCGGCTGGGTGGCGGAAAGTCCCACCTGGGCTCCTTATTTTGACTTTACCGGCGTACAGCTGACATGGATGCTGGTGGGATACGGTTTTGTCGCTGCCGTGCTGCCGGTATGGCTGCTGCTGGCACCGCGTGATTATCTTTCTACCTTCCTGAAAATTGGCACCATTGTTGGTCTGGCGGTAGGGATCCTGATCATGCGCCCGACACTGACCATGCCTGCGTTGACCAAGTTTGTTGACGGTACAGGCCCGGTCTGGAGTGGTAACTTGTTCCCGTTCCTGTTTATTACCATCGCCTGCGGTGCAGTCTCGGGTTTCCACGCGCTGATTGCCTCCGGCACCACGCCGAAGATGCTGGCGAATGAAGGTCAGGCCTGCTTTATCGGTTACGGCGGGATGCTGATGGAATCCTTTGTCGCCATTATGGCGCTGGTGGCGGCCTGCGTTATCGATCCAGGTGTTTACTTTGCGATGAACAGCCCGATGGCGGTACTGGCACCTGCCGGAACCACCGATGTGGTTGCGTCAGCGGCACAAGTCGTGAGCAGTTGGGGCTTTGTTATCACGCCTGATACGCTGCATCAGATTGCGAACGATGTCGGCGAACAATCCATTATCTCCCGCGCAGGCGGTGCGCCGACGCTGGCGGTGGGCATGGCGTATATTCTGCACGGTGCGCTGGGTGGCATGATGGATGTGGCGTTCTGGTATCACTTCGCCATTTTGTTTGAAGCCCTGTTTATTCTGACGGCAGTCGACGCCGGTACGCGCGCCGCGCGCTTTATGTTGCAGGATCTGCTGGGCGTGATGTCACCGGGTCTGAAACGTACCGATTCGCTGCCAGCGAACCTGTTGGCGACAGCGCTGTGCGTGCTGGCCTGGGGTTATTTCTTGCACCAGGGCGTGGTGGATCCACTGGGCGGTATTAATACCCTGTGGCCACTGTTTGGTATCGCCAACCAGATGCTGGCCGGTATGGCGCTGATGCTTTGTGCAGTGGTACTGTTCAAGATGAAACGTCAACGCTACGCATGGGTGGCGCTGGTGCCAACCGCCTGGCTGCTGATTTGTACCCTGACTGCTGGCTGGCAGAAAGCGTTTAGCCCGGATGCGAAAATCGGCTTCCTGGCTATCGCCAACAAGTTCCAGGCTATGATCGACAGCGGAAACATTCCGGCACAGTACACCCAGTCACAGCTGACGCAGCTGGTGTTTAACAACCGTCTGGATGCGGGGCTTACCATTTTCTTCATGGTGGTCGTGGTGGTGCTGGGTCTGTTCTCTATCAAAACTGCACTGGCAGCGTTGAAAGAAGATAAACCTACGTCGAAAGAAACGCCATACGAACCGATGCCTGAGAATGTCGAAGAGATCGTGGCGCAGGCGAAAGGCGCGCACTAATATTCTCTTAACCAATTAGCCCTCTCCTGAACGGGGAGGGCGTTTGTACGACAGGTAACCACTATGTTTGAAACGCTCTCTAAAGCCGGAAAGTATTTAGGCCAAACCGCCCGGTTAATGATCGGTGTACCGGATTACGACAACTATGTTGAACATATGCGAGTCACGCACCCGGATCAGACGCCGATGACCTACGAAGAATTTTTCCGCGAGCGCCAGGATGCGCGTTATGGGGGCAAAGGCGGCGCGCGCTGTTGTTAATGATCTTCATAATTCAAGCTGCAGGTATGTGGGCTTTGTTACTCGGCCCATCCCTGGGCTTCGCCCCTACAGGGCCGCTGCAAGCAGTGTGCAAATCTGCTCCCGGCAGATTTTTCGCTCACCCTGTAAACGATTCTACCTTTTCGAACGCCGTGCGCAGGGTATCCGGGGTTAACGTCACCGCTAGCGCGTGAATGGATTCTACCGGGCGCAGAGTGTGGGCAATCACCTTATCAATCTCGGCCTGATTCTTGATATCCACATCTAATTGAGCCAGCCGCGTTGGCAGGTTGAAGCGCTGATAAGCGGCTATCAATTGCGCCAGTGCATCATCTTGTTCCAGCAGCGCGCTCTGCACCAGTATGCCGTACGCCACTTTGGTGCCGTGTAAAAACCTCTCCGTTTGCGGAAGGACGGTCAGGCCATTGTGTACCGAATGTGCTGCCGCCACCCGGGTGTAACGTTCGCCCAGACCGCCAACCATGCCGCCTCCGGCAATAATGGCATCAACCACATCGCAAAATGTGCGGCTTAACTTGCCTTGTTGTTTATCGGCTAGCGCCTGCTCGCTGCTTTCCAGCAGGACATCGCGGATCGTCTGTGCGGCATGGATACCCAGGCGTACGGTCAACGGCAAAGTTTCCGGCTGAGGCGCGAGAACGACAGCTTCATACCACTTCGCCAGCGTATCGCCGATCCCCGCCAGTAAATACTCCTCTGGGGCGTTGAGTATGATTTCCGGCTCTACCAGTACGAGAAAATTAGCATCATCGAAAATGTCAAAATGTAGCGCCTGGCCAGCATCGTTGTACCAGACAGAGAGCGGTGTCCAGGCCGCGCAGGTGGCGGCAATGGTCGGGATCGCCACGAAAGGCAAACCGAGACGACGAGCCAGCGCTTTGGCGGTGTCGAGCAAGGTTCCGCCGCCCACGCCAATCACCACGCTGCGATCCTCTCCTGACAGTTTTTGCAGTTCAGTTACATCGGTTTCGCTGCAGTGTCCTGTGAACAACAGGCGCTTAGCTTCGGCAAGATGAAATGCATCTGGCAGATAAGGGCGGGCCGCATCAATGGCGCGCTCACCATAAACCCAGACAGCGTGTGAGAGTTGATCGGCAGTGAAAAAATCGTTGAGTCTTGACAGGCTGCCGGTATGGGAAAAATAGTTGGCCGGGCCGGTGACGACGCGAATCTCGGTATTACTCATGTTGTGTTTGTCCTTTTGGCTGTCCTGTCCTGGCAGGTTATTTTTATATAGACGTCTGAACGTCTTGATTGCCAAATGCTAGCATCGTGCTATAGTGGCTTCAACCACAACATCACACGCTGGGATAACAATAATGAGTAATAACCCGCTGATTCCGCAAAGCAAACTACCTAATCTGGGCACCACTATTTTCACGCAAATGAGCGCGCTGGCGCAGCAGCATCAGGCCATTAACCTCTCGCAGGGATTTCCTGATTTTGACGGTCCACTTTTTTTGCAGGAACGTCTGGCGTATCACGTCGCGCATGGTGCAAACCAGTATGCGCCGATGACGGGTGTGCAGCCGCTGCGCGAAGCTATTGCGGATAAAACCACGCAGTTATACGGCTTTAGTCCCGACGCAAATAGTGAAGTGACCGTCACCGCAGGGGCAACGGAAGCATTGTACGCCGCAATTACGGCGCTGGTGCGTCAGGGTGATGAGGTGATTTGTTTTGACCCAAGTTACGATAGCTATGCGCCTGCGGTCGAATTATCCGGCGGGGTGGTGAAACGTATCGCGCTGCAACCGCCGTCTTTTCGCGTCGACTGGCGGGCGTTTAGCGCTTTGCTCAGCGAACGTACCCGGCTGGTGATCCTTAACACACCGCATAACCCTTCTGCCACCGTGTGGCATCACGCCGATTTTGATGCGCTGTGGCAGGCGATTAAAGAACGCGAGATCTTTGTCATCAGTGATGAAGTTTATGAACATATCTGCTTCGCTGAACAGGGTCATGCCAGCGTGCTGGCGCATCCCCAGCTACGTGAACGCGCTGTTGCCGTTTCATCATTTGGTAAGACTTATCATATGACCGGCTGGAAAGTCGGCTACTGCGTCGCGCCTGCCGCCATTAGCGCAGAATTGCGCAAGGTTCACCAGTATCTGACGTTTTCTGTCAATACGCCGGCGCAGCTGGCGCTGGCGGATATGCTGCGCGAAGATCCAGCGCACTATCATGAGCTGCCAGCATTTTATCAGCAAAAACGCGACATATTGGTGAATGCCTTGCGTGATAGCCGCCTGGAAATACTCCCGTGTGAAGGCACGTATTTTCTGCTGATCGATTACAGCGCTGTCTCTACGCTTAACGACGTTGAGTTTTGCCAGTGGCTAACGACTGAGGTGGGCGTTGCGGCGATCCCGTTGTCGGTTTTTTGCGCCGATCCTTTTCCGCATAAGTTGATTCGCCTCTGTTTTGCCAAGCAAGAATCGACGCTACTAGCGGCAGCCGAACGTTTGGTTTCGCTATAGCTATTTCACCGTCCAGGCTTTAGAGAATCGACGGTCGGCAAACAACTCTTGCAGGCCGTTGATTTGTTTTAGACGTAAAACCTCATCGTCGTCCATACCTAGCTCTTTACTTATTTTCTCTTCACTCCACCCCAGCTGTGATAATTCACGAACGATTTCCGACATAGCGTGAATTTGATGCCGCCCGCGAGCACGGTTATGGCGAATGGTCGCTGCCATACGTTCGTGGCGTTCGCGTTGTAAACAGGTGACGGGCAGATAGCCATGCAGGCGTGATCTCAGCAATGGCTTGCTTTTACCTAACTCATGACGGTGAAATCCATCGACGATTTCATAGTCTTCCGCCGTTGACTGGACCACCACAATAGGTTGAGTGAATCCGTCGGCTTCGATGGATCTCAGCAGCAACTTTTTCTCCGGCGGGGCAACGTTATTGGGATTGTAATCGTTGGGCGAGATATGATCATTTTTAACCCATAACACACAATCGACAGGCTCATCGCGAAAGGGGCTGACGCTGTGTATCGCCATTCTGAATTGATTGATCGCTTCAATTCGCTCTTCTTCTGACAGGCCAGAAAGAAAACCAGTGAGTTCCTGAGTTAATCGTTGCTGCATAAAATCCCCCATTCCTGGCGTTTTGTTTTCATACGTTCGTTATAACGTTGGTAGTTTTTAGGTTTTGTTGGGCTGAAAGAAAGTGCCCGGCACCAGTAGTCATTATTCAGCAAGACTTTGCAGATACGCCGCCACGATGGAATATCCTTTGAACCAATATCTTTTTCCTGAATTTGCGGGATATTGTCCATGCCCTTTTTCTTATACCACTGTAAATAAACGGCGATTTTATTGCGGTAATGTTCTGCAGTCGTCTCTGGCATGCTGTTCAATAGCAGCATGGCATATTCCTGCCAGCTTAAATGCTCTGGTTTGAGTATTTTCCGGTGACCGTAAAAATGATTATCATGTCCAGCGTAAATTCCCCCGCTTTTGACGCCGCTAACACGGGCGCACATGGCTGCCCAGCGCTCGGGTTCAATGACATGATATAGCCATAATCCCTGGCGCTGTTCCGGGCCAAAGGGCTCACAAATGCGCATGTAGCGCGTTGGGACACCAGCCTGATACATCAGGTTGTATAGGGGATTGCTCGGCATTCTGGTTTTTGCAAACCAGGTCCATATATCGGCGGTTTTCCAGTCATAAAGCGGATAAATATACCAGGTGTGCCCGCCGGGGGCGCTGGTAGTCCAGGGTTTATCATCGGCAAAACGTTGCTTATGAGAATTGGCGATAGCGACGAAACGATTGTATGACTCATCGGCGCGGATGCCCACCATCATGGCGGCTGGTCGTTTCTCTGAAAACCAGTCAGCAAATTCACGAACAAATTGTTCAAATGTCATGCCGGGTTGATAGAAAGAGAAGAACTCAGGGTCGGTTATAGCATCCGCAGGTGGTTGACGAACCCACGGTGTATCAGGTTCCCAGCACTGCCATTCGGGTTGAAATTGTGAGAGTGAATTTTGGGTGGTGAGCGGTAAGGCCACCCAATAAAATCGTTCAATGACATCGGCATAACGTTCACGTAGAGCTACTACATAGTCGATAGTGCAGGAAAATTGTGCTTCCCAGTCGATAAACAGGACGTTAATTTTTTTTCCTAACTGACGAGCGAGCGTGGCTGTCAGGTGTAGCATTAGCCCTGAATCTTTTCCTCCAGAGAATGAGACGCACACGCGTGGCAGAGTTTCTAGTGTCCAGGTTATGCGTTCCTGAGCGGCCTCCAGAACATTTTGTACCAGAGGAATTTTATAAACAGACATATCAAGTCCATATCGGCATCTTATTATTTACAGACATAATAAATGCTTGTAATTGGATATGCCAGTTTATGTGTTATGCAATTTACGCTGTATTCTTTATTTGTATGGTTCGCCAGGGATTATTCTCTGGATGAATTAAATTTATTGATTGAATATATCACTTGCTGTTTTAAATAATATTCTGGCTGATTCTTGCTATGTATTCAGCGAAAGCATTATTGTTGAGTGAGGCTCTGTTGTACATTAAATAAAGTGTAATGGATGGTAATGTAAAATCAATATTGATCTCTTTTAAATCTAAAGAAGTACGATAGTATTCGTATATAGCCCGAGGAATAACGCCGATTATGTCCGTGCTGGCAATGATATTGGTGATTGAGATCGTCGAATCGCTGCTGAAACCAATGTTACGATTGATTAAAGCATTATCTATTTGTGACTGGAAGTTTTTAATACCTTCATTTTCAGTAAGAAAAAATGTAAACTTCTCTTGTATAATGTCATCAATCGTACTTGACTCATTGATTCTTGAGTGATTTTTTCTGCAAACCAGGACATGCTCGAGTGTTGTGAATGGCGTACAGATAATGGAGCGGTTATTGATTGACTCTGTCGTAATGACCAGGTCAGCCTTGCGGTATACCAATATGTTCTCCGCCGTTTCTGAGGAGATTAATATATCGTGATGCTCAATTTCGATATCTGACTCATCTCTGAGAGAATGAATTAACTCGTTGATAATCAGTCTGGTTGCAAATTGCGGGCTGTAAATAACAAATTTTTTGCTCAGACTGGAACTGTGCATTATGTTTATTGTTTGTTCCAGATTGTTGAGGTTTTTCTCAAGATGATGATGAAGATTAATGCCTGTCACCGTCGGGGTAATACCCTTACCGGAACGAATAAACAGTGGATCATTAAATTGCGTACGCAGTCGCTGCAACGACTGACTAACAGCAGAAGGTGTAATATACAGCGTTTCAGCAGCCTTACTGATGCTCAAATGTTGATAAATACACTCAAATATAACCAGTAGATTGAGATCGAATTTTTTAAGATCGTAGAGATTAGCCATATATGCCTTCCAATAATAGTTATGTTGAGAAAAATAAAGATTTTGAATATTTTAAATGGTAGTTATTCTGGTGGTTTATGTTTCTGTGCTTAATGAATCATTAACTTTAACTAAAATAGCACAATCTGCGTAATTTTCACGAGGGGAATTTGAATTGTGCTGAGTGATTGAAATGAGAACGATAACAATCACTCATTCTATTACCTTTATTTATTTCCCATGATAATGTTTAATTTATCCTTATCGGGCAACCCGACCTCCTGTTGTAACGTATTGTCCTTGCTCATGTAATAGATAGCCGGCGTTACGTTAGCCCCCAGGTCATCCATCAACTTTTGATTGATATTCAATACTTTCATCTGTTCTGGGGGGACGGCGGTCGGGATTTCCAACTTTATTTTCCCACCAGATGCCTCATAGTCATGCCAGGTTTTGGCCGGATCTTTTGCGGCCAGAATCGCAGCGGCGGTAGCCGGACTTTCGGGTTTAATTACGCCAACCAGCAATGTGCGCAACTGAACTTTTCCGGAATCCACCCACGGGCGCGCCTGCTGCCAGAATTGTTTACAATAAGGACAGAAAGGATCGGCAAACACGTAGACAATGACTGGTGCCTCTTTTTTCCCGTCCAGGATCCAGGATGCCTTTTCCATCCGTTGCCACATCTCGCGACCTGCAGGGGCATAAACCTCTTTTTCGATTAGCGCATTGCTGAGGTTTTCTCCTTTTTCGTTATACATGTAGCCCGAGATGGCATGTTTACCGTCAGGCGTGACGTAGATAGTAACGCCCATATCCTGGTATTTTCCCAGATAGCCTTTCATTCCTCCCGGCGCGTCGAAGGGTTTCAGGATAGTAATGCCCTGTTTCTCAATCGCTTTAACAGGAGCAGGCAGTTCTTCGGCATACACCACTGCAGGGAGCAGGCTTAAAAGTAAGGTGCGTTTAAACATTGATTTTCCTTATAAAATAAGAAGGACAGGGGACTCTGTTGTAAAACCTATCGCAGCCATAGGTAAGATCGACCGTCCATCGATTGCCCTTTCTTTAGTTGGGTGATGTAATCCCAATCGCTGTTACGACCTTTGTTAAGGTAATGTAGAGCGCAACACATAGCCAGTCCTGCTGGCACTGATGTTACCTGCGGGTAGCTCGGGTAATGGGGCTCCCTGCAAAGGGGGCCTTTTTTACTTTTATCGTTAAGTTCACAACATGTGTTTGAGTGGGTTGTTAGTTATCGCTTATTGATTTGATAAAGGAAACGCATTAGCCCTGCGAAGAGATTTTCGTTAACTTATCTCTCAACGAAAACACGGAGGAAGTACAGATGTCTTTGATTAATACTAAAATTAAACCTTTCAAAAACCAGGCGTTCAAAAACGGTGAGTTCATCGAAGTAACCGAGAAAGATACCGAAGGTCGCTGGAGCGTCTTCTTCTTCTACCCGGCTGACTTTACTTTCGTATGCCCGACCGAATTGGGTGACGTTGCAGACCATTATGAAGAACTGCAGAAACTGGGCGTAGATGTCTATTCCGTCTCTACTGACACCCACTTCACTCACAAGGCATGGCACAGCAGCTCTGACACTATCGCGAAAATCAAATACGCGATGATCGGCGACCCGACTGGCGCCCTGACCCGTAACTTCGACAACATGCGTGAAGATGAAGGTCTGGCTGATCGCGCAACTTTCGTTGTTGACCCGCAGGGTATCATCCAGGCAATCGAAGTTACCGCTGAAGGTATCGGCCGTGATGCATCTGACCTGCTGCGCAAAATTAAAGCTGCTCAGTACGTCGCTTCTCACCCAGGTGAAGTTTGCCCGGCGAAATGGAAAGAAGGTGAAGCGACCTTAGCGCCATCTTTAGATCTGGTCGGCAAGATCTAAGCCAGTTTTGCCTTGCGGTGATGCGCTTGCACAGGCCTATGAAACCGTAGGCCGGTAAACGAAGTGCCACCCGGCAATCAATGGGCGCAGACGCGCCCATTTCATTCCAGCACCATGATGCAAGTTGCATTAATGCAGTCCAGCGAAGTCGGCTTGCATGATGATGTTTTCAGAGAGGGAAGAAGAATGCTCGACACAAATATGAAAACCCAGCTCAGGGCTTACCTTGAGAAACTGACCAAACCTGTTGAGTTGATTGCTACGCTGGATGACAGCGCTAAATCGGCAGAAATCAAGGAACTGCTGACTGAACTTGCTGAATTGTCAGAAAAAGTCACCTTCAAAGAAGACAATACTCTGGCGGTACGTAAGCCATCGTTTCTGATTACTAACCCCGGTTCTCATCAGGGACCACGCTTTGCCGGTTCTCCTCTGGGTCATGAATTTACCTCTCTGGTGCTGGCGCTGCTGTGGACCGGCGGTCATCCGTCAAAAGAAGCGCAGGCGTTGCTGGAGCAAATCCGCGATCTCGACGGTGATTTTGAGTTTGAAACCTATTATTCGCTTTCCTGCCATAACTGTCCGGACGTAGTGCAAGCGCTGAACCTGATGTCTGTACTCAACCCCCGTATCAAGCATACGGCGATTGACGGCGGGACATTCCAGAACGAAATCACCGAGCGCAACGTGATGGGCGTTCCAGCGGTCTATATGAACGGCAAAGAGTTCGGTCAGGGTCGTATGACGCTGACTGAGATCGTGGCGAAAGTGGATACCGGTGCAGAAAAACGTGCAGCCGAAGAGCTGAACAAGCGCGATGCCTATGATGTGCTGATTGTCGGTTCTGGTCCTGCGGGCGCGGCAGCGGCGGTGTACTCTGCACGTAAAGGTATTCGCACCGGACTGATGGGCGAACGCTTTGGTGGTCAGGTTCTTGATACCGTTGATATTGAAAACTATATCTCGGTGCCCAAAACTGAAGGTCAGAAACTGGCCGGCGCGCTGAAAGCACACGTTGATGATTATGATGTTGATGTGATCGACAGCCAGAGCGCGAGCAAACTGGTCCCGGCGGCGCAGGAAGGCGGTCTGCATCAGATCGAAACGGCATCCGGTGCAGTGCTGAAAGCTCGCAGTATTATCATTGCCACTGGTGCGAAATGGCGCAACATGAACGTGCCGGGCGAAGATCAGTATCGTACCAAGGGCGTAACCTACTGCCCACATTGCGATGGCCCGCTGTTTAAAGGCAAGCGCGTCGCAGTGATTGGCGGCGGTAACTCTGGTGTTGAGGCCGCAATCGACCTCGCTGGTATTGTTGAACATGTCACGCTGCTGGAGTTTGCTCCAGAAATGAAGGCCGATCAGGTGCTGCAGAATAAACTTCGCAGTCTGAAAAACGTCGATATCATTCTGAACGCGCAAACGACAGAAGTGAAAGGCGATGGCAGCAAAGTCACTGGTCTGGCGTATCGTGATCGCGTAAGCGGCGATGTTCACAGCGTAGAACTGGCTGGTATTTTTGTACAGATTGGTCTGTTGCCAAATACCAACTGGCTGGAAGGTGCCGTTGAGCGTAATCGCATGGGTGAAATCATCATTGATGCCAAGTGCGAAACGAGCGTTAAGGGCGTTTTTGCTGCCGGTGATTGCACCACCGTACCGTATAAGCAGATTATCATTGCGACTGGCGAAGGTGCCAAGGCATCATTGAGTTCGTTTGATTATCTGATTCGCACGACAGTAGCATAAAAAAGTAAGACACACCTGCAATACCAAAACCGCCAGTTTTCCGCTGGCGGTTTTTTTATTTCCGCCGCTCACAAATTTTCAATTCCTGAAACAATAAAACGCATAAAACATTACTTAAGTTAGCCTGATCATTTTTTTAGTCAAAGAAAGCGTTAGCGTTTCATTTATTATATTAACCCACATTATGTTCTTATTTATTTTATGAATAAATGGTTGGTTAATTCATGGGTGAAATATATAAAACCCTGACGAACTTTGAATCGACAGGGTTATTTTTGCGTGACTTTTTTATCTCTTATGACAGTAACGCGCTGAAAGAGGCTTATTCTGCCCTGGATAGAAATGCCGAGTCGCTAACAGAGCAGGAGTGGCTGGAAGTGGAGTACGACTTCAATGCACTGTTTGTCGGACCGCAGAAGCTTAAGGCCGCGCCGTTTGCCTCGGTTTATCTTGAAGAAGATGCCCTCGTAATGGGCAAATCAACCCGAAGCATTCGGGAATTCATGGCAAATATGGGCTTATCTATAAATGACAGGAATAATATTCCGGATGATCATATTTCCTGTGTATTGGAATTGGCGGTTTTATTATCAGCTAATGCCAGAGCATCATCTGAATACCAGGTGACCCTTACTCGATATGCATCTGAGTATGTCGCGGTGTGGGTGCCCAAGTATATAGAAAAAATAAATATAAATGCACAAACCGTCACGTTGAAAAACGTAGCGGGAAGATTGTCTTCTTGGCTTGATGAATTAAAAACGAGAGTATCAATATGAGTAATGAACCGGGAGTTCTGAACAGACGTTCATTTTTGAAAGGGTTGATTGCCCTTGGCACGGTCGCAGCCCTGCCAGGGGGATTGCTGACTTCACGCTGCGCATTGGCGCAACCGCCAATCCCGTTTAACCCCAAAACCTACAAAATTTATCGCAACGCTTGTCCGCGTAACTGCTATGACACCTGTAGCCTGAAAACCTGGGTGAAAGACGGTGTCATCACCTTTGTCGAAGGGGCGCCGGAGTCAACATTTACACACGGTACTCCTTGTGTAAAAGGCCTGACTTATCCCCGTCGCGTCTATAGTCCGGATCGTATTAAATATCCGATGGTTCAGGATGTTCGCGGTAGCGGGAACTGGCGTCGCATCTCATGGGAAGACGCAATGCAGCGTATTGCGACCAAGATGCTGGAGATCAAAAAGAAAGACGGCTCAATGCTGGGTCTGGCGCTGACTAAGTACTCCGGCAAATTCGGTGTGCTGAACTATGCCGTTGAAGGCATGATGTCTTCGCTGGGCTACACCACCCGTTTTGCCGGAACGCCGTGCTGGCCGGCCGGTATTGACGCGCAGAACTATGACATGGGCGACATGTGGTGTAACGACCCGGAAGATATGGTGAAAGCCAAATACATCATCATCTGGGGGGCTAACCCGGCCTGGTGTTCAATGCACACCATGAAATATGTCTATCAGGCGCGGGAAAAAGGCGCAAAAGTGGTCGTTATCGATCCGCTGTTAACCCAGACTGCCGCGAAAGCCGATCTCTACTTGCGTGTACGTCCAGGCTCAGATGGCGCTCTGGCGTTGGGAATGGCGCGCCATCTGGTGGATAAAGGTCTGGTGGATCAGGATTTCGTCAATAACTATTCCCACGGTTATCCGGAATTCGAAGCCTATCTGCGCAACAATGTGACCGTTGAGTGGGCCGCTGAAATCTGTGGTCTTTCCGCTGATGTTGTTCGTCAATTGGCGGAAGAATTTACCGCAGTTAATCCTGCCACCGTGTGGATTGGCTACGGTATGCAGCGCCATGTCAACGGCGGCGCAAACGTCCGTGCGATTGATGCCTTTGTGGCAATGACCGGCAATATTGGGGTTGAAGGCGGCGGGGCGCGTTATGGTCACCTGCATACCTGGGGCTTTAACTACAATGCCATGCTGCAGAAACCGCCGGTAGGTTCTGTTGGTATGCCCGGTGCTGCTGGGGCAACCAGCGAATTTGGCGCCGCGGGCGCAGTTGCGCAATATTCCGATCGTTCGCTTAATATCAACCAGACGGCACAAGGGTTGCTTGATGCCAACGATCCCCCTGTGCGCATGCTTTGGGTCGCTTGTAAGAACCCGTTTGCTCAGGATTTTGATCGTAGCAAGATGGAAAAAGCGTTCGAAAAACTGGAAATGGTGGTGTGCGCCGATCAGTTCTTTAACGAAACCGTTGGGCATGCCGATATCGTTTTGCCGGTGACTACCGCATTTGAAGAGTGGAACGTAGACGCCTCTTACTGGCACTACTGGCTCTCTATCAACCAGCCAGCCATTAAGCCGATGTATGAGGCGAAATGCGACCTGGAAATTGCCGTTTTACTTTCCCGCACGATCAACAAACTGGAGCCGGGTTCCTGTACGTTCCCGCAGGAGTTCGATCATAAACGTTGGTTGGATCAGGAATTCAATGACGGGATGGGCAAAATGTTTGGTATCTCTTCCTGGGACGATCTGCTGGACGGCCCGAAAAAAGCCATTCTACCAAGCTCTGCGGCCTGGTATGACCGCAAGTTCAAAACGCCCTCCGGCAAGTTTGAGTTCAAATCTGAGCTATGCGAGAAAAATGGTCATACTGCGCTGCCGGAGTACAAACCGGAAGCCAAAAGCACCTTGCCATTCCACCTGTTTACGCCACATGTGCAGTTCGGTATCCATTCCCAGTTTATCAACCTTGACTGGATGCAGGTTTTCTATCCGGAGCCGTTTGTTTATATGCATCCGCTTTCCGCAGCGAAAAGAGGAATTACTGAAAACGACCTGGTGAAAGTGTTTAACACCGCCGGAGAAGTGGAACTGCGTGCGAAGGTCACCGCTAACGTACCGGAAGATTTCCTGGTGATGTATGAGGCGTGGTTCCCGAAACGCAAATACAACGTACAAAACGTGGTGGCTGATACCCCAGCCGATATGGGGTTGATGAAAACCGGCGCACCGGGTGCGGCGATCCACAGTCAGTTTGCGGACATCATTTTGGTAAGTAAAGGAGCAGCGGCATGAGACGCGCGTTTTTAGTCAATAGCGATAAGTGCATCGGCTGCCGTGGCTGTGCGATGGCGTGTAAGAGTTTTAACCAGTTGGAGCCTGAACGCTTCTGGCGCTATGTCTATCCATTGGATAAAGAAATTTATCCGCATGAAGAGCGAGCATTTTATTCGCTGGCCTGTAATCACTGCGAAAACCCAGCCTGTCTGGCGGCGTGTCCGGTAGAGGCGTATACCAAACGTGAAGATGGTGTAGTGGTGCATAACCCGGAGCGCTGTATCGGATGCAAAAACTGTATCCGCAACTGCCCATACGGTGCGCCGCGCTTTAATGAGGAGACGAAGAAAGCGGAAAAATGCAGCATGTGCTACGAGCGACTTGATGTTGGTATGCAGCCGGCGTGCGTGAATGCCTGTCCGGTCGGTGCGCTGACGCTTATCGACCTGGATGCCGACCCGATCCCCAATAATGCCGTACAGTATCCGCCGGGATTCCCGCGTATGCCGCAGCTGAATCCGGGCACGCGTTTTATCCTTGCGCGCCAACCGAAGCAGCCGGAGGGCAAGTAATGGAAAAGTATGAACTTCCGCTGGTTATTTTTACCGTATTGAGCCAGATGTCGGTTGGGATCACACTCATTCTGACGCTGCGTGCCTTGCAGGGAAAACTGGAGAGCAAGCGCCTGTATTGGCTGATAAGCGGGCTGGTTCTGGCTGCTGCGTCCGTGGCGGCAGTATTGCACCTTGCGCATCCGGATCGCGCCTACAACGCCCTGATAAACCTGCAGCACGCCTGGCTGAGCCGTGAAATTCTTGGCGCAACCTTATACGGCGCGGCGGTGGGCGTGACGTTTTTGGCGAAAGGGCACAAAGCCCCAGCTTTACTGGCATCCATTCTCGGGATCGCGCTGGTGGCGGTACAGGGGATGACTTATGCGGCCCCAGCTATGGCGGCGATCGCCAATGGTCTGACGATGCTGCTGTTCTTCATCACGGTGTGGGTGATGGGGTGTGCCGCGATTCCGTTGCTTAATCTCACGCCTGCCATTGCCGCATTACGCCAGGGGATTGTCGCTTGTCTGGCGGTCATGATTGCCGCGCCGATTATCTGGTTAAGCGGCGGTACTATCATGCAGATGACGGCGCATGCCTGGCTGACGTCGCCGCTTTATCTGGCAAGTTTGGTTTGTCTGGCGGTGGCCTTTGTACTCAGCCGCCAGGGAGAGCGTCGTGCAAAAGCGCTTTTTGTTCTGCTGTTTGTTGGTCTGTTTCTGAGTCGTCTGACGTTCTTTGGCGATACGGTCAGTACCATTGTGAATATCGGTCACTTGTATTGATTGTGAGCGAATAAAAACCCCTGTCAGGCGGTTAACCTGGCAGGGGTTTTCTATCTATCGCAAAGATAGTAAATCAGCGGCTGTTAGCGGACAACCAGCACCGGCAGTGTTGCGTGGCGAACAACGCTGGACGCGTTTGAGCCTAGCAGATGGGTGCTGATTGATGGATTGCGTGACCCAATGACAACGACATCCGCATTCAACTCTTCACCTAACTCGTTGACCACGTCACGTACGCTGCCAAAGCGGACGTGTTGTTTGATACGAGAAGGATCGATACTGAAATGACCGACCATCGTTTGCAGACGGGATTCCGCTTCGTGTTGCAGATGCTCTTCAAAACGACGAACGTCAGCGGCAAAGCGATGCAGACTTAAGCTCGCCGATCCTGGCAACACGTGCAGCAGATGGATAACGCCTTTTTCCTGTGCCAGAAATTCTGCATGGCGAATAGCCTTATCGCTCAGTTCCATCTCGAATACATCAACAGGCATTATGATTGTGTTGTACATAAACATTCTCCTTGTCATTACATGAACACATAACAGCATAGTATTAAAAATGATTCTGTCAGTCACGACACAGATTTATGTTTTGCGAACAGGAAGAAAAACAAGGAACTGGGGCTAACCGGAAAGAGGATGCGGATGCATCCCCTGTAAGATAAAGCGAGTCGCTTTGATAAGACAGAGTTAGCGCAGGTAATCGCCAGCAGCTTCAGGTTGGTACTCAAGCTCAATGACTTCGAGATGTGTTGATGTCCCGCCTGGCAGTTCCCAGTGAATGGTGTCGCCAACGCGCAGACCCAAAAGTGCAGCGCCAACCGGCGCCATTACCGAAAGCTGTGTGCTGCTGTCAGTCATATTAGCTGGATACACCAGGCTACGCACGCGGACTTCGCCATCACTCAGATTGCGGAATTTCACGCGGCTGTTCATGGTCACAACATCGTGCGGCATGGTTTCTGGAGAACACATTTGGGCACGATCCAGCTCGGCGTTCAGGGCGTCGGCAATCGGTAAACCAGCAAACGCAGGTTGCTCCAACAGGCGGTCAATGCGTTCCGCATCGAGGTCGTTAATGATGATAGTTGGTCTGGACATTTATTACTCCATGTCGTCGATACTGCGGGTGCGCAGGTAAATAATCCCAAAAGAAAACCCTCACCGTCAGGCGGCAAGGGTTTAGCTTTTATGATGATACTGAGACTTACCCCATGTTTGAAGTGATTTAGTTCACATTCAGGCAAATCATCAATATTGTCGCGTATGGTGTGATTTTAGCCGAAAAACGTGATCGTTCTCCAATTTGCATTATGCTTTTTAAGCGCTCGCTGCGGGCGCGTCAAACAACTCAGTGTTCCGCGACAGGAGATCTCATGAGCCAGTACGACAAACTAACCTTGAAAGACGGCAGCTATTTGCATTTTAAAGACTGGGGAAGTGGACAGCCCATTGTCTTTAGTCATGGTTGGCCGCTGACGGCGGATGCGTTTGAGGATCAGATGTTGTTCCTCGCGTCGAAAGGATTTCGTGTGATCGCCCATGACAGGCGTGGGCATGGGCGCTCGGCCCAACCCTGGGATGGTCACAATATGGATCAGTATGCTGACGATCTGGCTGAACTTACCGCGTATCTCAATCTTAAAGATGCCGTCCATGTCGGACACTCTACGGGCGGTGGGGAAGTGGCGCGGTACATTGGTCGCCATGGAACGCAACGGGTAGCAAAAGCGGTATTAATCGGCGCGGTGACGCCCATTATGATCAAGACCGATTTTAATCCAAACGGCGTGCCGAAAGAGGTGTTTGAGGGTATCCGTGAAGGGGTGATAAACGATCGCGCTGCCTTTTTCTATGAACTGACCGCAGCATTCTATGGCTACAACCGACCGGGCGTAAATGAGTCGAAAGCCGTACGCGAAAGCTTTGTTGCACAGGGCTTACAAGGCTCCATCAAAGCGTTGTACGACTGTATCCATGCGTTTTCAGAAACTGACCTGCGTGAGGATCTCAAAAAGATGACTATCCCGACGCTGGTGATCCACGGTGATGACGATCAGATTGTCCCGTTTGAAACCTGCGGGAAGGTCGCGGCGGAAATATTACCGGACTCGCAACTGAAGGTGTATGTTGGTGGATCGCATGGCATTTGCACCACCCATAAACATCAGATCAACGGCGATCTGCTCAACTTTATTCAGTCTTAATCTTTGGGGACGTACTACGCTGTTCCGCCCGACGAGGGAGCAGCGTAGTGTTCGATCAGGCTGTTTAGTATCCCACTTTGTCGATAATAAACTGTTTACCACAGTTACCCGGATGCGGTTGCGGTAAGAATGACTGTGCGGATAACGTCTGGTTGATGGTGTCGGCTTTCAGAGATAACTGGATCTCCGTGAGATAAGCCGGATTACCGTGGCAGCTTAACTTCACGGCTTTAACGTTCTCTTTACCCCAGCTTTTGGCGACGGCGGCGTCAAATGCGCTACGGCTGACGGTTTTACCGTAGTTGTCTGCCAGGAACTTGCCAGCTTCGCTGTTTTTAACCTCATTATTCAGCCGTACCATCGTGCCGAAGTACGCGTCGGGGTCAAAACCGAAACAGGCGCCATGTTTGGCATACTCGTAACGCTCCAGACAGGATCTCCCACCGGCGCCGGGCATTACGGCGCTGAGCTTTGCCGCGCTTTCCAGAGAAAGTCCCGTTTCAGGTGCCGCGCATTTACGGCTGGCGCGCGCTTCAGGTAGGTTGGGAATTGGTCGCGTCGCGCAGCCAAAACGCATCCAGCGGCGGTTGTCGACTCCCCGGGCGGCGATAGATTTTGGCAGGCTGGGCCATAAACCGTGAACGGTCAGGAAATCCGCTTTGTTCGCGCTCTCTTTTTGCAGGCGACATTCGTCAGGCTCCTGACGATTACGCTCATGCTGGCTCTGACAAAATCCGGTTTGCCAGGAGAGGGCCAGCACGTAGCTGTCAAAATCAGCGTACTGTTTTGCCTGAAGTTCATCGGCCTGAGCCGCAGAAACTGGCAGCAGAAGTGCTGCCAGCAACGAAGAATAACGCCATGTTGATCTCATGATGATGTCGAATACTTATATAAATTCTGAATATCATCTATTTAATCATAAAAAATGCCAGTCAGGTTCAGCTGACTGGCATCATTTTCATCAGGCGTGAACCGAAATGATTAGCTCCACATTGCCAGAATCGGCCAGCCGACCAGCAGAAGCATAGAGATGTAGATAACGCCGAAGATAGCACCCAGACGCCAGTAGTCTTTGGATTTCACATAACCACAGCCGTAGATGATTACGCCAGGGCCTGTTGCATACGGAGTCAGACAGCCCATGATACCGATGGACAGCACCAGCAAGATACACAGGTGTTCCATCGGAACGCCCGGGATACCTTTACCAACCGCCAGAATAACCGGCAGCATGGTGGCGGTGTGTGCAGAAAGACTGGCAAACAGGTAGTGAGCAAAGTAGAACACCAGCACCAGCACGATTACGGTCGCGTTAGGCGAGAAGCCTTCCAGGTGCGTACTCATGGTGTTGGCGAACCAGTCGATAAAGCCTGAACGGGTTAATCCATTCGCCATAACGACCAGTGTGGCAAGGTTGACCAGGGTGTTCCATGCGCTGTTATAGCGGGTAATGTCTTTCCACGGTACCACGTGCAGCGCCAGCATCAGGGAGACTGCCAGCAGGCCCACTGCGGTTGCGTCAATCAGCTTACCACCGAAAACCCACAGACCCAGGCTCAGTATAACCAGACCGATCAGAGTCAGCTCTTTACGGGTCAATTTACCCATGGTTTTCAGTTCATCACCAGCCCATGCGGCAACTTCAGCACTGTGCGTAACTTCTGGCTTGTACAGAACATAGGACAGCCACGGAGCAACGATCAGCAAAATAATACCAACTGGCAGGAAGCTGAGGAACCACTGCAACCAGCTGATTTGAATACCGGCAATTTTGTTGACGAATTCCAGACCCAGCACGTTAGGCGCAGCGCCGGTTACGAACATAGAGGAGCTCAGGCTGGTACTGATAACCATCATCCACATCAGATATCCGCCGATACGGCGCGCGGAAGGATCGTTTGGGAATGATTTAAACAGCGGCGGCAGGTTTTTGATAACCGGGAATACGGTCCCACCGGTACGCGCGGTGTTAGATGGTGTAAACGGCGCCAGCAAAATGTCGATAATAACAATCGCATAGCCCAGCGTCAGGGTACGTTTCCCCATGAATTTCACCATAAACAACGCGATACGGCGACCCAGACCGGTGACTTCATAGCCCAGCGCGAAAATAAACGCGCCAAACACCAGCCACACGGTCGTGCTGGAGAAGCCTGCCAGACCCCATTTCAGCGCTTGCTTACCCGCTTTAAACGCCGGGTCGGCCAGCTCTGAAGCATCAAATAGCAGATAGTTGCTGCCGATGACGCAGATCGTTACGGCGATAAAGCTAATCGCTGTTGCCGGGATTGGCTCAAGGATCATCCCGACAATCATTGCCACGAACACGGCAAAGTAGTGCCAGGCCTGCGGGGGCATTCCATCAGGGACGGGGATAAGAAACATGACGCCCATGACGATCAGTGGGGCCAGCAACTTCCATATTTTATCTTTTGCTAAAGACATGTGTGTGATTCTCCGGAAAGGATCTTTAATTGTGATAATGATGAACTTGTGAAATCTGAGCTAAGAACCAGGTGATGATCAGCAGATCGGCACAGCCTCCAGGGCTGAGATTGCGTTCAATGCACTGTTGGTCGAACTGGCGCAGGTATTCGAGATCGGCAGGGGTGCGAATTCCCCCTTGCTGCAACAGTGTGGCGGCCTGTTGTTGTAGCCAGCGCAGACCTTCAGCGCCACCGCGAGAGGCCACGTTGGTATCGCCATTGATGGACATCAGCAGCAGTAACGTATCGAGTAACGCCAGTTCAGGATCGCGCCCCTGTGCCAGCAGGGCACGGTAGTGCGGCAGAGCATGCTGGATGACTAACGGGTAACCCGCTTCGGCTTCACCTCGTGCGCCGGTTAATCCCAGTTGCTGATAAAGACGTTGGCCAGCCGTGAGTTGTTGATTATTCTGGCGCAGTTCGCGCTCGGTCAGGCCACGGCAAAATGCGGCTGCCGTAGAGCAAAGGATTTCAGGAGTGACGGTCAGGCCTAGCTGGAGCAGGCGGCCAATGGCGGCACACAGTAGTCCCAGTGAAAAGATGCTCCCTTTATGGGTGTTCACCCCGGCGGTGGCGCGAAACATGTCGGCTTCGCAGGCCATGCCCAGCGGCCGCAGCCCTTGCAGCACATCTTCAGGCGACAATTGCGCGCTAAACGCCCCGTATTCAATAAAACGCGGCAGCCAGGCCTGAATCGCCTCAGCGCTGCGATGGAAATCTTCCAGCGCCATATCTTTATGTGCGCCGTTGTTAAAACGATCCACCAGACCCGGTTTGGGCGACAGGTTGACTTCAGTCAACATGGCGCGCCACGCAAGCGTTGCGTAGGCATCCGGGAGATCCAGAGGAAGGACTGCGTTATGGGGTGATGTTGCGGGAATCGGCATCATGCAGCAGTGCCTCCATTTGAGTCAGTAAATCGGAAAGCGCGTGAGTTTTACCCCGCGCACAGTCGGCAGCACTTTGCCCGCACAGCAGACAGCGACGGGCAGGGAGTGCGAAATGACGCCGGGACAGAATTTCCCCTTCTGGGGTCAGGACATCGATGTCCCACAACCGTCCCAGCGGGTGAGAATGCTCAAGCTCAATGGTGGCGAGCTTGAGGTCATGGGCCGGAGCCTCAATAGACAAAAGACCTTCCGGACCGCTGGCCGAAACCAGCGCTGTTTGCTCCCTGATAATCCAGGCAGATTTTTCTGCCAGTGCGAGCAGGGCGGTTACGCCGTGATTAAAGATGCGACGGGTTAATGCGCTGTCTTTAATCGGACCCGGTGCAACCACAGTGAATGAGACCAGTGGCGCGTGGTGGCGCGTCAGCCAGGCATGTTGCCTTGCTTGTCTCTCATCGCGGCTGGCGAGCAGCTCGGGAATCGAAACCGCGTGTTGGGTGGCGAATTCAGGGAGCAGGTGCATGGCTTATTCCTTCACCTGATGCACAACGTCAATCACCGAGCCATCGCGATAACGCACAACGGCAATCACACGATCGGTGAATTCGATAGCGCGTGGTTGACCAGTAAGTTGCTGAGCTCGTTCGCGCAGCCATTCAATGGATACCACTTTCATACCAGCTTCTTTCAGACGTTCTGCCAGTTCAGGACGCGCAGGGTTGACGGCGATACCGTGGTCAGTGACCAGGATATCGACGCTGGAGCCCGGCGTTACGCAGGTCAGGACGTTATCAACCAGCGTCGGAATGCGTCCGCGAACCAGTGGAGCAACAATGATGGAGAGCGCAGCGGCAACTGCGGTATCGCAGTGACCACCGGATGCGCCGCGCAGTACGCCGTCAGAGCCGGTCAGGACGTTAACGTTGAAGCTGGTGTCAACTTCCAGCGCACTCAGTACCACGACGTCCAGACGATCGACAGATGCGCCTTTCGAGCCCCAGTTGGCATACTGGTTGGCACTGATTTCAATGTGGTTTGGGTTGCGGGCCAGCGACTCAGCCGCGTTACGGTCGAAGCTCTGCACGTCCAGCAGTTTGCGGATCAGACCTTTTTCGTGCAGATCCACGATGGTGGCGGTGATGCCGCCCAGCGCGAAGTCAGCACGGATATCGCGGCTGCGCATTTTGTCTTCCAGGAAACGCGTCACGGCCAAAGAGGCGCCGCCGGTTCCTGTCTGCAGTGAGAAGCCTTCATTGAAGTAGCCGGAGTTAACAATGACGTCTGCTGCGCTACGGGCGATTAACAGTTCACGTGGGTTGGTGGTCATGCGGGTCGCATCAGCACCGATTTTGTCTGCATCGCCAACCTGATCGATCTGGACGATCAGATCCACCTGATCCTGCGTAATGCTCGCCGGGTTATGTGGGTAGGTCAGTAGCTGTTCTGTCAGCAGGACAACCTGTTTTGCGTTTTCGGCATCAACGCGAGCATAGCCCAGTGAGCCGCAGCATGCTTTACCGGTATAACCGTTGGCGTTACCAAACTGATCGCAGGACGGTACGCCGAGGAAGGCGACATCAATGCTGAGTTCGCCGCTTTGTACCAGGTGTACACGGCCACCGTGGGAGTGGATCTGGACTGGTTCTGCCAGCAGGCCACGGGAGATCTCTTCCGCCAGCGGGCCACGCAACCCGGAGGTATAAATACGGCTGACTACACCCTGACGGATGTGCTCAACCAGTGGTGCATGGCAATCGCTCAGAGAGCTGGAGGCCAGCGTCAGGTTTTTGAAACCCATCCTGGCGATGGCGTCCATCACCAGATTAATCGTCAGATCGCCACCGCGGAAAGCGTGGTGGAAAGAGATGGTCATGCCATCCTGTAAACCCGAACGACGAATGGCGTCTTCCAGGTTAGCGCACAGCTTTTTGTCGCGCGGTTTTTGCGCCTGTAATTCTACTTTTGCGGTGCTCTGATAAGCGGAAAGCTCACTTTCTGCATGACGGCTCCAGGTCGCCACGCGATCCTGGCGTTGAGACTGTTCGATTTTCTGCGTCATTTTTTTGCCTTATTCTTCGCGAATGCCTGAAAGTTCTGCACGGGAGATAACCAGAAGGGCGCGCTCGATAACCGGGCTGTCGACCATTTTGCCGTTGAGGGAAACTACGCCACGACCCTCGCGAGCGGCGGCTTCAGCTGCCTCCACGACCAGGCGCGCATGAGCCAGCTCTTTGCGCGTTGGGGCGTACAGGTTGTGCAGGAGTTCGATCTGGCGCGGGTTGATCAGCGATTTACCGTCAAAACCCAACTGCTTGATGTGTGCAGCTTCGTGCAGGAAACCTGCTTCGTTGTTGGCATCGGAATACACGGTGTCGAACGCCTGAATACCGGCAGAGCGTGCCGCCTGCAAAATAGAACAGCGGGCAAACAGCAGTTCAGTACCCTCCGGCGAGCGCTCAGTACGCAGGTTACGCACATAATCTTCCGCACCCAGAGCAATGCCGATCAGACGCTCGGAAGCGTGGGCAATTTCTACCGCGCGGGTAATGCCTAACGGCGATTCGATAGCGGCTAACAGACCGGTGCTGCCGGGCTCACGGCCACAGGCTTTCTCGATACGCAGAATTTCGCTTTCGATGTCGATGACATCCTGCGCGGTATCAGTTTTCGGTAAACGCACGATGTCTGCACCACCGCGTACCACGGCTTCGAGATCGTTAATGCCCCATTCGGAGTCGAGGGCGTTTACACGCACGATAGTTTCAACGTCGTGATACAGCGGATGCTGCAGGGCGTGATACACCATACGGCGGGCAGTATCTTTCTCGCGCAGCGCGACGGAGTCTTCGAGGTCGAACATCAACGCATCTGCCGGGTAGATGAACGAGTTGCTGACCATGGCGGCATTGGCACCAGGTACGAACAGCATGCTGCGGCGGGTACGGGTTTTACGTTGATGTAAAGATGCGGAAATCACTGGCAATCCTCCCATGGCAGTGCCGAAATACCACCAGCGCGGGCCAGTAGTGCTTCCAGTCGCGCACGTAAAATGCAGTCCAGTGCGCCTTTATCATCAACATTTAATTGCACGCCGCGTACGTTGTAGCGGGACAGAACGTCCAGAATGGTGGTCCGGATGGCATCACCGAACTGTTTTTCGACGCTACTGTTAACCTGCAGGTCAATATCCTGCGAATCGAGTGGGGCGATGCGAATCATCACATCACCGGACTCAAGTGTGCCTGCGACGGCTGCCTGGTTTATTTTCATTTTTCACCTGTTGCTAATGCGGGGGTATTTTGGCGGACTGCCGCACCCGATGAGGCTCGTTCAACCATGCTTTGCAAGTAGTGCAGCGTGGCGTCAGGGACCAGGGATGCGATAGCCGTGAGATCTTTTTTAACCAGCAGCTTGCGCACCCAGGAGGCGGAAATCGGCATCTCCTGGAAACACAGCCGCTCAATTTCCACCAGTTCAATTGGTGGGGCGGGAAGCGTTGGGGTCTCCAGCCAGTAACGCATATCGTTGTTGTACTGGGAGGTGACGGTGCAATACGGCTCGGTACCGACGAAGCGGTGCGTAACGCCGAGAGCCGGGGCCAGATATTGGCGGAAGATTTTCAGGTCAATTTCGGTGTAGCAGTGGTTAATAACGCTCTGCTCTTTGATGAAGTAGCACGGGAATGTGGCGCGGGAAATGATATATTCCGAACCGCGATGCACGGTTAAACGTGGAATGTCTTTTGTTCCTTTAAGCACCAGATCCAGTCGGTCTTCATACGGAAAACGCGAAGTATCCTCTTTGACCAAAAACAGATGCAGCCAGTCACATTGTGCGGCTGCCTGTTGGATCAGAAAACGGTGTCCGTTGGTGAAGGGGTTGGCGTTCATGACGATACAACCAATTTTTTTCCCTTCACGACGCAGTTTTGCCAGAGATTCAGCGTAACGCTTCAGACGCGTGGTGCTGTTTTCCATCAGCACCATAATGCCGGGAACGCTGGTCAGCGTAGAAAAGCCACACTGTTTAAACAGCGATTCGTACTCGGTTTTGGTATAGATGAAGAGGTGCGTACAGTGGCGCTCATAGGCGAGGTTGATTAACTCGGTCGCCAGTGTCAGCGCTAAGCCTTCGCCGCGTACGGATTCGCAGATGGCGACACACTTAATGATATTGCCAGCAATACCGCCACAGGCGATCAGGCGGTCATCACGGGTGACGGTGATAAATACTTCAACGGTGGTATCAACGCTCAAATCATTTTCTTTCAGAAATTGCGCGATAGCCGCCATCTTTTTATTTTCTGAGCGTTTAACTTGCGTGAATATATTATTACCGAACATAGTGAAAAGAGTCCCGATGCTATATTTTGTTACTGGGTTTCTGTTTTTGTTGCTCCGCTTAGCAACTTGATAACGTTTTGTTCGCAATTGAAGGGAATGGTTTTTTATTACCGAGTATTTCTTTTTTTCCCTGATGCATACATCGTAAGGGGTATTTTGGAGGTAATTTTTGATTTATTTCACAATAAGTTAGAAGGTTTTAATGTGTTTTATGGTTTTAAGTTTTTTAATTAATTTAACCCCCAAATAACCGGTGGTTTTTATTTGTTTAATTGATTTAAGGTGGGGAATCTGCAACGATCTTGCTTTATACCGTAACGTGTAAATAGAACATTTTAATTACAACTACAATGATAAATAAGTTTTGGTTAATGTCGGTGAGGGAAGGGGTGATGACAGAACAGAAAAATAAAACAAGGTTTCCTTTTTTTCGTCGCCTGGCATTTCCATTGCGTATCTTTCTGCTTATTTTGGTCGTTTCCGTTTTTATTATCGCCGCGCTAGCGCAATACTTTACCGCCAGCTTTGAGGATTATCTGGCAACGCATGTCCGAGATATGGCGATGAACCAGGCCAAAATCATCGCCTCTAACGACAGTATCATCACTGCGGTGAAACATCGCGATTACAAGCGTCTGGCGACCATTGCCGACAAACTGCAGAGCGGGACTGACTTTGACTATGTGGTTATCGGGGATACCCACTCTATCCGGCTTTATCATCCGAATCCGGAAAAAATTGGCTACCCGATGCAGTTCACCAAGCCTGGTGCGCTGGAAAAAGGGGAGAGTTATTTTATTACCGGCAAAGGGTCGATTGGGATGGCGATGCGCGCCAAAACCCCGATCTTTGACAACGATGGTAAAATCATTGGTGTTGTCTCCATTGGCTATCTAATCAGTAAAATCGACAGCTGGCGTTCGGACTTTTTACTCCCCATGGCAGGGGTGTTTATTCTGTTGTTGCTGGTACTGATGCTGCTCTCCTGGTTCTTTGCCGCCCATATTCGGCGGCAGATGTTGGGGATGGAGCCCAAACAAATCGCGCGGGTGGTGCGCCAACAGGAAGCGCTCTTCAGCTCGGTGTATGAAGGGTTGATTGCCGTGGATCCTGATGGATATATCACCGCAATAAACCGCAGCGCGAGGAAGATGCTGGGGTTGTCTTCACCTGGGCGAAAGTGGCTGGGAAAACCGGTTAACGAGGTGGTTAAACCCGCAGACTTTTTTACCCAGCAGATTGCGGAAAAACGTCAGGACGCAATGGTGAACTTTAATGGCCTGAGCGTTATCGCCAACCGGGAGGCGATTCGCTCCGGCGATGAGCTGCTCGGCGCCATCATCAGTTTTCGTAGTAAAGATGAAATTGCTACCCTTAATGCGCAATTAACGCAAATCAAACAGTATGTAGAAAGCCTGAGAACGCTGCGCCATGAGCATCTGAACTGGATGTCGACCATTAATGGCCTGCTGCAAATGAAAGAATATGATCGGGTTCTGGCAATGGTGCAGGGGGAATCCCAGGCGCAGCAGCAGCTGATTGACAGCCTGCGCGGTGCGTTTGCCGATCGCCAGGTCGCTGGTCTCTTATTTGGCAAGGTGCAGCGCGCGCGGGAGCTGGGCCTTACTATGATCATCGTTCCTGGCAGCCAGTTGCATCAACTCCCCGAGGGGCTGGATAGCACAGAGTTTGCAGCAATTGTTGGCAATCTGCTTGATAATGCATTTGAAGCGAGTTTGCGCACCCAGCAAGGCAACAAGGTCGTCGAACTCTATTTGAGTGATGAAGGGGATGACGTCGTCATCGAAGTTGCCGATCAGGGATGCGGTGTGCCGGACGCGCTACGTGAAAAAATATTTGAGCAGGGTGTGAGCACCCGTACCGATGAACCCGGTGAACATGGCATCGGTTTGTATCTGATTGCAAGTTATGTGAGGCGCTGTGATGGGGTGATTACGCTCGAAGATAACTCCCCTTGCGGTACCTTATTTTCTTTATTTCTTCCGAAAGTGAAAAAAAATAATGACGGAACCATTAACGCTGTTGATCGTTGAGGATGAAACGCTACTGGCGGAAATGCATGCTGAATATATCCGCCATATACCCGGATTTAGCCAGATATGGCTGGCGGGTAATCTTGCACAGGCAAGGATGATGATTGAGCGTTTTAAACCCGGTCTGATACTGCTCGATAACTACTTGCCGGACGGCAAGGGAATTACGTTGTTGCATGAGCTGACTCAGGCGCGCTATCCGGGCGGCATCGTGTTTACCACGGCTGCCAGCGATATGGAAACGGTCTCCGAGGCTGTGCGCAGCGGCGCGTTTGATTACCTGGTCAAACCCATAGCCTACGAGCGCCTGGGGCAGACGCTGACGCGCTATCAACAGCGCAGACGCATGCTGGCCGGTAATGACAGCGCCAGTCAAAAACAGATTGACGAAATGTTTAATGCCTATGCCCGTGGCGAGCCGAAAGGTGATTTGCCGACCGGGATTGATGCGTTAACCCTGAATGCGGTGTTGAAGTTATTTGCCGATCCGACGGTACAGCACACAGCGGAAACGATCGCTCAGGCTCTCACCATCAGCCGTACCACCTCCAGGCGCTACCTCGAGTACTGTGCCAGCCGTCATTTGATTATTGCGGAAATTATTCACGGTAAAGTAGGCAGACCGCAGCGTATTTATCACGGCGGTTAATACACGTCATCCTTTAAGCTGCCACTTTGTTGGCGGCGTGAAGAAACCCCAGTCACATAGTTATCTATGCTCCTGGGGATGTCTTCACTTGCCGCCTCAATGCAGCTTAAATGATTTTGTGTATCACGGTCAGATAATGAAAGTTATCGTCAACCGCCAATCAGAGCAGACGTAGCGGGTACCATCACTTCAGTGGCGATAATCACCACCAGCAGTCCAACCAGAACCGGAACCGAGGTACGTTTAACTACTTCGAACGGAGATATTTTTGCCATACCTGCGACAGCGACAACCACGCCGGAGACCGGGGAGATGGTGCGTCCAAGATTTGATGCCTGCAACATCGGGATAGCAAGATATGCTGGGTTAATGCCAGAAGAGTGAGCCAGTTTAGGGATCATCTCAACGAAGGCATAGAACGGTGCGTTACCGGAACCTGTGGTCATTGCCGCCAGCATGGTCAGGATAACCAGCACCAGCATCAGAATAATACTCGCTGAGCCAAACGAGGTGGCGATAGAAATCAGGCTCTGAATAAAGCCGATAGTGCTCAAGCCCTGGGCAAATACACCCGCCGCGACGAGCAGCATCACTACGTTAGCAAAGGCGTCCGCCATGCCCCGGTAAGCGACTTCCAGACCTGAAAACACCTTCTGGGTGTTGAATCCGCGCACAAATTCCAGAACAGCAGCGATGAGCATGCACAGCACCAGAATTGTGATGATGTGCAGTTGTGGACCCCATTTACCATCAAAAATCAGCACGCCAACGATCGGTGTAAACGGCAGGATGGCATAAAACGACGGAGCGGTAGTGGTGATTTCTGCCACGTCTAACATTTCGTGAGAAATGTGCTCTTTTTTATCCAGGTAGCGCTGCCAGAAAAAGTGGGCAATCGCCATAGCAATGATGGCGGCAATGGAAATCGGCAAAGTGGTTTTAAACGCGAAATCGATGAGCGGCATTTCTGCGGCTTTTGCCGCTAGCACCACATCACCGGATGTCGGCGAAAGAATAATAGCAGCAGGAGAGGCACAAATAGCCGCTGCAGCACCACGGCTGATTCCAACGTTAACCATGACCGGGAACAGCGTTGCCATCAGCAATACGCCCAGGCCGGTAGCTGACGAGACGGCCAGGGACATCAGACAGGCGACAAAATAGGCGGCAATCATAAGCAGATAAGGTGAATTGATGTACTGCAGCGGCTTAGAGGCAAGCTTAACTACCATATCGTTTGCGCCAATATGCGTCATATAGGCAGCAAAACCACACAGCATCATAATCATCATGCCGAGATCGCCACCACGGCTCATCAGCAAAATTTTAATATATTCAACAATATCTGTTGCGGTATAGCCCGTCGTTGCCGCGCTGGACGGCAAAACTTTATGCCCCATCAGCGCACTGATAATCAGCAAAACCAGACCACCAACAAACAGTACGCCTGTGGCTGAATAACCTTTAATGATGTAGCGCGCCACACCCACAATAACCACAACCCCAATAAGGAGTTCAATAATTGTCAACATTGTTTCCCCTGTCGCATTGCTGCCCGGAAAGTAAAAAAAACTAAAAAAAGTAAAAAGTGGTGACAGAATGTGCCTAATAAACTGATAACTCTTGCTGATTGAAATCAATAAAAATACGGATTAAAGCGATAGCTAAGTCGTTTTTTCAGCATCGCGGCAAACAAAAGAATCTCACAATAAAAAACTGTGATGCGCAGCACTGATGTGAGTGTTTTGTAGCTATATTGATTCCCATTTGTTAATTTATTGTGATTTTATTTAACTTTTTCCGGAGGGAAGAGCAATTTATTGGCAATAAAGAGAAAATAGTTCCTCTGAGATGGCTCAATATATAAAGGGATAATTATCTTAAAAATTATAGGCTGAGGATTATTCTGATTTTTTATTTGTGCGTTTTTGTTAAGCTAACATTAAGGTTGGGTTTGCTAAAATTAGTAATAAATCCCAGGATGGTAATTAAGTTGTGATTGTTGCTAAACGATATTTTCTCATTTTTTCATTTCTTTTTATTCAGTTAGCTTTCATTCCACAGGGAGCAGCTGATGATAAAGGCTGGTTTGCTACTTTTAAAGATAATGTCAGTGAAACCTGGCAGCAACCAGAACATTATGATCTGTATGTACCTGCTATTACCTGGCATGCGCGTTTTGCCTACGATAAAGAAAAAACGGATCGCTACAATGAACGTCCCTGGGGGGCTGGATTTGGTCAATCCCGTTGGGATGATAAAGGTAACTGGCACGGACTTTATATAATGGCCTTTAAGGATTCCTACAATAAATGGGAACCCATTGGCGGTTATGGCTGGGAAAAAACCTGGCGACCACTGGCTGATGAAAATTTCCATGCGGGCCTCGGTTTTACCGCCGGTTTCACTGCGCGCGATAACTGGAACTACATTCCGATCCCGGTGCTGTTACCGCTGGCATCAATTGGCTATGGTCCGGCAACGTTTCAGATGACCTACATTCCAGGAACGTATAACAACGGCAACGTCTACTTTGCCTGGATGCGTTTTCAGTTTTGATAGACTACCTGTATTGTCAGGTGGTTTATTAAAAAACTTTTTAAAAACAGATATATAAGAGGTTTAACTGAAAAATAACGCGACATTTATCACTTTTTGATAAAGTTCGACTGGACAAAGTGCATCACAATTGTTGTACTGATACCCGACACAGCATTTGTGTCTATTTTTCATGTAAAGGTAATTTTGATGTCTAAGATTAAAGGTAACGTTAAGTGGTTTAATGAGTCCAAAGGATTCGGTTTCATTACTCCGGAAGATGGCAGCAAAGATGTGTTCGTACACTTCTCTGCAATCCAGACCAATGGTTTTAAAACTCTGGCTGAAGGTCAGCGTGTAGAGTTCGAAATCACTAACGGTGCCAAAGGCCCTTCTGCTGCAAACGTAATCGCTCTGTAAGCATACGACAGCAAGCATTCAAAACCCGCTTAATTGCGGGTTTTTTTCGCTCTAATGTGCGGGTGAGGCGGAAATCAGCCAGAATGCCAGGGCGGTCATCGCAAATGATCCCAACAGATTAACCAGTACATTCACCATAGCCCAACCTAAGCGTCCTTCCTGAAGTAAAAACACCACTTCGGCTGAAAAGGTGGAGAACGTTGTTAACCCACCGCAAAAGCCTGTGGTGATCAACACTTTCCACATAGGGTCAATGTTGGTCATGCGATTAAACCATGCCAGACCCATCCCAATGATAAACGCCCCAAGTAAGTTTGCCGCAAGCGTACCGAACGGAATAGCCTGATGCAGCGGGTTAAACCGCATACTCAACATCCATCTTGCTACGCTACCTGTACCACCGCCGATAAAAACCGCTAAAAGGAGTTGTAACACTACGTAATCCTGCTATTTGATTGTATAGAGAGTGAGTTTAACGCTGAATAATCATTGTTGGCGAGCTTAACAAAGATTTCTGGAGGGAATATGTTTGTTGCAGCAGGGCAATTTGCCGTAGGACCTTCATGGAAAAAGAATGCAGAAACCTGTGCCTTACTGATGTCTCAGGCGTCAGGTGAGGGGGCGTCGCTGCTGGTATTACCGGAGGCTTTGCTGGCACGCGACGATTCTGACCCTGATCTGTCCGTGAAATCAGCCCAGTTGTTGGAAGGTGGGTTTATGACGCGTTTATTGCGTGAAAGCGCGCAAAATGAGATGACGACAATCCTGACCATTCATGTCCCCTCTGTTCCAGGGCGGGCATTTAACATGCTGGTGGCGCTACGTGCAGGCCGGGTCGTGGCCCATTACGCGAAATTACATCTCTACGATGCCTTTTCGATTCAGGAGTCACGTAATGTGGATGCTGGGGACACCATCGCGCCGCTGCTGGACGTTGGCGGATTAAAGGTAGGGTTAATGACCTGTTATGACCTGCGCTTCCCTGAGCTGGCCTTGGCGCACGCATTGCAGGGGGCAGAGATCCTCGTTTTGCCCGCGGCCTGGGTGCGAGGAGCGCTTAAAGAGCATCACTGGGCTACGCTTTTGGCGGCAAGAGCGTTAGATGCGACTTGCTACCTGATTGCGGCTGGAGAGTGTGGTAACAAGAATATTGGTCAAAGCCGGGTTATCGATCCCTTTGGTGTAACCATTGCCGCCGCGGCAGAAACGCCCGCACTCATTATCGCCGAGGTTTCTGCCGAGCGGGTGAGACAAGTCAGGGCACAACTTCCGGTGTTAAGTAACCGGCGTTTTGCGCCACCGCAATTATTATGACGTTTTTTTAAACAAGGCTTGATTCACCTTGTTACAGATTGCTATTGTGTGCGCGCGTCGAAAGGCCGTTAATATTCTCAGGTTAATATGGCGCTTTATGCAGCCTGGTTTAAGTCAAGAAGGTATCTATGGGTGAGATTAGTATTACCAAACTGCTGGTGGTTGCCGCACTGGTTGTTCTGCTGTTTGGTACCAAGAAGTTACGTACGCTGGGTGGAGACCTGGGGACGGCAATCAAGGGCTTCAAGAAAGCTATGAACGATGATAATGCTGATGCCAAGAAAGAGGCTGATGGTAGCGTTCAGGCTGAGAAGCTTTCTCATAAAGAGTAATGTCAGGAGCATGATGCTCATACTGCATACTCTGCATGAAAAAAAACCGGCAATTTGCCGGTTTTTTATTGGTGATATGTAAGTGAGTATTACACGATTACTTCACTTCCAGCCCTTTGGCCTGCATGTCAGCATGGTATGAAGAGCGAACGAATGGGCCGCAAGCTGCATGGGTAAAGCCCATGGCCATGGCCTCTGCTTTCATCTCATCAAACTCATCCGGGCTTACATAGCGTTGAACCGGCAGGTGGTGACGGCTTGGCTGTAAATATTGCCCCAGCGTCAGCATGGTCACGCCATGATTACGCAGGTCACGCATAACCTCAATGATTTCAGCATTGGTTTCACCCAGACCCACCATCAGACCTGATTTCGTCGGAATCTCAGGGTGTGCTTCTTTGAAACGTTCCAGAAGCTTCAGCGACCAGTTGTAATCTGCGCCAGGACGTACATTGCGATAAATACGCGGTACGTTTTCGAGGTTGTGGTTAAACACGTCCGGCGGTGTGGCTGTGAGGATATCCAACGCACGATCCATACGACCACGGAAGTCAGGCACCAGCGTTTCGATTTTAATTGACGGGCTCTTCTCACGAATAGCAGTGATGCAGTCAGCAAAGTGTTGAGCACCGCCGTCACGTAGATCGTCACGGTCAACGGAGGTAATGACCACATAGCGCAGCGCCATGTCAGCAATCGTCTGAGCCAGTTTTAACGGCTCGTTGGCATCAGGGGCAACCGGGCGGCCATGGGCAACGTCACAGAATGGGCAACGGCGGGTACAGATTGCGCCGAGGATCATAAAGGTTGCGGTTCCGTGATTGAAACATTCCGCCAGGTTAGGGCAGGACGCTTCTTCGCAGACAGAGTGCAGGCCATTTTTGCGCATTGCTGCTTTGATGCCCTGGATGCGGGTGGAGTCCGCTGGCAGTTTTATTTTCATCCATTCCGGTTTACGCAGCAGGGCTTCACGCTCTGTTGCCACATTTTTTACCGGGATAAGAGCCATCTTATCGGCATCGCGGTATTTAACACCGCGTTCCATCACAATGGGTTTACTCATAGCTTGCGTGTTCCAGTTGCGAATTACGAAGGAAAGCGTTTCAATTCAAGGGAATGTTGCATTTATCAACTATTTTTGAATTAGTGATACGCAGTATATCATTGAAACGGGCCAGAAAGCAGCCTGACAGGCTGGCAAAATGTAAAATAGTTGTTGTTTTGTGCCATTTGCCACAACATTTGCCGTGGCAAAGTATGACCGAATTTTAGTCTGCAACGTACTCGTGCGGTGGGTTACCCAACAGCGCTAAGATGTTGGCTAGCAGTAGGGGGCGAACGCTCTCGGTCGTGGCTGCGCTATCCCACTGCGATACTTTCGCCATCTCCATCCCGGCGTAACCACAAGGATTGATACGCAAGAAAGGCGACAAATCCATATCTACGTTGAGCGCTAAGCCGTGAAACGAACATCCTCTACGAATACGTAATCCCAAAGAGCAGATCTTCTTCTCCCCGACGTATACGCCAGGCGCATCGGCTCGCGGGTGGGCATCAATACCGATTTCCGCAAGCGTATTCACAACGGTTTGCTCCAGCAGCGTTACCAGTTCGCGAACGCCAAGTTTACGACGTTTCAGGTTCAACAGCACATACATGACCTGCTGGCCTGGCCCGTGGTAGGTCACCTGACCACCACGATCGCTCTGGATCACCGGAATATCTCCTGGCATCAATACGTGTTCTGCTTTACCTGCCTGGCCCTGGGTAAAGACAGGATAATGCTCTACCAGCCAGATTTCGTCATGGCTGTTTTCATCGCGGGTATCGGTGAATTCGTGCATGGCCAGAGAGACTGGCTCGTAGGATTGCAGACCGAGCTGGCGGACAAGAATTTTATCCTGATACAAAACGGCATCTCCGTAGATACTCACATAGAGTAGAGAATGTTAAAGAGGGGAAAGTATATCACAGGGGGAGAGGGGTTACCCGGGCGGGGATGCGCGGGTAACCGACAGGTTTTTACAGCACCATGCGTACGATATCGATATTACCTAACTCTTCGTACAGCGTTTCAACCTGCTCAATGTGCGTAGCGGTAATGGTGATTGAGACCGAGTGGTAATTGCCTTTGCTGCTCGGTTTTACCGTCGGAGAGTAATCACCTGGCGCATGGCGCTGTACCACTTCAACCACCTGATCAACCAGCTCAGGCAACGCCTGCCCCATTACTTTGTAAGTAAATGGAGTAGGGAATTCAAGCAGTTCGTTAAGTTTGGTTTTCATGTCAGCTCCGGCGTTACATCAATAAATAATAACTCCCACGGCGTGTGGGAGTTATCTGGATACCTAGTATATGGGGACGTAAATCACACTTTCAAGTGTTCGATTTTTAGCCAAACCAGTGATGGAACATTAATTTAATGTAATCAATGATTTTCCCAAAGAAGTTGCCTTCAGGGATTTCCTGCAGGACTACCAGCGGGCGCTGCTCAATGGTTTTACCATCCAACTGGAAGTTGATGGTGCCGACCACCTGGTTTTTCTGCAGCGGTGCGTGCAGTTCCGTAGTGTTCAGCACATAGCTTGCTTTCAAATCTTTCATGCGGCCGCGCGGAATCGTCAGGTACACGTCTTTATCGACGCCTAACGATGCACGATCGGTATTACCAAACCAGGCTGGTTCTGAAGCAAACTCTTTACCCACTTTCAGCGGATTCACTGTTTCGAAGAAACGGAAGCCCCAGGTCAGCAGTTTTTTACTTTCAGTTTCACGGCCTTTATAGGTGCGCCCCCCCATAACGGCGGAGATCAGACGCATCTGGCCTTCGGTTGCGGATGCAACGAGGTTATAGCCAGCTTTGTCGGTGTGACCGGTTTTGATACCGTCGACATTCAGGCTGTTATCCCACAGCAAGCCGTTGCGGTTTAACTGACGAATGCCGTTAAAGGTGAACTCTTTTTCTTTATAGATAGAGTATTCGTTAGGCACGTCGCGAATCAGCGCCTGGCCAATCATTGCCATATCGCGGGCCGAGCTGTACTGACCGTCAGCATCGAGACCATGAACAGTCTGGAAGTGGGTATTTTTCAGGCCCAGCGCGTTCACATAGCTGTTCATCAGACCAACGAAAGCATCCTGGCTACCGGCCGCGAAGTCCGCCATCGCCACGCACGCATCGTTCCCTGATTGCAGGTTAATACCACGGATCAACTGAGAAACAGGAACCTGCATACCAGGTTTGAGGAACATCAGCGATGAACCTTTAAACACCGGGTTACCTGTAGCCCATGCGTCATTGCCGACGGTGACCAGATCGGTTTCTTTAAATTTCCCGGCTTTCATTGCCTGGCCGATGACGTAGCTGGTCATCATTTTGGTCAGACTGGCGGGGTCACGGCGAGTGTCCGCATTCTGTTCTGCGAGAACTTTACCTGAATTGTAATCAATCAGGATATACGACTCCGCATCGATCTGCGGAACACCCGGGATCATGGTTTTAATATTCAGGTCATCGGCATGGGCAGCAGAGAGAGAAGCTGCGCAGAGAGCCGCGGTGAGCGCCATACGCTGCACGAAACGAGCGGAAAAAGTGGTCTTCATGGTCAGAACTACGACGTCCGTGATGAAATTAAAAAAAGAGCCCTACTATAGCAAATACATAACTGGCAGGCATCTGACTTTCCGCGTGACTTTGTTAATGTCATTTACAGAAATTGACAATTCAGATGCCTGATTGAAGTTATTACACGCCAGTGATGAAGGACTGTAATTGCGCTTCGGATTGAAGACGCTGCTGCAATGTGGAGGCTTCAGTTTTGCTGGCGAAAGGCCCCATCTGGATACGCCAGACTGCACCGTTTTGCACCACTCGCCCTGGGACGCCAAACTGCTGACTTAAGCGTTTTTGGTACTGTTGCGCACGAGCTTGATCGCTCACCGCACCAACCTGAACCACGTAACGTCCGTTAGCCGTTGCTGCCGGAGCAGGAGCTGCGACGGTTGCTGGTGTTGTTGCCGGTGTGGTTGGTGTTACCGGTGTGGTGGTTGCCGGTTGCGGTGCAGGAGTAGGTTCGCTGCCTTCCAGCACGCCTGCCGCGAGCGTAGTCGGCGCACCGAGGAATCCACCGCTGTTTACTGGCGCGCCGGTTGGATCATCGCTTTTCAGCGTGGAATTGCTGATCGGACGAATATCGCCCTGCGGCTGACCTGCATCCGATGGAGAAGGCATGCTTCCCATGTTGCCGCCACCGCTTAAATCAGGACGCGAAGGCAGGGCATACGTTTGTTTCGCGACGGTGGTACAGGCCATACCCGGCCCGGACAATGAACCATCCTGGGCGACGATGATCGGGTCGATACGCACTTTGGTATTGTTGGAGGTGTTCAGACGATCGGCGGCGGCACGCGAAAGTGAAATTACACGATCGTTGCCATAAGGACCGCGATCGTTAATGCGTACGACGATCATTCTGCCGTTTGCCAGGTTAGTAATTCTGGCATAGCTTGGAACGGGCAGCGTCGGATGCGCAGCGGTCAGCTGCATCGGGTCGAACGTTTCACCAGAGGCCGTCAGGTTGCTTCCTGGCTCCGCATCATAAATAGCGGCAAGCCCGGCCTGGCTAAAGCGAGAGGGATCCTGGACTATTTTGTAACTCTTACCATCTCGTTGGTAATCCTGATTCGCCGTTGGGTTCAGGGGTTCAAAGCGCGGATCGGCCCCGCTGATTTCAACAATCGGACCATTACACACCGCAGGCTGCGGGGCGACAGCAACCTGTTGCTGACCATCATCATTCGAACACGCCGCGAGCATTCCTGCTGCGATGCAGATACCAAGCCACTGCTTACGCATTGCGTACCCCTTACACGCTTTTCGACAACATTTTTCTATGGGTGTGGATCGACATAACAATCCCGAACCCGGCCATCAGCACGATAAGTGCTGAGCCTCCGTAACTGACCAGTGGGAGTGGAACGCCAACCACGGGCAGAATACCGCTCACCATACCAATATTTACGAAGACATAAACGAATAATATCAACATTAAGCCACCCGCCATGACGCGGCCAAAGGTGGTTTGCGCGCGAGCAGCGATCCATAACCCGCGCATAATCAGCAAAATGTACAGCGTCAGCAGAATCAAAATGCCCACCAAACCCAGCTCTTCTGCTAACACCGCGAAGATAAAGTCGGTGTGACGCTCGGGTAAAAACTCAAGCTGCGACTGCGTGCCGTGCAGCCAGCCCTTGCCGCGCAGCCCGCCGGAGCCAATAGCAATTTTTGACTGAATGATGTGATAACCCGCGCCCAGCGGATCGGTTTCCGGGTCGAACAACATCATGACGCGCTGACGCTGGTAATCATGCATCAGGAAGAACCACAGTATCGGGATAAACGCCGCAACCAGAACCACCGCAACACCGATTAAGCGCCAGCTCAAGCCGGAAAGGAACAGGACAAACAGACCGGAAAGGGCAACCAGAATAGAGGTGCCGAGGTCAGGTTGTGCAGCAACCAGCAGCGTCGGCATGAAAATCAATACCAGCGCGATGGCGGTATTCTTCAACGACGGTGGACAGACGTCACGGTTGATAAAGCGCGCGACCATCAGTGGGACGGCAATTTTAGCGATTTCTGAGGGCTGAAAACGCACAATACCCAAATCCAGCCAGCGCTGCGCGCCTTTGGAAATGGCGCCGAAGGCGTCTACCGCGACTAACAGAATAATGCAAAAGATATAGAGATAAGGCGCCCAGCCTTCATAAACCCGGGGCGGAATTTGCGCCATTACCACCATGATGACCAGACCCATTGCGATCTGGCCGACTTTGCGCTCCATCATGCCAATATCCTGGCCGCTGGCGCTCCAGATGACTAACGAACTGTAGACCAGCAGTGCCAGTAAGATAAGCAACATTGTGGGATCGATGTGAATTTTGTCCCAAAATGTTTTTTTGTTCGGATTATCCGTCACGATTATTGGTCCTCAGCTGCTGCAACCGCGGGGTTTTCTGCTGGCAGATTGGTGTTGTTGTCGCCCAACATAATGTGGTCAAGGATTTGGCGCATAATGGTGCCTACCGCCGGACCTGCTCCGCCGTTTTCAAGGATCATGGCGACAGCGACCTGGGGTTTATCATAGGGTGCGAAGGCCGTCATCAGCTTGTGGTCACGTAAACGCTCGGCGATCTTATGCGCGTTATAGGTTTCATTCGCTTTCAGGCCAAAGACTTGTGCGGTACCGGATTTCGCCGCAATTTTGTAAGGTGCGCCAGCAAAATACTTGTGTGCAGTCCCGTTCGGGCGGTTCGCTACGCCGTACATACCATCTTTCGCGATTTCCCAGTAACCAGAATGAATATCGCCAACGGGCGGTTCTTGTGGCTGTACCCACGGTACCTGTTTGCCGTTTTCTGCCGTGCTCATCAACAGATGTGGGACTTTTATCAAACCGTCGTTGATAAGGATCATCAGCGCTTTACTCATCTGGATTGGGGTTGCTGTCCAGTAACCCTGACCGATGCCGACCGGAATGGTATCACCCTGGTACCATGGCTTTTTAAACCGTTTTTGCTTCCACTCGCGGGTTGGCATATTACCGGAGCGTTCTTCAGCAAGATCGATGCCGGTATATTTGCCGTAGCCAAATTTACTCATCCACTCTGAAAGTCGGTCAATCCCCATATCATAGGCGATTTGATAGAAAAACGTATCCGCGGACTCTTCCAGAGAGCGGGTGATGTTCAGATGACCATGCCCCCATTTTTTCCAGTCTCGGTAACGTTTCTCAGAGCCAGGTAGCTGCCACCAGCCCGGATCGAACAGGCTGGTATTACGGGTGATAACGCCTGCACTTAACGCAGAAACCGCAACGTAAGGTTTAACCGTTGACGCTGGAGGGTAAACGCCCTGCGTGGCGCGGTTAACCAATGGGGTGTTCGGGTCATTGAGCAACGCGGAGTAATCTTTGCTGGAGATGCCATCCACAAACAGGTTCGGGTCATAGCTTGGCATGGACACTAGCGCCAGTACACCGCCGGTACGTGGGTCGGTAACCACCACGGCAGCGCGACTGCCTGCCAGCAACGTTTCAATGTACTGCTGAAGTTTCAAATCAAGGGTAAGATAGATATCATGCCCGGCCTGCGGCGCCACTTCTTTAAGCTGGCGAATGACGCGGCCACGGTTGTTCACTTCAACCTCTTCATAGCCGGTCTGACCGTGAAGCACGTCCTCGTAATAACGTTCAATACCCAGCTTGCCGATGTCGTGCGTCGCCGCGTAGTTGGCCAGCTTGCCGTCTTTGTCCAGGCGATCCACGTCTTTATCGTTGATCTTCGATACGTAGCCGATCACGTGAGTCAGTGCTGAGCCGTATGGGTAATAGCGGCGTTTATAGCCTTTAACTTCGACGCCCGGAAAACGATACTGATTAACGGCAAACCGTGCTACCTGAACTTCAGTCAGGTTGGTTTTTACCGGGATAGAGGTGAAGCGATGTGAACGGGCGCGCTCTTTTTTAAAGGCGGCAATGTCGTCGTCCGTTAGATCGACGACGCTACGTAGCGCGTCGAGCGTATCCTGAATGTTGTCGACCTTTTCCGGCATCATTTCTATTTGATAGATGGTGCGGTTAAGGGCGAGCGGAATTCCGTTGCGGTCATAAATGATGCCGCGGCTGGGGGCGATAGGCACCAGTTTGATGCGGTTCTCGTTCGAGCGAGTCTGGTAATCAGTAAAGCGAACGATTTGCAGATTATAAAGGTTGGCGATTAGCACGCCGGTGAGCAGCAAAATCCCCAAAAAAGCGACCAGCGCCCGGCGCACAAACAGCGCGGACTCAGCCGAATAGTCGCGAAAAGAATTCTGTAGTTTCATCCGCTGCTTAATCTACTCAAGAATCAATGATCACTCACGGTGATAAGGATGGTTGGTGGTAATGCTCCACGCCCTGTACAGACTCTCCGCGACCAGAACCCGAACAAGAGGGTGAGGGAGGGTTAACGCAGAGAGTGACCAGCTTTGTTCCGCTGCCGCTTTACAGGCCGGTGAGAGGCCTTCCGGCCCGCCAATCAGCAGGCTGACATCACGACCGTCCAGTTTCCAGCGCTCCAGTTCGGTCGCCAGTTGCGGCGTATCCCAGGGTTTTCCCGGGATATCAAGGGTGACGATGCGGTTTTTGCCTGCGGCGGCCAGCATCTGCTCACCCTCTTTGTCGAGAATGCGTTTAATGTCCGCGTTCTTGCCGCGTTTTCCTGCCGGGATTTCGATCAGCTCAAAGGGCATATCTTTCGGAAACCGACGCAGATACTCGGTAAATCCGGTTTGCACCCAGTCAGGCATTTTCGTACCGACAGCGACAAGTTGCAGCTTCACGCATTAACTCCAGAGTTTTTCCAGTTCATACAGGCGACGACTCTCTTCCTGCATTACGTGGACAATCACATCGCCGAGGTCAACGACGATCCAGTCAGCGACATTCTCGCCTTCTACGCCGAGCGGCATCAGGCCAGCAGAGCGGGACTCCTGAACAACGTGGTCTGCAATAGACATAACGTGACGGCTGGAAGTACCGGTGCAGATAATCATGCAATCAGTAATGCTGGATTTGCCCTGAACGTCTAAGGCGATGATGTCTTGACCCTTCAGGTCATCAATTTTGTCGATTACAAAATCCTGGAGTGCTTTACCCTGCAAGTGTTCCCCCTGGGTGAAAAAGAGTTAAAAACGTCTGTTAGTATACCTGAACCAGAGGCGATATCGGGACAAATGTCTCCGAAAGCGCTTGTGAAGTGCGCTATCATCCCACCCCACGCCACAGAATGCATCGCCATTTTTGTAAAACAATTTTTGCAAAGCTCTGAAGGGCAGGGAAAGTCAGGTTGCGGAGAATAACAGCCTGTCATGGGGTGTCAATGGGAGAGAGGCCCTTCAACAGAAAAAACAGCGCTTTCACTCGCCTTCACGCCATACGGCCCGGCTATTGAGTACTTTCAGAACCGCAAAATCGTCACAAAAATCAATGGCGCTCCAGCAGCCTTGTTCGACGCGGAAATGCCACATTGCTGCGGCTGGCATGGAAAGCAGGCGGGCTATCAACACACTCAACACGCCCTGATGACTGACTACCAGCAGGTTTTGGCTCGCTTTATATTCAGTAAGTTGGGTAATAAAGCGTTCCACTCGCTGGGAAAACACCTGAAAACCTTCGCCATTGGTGGGCGTCGCATTCTGCCAGTCGTTACACCACACGGCGTAATTTTCGGCATCTTCGTGCGCCAGATCGCGATGGTGGCGCATTTCCCAGTCGCCAAAAAACATCTCATTGAGCTCAGGCATATTACGCACGGGAATCTCGCGATCGCCTAAGATCAACTGCGTTGTATGGCGGGCGCGCTCCAGCTCGCTGCACAGAACGTTATCGACAGGGACATTGCGTAATAGTGTACTCAGCGTTTGCGCCTGAGCTATTCCCCTTTCTGTTAGCGGTGTGGGGGCGTGTCCGCTATATAAACCCGCGACATTGGCTTCTGTTTCGCCATGACGCACTAACCAGAGTCTCATGTTTCCCTCGTAAGGCTATTCGCGCAAAATATGATGTTTGCCCTGATTGCACAGAGATTTTTCACTAAAATACCCTTTTTTATGTGGAGCGGCACGATGTCTTTATTCAAGAGCGCGCATGGCGGTAATACCCGAGAAGCCGCCGAACTGTTGGGCATCTCGCCTGAGCAATTGCTGGATTTTAGCGCGAATATTAATCCACTGGGTATGCCAGCAGGTTTAAAACGCGCAATTATCGACAATATGGACTGCGCGGAGCGTTACCCGGATGTCGATTACGCGCAGCTGCATGCAGCGCTGGCGGAGCATCATCAGATTCCGGCCTCGTGGATCCTTGCGGGAAACGGTGAGACCGAGTCTATTTTTACCCTGGTAGATGGCCTGAAGCCACGTCATGCGATGATCGTGACCCCCGGGTTTGCGGAATATCGTCGGGCGCTGCAATGGGGAGACTGTACGATCCATGAATTTGCGCTGCGCGAAGACGATGGCTGGCAGCTTACCGATGCGATCATCGATGCGTTAACCTCAGAGCTGGACTGCCTGTTTCTCTGCACGCCCAACAACCCCACCGGGTTACTACCGGATAACCGCCTGCTACGTGAGATTGCCGCACGTTGTAAATGGCTTGGGATCAATCTTATCCTGGATGAAGCGTTCATCGATTTTATAGCCGGGGAACCGGGGTTTATTCCGCTGCTGCATGAGAACCCGCATATTTGGGTGCTACGCTCTCTCACCAAGTTTTATGCGATACCGGGGCTGCGTCTGGGATATCTGGTCAACAGTAACGAGCAGGCCGTTGCACAAATGCGCAGCCGACAAATGCCATGGTCAATTAATGCGTTTGCTGCTCTGGCCGGCGAGATTATTTTATGCGACAGCGCTTATCAGCAGGCGACGTGGAAATGGCTGGAACAAGAGGGAGCGCGGTTTGAGCAACAGCTACAAAACCTGCCTGGCCTGACGGTGTATCCCGGCCAGGCAAATTATCGTTTATTACGCTGCGATCGCGCGGATATTGATTTGCAACGGACGTTGCTGGAACAGCATGTCTTGATTCGCAGTTGTGCCAATTACCCTGGGTTGGACGCGCGTTATTATCGGGTTGCTGTTCGCAGTCAGGAAGAAAATGACCGCCTGCTGGCGGCATTAAACAACACGCTTAGCGGTACAACCCCTGCTGATTGATATAGTCAAGCACTGCGCCTGGCATCAGGTCGTCGCACGGCTCGCCTTTTTCCAGACGCTCGCGAATGAGCGTGGCGGAGATGTTGAACCACGGCGTTTCGGCCAGGTAAATTTTCCCGCAAGGCAGGTTGTGCAGGTCATCCGGCGAATGAGTCAGATGATCCTCCAGCCATTGCTGGTGCTTTTCCTGCACCATTTCGAGCGGATAACCCGGACGTCGGCACACGATGAGATGGGTATTGCCCAGAATCGTGTGGTAGTCGTGCCAGGAAGGGAAGGTCAGCAGCGAATCCTGACCAATGATAAACGCTAACGGCACGTTCGGGCCTTGCTCTTCGCGCCACTCTTTTAGCGTTTGCGCGGTGTAGGAGGCGGTATCGCGTTTAAGTTCTCGTTCATCCAGGGAAAACAGCGGTTTATCAGCAATGGCCAGTTCAACCATGCGCTTACGTTGCTCACTGGATGCTTCAGGCTGTGCGCGATGTGGTGGGACGTTATTGGGCATGATGATGACCCGGGAAAGGCCAATCAGATTCGCCAGAATTTCAACCGGTTTAAGATGACCATAATGCACCGGATCAAAGGTGCCGCCGAACAGAGCCTGCAATGATTTCATATCAACCATCAATAAAAACATCGGCCAGTGATTTATGGCAGAGCAAAAGGGAAAGTCCCTCAAGTTCAGCCCACACTGACTGACCATAGTCTTGTTTAAGCGTAATTTCTGTACGCGTTAACAGCGTTACTGCCTGACGTAGCTGTGCCGGGTTCAGCCGGTTTAGTGCATCACCCATCATGCCCCGGCGATTTTGCCACACCCGGTGTTTATCAAACAACGTGCGCAAGGGGGTATTCGCCGACTGCCGTTTTAGGTTGACCAGCAACAGCAATTCACGCTGTATCGTACGCAGCAAAATAACCGGCTCACTGCCTTCCAGACGTAGCTGTTGCAGAATGTGCAGCGCGCGTTTGCTTTTGCCCATCAGCAGCGCATCCACCCAGTGGAACGGGGTAAAGTGCGCGGCATCGTTAACGGCTTTCTCCACGCGAGGTAGCGTTAGTTTGCCGTCAGGCCAAAGCAATGCTAACCGTTCCAGCGCTTGCGCCAGTGCTAACAGGTTGCCTTCATAGCAATAGCACAATAGCTGATTGGCTGCGTCATCCAGTTGCAGGTTGTTAAGTTTTGCCCTCGCGGCGACCCAACGTGGGAGCTGCGCCTGCTCTGGCGTCTGACAGCTTACCTGAACCGCGTTATTCGCCAGTCCGATACACCACGCGGCGTTCTCCTGCGCTTTGGTGAGTTTGTTGCCGCGAACAATCAGCAGCAGATCGTCATGTAACAGCGTGACGAGCGAAGCGAGTTGTTCGTTAATGGCAGCGTTAGGCCCATTTTCAGGCAGTTGCAGAAGTAGCGTTTGGCGGCTGGCAAACAGGCTCATCGCCTGGCAGAGCGAAAAAATCTCTCCCCAGTCGGTGCTGTTGTCCAGAGTGAAAGCGTGATGTTCTTCGAATCCTTGCGTTGCGGCAGCCTGACGGATGGCGTCCTGACTTTCCTGCAATAAAAGGGGATCGTTACCTAAGAGTAAATACGCCGCGCGCAGCCCTTCATTGAGCTGTGCGCGGAGTTGTTCAGGGTACAACTTGAGCATCAGTTACCCAGCGTGGTGGAAACACGCGCCGGAGATGACGCCGGCGTCGCGGCTTTATTTACCGCCGGTTCAGCATCAGCATTGGATGACTGAGTATCGGCCAGATGTACGCTTGGCAGCTTACGAATCAACTGTTCAGCCGCTTTGTCATACATCTCTTTGATGATCATGTCCTGCTCGTTATCTTTCGCCAGTGCAGCCTGCGGGTTGTCAAAGAACGAACGATAAACTTTGGCGCTGATTGGGTATATATCATGACCTGGAATCAGCACAGTAGCACTTACGGACAACACCATCTGGTATTCAGCCGTTTGACCGTTCTGGAATACCGACGCCGTATCCTGTGAAATGCTGACCGCGCCAAGACGTAAGGATGTTACGTCTTTACGCATTGTACCGTCTTCAAGCAGCGTCACACCGTTCAGACGCAGCTGGTTACGGACTGCACGGCTTAACGGGCCGTTCGGATCGCCAGAGTTCAGGATCATGGTTTTCATTGAGGGTGGAACCTGCGTAGTGCTACGCAGATGCCAGCCACACCCGGCGGTGACCAGCACCGCCAGAGATAACAACAATGTTGTCAGAAATCGCACGCTTCCTCCCGCGCTTAGCCAACGACCAGATTGAGGAGTTTACCCGGTACATAAATCACTTTACGTACGGTAACGCCATCAAGATATTTTGCCACCAGAGGCTCCTGGCCCGCACGTTCACGAACCTGCTCTTCAGTGGCGTTTACCGGAACGGTGATTTTGCCACGTACTTTGCCGTTTACCTGAACCACAACCAGCGTTGAGTCTTCAACCATTGCGGCGTCGTCAGCTACCGGCCACGGCGCGTTGTCGATATCGCCTTCACCTTTCAGCGCTTGCCACAGGGTGAAGCAAACGTGTGGAGTGAACGGGTTGAGCATGCGTACAACGGCAAGCAATGCTTCCTGCATCAGAGCTCTGTCCTGCTCGTCTTCCTGCGGTGCTTTCGCCAGCTTGTTCATCAGCTCCATAATCGCCGCAATTGCGGTGTTAAAGGTCTGACGACGACCGATATCATCGGTAACTTTAGCAATGGTTTTGTGCACGTCGCGACGCAGCGCTTTTTGATCTTCTGTCAGTGCTGCAACGTTAAGCGCCGGTGCATCACCCTGTGAAGTGTGTTCGTAAACCAGTTTCCAGACACGCTTCAGGAAGCGGTTCGCCCCTTCAACGCCGGATTCCTGCCATTCCAGGGTCATGTCAGCCGGAGAGGCGAACATCATGAACAGACGTACGGTGTCGGCACCATAGCGTTCAACCATAACCTGCGGGTCGATACCGTTGTTTTTCGACTTGGACATTTTGCTCATGCCGGTATACACCAGTTCATGGCCTTCTGCGTCCTTAGCCTTAACGATACGACCTTTTTCGTCGCGTTCAACGATGGCATCAACCGGAGAAACCCAGTTGCGTTCACCGTTTGCGCCCACGTAGTAGAACGCATCGGCCAGCACCATCCCCTGACACAGCAGTTGTTTAGCCGGTTCGTCAGAGTTGACCATGCCCGCATCGCGCATCAGTTTATGGAAGAAGCGGAAGTAGAGCAGGTGCATGATGGCGTGTTCAATACCGCCAATGTAGATATCAACCGGCAGCCAGTAGTTGGCGGCTTTGGAATCCAACATGCCTTCCTGATACTGCGGACAGGTGTAGCGCGCGTAGTACCATGATGACTCCATAAAGGTATCGAAGGTGTCGGTTTCACGTAGCGCAGGCATACCATTAACGGTGGTTTTTGCCCACTCCGGGTCGGCTTTGATCGGGCTGGTAATACCGTCCATGACCACGTCTTCCGGCAGAATAACCGGCAGTTGATCTTCTGGCGTCGGCAGCACGGTGCCATCTTCCAGCGTCACCATCGGGATTGGCGCACCCCAGTAACGCTGACGGGAAACCCCCCAGTCACGCAGGCGGTAGTTAACTTTACGTTTACCCACGCCTTTATCGACCAGTTTGTCAGCAATGGCGTTGAAGGCAGCGTCGAAGTCGAGGCCGTCAAACTCACCGGAGTTAAACAGCACGCCTTTGTCGGTCAGCGCCTGTTCAGACAGATCCGGCTCTGCGCCTTCAGAAGTCAGAATTACCGGCTTGATGGTCAGGCCGTATTTGGTGGCAAATTCGTAGTCGCGCTGATCGTGACCCGGAACGGCCATGACGGCGCCTGTGCCGTATTCCATCAGGACGAAGTTTGCCGCCCAAACCGGGATTTCTTCGCCAGTCAACGGATGAACGGCTTTAAAGCCAGTGTCGACGCCTTTTTTCTCCATGGTCGCCATTTCGGCTTCAGCAACCTTGGTATTACGGCATTCGTCAATGAAGGCAGCCAGTTCAGGGTTATTTGCAGCGGCTTTCTGCGCCAGCGGATGACCTGCGGCAACGGCCAGGTAGGTCGCCCCCATAAAGGTGTCCGGGCGGGTAGTGTAAACGGTCAGCGTGTTGTCGTAACCGTTCACATCAAAGGTGATTTCCACGCCTTCAGAACGGCCAATCCAGTTGCGCTGCATCGTTTTCACGGTGTCAGGCCAGTGATCCAGGTTATCCAGGTCACGCAGCAGTTCGTCAGCGTAAGCGGTGATTTTGATAAACCACTGCGGGATCTCTTTACGCTCTACTTTGGTATCGCAACGCCAGCAGCAGCCGTCAATAACCTGTTCGTTCGCCAGTACGGTCTGGTCGTTCGGGCACCAGTTGACCGCAGACGTTTTCTTGTACACCAGGCCTTTTTTGTACAGCTCGGTGAAGAATTTCTGTTCCCAGCGGTAGTATTCCGGGGTACAGGTTGCCAGCTCACGGCTCCAGTCGTAACCAAAACCCAGCATTTTGAGCTGGTTTTTCATATAAGCGATGTTGTCGTACGTCCACGGTGCTGGGGCGGTGTTATTTTTAACCGCCGCGCCTTCCGCAGGCAGGCCGAAGGCATCCCAGCCAATGGGCTGTAGGACGTTTTTACCCAGCATACGCTGATAGCGGGCGATCACATCACCGATGGTGTAGTTACGTACGTGGCCCATGTGTAGTCGACCAGAAGGATAGGGAAGCATAGACAGGCAGTAATACTTCTCTTTGCTCTCGTCTTCGGTAACTTCAAATGTGCGCTTCTCATCCCAGTGAAGCTGTACTTTGGATTCTATCTCTTCCGGGCGGTATTGCTCTTGCATGGCAGCCAGTGGTCCTGTTTTCAATACAGCTACAAACGTAGCTCTAGATGTGGTGTTTCAGATCCGCATAGCATAGCCCAAACGCCCGCGTCAAAACAGCCTTTCGCGCATTCAGCGTTGAATTCCTGCAAGGATAATTCTTGCACAAATTTACACACTCTGTGGGCAGCCTTGCAAAGCGTTGTGTAAATAACGTCTATTATTATAGACAGTTAACGACCCAGGAGGCGAAGCGATGAACAAGGTTGCTCAATATTACCGTGAACTGGTGGCTTCACTGAGCGAACGTCTGCGCAACGGCGAACGCGATATTGATGCATTGGTGGAGCAGGCGCGGCAGAGGGTTATGCAGACCGGGGAGTTAACGCGAACCGAGGTGGAAGAACTCACCCGGGCCGTCAGACGCGACCTGGAAGAGTTTGCTCTGAGCTATGAAGAGAGCCTTGATGAGGAGACCGACAGCGTCTTTATGCGGGTTATCAAGGAGAGTATCTGGCAAGAGCTGGCCGATATCACCGACAAAACGCAGCTTGAATGGCGTGAGGTATTTCAGGATCTTAGCCATCATGGGGTTTATCACAGTGGCGAGGTAGTGGGACTGGGAAATCTGGTCTGCGAGAAGTGCCATTTCCATTTAGCGGTTTACACGCCGGATGTGCTGCCGCTGTGTCCGAAATGCGGTCACGATCAGTTCCAGCGGCGACCGTTTGAGCCGTGATAATTAGGCGTGCTAATCGTCAATTGCAGGCCTGATAACATGCGCCACCATCAGGCCTGCAGTTTTTATGCGTAGTACCTTAAACGCTCCGCTAGCAGATCGACAAACCCTTCGCGATCCACGTCCACCATCACGGTGGCGTTTGGCTTATTGCCACTCAGGAAGTAGTAATCCACCACGGTCATGCCCTGCGTGTATTTGCCCTGGGTTTCCACACCAACCCAACGCTCAACGGTAGTAAACAGCTCAGGTTTCAGCAGCCAGGCAACGGTGCAGGGGTCGTGCAGCGGCGCGCCAATGAATCCCCATTTTTCGTCTTTGTGGTATTCGAAGAAGAAGTCGAGTAGTTCAGCAACGATCGTTGAAACAGGATTGCCGATAGCGCGGAACCGCTCGGTATCTTCGCGATGAATTTGCGCTTTATGTGTCACGTCCAGACCAGCCATCACCACCGGAATGCCTGACTGGAATACAATTTCAGCAGCTTCAGGATCCACAAAAATATTGAACTCGGCGGCGGGCGTCCAGTTTCCGAGACCCATTGCCCCACCCATTATCACGATACGGGCGATGTTGGCGTGCAGTTCTGGATGGCTATTCAGCAGCAATGCCACGTTTGTTTGCGGCCCGGTGGAGACGATGGTCACCGGTTCCGGGCTTTCACGCAGTGTTTTCGCCATCAGTTCCACAGCTGTGCATGGCTGCGGCGCAAAGGTTGGTTCCGGGAGCGCCGGGCCATCTAACCCACTCTCGCCGTGGACGTTATCGGCAATAATCAGATCGCGCATCAGCGGTTTCACAGCGCCACCGGCGACGGGAATATCACTACGATTGAGCAGCGTTAGCATGCGCAATACGTTACGCAGCGTCTTGTCGGGCGTCTGATTCCCGGCAGAAGAGGTTATCGCTTTAACGTCCAGCTCTGGTGAGGCGAGGGCGAGAACAATTGCGATAGCGTCGTCATGACCTGGATCGCAATCAAACAGGATAGGAAGTGCCATTGTTGCTCCTTGTAAGTGGGACTCTGTGACAAGGTTAACGCTGGGCTGTATCTGTTTCGAGAAGTGAAGAGGTAAATCGTGAGATGGCGCGCACATGGCGGTGCGCGCCAGCAAGATTAGTGCAGGATTTTTGCGAGGAAGTCTTTGGCTCGGTCTGATTTCGGATTGGCGAAGAACTCTTCTTTCGGCGAGTCTTCAACAATCTTCCCTTCATCCATGAAGATCACTCGGTTCGCCACTTTACGCGCAAAGCCCATTTCGTGGGTGACTACCATCATGGTCATCCCTTCATTGGCCAGTTCAACCATGACGTCCAGCACTTCGTTGATCATTTCAGGATCAAGCGCTGATGTCGGTTCGTCAAACAGCATGGCGATAGGATCCATACACAGCGCCCTGGCAATGGCGACACGCTGTTGTTGGCCCCCGGAGAGCTGAGCCGGAAACTTATCGGCGTGCGCTGACAGACCAACGCGTTCCAGTAACTTTTGCGCTTTGTCACGAGCAGGCTTTTTATCGCGCTTAAGCACTTTTACCTGCGCCAGAGTCAGGTTCTCAATGATCGACAGATGCGGGAACAGTTCAAAGTGCTGGAACACCATGCCAACGCGTGAGCGCAGTTTGGCCAGATCGGTTTTTTTATCATTTACCACGGTGCCGTCAACGGTGATGACGCCCTTTTGTACCGGCTCCAGTCCGTTCACCGTTTTGATAAGCGTTGATTTACCTGAACCTGACGGGCCGCAGACCACCACTACTTCACCTTTTTTCACTTCCGTGGAGCAGTCGGTCAGCACCTGAAAGTGACCATACCATTTAGAAACATTTTTCAGGGTAATCATTAAACTGTCCTTTTCTTCAAATAGCTGACCAACAACGATGCGCTCAGACTGAATACAAAATAAACGGCGCCAGCAAACAGGATCATTTCAACCTGCGTGCCGTCACGCTCGCCAATGGTGGAGGCGGTACGGAAGAAGTCTGCCAAACTCAATACATACACCAGCGAGGTATCCTGGAACAGTACGATGCCCTGAGTAAGCAGTAGCGGCACCATTGCGCGGAATGCCTGTGGCAGAATGATCAGCTTCATCGACTGCCAGTGGGTCATTCCCAGCGCCAGCGCGGCACTCGACTGCCCACGAGAAATACTCTGGATACCGGCACGGATAATCTCGGAATAGTACGCGGCTTCAAACATCGAAAACGCGACCATCGCCGAGATCAGGCGAATATCGGTTTTTGGCGACAGGCCCAACACGTTTTGCAGGAAGCCGGGCACAATCAGGTAGAACCACAGCAGTACCATTACCAGCGGAATGGAGCGAAATACGTTGACGTAGCCTTTCGCAAACCAGGCAATTGGCGCGAAGCTGGACAGACGCATGACGGCAAGGATGGTCCCCCAGACGATACCAATGACGACCGCTGTAACGGTGATTTTCAACGTGATGATCAGCCCGTCCAGCAGATACGGCAGGGAAGGGACGATAGAACTCCAGTCAAATTCGTACATTATTTGCCTCCCAAATTGCCAGGCAGGCGGATTTTGCGTTCGACGAGATTCATTACCAGCATGATGACGGCGTTAATCAATACGTAGGCCAGCGTGATGGCGGTAAACGATTCCCACGCGTGAGCGGAGTAATCCAGCAGTTTTCCTGCCTGCGCAGCCATATCCACCAGACCGATAGTGGAGGCGATCGCGGAGTTCTTCACCAGATTCATCATCTCTGAGGTCATTGGCGGAACAATCACGCGGTAAGCGTTTGGCAGCAGGACATAGCGATAGGCTTGCGGCAGCGTTAGGCCCATCGCCAGCGCGGCGTTTTTCTGCCCGCGAGGCAGGGACTGAATCGCTGCACGAACTTGCTCACAGACGCGCGCGGCGGTAAACAGCCCAAGACAAAGCATGGATGAGAGGAAGAACTGAATGTTGGGATCCAGTTCTGACTTGAACCACATGCCAATGTTTTCCGGCAGCAGTTCAGGAATGACCAGATACCAGGTAAAGAACTGGACGATGAGTGGAACGTTACGAAACAACTCAACGTACAGCGTGCCGATCCCGGAAAGGAAACGGTTTGGTACGGTACGTAATATGCCGAATAAAGAGCCTATGAGGAAAGCGATAATCCAGGCGGTGATAGATAACGCGACTGTGACCTGGAAACCACTCCAGAGCCAGCCGAGATAGGTGGTGTTGCCGAACGGGGCCTGTTGTAAAAAAATACCCCAGTTCCAGTTTATAGACATAAATCTACTCCAGAAAAAAAAGGGTAGCAGCGCTACCCTCGAAGATTGTTATTCGGCGTTTTGCGGTTTTCAGGCCTGATGGGGAACGACCATCAGGCTTATAGTCTGTCCGTACCGAATAGCAATCGAGAGGGAGGGGAAGCCTCCCATTTATTTTAGTTAGTTAAGCGCTTTATCATTCGGTTCTTTGAACAGGGCTTTCATCTCGTCTGACAGTTCGAAATTCATGTTCAGGTTCTTGGGTGGAATTGGATTTTTAAACCACTTATCAAACCATTTCTCAGCTTCGCCTGAGGTCTGAGCCTTGGCGATAGTGTCGTCCATCAGCTTTTTGAACTGCGGATCATCTTTGCGCAGCATGCAGCCGTAGGCTTCCTGAGACTGCGGTTTGCCGACGATCTCCCAGTTGTCTGGTTTCTTCGCCTTTGCGCGTTCGCCAGCCAGCAGTGCATCATCCATCATAAAGGCAACGGCGCGACCGCTTTCCAGAGTACGGAAAGAGTCACCGTGGTCTTTCGCGCTGATGATGCGCATATCCATTTTTTGTTCTTCGTTCAGTTTGTGCAGCAGTACTTCTGAGGTCGTACCCGAAGTCACGACCACGGCCTTACCTTTCAGGTCCGCAAAATCTTTGACGTCGCCGCCTTTTTTCGCCAGCAGACGGGTACCGACAACGAAAATAGTGTCAGAGAAAGCCGCTTGTTTTTGGCGCTCAACGTTGTTAGTGGTGGAACCACATTCAAAGTCGAAAGTACCGTTTTGCAGCAGTGGGATACGGTTCTGTGATGTAATCGGGATCAGTTTCACCTGCAGATCGGGCTTGTTCAGCTTTTTCTTCACCGCTTCAACGATCGCGTTGGAGTAATCCTGTGAATAACCGACCACTTTTTGCTGGTTATCGTAGTAAGAAAACGGCACCGAGGATTCACGGTGACCAACCACGATCACACCGTTTTTGGCGATTTTGTCCAGCGTGCTGCCTGCCGCTGGTGCTGCGTCTTCTGCGTGCGCCAGACCGGCGGACATTCCCATGACCAGCATGGCAGTGGCGAGCTTACGTAATTGCATATCCAACTCCTTTATCGTCTGCGCCAGGGACGCATTGATACCCATTGTGATGTTGTTATTGTTTGCTACTAAAAAGTGCAGTCTTGTATGTGTTTGTTAACATTTAGTTTGGATGAATGTAAAGAATTTGATGTTTTATTGTTTATTTTTGCGAGGTGCGCCGCACCATTTGGGGGCAAAAATATCCTGTTGCACTTTCCAGGTGCTACCTATGCTCAACTTTGGTGCGACCAGGTTGCACATTCAGCCAAAACTACGTTTGCCTTGTAGAACAAAGCAATAGGCGTGCCAGAATGGGATGCGGGAATGTGTGTGGGCCGGATAAGCGAGGTGTTATCCGGCCAGGGGAAGAAGGGTTACTTACGACGTTGACGCAGGCTCATTACCACCGCACCAAAGCCAAACAGTGCGGTCAGCAGCCAGAGCGGCCAGTTACCGGTACGGGCATAAGGGGTCAGGCCCGTCGTTGGCGTCACGCTGGTGGTCAGAACCTGACGGGTAAACTGCGGGATCATCGCCTGAATCTCACCCTGAGGACCAATCACCGCCGTAATACCGTTATTGGTGCTACGCAGCAGAGGGCGCGCCAGCTCCAGGGAACGCATCCGCGCCATCTGGAAGTGCTGCCACGGTCCAATAGACTTACCAAACCAGGCATCGTTGGAGATAGTTAACAAGTAGTCCGTATCCGGACGGAAGTTATCCCGAACCTGTTCGCCAAGAATGATTTCGTAGCAGATGGCTGCCGTCAGCTTAAAGCCGTGTGCATGCAGCTGCGGTTGTACATAAGACCCACGGCTAAACGAAGACATAGGCAGGTCAAAGAACGGCGCTAACGGACGCAGGATCGATTCCAGCGGGACAAACTCGCCAAACGGCACCAGATGGTTTTTGTTGTAGCGATTGTTGGAATCGTAGCTGTACGGACTGTCTTTACCCAGCGTGATGATAGTGTTGTAGGTATCGTAACGATTCTGCTTGTTCAGACGTGCATCTACGATCCCGGTAATTAGCGTGCTGTTTTTCGATTTCAGCAAGTCATCCATCATGCTCAGAAAGCGCTGCTGGTTAATTTCCAGATCCGGAATAGCAGATTCTGGCCAGATGATGAGCTGTGATTTGCCCATCTCGGGCTGGGTGGCGTCGAGATAAATCTTCAGGGTGTTGAGTAACTGACCTTCATCCCATTTGAGTGACTGCGGAATGTCACCCTGCACCATCGATACCTGAGTGGTTTTTTCCGGCTCAAGCGTGTACCACTGGATATAGCGCAACGGAAAGGGCAGGGCAAAGAGCACCAGCGCGGCAATCAGCGGCTTCCAGTTACGCGTCACCAGCGCCAGCGCCAGCAGGCCGCTGACCATCATCAGCAGGAAGTTAATCGCCTCAACGCCCATCACCGGCGCCAGCCCTTTTAACGGACCGTCGATCTGGCTGTAGCCGAATTGCAGCCATGGGAAGCCGGTCAATACCCAGCCGCGCAGGAATTCAGTGATTTGCCAGACTACCGGCGCGGCAATCGCCACGCGTAGCCAGGTGGTTTTCGGCCACAAGCGCGCCAAAACGCCGGCAAACAGACCGGTATAAAGGGAAAGGTATGCGGCAAGCAGAACCACGAGGAAAACATTAACCGGGCCCGGCATACCACCAAACTGCGCGATGCTGACGTAAACCCAGTTAATACCTGAGCCAAACAGCCCTAGTCCCCAGAAGTAGCCGATAGCGGCAGACTGGAGCGGGCGACGGTTGAAGGTAAGAGCCTGCAGGCCCATCAGCGAAACGATCGCGGCGGGCCAGATATCATACGGAGAGAAAGCCAGCGTCCCGCAGGCACCGAATAATAACGCCAGCAGCAGGCGAATGCGCTGGCGTTCGATTAATGGGGCAAATGCCATGTAGTCTTAGATCCAGTTTCGGGTTTATTCGTCCAGTTTGGGCTGGGGTGAGTCGTCCGGAATTCTGACATGAACCTGAATAATACGACGGCTGTCGGCCATTGCCACTTTAAACTGGTAACCATCAATGTCGATAGTTTCCCCACGTGCGGGCAGATGACCAAAGGCCTGCATAACCAGCCCGCCAATGGTATCGACTTCTTCGTCGCTAAAGTGGGTCCCAAAAGCGTCGTTGAAGTCTTCAATCGACGCCAAAGCGCGGATAGTCCAGGTGTGGCGACTGAGCTGACGGAAGTCAATATCGTCTTCTTCGTCGTACTCATCTTCAATTTCACCGACGATCAGTTCAAGGATGTCTTCAATGGTCACCAGACCTGAGACACCGCCAAATTCGTCGATGACGATAGCCATATGATAACGCTGGGAGCGAAACTCTTTCAGCATGCGGTCAACCCGCTTGCTTTCAGGTACGACAACCGCCTGGCGTAACACTTTCTCCATGCTGAAGGCTTCGGCATCGCTGCGCATAAACGGCAGCAGATCTTTGGCCATCAGAATCCCTTCAATGTGATCTTTATCTTCGCTGATCACCGGGAAACGCGAGTGGGCAGACTCGATAATGACATCGAGACATTCATCCAGGGTCTGGTTGCGTTTCAGGGTAATCATCTGAGAGCGGGGGATCATGATGTCGCGCACGCGTTGGTCCGCAATATCCATCACCCCTTCGAGCATATCGCGCGTATCTTCATCGATAAGGTCGTTTTGCCCGGAATCACGGATCAGCTCCAACAGTTCGTCGCGGTTTTTGGGTTCACCGTGGAAAAGTTGGCTCAGTAACAGGGAAAAAAATCCCTTTTTGCTGTTTAAGGTGTCACTACTGTGTGAATTGTCGTCGCTCATGGCGTCGTATGGGTTCTCATGTTAGTTAATAGGTCGCTCAATGCGCGTAAACTCAGCGCATGGCTTTATGGGAAGCCCGGGCTGATGCCCGACGGCTTATTCCTTCTCGGCAATGTACGGATCCTCATAGCCCAGAGCAAGCATAATCTCAGTTTCGAGGGATTCCATTTCCTCTGCTTCACCGTCTTCGATATGATCGTAGCCGAGTAAATGCAGGCTTCCGTGCACCACCATGTGCGCCCAGTGGGCTTCAAGCGGCTTACCTTGTTCCTGCGCTTCCTTCTCGACGACCTGACGGCAGATGATCAAATCGCCCAGCAGCGGCATCTCAATGCCCGGCGGAGCTTCAAACGGGAAAGAGAGCACGTTGGTTGATTTATCTTTCCCGCGATAGGTCAGGTTTAGCTCATGGCTTTCCGCGTCATCGACCAGACGAATAGTTACTTCAGACTCTTCCTGAAACTGCGGGATCACCGCATCGAGCCACCCCTGAAACTGACTTTCTGTGGGTAAACCGGATTCGTCTTCACATGCCAGCTGTAAATCGAGAATAACCTGACTCATTTTTGTTCCTGCTCCTGAGCTTCGCGCTTGCGTTCTGCAGCCTGCTCGGCTTTGCGTTTCTGTTCTGCTTCTTCCCAGGCTTCATACGCCGTGACGATACGGGCCACCACCGGATGGCGAACCACGTCTTCGCTATGGAAGAAATTAAAACTAATCTCGTCGACCTCAGCCAGCACTTCAATGGCATGACGCAGACCGGATTTGGTGCTACGCGGCAGGTCAATTTGGGTGATATCGCCGGTGATAACCGCTTTGGAGTTAAAGCCGATACGGGTCAGGAACATTTTCATCTGTTCGATGGTGGTGTTCTGGCTCTCATCAAGAATGATGAACGCATCGTTGAGTGTACGTCCGCGCATATAGGCCAGCGGCGCAACTTCAATGACGTTACGCTCAATCAGCTTTTCAACCTTCTCAAAACCGAGCATTTCGAACAGCGCGTCATACAGCGGTCGTAAATAGGGATCGACTTTCTGGCTCAGGTCGCCAGGCAGGAAACCGAGTTTTTCACCTGCTTCCACTGCTGGACGGGTCAGCAGAATACGACGGATCTCCTGACGCTCAAGCGCATCGACCGCGGCAGCAACCGCAAGATACGTTTTACCCGTACCCGCAGGGCCAACGCCGAAGGTGATGTCGTGGTCGAGGATATTCGCAATGTACTGCGCCTGGTTCGGCGTACGCGGTTTAATGACTCCGCGCTTGGTTTTGATATTCACCGCTTTGCCAAATTCCGGCACGCTGTCTGCGCTTTGCTCAAGCACACGCGCTTCTTTGATTGCCAGATGAATTTGTTCAGGCTCAATATCCTGCGTCTGACCGCGCATGGGGGCGGTATCGACGTACAGGCTGCGTAAAATATCTGCCGCTGCGATGACGCAAATTGGGCGACCTGTCAGTTTAAAATGGTTATCACGGCGGTTAATTTCGATGCCGAGGCGACGCTCCAGCTGTTTGATGTTGTCATCAAATGGGCCGCAAAGGCTCAACAGGCGGGCATTGTCTGCGGGTTCAAGGGTGATTTCGCGAGTGTCTATGTTCAAACTGTTCCTCTTATGCATGTCTTGCCGGACGTTGAACATTTACCGGCACCTAAGGAAATTATTCACGCCATGGGGGAAAGGCGCAAGCATTGCAATAAATATGGGGGTGCCAGGGCAAATTACAAGGCTCGCCGGAGCAGCGAGCCAGGAAGTTTAGGCCCGATAGGCGTGGTGCCATCGGGCATTGTTTGCGTTTTTCAGCAGGATTAAGGCTGATAAATACCGACGCCCAGATCGTTTTCTTTGCGGGTACGCGCAATAACCGACTCAGGGGATTCTGCGATGCGCAGGCCCATTTCGTCTTCAGTACGTACCACTTTGCCGCGCAGGGAGTTCGTCCAGACATCGGTAATTTCAACATCCACAAACTTACCGACCATATCCGGAGTACCTTCAAAGTTCACCACGCGGTTATTTTCGGTACGCCCTGACAGTTCCATGATGCTCTTACGCGATGTGCCTTCAACCAGAATGCGCTGGGTCGTGCCGACCATACGACGGCTCCAGGCCATGGCTTGCTGGTTAATACGTTCCTGCAGAATGTATAAACGTTGTTTTTTCTCTTCTTCTGGTACGTCATCAACCATATCGGCGGCAGGTGTGCCTGGACGTGCAGAGAAGATAAAGCTGTAGCTCATATCAAAATTGACGTCAGCAATCAGCTTCATGGTCTGCTCGAAATCCTGCGTAGTTTCACCCGGGAAGCCAACGATGAAATCGGAGCTAATCTGGATATCCGGACGTGCTGCGCGCAGTTTGCGGATGATCGCTTTATATTCCAGTGCGGTATGGGTGCGCCCCATCAGATTCAGCACGCGATCTGAACCGCTCTGTACCGGCAGGTGCAGGAAGCTGACCAGTTCCGGCGTATCGCGATAAACTTCCACGATATCGTCGGTAAATTCGATCGGATGGCTGGTGGTGAAGCGGATACGGTCAATGCCGTCGATCGCCGCGACCAGACGCAGCAGATCGGCAAAAGATCCGATCGTGCCGTCGTAGTTCTCACCGCGCCAGGCGTTGACGTTTTGCCCCAGCAGGTTCACTTCACGCACGCCTTGCGCTGCCAGCTGGGCGATTTCAAACAGGATATCATCCGCCGGACGGCTGACTTCCTCACCGCGGGTGTAGGGCACCACGCAATAAGTACAATATTTATTACAACCTTCCATGATGGACACAAACGCGCTTGGACCTTCAGCACGCGGTTCCGGCAGGCGATCGAACTTTTCGATCTCCGGGAAACTGATATCAACCACTGGGCTACGAGTCGTGCTTCCACGCACTTTGTTGATCATTTCCGGCAGACGGTGCAGGGTTTGCGGCCCAAAAATAATATCGACATAGTGGGCGCGCTGGCGAATATGGTCGCCTTCCTGAGACGCAACACAACCACCGACACCGATAATGAGCTTGGGATTCTTCTCTTTTAACAGCTTCCAGCGACCTAACTGATGGAAGACTTTTTCCTGAGCCTTCTCACGGATAGAGCAGGTATTCAGCAGTAGCACATCTGCTTCTTCGGCCACGTCGGTCAGTTGATAGCCATGGGTGGCATCCAGCAGATCGGCCATCTTCGATGAATCGTATTCGTTCATCTGACAGCCCCAGGTTTTAATATGGAGTTTTTTGGTCATCGACTTGCTCTTGCGAAATTGTGGCTGAAATGCAGGGCGCATAGTGTACTGCTTTGGCGCGGTTGTGACCAGTATGACGGATGTCAGCCTCAAGGGGTAAAAAATCCTGTAAACTTAAGCAATACATGTAACAGGATAATTGACCATGACAAATCAACCAACGGAAATTGCCATTGTCGGCGGGGGGATGGTCGGCGGTGCGCTGGCGCTGGGACTGGCGCAGCATGGATTTACGGTAACGGTTATTGAACATGCCGCTCCTGCGCCATTTGTGACTGACGGACAGCCTGATGTCAGAATTTCGGCCATTAGCTCCGCGTCCGTGTCGTTGCTGAAAGGGCTGGGTGTCTGGGATACGATTCAGGGGATGCGCAGTCATCCTTACCGTCGTCTGGAAACGTGGGAATGGGAAAATGCCCATGTAATGTTTGATGCCGCCGAACTTAAGTTACCTTTGCTCGGCTATATGGTCGAAAACACGGTTCTGCAACAGGCACTCTGGCAGGCGCTGGAAGTTCACCCCAAAGTTACGCTGCGCGTGCCTGCATCGCTTCTCTCTTTGCATCAACATCACGATCGGCATGAACTTGAGCTGGCAGACGGTGAAAAAATCAGCGCGAAGCTGGTCATCGGTGCGGATGGGGCCAATTCTCAGGTGCGTAAAATGGCCGGGATTGGCATTCATGCCTGGCAGTATGCGCAGTCCTGTATGTTGATAACCGTACAATGCGAGAATTCGCCGGGAGACAGTACCTGGCAGCAATTTACGCCTGACGGTCCGCGCGCGTTTTTACCGCTGTTCGATAACTGGGCCTCGCTGGTGTGGTACGACTCACCGGCGCGCATCCGCCAGTTGCAAGGCCTGAACATGCCCCAGCTGCAGACGGAGATCGCCAAACATTTCCCGTCTCGACTGGGCAACGTGACGCCTGTGGCGGCGGGAGCATTTCCGCTTACGCGTCGCCACGCACTGCAATATGTGCAGCCGGGCCTGGCGCTGGTGGGTGACGCTGCGCATACCATTCATCCGCTGGCAGGGCAGGGCGTTAATCTGGGATTCCGTGATGTGGATGCGCTGATTGACGTGCTGGTGAATGCGCGTAGCTACGGCGAGACCTGGGCCAGCCAACCGGTGCTGAAACGCTATCAGAATCGTCGTATGACTGACAATTTCATTATGCAAAGCGGCATGGATCTGTTTTACGCCGGTTTTAGCAACAACCTGCAGCCGCTGCGTATCATGCGTAATCTCGGGCTAATGGCTGCAGAGCGCGCAGGTGTGCTGAAGCGTCAGGCGCTGAAGTATGCGTTAGGATTATAATTCAGACAGGCCTATAGCAAACGTTGTAGGCCTGATAAGCGGAGTGCCATCAGACAATCAATCCAGGAATGCAGAAAAGCAAAAAGCTCGCCGAAGCGAGCTTTTTTTATATGGCTGGGGTACGAGGATTCGAACCTCGGAATGCTGGTATCAGAAACCAGAGCCTTACCGCTTGGCGATACCCCAACGGGCGCATCCACAAAATGGACGACTTGTTAAAATTGGCTGGGGTACGAGGATTCGAACCTCGGAATGCCGGAATCAGAATCCGGTGCCTTACCGCTTGGCGATACCCCAACATTTTTTTGACTTTATCGAGCGAGTCGACAGGCCTTTAATATGGTGGCTACGACGGGATTCGAACCTGTGACCCCATCATTATGAGTGATGTGCTCTAACCAGCTGAGCTACGTAGCCATATACTACTTAATCTTCGATGGCTGGGGTACCTGGATTCGAACCAGGGAATGCCGGTATCAAAAACCGGTGCCTTACCGCTTGGCGATACCCCAATGACCGTTGCGGTGAACCGCTATATCGAAGAAAAAATGGCTGGGGTACCTGGATTCGAACCAGGGAATGCCGGTATCAAAAACCGGTGCCTTACCGCTTGGCGATACCCCATCCGTGCAACGCTTACGGGTGAATGGTGCGGGAGGCGAGACTTGAACTCGCACACCTTGCGGCGCCAGAACCTAAATCTGGTGCGTCTACCAATTTCGCCACTCCCGCAAAAAAGATGGTGGCTACGACGGGATTCGAACCTGTGACCCCATCATTATGAGTGATGTGCTCTAACCAGCTGAGCTACGTAGCCAT
>NZ_JAOWIE010000029.1:0-622622 GCF_030332265.1 Citrobacter sp. Cu231 | reverse complement strand
CCATGCCGAACTCAGAAGTGAAACGCCGTAGCGCCGATGGTAGTGTGGGGTCTCCCCATGCGAGAGTAGGGAACTGCCAGACATCAAATAAGCAAAAAGGCCATCCGTCAGGATGGCCTTTTTGCGTTTATAAGCGAAAAAATCCAGAACGGTATCCGCCATATCTATTTAATGAATAACCTGCGACAAAAAGGCGCGTGTGCGTTCAGATTTTGGATGAGCAAAAAACTCGTCCGGTGGTGCCTGTTCAACAATCTCACCAAGATCCATAAAGATCACCCGGTCGGCCACTGTGCGGGCAAAGCCCATTTCATGGGTAACACATAACATGGTCATGCCCGATTGCGCCAGACCTATCATGGTATCCAGCACTTCTTTTACCATTTCAGGATCCAATGCTGATGTGGGTTCATCAAACAACATGATTTTGGGTTTCATGCACAGCGAGCGTGCAATGGCCACGCGCTGTTGCTGCCCACCAGAGATTTGTCCGGGATATTTATGCGCATGTTCAGCAATGCGAACTCGCTCAAGGTAGTGCATTGCCAGAGTTTCCGCCTCTTTTTTCGGCATCTTTTGCACCCATACAGGTGCCAGCGTGCAGTTCTGCAGAACCGTTAAATGGGGAAAGAGATTAAAGTGCTGAAAGACCATGCCGACTTCTTGCCTGACGCGCTCAATATTTCGGATGTCCTCATTGAGTTCAATTCCATCCACCACAATACGTCCTTGCTGATGCTCTTCCAGGTGGTTAATACAGCGGATGGTTGTCGATTTACCTGAGCCGGAAGGCCCGCACAATACGATACGTTCTCCCTGCTTTACCTTCAGGTTGATGTTTTTCAGGACGTGAAATTGTCCGTACCATTTGTTGACGTTTTCCAGCGTAATCATCGCGTCGGTAGACGGCATTAATAATTGGCTCATAAATTCCTCAGTGCGGTGTACGCCCGGTGTTAAAACGTTTTTCCAGATGTTGGCTGTAACGTGACATGCTGAAACAGAAGATCCAGTAAATCAGAGCGGCAAAAACATATCCTTCCGTCGACATACCCAACCACGCGGGGTCCACAGTTGCCTGCTGCACGCTGCTGAAGAGATCAAACAGACCGATAATGATGACCAGGCTGGTATCCTTGAACAGAGCGATAATTGTGTTAACCAGACCGGGAATAACCAGCTTAAGGGCTTGCGGAAGAATGACCAGCCCTTGTGTTTTCCAGTACCCTAGAGCCAGTGATTCAGCGGCTTCATACTGACCTTTTGGCAGGGCTTGTAGTCCTCCGCGAACCACTTCTGCGACATAAGCCGACTGGAAAAGAATAACGCCGACCAGCGCCCGGATAAGTTTGTCGATACTGGCTCCTTCGGACATAAACAGAGGGAGCATAACTGAGGACATAAACAGGACGGTTATCAACGGCACACCGCGCCAGAACTCAATGAAAATGACAGATAAAATCCGCACTATTGGCATATGGGAACGACGCCCCAGTGCCAATAAAATACCCCACGGAAGCGCGCCCGCAATCCCTACGGATGCGATGATAAGTGTCAGTGTTAATCCTCCCCACTGTCGGGTTTCTACGCGCTCAAGTCCGAAAAAACCACCGTACATCAACCACCAGACCACCACCGGATACACAATGGCCCAGACGGTAATATAGCGGCCACGATGGGGAATAAATTTCCAGAACATGGGGATGATAGAAACCAGGCCAATTATCAAGGCCAGATTTACGCGCCAGCGCTGATCGTGGGGATAAAGTCCATACATGAATTGCCCAAAGCGTTCATGAATGAACACCCAGCAGGCTCCGGCTTTGGTACAGTCTGCTCGGGTCGAACCGACCCAGTTGGCCTGAAAGAATACCCAGTTCAGCAGTGGTGGAAGAAATGACCAAATCAGCCATACGCATAGCAGCGTGAGCAGGCTATTTGACCAGCTGGAGAACAGGTTTTTACGCACCCAGAGTAGACTGCGGCCAGCCGGGTTACTGCTCTGGCGCGAGGGGGGAGACAGCAGTGCTTTTGTCATCATGGCTCCTTAGCGCTCAATCAGTGCGATACGGCGGTTATAAATATTCATCAGCAGAGAAATGCTCAGGCTGATGATTAGGTACACCGACATGGTGATGGCGATAGTTTCAATGGCTTGCCCTGTTTGGTTGAGCACCGTACCGGCAAACAGTGAAACCATATCCGGGTAGCCAATGGCGGCCGCAAGGGAGGAGTTTTTGACGATGTTCAGATACTGGCTGGTCAATGGGGGAATGATGACGCGCAGCGCCTGTGGGATGATTACCTGGCGCAGCGTTACTGGATTTGGTAGGCCCAGTGAGCGTGCGGCTTCATGTTGGCCATAAGGAACAGCCTGAATTCCCGCCCGAATAATTTCTGCAATAAACGCCGAGGTATACACGGAAAGCGCCAGGGTCAGGGCAGCCAGTTCGGGAATAAGCACCATACCTCCACGGAAGTTAAAACCGCGAAGCGCGGGGATGTCCCAGTGAAGCGCCGCGCCAAACAGCCACTGTGAAATCACCGGTAAAAGCACGATCAGCGCCAAAGCCGTTGGCCAGGTCCGGCGTAACTGACCTGTTTTAGTCTGGTGCATTCTGTTGTAGCGAAATAGCCCGATGGCGACGGCGATAGCGATAATGACAGCGATACATAACGCAAAAAAACCTTCTCCCATTTGCGGTGCCGGAATATACAATCCCCGGTTACTCAGAAACAGTAAATCCAACGCGTTAATGGCCTGACGTGGGCCGGGCAGGTTACGTAATACGGCGAAATACCAGAAAAATATCTGCAGCAGCGGCGGTATATTGCGGAACGTTTCGATGTAGATCGTTGAGAGCTTTCGCAATAACCAGTTATCTGAAAGGCGTGCCAGGCCGAGAAAGAAACCGAGAACAGAAGCGAAAACAATACACAACGCAGAGACTAATAGCGTATTGAGCAGACCGACTACAAAGACACGGCCATACGTATCGCCTTGCTCGTAATCAATAAGATGCTGGACAATACCAAATCCGGCGCTGCGATCGAGAAAAGAGAATCCCGAGGTAATACCGCTATTGTTCAGGTTATTTATTGTGTTATGAATGAGATAGACCGCAATGCTGATGACTGAAATGACGGTAAGTATTTGAAATAACCAGGCGCGGACCGCAGGGTTAGAAAAGGATAACGATCCTTTTACGGTTGAGCGGCGATGGAACATAAGAAAACCTCGGTAACGATGACCCTGGACTGAGCGCCGCAGTCGCGGCGCCCGTTACATCACTACGCATTAGCGCACCGGTGGTGCATATTGAATGCCGCCGTTATTCCAGAGATTGTTCTGTCCACGTTTGATCTTCAGTGGACTTTCCGATCCAACGTTACGCTCAAAGATCTCCGAGTAGTTACCTACCTGCTTGATTATGTTGTAAGCCCACTTGTTATCAAGCTTCAGGTCCTTACCATAATCCCCTTCCTTGCCTAACAGGTGCGCCATATCCGGCGTGGCAGGATTAGCCGCTTTTTCATCGACGTTTTTCGAGTTAACCCCCATTTCTTCCGCATTCAGCATGGCGAACAGCGTCCAGCGAACAATGGAGAACCACTCATCGTCGCCACGACGTACGACAGGTCCCAGCGGTTCTTTAGAAATAACTTCTGGCAGGACAATCCACTCCGCAGGATTACTCAGCTTGATTCGCAGGGCGTACAGCTGAGACTGGTCGGAAGCCAGCGTATCGCAGCGCCCAGATTCGAGAGCTTTAGCGGATTCATCCGAGCGGTCGAAAGTGACGGGGGTGTACTTCATATTGTTGGCTTTAAAATAGTCGGCCACGTTCAGTTCGGTATCAGTTCCTGCCTGGATACAAACCGTTGCGCCATCCAGCTCTTTAGCACTCTTCAGACCTGCTTTATTGTGGGTAAGAAAACCAATGCCGTCGTAATACGTTACGCCAGTGAAAGACATTCCCATTCCTGCATCGCGAGAGGAGGTCCAGGTAGTATTACGAGAAAGCATGTCAACTTCACCCGATTGTAGCGCGGTGAAACGTTCCTTGGCGGTAAGCGGGGTATATTTTACTTTGCTATCATCGCCAAATACGGCGGAGGCAACGCCACGACATACGTCGACATCAATACCTGAAAACTTACCGCTTGCATCGGCGTAAGAAAAGCCAGGCAACCCGTCACTGATCCCACACTGCACAAAACCTTTTTTCTTTACTGCATCCAGTGTTGCGCCGGCATGTGCCTGATTTGCAACCGCAAGCAGCACGCCGGCCGCAGCCAGGCTGGCTATTATCATCTTTTTCATAGAGCATCCTGTGTGGAGGAATTATTGTTATGGAAACGTTCTGAAAACGTCTTTTACCTGTCTGTGGCTTTGGCCATACTCTTTTAAGCAAAGGTAGTGCCAGGTTTTTGCGCACGATTATTCGACGCAATATGCAGAGTGTAGACAGGAAAAAATAAATGCAGCGCCCTGAAGTGGTGCAAAATTGAAACGTAAGCCACATTTCGGCGCAAAAAATTCAAAAATCAGACTGGACGCGTGATAACGATTTCGTGCGTTAATATTGATCACGTGAGAATAATAGAAAGAAAACGTGGTGTTACTAAGAAAAGAAAAAATGCTAATTTCAAATCGTGGAGATGTGAGAGAAATCTATAATAATTTTATTATACGTTAGGTACTTTATACTAACGCTTTGTCTTATATATATTTTATTTTTATAACTAAAAGCGCGGTAACAACCGCGCTTTTAAGAGGAATTATTTGGTTAAGGCAACGATCCCTAACGTCAGTCCAGCAACGGCTGCGGCACCACCGGCGATGGCTCCGGCGGTTTCCCAGTTATCCTGCGTGGTGCCTTTCATACATGTATTGGTATGAACCAGGCGTCCCTGATCGTCGTATACAGGTACGCAAGGAGAATCGTGTGCACAGCCGGCCAGAAATGCGGTTAGCAATGCAACGGAGATTAATCTTTTCATGGTGTTACCTCAAAAATAAGCGTTTCGCTAATCGGGCAAAGACAAACGCTAAGCCATCTGCGAACCTGGAGGCTATTTTACCACTTCTTAAAAAAATACTGACATGAGGAATAATCTCAATTCATGTGGATTGTAAAAATAATGAATAAAAAGAAAGGCGACGGGCGAATTTTCAGGAAAGATTAAAAAGAAATTAATGGCTATCTTATTAATAAATAAAGAGGGACACCATCGATGAAAAAGGCGTCCGAAGACGCCTTTTTTTACAAATTAGTCGTTGTGTCGACTAAAACGCCGTCTGACGACAACAAAGAAGACAGGGACGAAGAAGATTGCCAACAACGTCGCGGTCAACATTCCCCCCATTACGCCCGTACCGACCGCATTCTGCGCGCCGCTACCCGCTCCGTGGCTGATAACCAGAGGCATAACCCCCAGAATAAACGCCAGAGATGTCATCAGGATTGGACGAAGACGCATGCGCGACGCCTCCAGAGTGGCTTCTATCAACCCTTTACCCTCTTTATCCATCAAGTCTTTGGCAAATTCGACGATCAGGATGGCGTTTTTAGCCGAGAGGCCAATAGTGGTTAGCAGACCGACCTGGAAGTAGACGTCGTTATTCATCCCACGCAGCGATGCAGCTAACAATGCGCCTACCACGCCGAGTGGTACAACCAGCATGACGGAGAAGGGAATTGACCAGCTCTCATACAATGCGGCCAGGCAAAGGAAGACGACGATTAGCGAGATGGCATAAAGTGCAGGCGCCTGGTTACCCGACAGTCGTTCCTGATAAGACATACCTGTCCAGTCATGACCAATACCGTTTGGCAGCTTTTCTGCGAGGCTTTCCATTAATGCCATTGCTTCACCCGTACTTCGACCAGGCGCGGCTTCCCCCAGTATTTCCATCGATGGCATACCGTTGTAACGCTCCAGGCGCGGTGAGCCGTAAACCCAATGCGATGCGCTGAACGCAGAGAACGGAACCATTTCGCCATTGGCACTGCGGATATACAGATTACTGATGTCCGTTGGCAGCATGCGGTATTTAGCATCCGCCTGAACGTAAACTTTTTTCACACGACCGCGGTCAATAAAGTCATTGACGTAATAGCCGCCCAACGATGCAGAGATCGTCTCGTTAATGTCCGACAGCGAAACGCCCAGTGCTTGCGCTTTCTCCTGATCGACATCCAGTTTGAATTGAGGGGTATCTTCCAGGCCGTTCGGGCGTACGCGGACTAACAAATCTGGGTGTTTAGCCACCATACCCAGCAGTTGGTTACGTGCTTGCGTTAACGCCGTATGTCCCAAACCGCCTTGATCGATCAGCTCAAAATCGAAGCCGGTTGCGGTACCCAATTCAACTATCGCTGGCATGTTGAAGGGGAAGACCAGGCCATCGCGAATCCGGCTGAAGGCGTAAGTGGCGCGTGCAATGACAGCTTCAGCGCTGTTTTCTTCTCGACTACGCTCATCCCAGGGCTTGAGGCTGACGAACGCCAGACCGGAGTTTTGCCCCTGGCCGCTGAAGCTAAAGCCGTTAACCGTGAAGACGCTTTCGACGTTAGCTTTCTCATTGTTCAGATAATACTGAGTAACCTGATCCAGCACTTTCTGGGTGCGCTCTTGTGTTGCGCCCGCCGGGAGCTGAATCATGGTCATAAATACGCCCTGATCTTCTTCCGGCAGGAAGGAAGTCGGCAGACGCATAAACAGCACCGCCATTCCGATCACGATGATCAGGTAGACAACCAGGTAACGCCCGGTTTTACGCACAATACCGCTGACGCTATTGGTGTAGTGGTTGACGCTGTTATCGAATTTGGCATTAAACCAGCCAAAGAAACCGCTTTTTTTCTCGTGATGTTCAGCCAATACCGGCTTCAGCAGCGTTGCGCAAAGCGCGGGAGTCAGGATCAGCGCGACCAATACAGAAAGCGCCATGGCGGAAACAATGGTGATGGAGAACTGCCGGTAGATAGCACCTGTCGACCCACCAAAAAAGGCCATTGGGATAAAAACCGCAGACAGCACCATGGCGATACCGACCAGTGCTCCCTGAATTTGTGACATAGATTTTTCCGTCGCCTCTTTAGGCGGCAGATTATCTTCCATCATCACACGTTCGACGTTTTCCACCACCACTATTGCATCATCGACCAATAGACCGATGGCGAGCACCATCCCGAACATCGTCAGGGTGTTTATCGAGTAGCCAAACGCGGCAAGTACGGCGAATGTGCCTAATAATACGACGGGTACAGCGATGGTTGGAATGAGCGTTGCCCGGATGTTCTGCAGGAACAAATACATGACCAGGAACACCAGCACGATCGCCTCAAACAGCGTTTTTACCACTTCGTGGATGGAGATAGTCACAAATGGCGTGGTGTCGTACGGATAGACCACCTTCATTCCCTGCGGGAAGAACGGTTGTAACTCAGCCAGTTTGGCTTTGATTGCGTTAGCGGTATCCAGCGCGTTTGCCCCGGTAGCCAATTTAATACCGAGACCGGATGCAGGCTTACCGTTAATACGCGCAACGACGTTGTAGTTCTCACCACCCAGTTCGATCCGCGCGACGTCTTTCAGATGAACTACCGAACCATCGCTGTTCACGCGTAAAGTGACTTTGCCGAACTCTTCAGGGTCTTTCAGTCGCGTTTGCGCAATGATAGAAGCGTTAAGCTGCTGGTTAGGTAATGCAGGCGTCCCCCCTAACTGACCCGCGGCAATTTGATCGTTCTGGACCTTTAACTGATTGATCACATCAACCGGCGTAAGCTGGTACTTGTTCAACAAGTTCGCATCCAGCCAAATACGCATAGCGTACTGCGCGCCAAACAGTTGTACGTCGCCTACGCCATTCAGACGACTGATTGAGTCTTTAACGTTTGAGGCGACGTAGTCGGAAATATCATCCTGCGTGGTTTGCGGGTTATCAGAAACAAACCCCGCGACCATTAAAAAGCTGCTGCTGGATTTCTCAACGCCGATCCCCTGCTGCTGGACTTCCTGCGGCAGTAACGGTGTGGCGAGCTGCAATTTGTTTTGCACCTGAACCTGGGCGATATCGGGGTCGGTACCGGACTGGAAAGTCAGTGTGATGGTCACACTCCCGGCGGAATCGCTGGTGGAGGACATATACATCAGGTTATCGATACCGTTCATATTCTGTTCGATAACCTGCGTAACAGTATCTTGCACCGTCTGTGCATCCGCGCCTGGATAGGTTGCGGTGATTGCGACCGCAGGAGGTGCAATGGTCGGGTACTGCGCTACGGGAAGCTGCATGATTGCCAGAGCTCCCGCCATCATCAGAATGATGGCCAGTACCCAGGCAAAAATAGGACGCCTGATAAAGAAGTTAGCCATATCCGGTACCTTATTGGGCTTTCGTGGCAGAGGTTTCGGTGTCGGCAGTTGCTTTAACCTGGACGCCAGGGCGTGCTTTCTGTAAGCCGCTCACGATAACTTTGTCACCCGGTTGCAGACCTTCACTGATGAGCCATTTGTCGCCAATGGCTTGTGCGGCAACAACTGTGCGAGACTCAACCTGGCTCTTGTCGTTAACGACCATCACGGTGGCATCGCCGCGAGGCGTACGCGTTACCCCTTGCTGCGGAACGAGAATCGCATTTGGCTGAACACCTTCATCAACGCGCGCGCGCACAAACATGCCCGGCAGCAATGTGTGCTGCGGGTTAGGGAAGACGGCCCTGAGGGTGATGGATCCGGTACTTTCATCAACCGTCACGTCAGAAAATTGCAAAGAGCCTTTCAGCGGGTACGACTGACCATTTTCCATTACCAGTTCTACAGTACTGCTGGCATCGTCCTTATGCAGGCTCCCTTGCTCAATAGATTGTTTGAGGCGCATAAAGTCATTGCTGGACTGCGTTACATCGACGTAAATAGGATCAAGCTGTTGAACGGTAGCAAGCTCAGTCGCCTGGCCATTCGTGACTAATGCACCTTCGGTGACGTTAGATTTACCGATACGTCCGCTAATGGGCGATGTCACTTTGGTGTAGGCCAGGTTAATACGTGCGCTTTCGACCGCGGCTTTTGCTGCGATTACGGATGCATCGGCCTGGCGGGCATCAGCAATGGCCTGATCGTACTCTTGCTGGCTGATGTACTTAGTGCCAACCAGCGGAACATAACGTTTTACCGTTAAATGCGCGATAGCTGCCGCCGCTTCACTCTTTGCCAGTTCGCCTTTGGCGCTGTCATAGTCAGCCTGGTAAGTCGCGGGGTCGATCTGATAAAGCGACTGACCGGCTTCAACATCGCTTCCCTCAGTGAAATTCCGTTTAAGTACAATCCCGCTAACCTGAGGACGGACTTCTGCAATACGAAATGCCGTTGTGCGCCCGGGTAATTCGGTCGTCACGGCTAAGGGGGCCTTTTCGACGACATGGACAGTCACCTGCGGCTCTGCGGGATGAGCTTGTGTTTCTCCCTGATCGTTACAACCGGCGAGTAATGCAGCGGAGATGATGATGAATGAGGGCAGGAGTGAAAACCTGGCATTTTTCGTCATTTCTATTCCTTAAAAAACCGAACGCTCGTTATTAACCGGGTAACGCAGAGGCGATAACGCGCACAAGAAAAATAATAGTTGGCTATCCTACAAATTATTAGCCTGCGATGTAAGTAATACTTATTTATGGACGCGACACACGGCACATAAAAACAAAAAAGGATTAATCTTCTGATGTTTCATTATGGTGTTAATAGCAATACTATGATGCGCATAAATACATGTCGAAATAAGCATTTGATTGGTGAATATATTTAAGTTTTTTATATATTTTATTTATTCGTGTGCAATGTCAGCAATTAACGCTTTTAGGCCTCGTCTAAATATACGCTAAGTGATACATTTATTCCGTTCAGCAAATATTAGATAAGAAAGTTAATCATTCTCCACTCTACTCCGGACAGTCGGGATCATGGCCAGAAGAACAAAAGCTGATGCCCTCAAAACGCGACAGCACCTGATTGAAACAGCGATTGTGCAGTTCGCCGCGCGTGGCGTGAGTAATACGACGCTCAACGACATTGCGGATGCGGCCAACGTTACGCGAGGGGCACTCTATTGGCATTTCGAAAATAAAACGCAGCTTTTTAATGAGCTTTGGTTACAGCAACCACCCTTGCGTGATCTTATTCAGGAGCAGCTCGTTGGGCGTTGGGGAGATAACCCATTACAGCGGTTACAAGAAAGATTAGTCGTGGGTTTGCAATATATTGCTGAGAATCCTCGACAGCAGGCATTAATGCAGATTTTATATCATAAATGTGAATTCCATAATGATATGATATCGGAACAGGCTATTCGTGAAAAAATTGGTATCAATCATCTGGATATGCGCATTGCCTTGCAACAATGTATGGACGAAGGGCTTGTCGCAACCGGCCTTGATTTAGACGTTATAATAATTATTCTTCATGGCAGTTTTAGTGGCATCGTTAAAAACTGGCTCATTAATCCAATGAGTTATGATCTTTATAAACAAGCGCCAGTATTAGTTGATAATGTATTAAAAATGTTAAGCCCAGATGGTATCGTAAGGCAATTAACGCAGAGTGAGAGTCAGGTAGGGTAGTTTTAGCCGCCAGGCCTGACGGCTGCTGAAGTGGGGTGGGCGGCACTATTCGAGATCGACGCAGTTGACCAGCTTAAGGGGATTCACCGAGTTCATGTTCCGACACTTGTCGTGCTCTGTTGTCATCAGCTCTATCCACTGAATAAGCAGCGCATCAAAAAGAAAAACGAAGACCGCAAAAATAACCAGCCACCAATACTTGCGTATCATTACCAAACCCTGTGTATTCATGCCCAAGCGTGCAGGGAATATACACGAAATCTGCACGCTGAAAAGCGGACTTACAATGCCTTTACTTTGCTGAACGATCGCCACACTTTGCCGTCAAATGGCTCTTTTTAGACATGTTTTTTGTCTTACGCTTTTTCACCTTTGCAAGTTCAATTTCTGAAAAATGAGAACCAATACTCAGTCTTCTGAGCCCCATTTTCACGTATTCAGTATTGATTTCAATCCCGACAAACTTGCGACCTAACTCCACGGCGGTGGCGCCGGTCGTGAAGCTACCGGCAAACGGATCCAGCACTTTGTCATCTGGGTTGGAGGAAGCCAGAATGATGCGCTCCAGTAAAGCTTTGGGTTTCTGCGTGGGGTGATTTTCGTATTCGTCCATCAGATAGCGAACGCGGGGAAACGCCCAGACATTGCCAGGCACTTTTTTCTGATTATATGGCTGGGGTGGATTCTTTCTGTAATCTATCAGCGCGCGTTTAGCGCCCGTTTTGGCTTCCACCAGAATATCATCGCGATTAAACGTATAGTTTTTCTGATCTTTTACCATCATCAGGATCGGTTCATACATCGAACCAAAGTACTTTTTGGCCTGCACCCCAGAGCTATCATATGACCACACGATGCGGCTCTTGATGGTAAAAAGCTGGCGGCATTTGAGGTCGATGTATGGCATGTTCTCCGTACTGTTCATGATGTACATGGTGCCATGCGGTTTGAGAATACGATGGCATTCGTCAATGCATTCAAACAGCCATGTCAAAAAGCTCTGTTCGTCCCAGGATTCCACCATTCCGTCAAAGTTTTTACCGATATTATAAGGTGGGTCGGCAAAAATGAGCTCGACGCTTTCAGACGGCAGCTTTTTCAGTTCGGTCAGCGCATCACCCAGGATTATCTTTTTAGATTCATCGCCAAAATAGACAGGTTCACATCTCGCGTTCATCGCCAAAGCCTCCCGTATGACGTCAATAAAAAAGGCGCTTCCCCATGCCGAGTAGCGCCTTTTAAAACAAACATTTAACTGATTAGTATCAGTTCATGCCGTATTTTTTCAGTTTTTTACGCAGCGTACCACGGTTGATGCCCATCATCAGGGCAGCACGGGTCTGGTTGCCGCGGGTGTATTGCATCACCATGTCCAACAGGGGCTGTTCTACTTCAGCCAGTACCAGCTCATAGAGATCGTTAACATCCTGACCATTCAATTGAGCAAAATAGTTCTTCAGTGCCTGTTTAACCGAGTCACGCAGGGGTTTTTGAGTTACCTGGTCCTGAGAGTTAACGGTAGAAACGGTCAGTACGTCAGAATTTACGCGTTGTTCGAACATAGTTCTGTCAGCTCTTTATTTCTGTTTACGCAAAATTTTCGAAGTATGCCTCCAACGCCGCCAGCTGTTCGCTGGAATCTTCAATGGCGTTGAATGTGCGCCGAAACTGGTCATCCGGAGCGTGTTCCTGGAGATACCAGGATACGTGTTTACGCGCAATTCGGTACCCTTTTGCCTGACCATAAAAGTCGTGCAGTTCCCGAACGTGCGCACAAAGCAAGCGCTTAACCTCTGCCAGAGGCAGCGGGGGCAGCAGCTCCCCAGTGTCCAGATAATGCTGGATTTCCCGAAAGATCCAGGGTCTTCCCTGAGCTGCACGTCCTATCATAAGGGCATCCGCCCCTGTATAGTCGAGTACAGCTCTGGCTTTATGCGGGTCAGTAATGTCGCCATTCGCGATAATCGGAATGGAAACTTTCTGCTTAACTGCCCGAATACTGTCGTACTCAGCATCTCCATTGAACAAACAGGCGCGGGTGCGTCCATGAATGGTCAGAGCCTGAATGCCACAGTCTTCAGCCAGTTGGGCAATCTCTACGCAGTTACGGTGTTCCGGAGCCCAGCCGGTGCGAATCTTGAGCGTGACAGGAACGTCCACTGCATTGACGACCTCGGTTAGTATTGATTTCACTAGATCCGGGTACTGCAAAAGGGCTGAACCTGCGAGCTTACGATTCACTTTTTTAGCCGGACACCCCATATTGATATCAATAATCTGGGCGCCGCTTTCCACGTTAATTCGTGCGGCATCGGCCATCTCAACAGGGTCGCTACCGGCAATTTGCACCGTGCGAATTCCTGGCTCATCAACGTGCACCATCCGTAAACGAGACTTGTCACTTTCCCAAACCTGCGGGTTAGATGACATCATCTCGGATACCGTCAACCCGGCTCCCATCTCATAGCACAGCGTCCTGAATGGTCTGTCAGTGATGCCAGCCATAGGTGCTGCGATCAGGCGATTTCTGAGCTGGTATTGTCCGATGCGCATGAGTTAAGAAATGACCATACTGTGACTGCAAGGCGGCGTATATTACGCATTTTTCGCACGAGATGAAAGGCCAAACTTTGACCAATCCACTGAGGTGGATCAATGAATTGCCGTAAATATGAGCGCATTAAAATATTTGATCATGTAAATCATAGTGTTATAAAAAAGTGCCGATTTTATATACACATATAATTTTGCGTAACTTCTCATTTTTTCTTCAGCGGCAGAAGGTACTGACAAGATATTCTGCTGAATTAATCAGCAAATAACCTCACCATTGTGTGATCGCTACCTCATTTTAGTACAGGATCTCGGTATCCCCGGAATTGCTTTCCTCAATTTTGCGTTCATTCAGCGGCTGCGGTGGGCGATTATTCGCAGACCCAACAATGTAGTGAAATTTATCCAACTGGTCGGCGGAAAGGGTAACTGGCGTTTTCAGTACAGTCCAGGTCACGCCTTCAGTGCAGGGAGGAGTAGTTAGCGAACCGCTATAACGCCAGTAGGATTTATCATCGGGTAAAAGGTGGTTGATATTGACTGGCGAAAAAATGGGCATGCTATTGTCCTTCATGGTTGGAAAGGATTCCCACAGATTTTGAATCGCCTGGTTAGGTTCATCGACATCAAACATGACCGCTACGATGGCGATGTCTCCGTGTTGGTTTTTGTGGACTAACTGCAGCTCCAGAGGATAGTTTTTTCCGTTGAGGGTATGTTCGCTCGGTGCGTGAAAATCTAATTCTTTCAGATAATAAATTTTTTCATCAACATTAATAGAGTTTGAAGTATAGGGACTCATTGTTCCCTGTAGCGTATGGTTGATGCTACGAAATCTTGTCGGACCATCGACGTATTGTATGTTGAGCGCAGGAAGGCTGAGTTTATTGGTTGTGGCGGTCTGGATATCAATGGGTGATTGATTTATTCCAGTTTGGCACGTTGCATACTCACTGCTAATTTCTCCCCACCGTGCAGGGCCGGTCTCTCCGATATATCCCCATGATGCGGCAAGCGTTGTCAGGGGCATCAAGCATGCTGTTAGTAAAGTTGTTGTAAAACGATAGAAATGCATACGTACACTCAACGAAAACAATATAAAAATTAACAAAATCAATTAAATATTGTATATCGAGGAGAGGTATCGCTGTGCTGGTCAATTGTCTGAAAATGGCGTGGTCAGATAACCACGCCGGAAGGGATTATTTTTTCTTACCGGTAATGCGGCACCATTCTTCTTTCTCGATAACCGGATCGAGTGTAAAGAGATCGGCATAGGCCTCACAGACGCTTTCCGCCTGACTGGCAAGAATGCCAGAAAGCCCCAGTAAACCGCCCTCAACGGGCAGTACGCTGATTAACGGCGCCAGTTCACGTAATGGACCCGCGAGGATGTTAGCGACCACCACGTCGGCTTTCATCGCTTCTGGCTGGTCTTTCGGTAGATAAAGCTCAAGACGCTCAGAAACACCATTCCGTTGAGCGTTATCACGGCTGGCCTGAATTGCTTGCGGATCGATATCGACACCGATGGCTTTCGCTGCGCCCAGCTTCAGGGCCGCAATCGCTAGAATGCCTGAGCCGCAACCAAAGTCGATAACCGTTTTGCCGTTTAGATCGAGACCGTCCAGCCATTGCAGGCACAGCGAAGTGGTTGGATGAGTACCTGTACCAAACGCCAGACCCGGGTCCAGCATTACGTTGACGGCATTCTCATCCGGGACATCGCGCCAGCTCGGGCAAATCCACAAGCGTTCACCAAAACGCATCGGGTGGAAGTTATCCATCCATTCGCGTTCCCAGTCTTTATCTTCAAGCTGTTCGATTTTATGCGCGAAGCCTTCACCCAGCAGCGGATGCTGTTCCAGGATGGCAACGACTTCTTTCATGTCGGTTTCTGCGTCGAACAAGCCGATAACATCGGTATCACCCCACAGGCGAGTTTCGCCCGGCAGAGGCTCAAATACCGGCGTATCATGCGTATCCTGGAAAGTAATGGAAACGGAGCCCGCTTCCATCAGCGCATCGCTTAACTCTTCAGCGTTGGCACCGGTCGTGTTCAGTTTTAGTTGGATCCATGGCATGGCAAAACTCTTTATTTATCAGTAGTCAATATGGCAGCTTGCGGGACGGTGGAACCGAAACGGTTACCGATCAGGAAAGCCAGCAAGCTTATCAGTAACGAAGGCACAATCGGATGAAAGCCCAGGTACTGAACGTTAAAGGTCGCGAGTACGGCATAAAGCACGCCGCCGACAATCATCGCACTCAATGCGCCAGCAGCATTTGCTCGTTCCCAGTACAGGCCCAGCACCAGCGGCCACAGGAAGACGGCTTCCAACCCGCCAAACGCCAGCAGGTTAAGCCAGATAATCATCTCTGGCGGTTTCCAGGCAGCCAGCAGCAGTAACGCACCGAGCAGCAGGGTAATCACGGCCGACATGCGCTTCAGCCGGGTTTCATTTTTAAGCTGTTCCGGACGAAGGTTCAGGTACAGATCCTTAATGATCGTAGCGGAACTTTGCAGCAATTGGGCATTGATCGTCGACATGATCGCGGCCATGGGAGCTGCAAGGAAGATCCCGGCAGCTACCGGTGGCAACACTTTTACCATCAGGGTCGGGATAACCAGATCCGGTACCGTCAGATCAGGGATTACCGCCCGTCCTAATGCACCTGCCAGATGCATACCAAACATCAGGATCGCCACTACGATGGTGCCGATGATAATTCCGCGGTGGACCGCTTTGCTGTCTTTATAGGAGATACAGCGTACTGCCGTATGCGGCAGGCCAATTACGCCAAAACACACCAATACCCAAAATGAGGTCATAAACGTGGGTGACAGAATGTCATCCGCACCCTGCGGTGAGACCAGTTTCGGGTCGATGGTCTGTAGGGTTACCACTGCATTGCTAAGGCCACCGGCGGCATGAACGACGCCGATCAGCAGCACGATAGCACCAATCAGCATTACCATGCCTTGCATGGTATCGTTCAGTACGCTGGCACGAAATCCGCCGAACGCAGTATACAATGCGATACTGACGCCAAAGATCAGCAGACCGGTTTCGTAAGGAATGCCCGCTGCGGTTTCCAGCAATCGTGCGCCGCCAATAAACTGTACGGTCATTGCTCCAACAAACGCGACCAGCAGGCTCAGGCTTGCCAGCCACACCAGTAGACGACTCTGGTAGCGGGCAAACAGCATGTCGTTAAGGGTAACGGCATTATAGCGGCGCGCCAGAATGGCGAATTTCTTCCCGAGAATCCCCAAAGAGAGCCACACGGCAGGCAACTGGATCATTGCCAACAGCACCCATCCCAATCCGTATTTGTAAGCCGCGCCAGGGCCGCCAATAAACGAACTGGCGCTAATGTAGGTTGCCGTTAGCGTCATGGCTAACACGACCCCACCCATCGAGCGGCTGCCGAGGAAATATTCGTTCAGGAAAGTACCGGTCGCTCTCTTACGCATGGCGTAAACAGAGAGACCGAAGACCACCAACAGATAGGCGACCAGCGGCAAAATAACTTCAAGCTGCATCGTCATCCTCCAACGGAATGTCGCGATAGATAAACTTCACCATCGCCCAGCACAGTACGATGAAAACCAGCGGCGTTAGCAGGCAGGCCATTTCGAACCAGTGCGGTAAGCCGGTAAAGCCGAGCGTGGAATCTGGTAAGTAAGCGGCCACTAACCATGTGGCAAGATATAAAAGGGTCAGCCACAGCGCCCAGCGCGCCTCTTTATGGGCCTGAACAAAACGAGCGTCCATTTTTTGTCCCTTGTAGATAAAGAAAGCGGGGATTGTACCTTATGGCGCGTACGGGAGGGGAGAAAAACAAAAGGCCGGAATTTCCGGCCTTTTCGGTTAACGCATGCTTACTTTTCCTGGAGTCCGAGTTTTTTCTCCAGATAGTGGATATTGGTTCCACCATGCTGGAAGTGCTCGTCATTCATGATGCGGATCTGCAGATCAACGTTGGTTTTGATACCGTCGATGATCAGTTCCTGCAATGCGTTTTTCATACGGGCGATTGCTACGTCGCGGTTTTCACCGTAGCAAATGAGCTTCCCGATCATTGAGTCATAGTACGGAGGTACTGTGTAGCCTGCGTAAATATGAGACTCCCAGCGCACACCAAATCCGCCCGGCGCGTGGAAACGCGTGATTTTACCCGGGCTTGGCAGGAAGGTGTTCGGGTCTTCGGCGTTGATACGGCATTCAACCGCATGGCCTTTAACCACAACTTCATCCTGCTTGATGGACAGCGGTTGTCCCGCAGCGATACGCAGCTGCTCTTTGATCAGGTCAACGCCGGTGATCATTTCGGTAACCGGGTGTTCAACCTGAATACGGGTGTTCATCTCAATGAAGTAGAACTCACCGTTTTCGAACAGAAACTCGAAAGTACCTGCGCCACGATAGCCGATATCAACACACGCTTTGGCGCAACGCTCACCGATGTAGCGACGCAGTTCCGGGGTAATGCCCGGTGCTGGTGCTTCTTCGACGACTTTCTGGTGACGACGCTGCATGGAACAGTCACGCTCAGCCAGATAAATCGCGTTACCCTGACCGTCTGCCAGCACCTGGATTTCGATATGGCGTGGGTTTTCCAGGTACTTCTCCATGTAAACCATATCGTTGTTGAAAGCCGCTTTCGCTTCCGCTTTGGTCATGGAGATGGATTGTGCCAGTTCGGCATCGCTACGTACGACGCGCATACCGCGACCGCCGCCGCCGCCGGAGGCTTTGATGATAACCGGATAACCGATGCGTTTAGCATGAGCGCGGTTAGCGTCCATGTCATCGCCCAGCGGGCCATCAGAGCCTGGTACTGTCGGTACGCCAGCTTTCTTCATGGCGGTGATCGCAGACACTTTGTCGCCCATCAGGCGGATTGTGTCGGCTTTCGGACCGATGAAGATAAAGCCGGAACGTTCTACCTGCTCAGCAAAGTTGGCGTTCTCAGAGAGGAAGCCATAACCCGGGTGAATTGCCACCGCGCCAGTGATTTCAGCAGCGCTAATGATAGCCGGAATGTTCAGATAGCTTTTTACGGACGCAGCCGGGCCAATACAGACCGTCTCATCCGCCAGCAATACGTGTTTTAAATCGCGATCCGCGCTTGAATGCACCGCGACAGTCTTGATGCCCAGTTCTTTACAGGCACGAAGAATACGCAAGGCAATCTCGCCGCGGTTGGCGATAACAATTTTATCCAACATGTTCGCCTCGTTATTCGATGACGACCAGCGGCTCGTCAAATTCTACCGGTTGACCGCTTTCTACCAGAATCGCTTTAACTACGCCGGATTTGTCGGCTTCGATCTGGTTCATCATTTTCATGGCTTCAACGATGCACAGGGTATCGCCCGCATTCACTTTCTGGCCGATCTCGATGAACGCTTTAGCATCCGGGCTCGGGGTGCGGTAGAACGTACCAACCATTGGGGAGCGTACGATGTGACCACTGATTTCCGCTGCTGCCGGAGCTTCCATACTTGGAGAGGCAGTTTGTGCGACAGCGTTAGACAGAGCTGGCTGCTGCATCACTGGTGCAGCATAAGCTTGTTGCATCATTGGAAAACTTGCAGCTGGCGCTGCACGGCTGATGCGTACAGACTCTTCGCCTTCAGAAATTTCCAGTTCGGAGATGCCTGATTCTTCAACCAGCTCGATCAGTTTTTTAATCTTACGAATATCCATGAGTGGGTTCCGTACTCTTTGTTTAGTGAGATTGTGACAAGCGTTTTACCGCCGTCTGTATAGCATTTTTATAACAGTGAGTGACAAGATGCCACGCATCTCAGGCGTTGCACTGGGTGCTGCGGCCATTATATGAGATTGCCAGACTTGTTAGTCATTGTGCGGCTATCTTCTGCCATTTTCGGGTAAAAGACAAAATATACCTTCAATATGCGAATGTCACCCTTTCCACGCCGTAAAAACGCTACCGGGGATAGCAAAGTCGCACATTATAACTATTTCGTAGCAATTGGCAGCTAAATACTGGTCTTATCAGGGAAGATAATCAACCGTTAACATGTAAAGAAAATCGGATCGTCCGCATTTTGCAACGTACTGCACATATCGTGAAACTACCGCCACCACTGGCGAAACTTCTTGTAGCGGCAGGCTAACAGCACCGCCGCGAGTGCGGCATAAATAATCGGTTGAGGGGAGATAATTTTTACCGACCACAGATAATGTATGGGTGCCAGAATCGCCACAAGATAGACGAAGTTGTGCAGATACTGCCATTTTTTCCCCAGCTTTCGCTGTGCCGCCTGCGTGGACGTTAAGGTGAGGGTGAATAAGATCACCCAACTGACAATGCCCAGCATCAAGTAAGGTCGCGTGATTAACTCCCGCCCTAACAACGTCAGATTATTAATACCCAACTCCAGGAGCGCATAGCTGGTTAAATGCAATGTCGCCCAGGCGAAACACCATAGCCCTAACAGGCGACGCGTGCGTATCAATAATGGCTGTTTAGCGTAGCGCGCGAGTGGAGAGACCAGCAAGGTCGCCAACAAGAATTTCAGAGCTGTCCTACCGGTAAAGTGCTGGATATCTTTGACCGGGTCGGCGCTCAGTCCACCGTGGTTTACCGCCCAAAATAGCCAGACAAACGGTAAAAAGCCTGCAAGATGCAGGCAAACTTTCAGCCCGGTAATGTGCTTTGCAGTCAGGCGCACTTAAAAATTCTCCTGCAGATTAAGTCCTCGATACAGCGAAGCGACTTCGTCGGCGTAACCGTTAAACAGCAGCGTGGGCTGGCGCTGAACGTCCAGAATACCGCCTGCGCCAATAAAACGCTCTGTGGCCTGGGACCAGCGGGGATGATCGACATGCGGATTAACGTTGGCATAAAACCCGTATTCGTTGGGGGCAGCCAGGTTCCAGGTGGTCGGGGGACGTTCGCGGGTGAGTTTAATACTCACGATCGACTTAATGCCTTTAAATCCGTATTTCCACGGCACAATCAGGCGGATGGGCGCGCCATTTTGTGGGGGAAGGGCCTTACCATAAACCCCTACGGTGAGCAGTGTGAGTGGATGCATCGCTTCATCCAGACGCAGCCCTTCAACATAGGGATACTTCAGCCCGCCGCCAATAAAGCGATCCTTTTGTCCTGGCATTTCATCCGGCGCGTAGCGCGTTTCGAACGCAACATACTTTGCGTTGCCGGTCGGTTCAACCTGTGCCAGCAGTTTATGTAACGGAAACCCAATCCACGGCACGACCATTGACCAGGCTTCCACGCAGCGCATCCGATAAATCCGTTCTTCCAGCGGGAAACGGGCGGTTAGTGCATCGTGATCGAGGGTGAGTGGTTTTGCCACCTCGCCACTGATTTGCAACGTCCACGGATCGGTTTTCAGGCTGCCAGCATTGGCTGCCGGATCCGCCTTATCGAGACCGAACTCGTAGAAGTTGTTGTAGCCAGAAACCTTATCCGCAGGCGTTAAAGGAAGCGAATTTTGCCAGACGGCGGGCTTACTGTAATCAAGCGGCTTACCTGCGGGTGCTGGAGGGCGATCGTTGCCCTTAAACCAGCTAAGAAGATCGGCCTGCGCAGAGAGGGGCAAAGACAACGCGGCAGCGCTGATCCCTAATGCTTTCAGAACCTGGCGGCGCTGCATAAAAAAAGCCGACTCGTCAGTGACGTCGGCTTCTGTAAATGGACGTAATTTCTTCATAACAGACTCCCGGCTTACGCGTCATAACTGACAGGGGACGCGTAGTTAATATGGCAGGGAGTCTGAAGATATGCCGTGAAATTTGGTTAATTAAGTGTAAATTTCTGCGCCACGGTCTATTACTTCACTTTCACCAGCGTACGGCCTTGCACCTGGTTATTGATGATGGCATCGGCGAACTTCGGTGCATCTGCCAGCGTAATTTCCGTGGCGGCCTGAGCATAGAACGATTCCGGCAAATCCTTCACCAGTCGCGCCCAGGCTTGTGCACGCCGTTCCGGCGGAGTCATCACTGAGTCTACCCCTTGCAAACGAACGTTACGCAGAATGAACGGCATCACCGTAGTCGGCAGAGTAAAACCGCCTGCCAGGCCACAGGCGGCAACGCAGCCGCCGTAGTTCATCTGTGCCAGTACTTTCGCCAGGACTTTGTCACCAACCGTATCAACTGCACCAGCCCACAGTTGTTTTTCCAGCGGGCGTGATTCTGCAAACTCATCGCGACCAAGAATACGGCTAGCGCCCAGGCTTTTCAGGTAGTCGTGGGTGCTTTCGCGACCCGAAACCGCCGCAACCTGATAACCCAGCTTATGCAGTAACGCAATGGCCGTGCTGCCCACGCCGCCACTGGCGCCGGTGACAACAATCTCACCGTCTTGCGGGCGGATGCCGGCATCTTCCAGCGCCATGACGCACAGCATGGCGGTAAAACCGGCGGTACCGATGACCATGGCTTTACGTCCGTCCAGCCCTTTTGGCAGCGCAACCAGCCAGTCGCCTTTCACGCGTGCGCGTTCTGCCAGTCCACCCCAATGATTTTCACCCACGCCCCAGCCGGTCAGCAAAACTTCCTGACCTGCATGAAAACGGGGATCTTCGCTTGCGCGAACGGTACCGGCGAAATCGATACCAGGAATCATCGGAAAATTACGAATGATTTTACCCTTGCCAGTGATAGCCAGGGCGTCTTTGTAGTTCAGGCTTGACCAGTGGATATCCACCGTCACATCGCCTTCCGGTAGCTGATTTTCGTCGAGGGGTTGAACGGATGCGAGGGTTTTTCCGTCCTGCTGTTCTAAGATCAAAGCCTGCATAACCTGTCCTCAATTCGTCTGGTGGATTGGAAAATTAATTATGAAGACTATACTCGCTAATCAAAACATGATGCCGATTCTGCGCAATAAATTGCCAGATATACCTGATTTGGTAGTATGCCCACACTGTTTGTATAAATGGACGGATTTTGCGTTCAGCTTTGCATTTGCGCGTCGCTTTATCACTTTCATACCTGTTTCATAACTGTCGGAGTTAACACAAGGATGCGATTAACGACGAAATTTTCAGCTTTTGTCACGCTGCTTACTGGGTTAACGATTTTCGTAACTCTCATCGGCTGCTCGCTGAGTTTCTACAACGCAGTTCAATATAAGTTCACCACCCGTGTTCAGGGGGTGGCGACGGCGATTGATACTCAACTTGTCTCCCGCGATGTCGTTGCGTTAACCCCGCAAATCGATGAACTGATGGTTTCGGTTGATATCGTGCGTATACAACTGATGCAGGGCGAGCACGTGGTGTATGAGCACTCCCGCACCAGCAGCTATCGCCCGGCGGGGACAAATAATCTCTATCGCGATATCACCGTCCCGTTGATCAAGAACCCGGGTATGTCGCTGCGTCTGGTTTATCAGGATCCGATGGGTAACTATTTCCATTCGCTGCTGACCACCGCACCGCTCACGCTGGCGATTGCTTTCATTATACTTATGCTCTTTTTGTCGGTGCGCTGGCTTCAGCGTCAGCTTTCAGGGCAAGAGCTGCTGGAGATTCGTTCAACGCGCATTCTGAATGGTGAACGTGGACCGAACGTGCGGGGAACGGTCTATGAATGGCCAGCACGTACCAGTAGCGCGCTCGATATGCTCCTGGCCGAGATTCAAAATGCTCGCGAACAACGCAGTCGCCTCGATACGCTGATTCGTTCCTATGTGGCGCAGGATACAAAAACCGGGCTGAGTAACCGCTTGTTCTTTGATAACCAACTGGCAACGCTACTTGAAGATCAGGAAAAAGTGGGATCGCATGGCGTCGTGATGATGGTGCGCCTTCCAGACTTTACGCTGCTGCGCGATAGCTGGGGAATTACCCTCGCGGAAGAACAAATTTCAATGCTCATCAATTTATTGTCGACTTTTATGACGCGCTATCCAGGCGCGTTGCTGGCGCGCTACCACCGTAGCGATTTTGCCATCCTGCTGCCGCACCGCACGTTGAAAGAGGCGGAAAGCATCGCGGGGCAATTATTAAAAGCGGTGGACGCGCTTCCGGCTAATAAAATGATCGATCGTGCCGATATGATTCATATCGGCATTTGTGTTTGTCGCAGCGGGCAGTCGACAGAACAAGTGATGGATCATGCCGAAGCCGCCACGCGGAATTCGGTATTACAGGGTGGGAACAGCTGGTCGGTCTATGATGATTCACTGCCGGAAAAAGGTCGGGGCAACGTACGCTGGCGAACGCTAATCGAACAGATGCTCAGTCGGGGCGGGCCGAGAATTTATCAAAAGCCTGCGGTAACGCGTGAAGGACGAGTACATCATCGGGAGCTGATGTGCCGTATTTTTGATGGCAGCGAAGAGGTTATTTCGGCGGAATATATGCCGATGGTGCTGCAGTTTGGCCTGGCTGAAGAGTATGACCGTCTGCAAATCAGCCGTTTGATCCTGCTGTTGGGGTACTGGCCGCAGGAAAGTCTGGCGATGCAGACAACGGTTGAATCACTCATTCGCCCGCGTTTTCAGCGCTGGCTACGTGATACGCTGATGCAGTGCGAAAAATCATTACGCAAACGCATAATTATTGAACTTGCGGAGGCAGATGTCTGTCAACATATCAGCCGGTTACAACCCGTCATCAGATTGATGGGGGCGCTGGGTGTGCGAATCGCTGTGACGCAGGCGGGCCTAACGCTGGTGAGTACCAGTTGGATCAAGGAGCTTAACGTTGAGTTATTGAAGCTACATCCAAGCCTGGTGAGGAATATTGATAAACGAACGGAAAACCAGCTGCTGGTTCAAAGCCTGGTAGAGGCCTGTTCAGGAACACCAACGCAGGTTTACGCCACGGGCGTTCGTTCGCGTAGTGAGTGGCACACGCTGACGGAACGCGGAGTTGCTGGTGGGCAAGGGGATTTTTTTGCCGCATCACAGCCACTTGACACTAACGTGAAAAAATATTCGCAAAGATACTCGGTTTAACCTGCCGTTTAATTTGTTTTCACGTAGAATAACGCGCGCTGTGCCTTCTGGGGGTGTGCTTGTCTGCTCGCCAGGTTGTAACAGCAAACATGCAGGTGAATGACCTTTGACAGGTTGCAAACAAAAGCGAGGAGTGCTGCTGATTTATTCAGCCCTGATGGACTCAGGCCGGTTTTGTAACAAAGGAAACGAACTGCACTAATTTTCACCGTAGCAGATGATTTTTGCGCCTTGTCGCTGCTGCGTGTGGTTGGTAAAGTAAGCGGATTTTGTTTTCCGCCCCAGCTTTCAGGATTATCCCTTAGTATGTTGAAAAAATTTCGTGGCATGTTTTCCAATGACCTGTCCATTGACCTGGGTACCGCGAATACCCTTATTTATGTAAAAGGACAAGGCATCGTATTGAATGAGCCTTCTGTTGTGGCCATTCGTCAGGATCGTGCCGGTTCGCCGAAAAGCGTGGCTGCAGTAGGTCATGATGCGAAGCAGATGCTGGGTCGTACGCCGGGCAATATTGCTGCAATTCGCCCAATGAAAGACGGCGTTATCGCTGACTTCTTCGTGACTGAAAAAATGCTCCAGCACTTTATCAAACAAGTGCACAGCAATAGCTTCATGCGCCCAAGCCCGCGCGTACTGGTGTGTGTACCGGTTGGAGCAACGCAGGTTGAACGCCGTGCGATCCGTGAATCCGCACAGGGCGCTGGTGCCCGTGAAGTCTTTCTGATCGAAGAGCCGATGGCGGCTGCGATCGGTGCCGGTCTGCCAGTTTCTGAAGCAACCGGTTCTATGGTTGTGGATATCGGTGGTGGTACGACTGAAGTTGCCGTTATCTCCCTGAACGGCGTGGTTTACTCCTCTTCTGTTCGTATTGGTGGTGACCGCTTTGATGAAGCCATCATTAATTATGTTCGTCGTAACTACGGTTCTTTGATCGGTGAAGCCACCGCAGAACGTATTAAACACGAAATCGGTTCCGCCTATCCGGGCGACGAAGTCCGCGAGATCGAAGTTCGCGGTCGTAACCTGGCAGAAGGTGTTCCACGCGGCTTTACCCTGAACTCCAACGAGATTCTGGAAGCCCTGCAGGAACCTCTGACCGGTATCGTAAGCGCGGTAATGGTTGCACTGGAACAGTGCCCGCCAGAGCTGGCGTCTGATATCTCTGAACGCGGCATGGTGCTGACCGGTGGTGGCGCGCTGCTGCGTAACCTTGACCGTCTGTTAATGGAAGAAACCGGTATTCCAGTTGTTGTTGCTGAAGATCCGCTGACCTGCGTGGCGCGCGGTGGTGGCAAGACGCTGGAAATGATCGATATGCACGGCGGCGACCTGTTCAGCGAAGAGTAATCGGATGCAGGCTGGGTAGCCCGCGGGTTGCCCTTCCGCTCTGATACGAGAATACGCATAGACTATGAAGCCAATTTTTAGCCGTGGCCCGTCGCTACAGATTCGCCTTATTCTGGCGGTGCTGGTGGCGCTCGGCGTTATTATTGCCGACAGCCGCCTGGGTACGTTTAGTCAAATCCGAACGTACATGGATACCGCCGTCAGTCCTTTCTACTTTATCTCAAATGCTCCCCGTGAATTACTCGACGGCGTTTCACAAACGCTGGCTTCGCGCGATCAACTCGAACTTGAAAACCGGGCGTTGCGTCAGGAACTGCTGCTGAAAAACAGCGAGCTGCTGATGTTGGGGCAATATAAACAGGAGAACGCGCGATTGCGCGAGCTGCTGGGATCGCCGCTACGTCAGGACGAACAAAAGATGGTGACGCAGGTCATCTCAACGGTTAATGACCCTTACAGCGATCAGGTCGTGATCGACAAAGGGAGCGTTAACGGCGTCTATGAAGGTCAGCCGGTTATTAGCGACAAAGGCGTTGTGGGTCAGGTCGTTGCTGTGGCTAAACTGACCAGCCGCGTGCTGCTGATTTGCGACGCGACGCATGCACTACCGATCCAGGTCCTGCGTAATGATATTCGCGTGATCGCTGCGGGTAACGGCTGCACCGACGATCTTCAGCTCGAACATCTGCCGGCCAATACCGACATTCGCGTTGGCGATGTGCTGGTTACCTCGGGCCTGGGCGGACGTTTCCCTGAAGGTTATCCGGTCGGTGTCGTTTCATCGGTTAAGCTGGACACGCAGCGCGCATATACCGTGATTCAGGCGCGCCCGACCGCCGGTCTGCAGCGTCTGCGCTATCTGCTGCTGTTGTGGGGCGCCGATCGCAATGGCGCAAATCCGATGACGCCAGAAGAAGTGCACCGTGTTGCCAATGAACGTCTGATGCAAATGATGCCGCAAGTTCTGCCTGCACCTGAAGCAATGGGACCGCCTGCGCCCATGCCAGCTCCTGCAACAGGCGTGACTCCTGCGCCTGCGGATACCACATCGCCACAGCCTGCTCCGCGTAAGCCGGGAGGACAGTAAGTGGCAAGCTATCGTAGCCAGGGACGTTGGGTGATTTGGCTCTCGTTCCTTATTGCACTGTTGCTGCAAGTCATGCCCTGGCCGGACGACATTCTGGTTTTCCGGCCGAACTGGGTGCTGCTTATCTTGTTGTACTGGATCCTTGCGCTGCCGCATCGCGTAAATGTAGGCACAGGATTTGTGATGGGTGCCATACTGGATCTCATCAGCGGTTCCACCCTTGGCGTGCGTGCACTGTCGATGAGTATCATTGCTTATCTGGTCGCGCTGAAATTCCAGCTATTCCGCAACCTCGCACTCTGGCAACAGGCGCTGGTAGTCATGTTGTTATCACTGGTCGTGGATATTATTGTTTTCTGGGCCGAGTTTTTAGTGATCAATGTCTCTTTCAGACCCGAAGTGTTCTGGAGTAGTGTAGTGAATGGTGTGCTTTGGCCATGGCTATTCTTACTGATGCGTAAGGTCCGTCAGCAGTTTGCGGTGCAATAAAGGTTGATATGAATACTCTGTATCTTGCTTCAGGTTCTCCACGTCGTCAGGAGTTGCTTGCTCAGCTTGGTGTTACGTTTGAACGGCTGGTTCCTGGAATTGAAGAACAGCGCCACCCGCAGGAAAGTGCGCAGCAGTATGTTTCGCGTCTGGCGCGCGAAAAAGCGCAGGCTGGCGTGGCGCTGGCCGCGCGCGATTTGCCGGTATTGGGGGCGGATACCATTGTTATCCTTAATGGCGAGGTGCTGGAAAAACCACATGACGCCGACCATGCCGCTGCAATGCTGCGTAAACTGTCGGGCAAAACGCATCAGGTCATGACCGCCGTAGCATTGGCCGACCGCCAGCACAGTCTGGACTGTCTGGTGATGACGGAAGTGACGTTCAGAGCACTAACCGATGAGGACATCGCGGGTTATGTTGCCAGCGGTGAACCAATGGATAAAGCAGGTGCATACGGTATTCAAGGGTTGGGTGGCTGTTTTGTCAGGAAGATCAATGGCAGCTATCACGCCGTAGTCGGCTTACCGCTGGTAGAAACGTATGAGTTGCTGACCAATTTTAACGCACTGCGTGATAAAAGGGATAAACATGACGGCTGAATTGTTGGTAAACGTAACGCCATCGGAAACACGGGTGGCTTACATTGATGGTGGTATTCTGCAGGAAATTCATATTGAACGTGAGGCGCGACGCGGAATCGTAGGCAATATCTACAAAGGTCGTGTAAGTCGTGTACTTCCGGGTATGCAGGCGGCTTTTGTAGATATTGGGCTTGATAAAGCCGCATTTCTTCACGCTTCGGACATCATGCCGCACACCGAATGCGTGGCGGGTGAAGAACAAAAACAGTTCACCGTGCGCGACATCTCTGAACTGGTGCGCCAGGGTCAGGACCTGATGGTGCAGGTAGTAAAAGATCCGTTGGGTACTAAAGGCGCCCGTCTTACCACGGATATCACGCTGCCTTCCCGTTATCTCGTCTTTATGCCGGGGGCGTCGCACGTTGGCGTTTCCCAACGTATCGAAAGCGAAATTGAACGCGAACGCCTGAAAAAAGTGGTGGCGGATTACTGCGATGAGCAGGGCGGATTCATTATTCGTACGGCGGCAGAAGGCGTCTGCGAAGAAGATCTGGCTTCGGATGCTGCCTACCTGAAGCGTGTCTGGACGAAAGTCATGGAACGTAAGAAACGCCCGCAAACGCGCTATCAAATGTACGGTGAGCTGGCGCTCGCGCAGCGCGTGTTGCGCGATTTTGCTGACGCCCAGCTTGATCGGATCCGCGTCGACTCCCGCCTGACGTACGAAGCGTTAATGGAATTCACGGCTGAATATATGCCTGAAATGACCAGTAAGCTTGAGCATTACAGCGGTCGCCAGCCTATCTTTGATCTGTTTGACGTTGAGAATGAAATCCAACGTGCGCTGGAGCGTAAAGTTGAACTCAAGTCAGGTGGTTATCTGGTTATCGACCAGACTGAAGCGATGACCACCGTCGATATTAATACCGGCGCGTTTGTTGGGCATCGTAATCTCGACGACACTATCTTTAATACTAATATTGAAGCAACGCAGGCTATTGCCCGTCAGCTGCGTCTGCGTAACCTCGGCGGCATTATTATTATCGATTTTATCGACATGAATAATGAAGACCACCGTCGCCGAGTGCTGCACTCTCTGGAGCAGGCTCTGAGCAAGGATCGCGTAAAAACCAGCATCAACGGTTTTTCACAGCTGGGTCTGGTAGAGATGACGCGCAAACGCACGCGCGAAAGCGTGGAACATGTGTTGTGCAACGAGTGTCCGACCTGCCATGGGCGCGGCACGGTGAAAACGGTGGAAACCGTGTGCTATGAAATCATGCGTGAAATTGTGCGCGTTCACCATGCATATGAATCCGATCGTTTCCTGGTATATGCCTCTCCGGCGGTGGCTGAAGCCCTGAAGGGGGAGGAGTCTCATGCGTTGGCGGAAGTTGAAATCTTTGTCGGCAAGCAGGTCAAAGTTCAAATTGAACCGCTGTATAACCAGGAGCAGTTCGACGTCGTCATGATGTAATCTGGCCTGGTAAACGCCTGATGGCGATACCTTGCAGGTGGGAGCAGGCGTTCACGCCGCCATCCGGCAACACGGTTTTGTGAGTCACATTTTTTGGTAGACAAGGAGAGGCGCGTGAGGCGATTGCCGGGGATATTACTGCTCACTGGAGCCGCATTCGTTGTCATCGCAGCGCTGCTGGTCAGTGGGCTGCGCCTGGCGCTACCTCATCTTGACAGTTGGCGGCCTGTCATCCTTGGCAAGATTGAATCCGCCACCGGTCTGCCGGTTTCCGCCAGTGAGCTTTCCGCAAGTTGGCAAAATTTCGGTCCTACGCTTGAAGCGCGCGATATCCATGCGCAGCTAAAAGACGGTGGCGAATTTTCGGTAAAGCGCGTCACGTTAGCGTTGGATGTCTGGCAAAGCTTACTGCACATGCGCTGGCAGTTCCGCGACCTCACCTTTTGGCAATTGCAACTGCGCATCAATACCCCCATCCAGCACAGTGAAAGCGGTGACGGAATTGAAGCCGGCCACCTCAGCGATCTCTTTCTGCGTCAGTTTGATCATTTCGATCTGCGTGACAGCCAGATTAGTTTCTTAACCCTCTCTGGCCAGCGTGCAGAACTGGCGATCCCACAGCTTACCTGGCTGAACGGTAAAAACCGCCATCGTGCAGAGGGCCTGGTCAGTCTCTCCAGTCTGACCGGGCAGCACGGTGTTATGCAGGTGCGTATGGATTTGCGCGACGATGACGGGCTGTTGAATAACGGTCGGGTCTGGCTGCAAGCCGATGACATCGACGTCAAACCGTGGCTGAGTAAATGGATGCAGGATAATGTTGCGCTGCAAACTGCGCGTTTCAGCCTGGAAGCCTGGATGACGATTAGCAAAGGGGTCGTTTCCGGCGGTGATGTCTGGCTGAAAAAAGGCGGGGCAAGTTGGCTGGGTGATGAGCATACTCACACGCTCTCTGTCGATAACCTGACGGCGCACATTACCCATGAAGGACCGGGCTGGCAATTCTCGATCCCTGACACCCGTATCACCATGGACGATAAACCCTGGCCGAGCGGGGCATTAACGCTGGCCTGGGTCCCTGAGCAGGAAGTCGGTGGTGAGAATCATAAACGCAGCGATGAGTTACGCATTCGTGCCAGTAACCTGGAATTGGCTGGGTTGGAGGGGCTGCGCCCGATGGCGGCCAGGATATCGCCTGCACTGGGTGATATCTGGCGGGCCACGCAGCCGAGCGGAAAGATAGATGTGCTGGCGTTGGATATCCCACTGCAGGCGACAGAAAAAACTCGCTTCCAGTCCTCGTGGAGCAATCTGGCCTGGAAACAGTGGAAGCTGCTACCGGGGGCTGAGCATTTCTCCGGTACGCTTGCGGGCAGCGTTGAAAATGGTGCACTCACCGCTTCGATGAAGCAAGCTAAAATGCCGTACGAAACCGTTTTCCGCGCACCGCTGGAAATAGAGAACGGCGTGGCGACGCTAAGCTGGCTGAAGAATGAGAAAGGCTTTCAGTTAGACGGGCGCAACATTGATGTGAAAGCGAAAGCGGTACGTGCGCGCGGTGGTTTTCGCTATCTGCAACCCACTGGAGATGAACCGTGGTTAGGTATTCTGGCTGGCATCAGCACCGACGACGGCTCCCAAGCCTGGCGCTACTTCCCGGAAAATCTGATGGGCAAAGACCTGGTTGACTACCTCAGTGGCGCTATTCAGGGCGGCGAAGCGGATAACGCCACGCTGGTGTATGGCGGTAACCCGCATCTGTTCCCGTATCTGCATAATGAGGGGCAATTTCAGGTCCTGGTGCCGCTACGCAACGCGAAATTTGCTTTCCAGCCCGACTGGCCTGCGCTTACTGACCTCAATATTGAACTGAATTTCATTAACGACGGTCTGTGGATGAAGACGGATAGCGTTAATCTGGGCGGCGTGAAGGCCAGTAATCTGACGGCCAATATCCCCGACTATGCCAAAGAAAAACTGCTGATTGATGCCGATATTAACGGACCAGGCAAGGCGGTCGGACCTTATTTTGATGAGACGCCGCTGAAGGATTCCCTCGGCGCCACGCTAGAGCAGTTGCAGATTGACGGCGATGTGAATGCTCGCTTACATCTGGATATTCCGCTAGACGGCTCGCTGGTTACCGCGAAAGGTGATGTCAACCTGCGTAATAACAGCCTGTTTATTAAACCGCTCGACAGCACGCTGAAGAATTTGAACGGTAAATTCAGCTTTATCAATGGCGATTTAAAGAGCGAGCCGATGACGGCGAACTGGTTTAATCAACCGCTGAACGTCGACTTTTCCACGACCGAAGGGGCGAAAGCCTATCAGGTAGCCGTGAATCTGCAAGGTGACTGGCAGCCAACCCGTATGGGGATTTTACCGGCGCAGGTCAACGATGCGTTAAGCGGCAGCATGGCGTGGAATGGCAAGGTAGGTATCGATCTCCCGTATCATGCGGGGCCGACTTACGACATAGAGATAAAAGGCGACCTGAAGAATGTAAGTAGTCACTTACCTTCTCCCCTGAATAAGGCTGCCGGTGAGGCGTTGCCGGTTAACGTTAAGGCCAACGGCAATCTGCGCAGTTTTGATCTGACCGGCAACGCGGGCAGTAAGAATCACTTTAACAGCCGCTGGTTGCTGAATCAGAAACTGACGCTTGACCGCGCAATCTGGACGTCGGAAAGCCGTACCGTGCCCGCGTTACCCGATCAACAAGGCATTGAGCTTAATCTTCCCCCTATGGATGGGGCGCAATGGCTGGCTTTGTTCCAGAAAGGTGCTGCGGATAACGTTGGGACCAACGCCAACTTCCCTCAGCGCATCACGGTACGTACGCCAGCGTTATCCCTGGGTGGCCAGCAGTGGAATAATTTAAGTATTGTGTCTGAGCCGTCAATCAATGGCTCCACCGTGCAGGCGCAGGGCCGCGAAATTAACGCCACGCTGGCGATGCGCAATAACGCGCCGTGGCTGGCCAATATTAAGTATCTTTATTACAACCCAAGTGCGGCAAAACCGTCACCGAATAGTACGCCCGCTTCGCCGTTTTCCACCATCGACAACGTCAGCTTCCGTGGCTGGCCGGATCTTCAACTACGCTGTGCCGAGTGCTGGATGTGGGGACAGAAATACGGTCGTATTGACGCCGATGTCGCGATTAAAGGCGACACGCTCACCTTGAGTAACGGCCTGTTGGATACCGGTTTTGCCAGACTGACCACCGACGGCGTGTGGGTGAATGCGCCGGGCAAGGAGCGGACGTCGCTGAAGGGTAAACTGAGTGGCAATAAAATTGACTCCGCGGCCAACTTCTTTGGCGTATCGACCCCGATTCGCAACTCTTCGTTCAACGTTGAGTACGATCTGCACTGGCGTAACCCGCCGTGGGATCCAGATTTAGCTTCGCTGAATGGCATTTTGCGTACCCGCCTGGGCAAAGGTGAGCTTACAGAACTCAGTACCGGTCATGCGGGACAACTGTTACGCCTGTTAAGCTTTGATGCGTTGCTGCGTAAACTGCGCTTTGATTTCAGCGATACCTTCAGCGAAGGCTTCTATTTCGACTCGATTCGCAGCACGGCGTGGATCAAAGATGGCGTGATGCATACTGATGATACGCTGGTGGACGGTCTGGAAGCCGATATTGCGATGAAAGGCTCGGTGAACCTGGTACGCCGGGAGTTGAATATGGAAGCGGTGGTCGCGCCAGAGATTTCTGCCACCGTAGGGGTTGCCGCTGCGTTTGCCGTCAACCCGATTGTTGGTGCGGCGGTGTTTGCTGCCAGTAAGGTATTGGGACCGCTGTGGAGCAAAGTGTCGATTCTGCGCTATCGCATCACTGGTCCGATCGATAAGCCACAGATCAACGAAGTTCTGCGTCAGCCGCGCAAAGAAAGCCAGCAATGATTTGACGGGGGCGAGTAATTGCCCCAATCTCACTACATAGATCTTCTACCGCAGTAACTAATGAGTAGCAAAACGATGAGTCTGAACCTGGTAAGTGAACAATTGCTAGCGGCGAATGGCCTGAAACATCAGGATCTGTTTGCCATCCTGGGCCAACTGGCCGAACGCCGCCTTGATTACGGCGATCTCTATTTTCAGTCGAGCTATCACGAATCCTGGGTTTTAGAAGACCGCATCATTAAAGATGGTTCTTACAATATCGATCAGGGCGTTGGCGTGCGAGCCATCAGCGGCGAAAAAACAGGGTTTGCCTATGCAGACCAGATTAGCCTGCTGGCGCTGGAACAAAGTGCTCATGCCGCTCGTACCATCGTGCGTGACAACGGTGATGGCAAAGTAAAAACGCTGGGGGCGGTGGAGCACCAGGCGCTTTATACCTCAGTTGATCCCCTGCAGAGCATGAGCCGTGAAGAGAAGCTGGATATTCTGCGCCGCGTAGACAACGTGGCGCGTGCCGCAGACAAGCGCGTTCAGGAAGTGACCGCCAGTCTGACCGGTGTTTATGAACTGATTCTGGTGGCGGCGACCGACGGTACGCTGGCCGCTGACGTCCGTCCGTTGGTGCGTTTGTCGGTAAGCGTACAGGTTGAAGAGGATGGCAAGCGTGAACGCGGCGCCAGCGGTGGCGGCGGGCGTTTTGGCTATGACTATTTCCTTGCCAATCTCGATGGCGAAGTCCGTGCTGACGCATGGGCGAAAGAGGCCGTACGCATGGCGTTGGTTAACCTCTCTGCGGTGGCCGCGCCTGCCGGTACGTTGCCGGTGGTGCTCGGCGCTGGCTGGCCTGGCGTTCTGCTGCATGAAGCGGTCGGTCATGGTCTGGAAGGTGACTTTAACCGCCGTGGCACGTCGGTATTCAGCGGTCACATGGGTGAACTGGTGGCGTCAGAATTGTGTACCGTGGTGGATGACGGCACAATGGCGGACCGTCGTGGTTCCGTGGCTATCGATGACGAAGGTACGCCGGGTCAGTACAACGTGCTGATCGAAAATGGCATTCTGAAAGGCTATATGCAGGACAAACTCAATGCGCGCCTGATGGGAGTCGCGCCAACGGGTAACGGTCGCCGTGAATCTTACGCGCACCTGCCGATGCCGCGTATGACTAACACCTATATGCTGCCGGGGAAATCCACGCCGCAGGAAATCATCGAATCCGTTGAATACGGTATTTATGCACCTAACTTCGGCGGCGGCCAGGTGGATATCACCTCCGGGAAATTTGTATTCTCGACGTCCGAAGCGTATCTGATTGAGAACGGTAAAGTGACCAAACCGGTGAAAGGCGCAACGTTAATTGGCTCCGGTATCGAAGCGATGCAGCAGATTTCGATGGTGGGTAACGACCTGAGACTGGATAACGGAGTTGGCGTTTGCGGTAAAGAAGGACAGAGTCTGCCTGTGGGCGTGGGTCAGCCGACGCTGAAGGTGGATAACCTGACCGTGGGCGGTACTGCCTGAGAAACTGTAATTTAAAGGGTATTTTTGCCCGATAAGCGCTAGCGCTATCGGGCATATCATCACTTCTCTTTTCCCCGACCGTACATTCCCTGGAATAGCTTCGCCACATCGACAAAATAGTCTGTCAGATAGTTAATCACTACCTGCACCTTGAGTGGCAATTTGTCTTTTTCGGTATACAGCGCGTAGACCGGACGCGGATCCGACTGGTAGCGGGGAAGCAGGATCTCCACTTCGCCACGATTGATCTCATTGATCACCCACATCAGCGGTACATAGGCAATGCCCGTGCCTGCGGCCAGCCAGCGTACCAGCGTCATCGGATCGTTAGTCACGAAGCGCCCCTCTGGGATCAGGCGGGTGGAGATGCCCTCCGGAGCGATAAGCTCGAATTCATTATCCGGGCGCACGCTGTATTCCAGCCACGAGTGGTTGCTGAGATCGGCGGGTTTCTCCGGGGTGCCAAACTGCGCGAGATAGCTTTTCGCGGCGCAGACAACCATCGGCATAGCTCCCAAACGGCGTGAAAACAGGCTGGAGTCCTGCAACGCGCCGACGCGGATAACTACGTCCAGACCATCCGCGATTAAATCCGGGGCCGGAATGCCGGTTACCAGATTTACCGTCAATCCCGGATACTCTTTCAGCATCGTGGCGGTCAACCCGGCGAGGACATTTTGTGCCATAGTTGAAGAGCAGCCAATGCGCAGGGTACCGATAGGCGTGTTGTTAAAGGCATAAAGTTGCTCGTGAACATCCTGTGCTTCGTGCAGCATCCGGCGGCAGCCCTGATAATAAATTTTACCGGCTTCAGTTAGCCCAATGCTGCGCGTACTGCGGTTTAGCAGCTTGACCTGTAACTCATCTTCCAGTTTGGAGACCGTCTGGCTTATTGATGAAACGCTCATTTGTAGCTGTCTTGCGGCGGCGGTGAAGGAGCCCAGTTCGACAACTTTGGCGAACACCGACATACGTTTTAATCGTTCCATTGTTCACTCTGACTTAAAAGTGATTTAGATCACATAATATAGATAACAGCATAACAGTTACGTTAATATATTATTATTCAAATAACGGCTATGTCGCTCTCGCCTGGCTCATCCTCGCCCTTCTCTGCGGTGACATACGCTAGAAAAACTATCATCTGCACTCTCTTACGTTACCAAGGTCAACATGAGTCTGTTTCCCGTTATCGTGGTGTTTGGTTTGTCCTTCCCACCGATTTTTTTCGAATTACTTTTGTCACTGGCGATTTTCTGGCTGATGCGTCGGGTGCTGGTTCCGACTGGTATCTATGATTTTGTCTGGCATCCGGCTCTGTTTAACACCGCGCTGTATTGCTGTCTGTTCTACTTAACAACGCGCCTGTTCGTTTGAGGTTGAAGTGAAAACACTAACAAGAAAACTCTCCCGCACGGCCATTACCGTGATACTGGTCATTCTGGCCTTCATCGCCATTTTCCGCGCATGGGTGTTCTACACCGAGTCGCCGTGGACGCGTGATGCCCGTTTCAGCGCCGATGTTGTCGCCATTGCGCCGGATGTTGCGGGCCTTATTACCAACGTTAACATCCATGATAACCAACTGGTGAAAAAGGATCAGATCCTGTTCACCATCGATCAGCCACGCTATAAGAAAGCCCTTGAACAGGCTGAAGCTGATGTCGCTTATTATCAAGTTCTGGCGCAGGAAAAACGCCAGGAGGCCGGTCGTCGTAACCGACTTGGCGTGCAGGCCATGTCTCGTGAAGAGATCGATCAGTCAAACAACGTCCTGCAAACCGTATTACACCAGCTTGCGAAGGCACAAGCGACCCGCGACCTGGCGAAATTAGATCTGGAGCGTACCGTTATCCGCGCGCCAGCAGATGGCTGGGTGACTAACCTGAACGTCTATAGCGGCGAATTTATTACGCGCGGGTCCACGGCGGTGGCGTTAGTCAAACAGCATTCTTTCTATGTGCTGGCGTATATGGAAGAAACCAAACTGGAAGGCGTTCGTCCTGGGTATCGCGCTGAAATCACCCCGCTTGGCAGTAATAATGTGCTGAAGGGGACTGTTGATAGTGTGGCGGCTGGCGTAACGAATGCCAGCAGCACGCGGGACGCCAAGGGTATGGCGACCATTGATTCCAATCTTGAATGGGTGCGTCTGGCGCAGCGTGTGCCGGTGCGAATTCGCCTTGATGAGCAGCAGGGAACCTTGTGGCCTGCCGGGACGACGGCGACCGTCGTCATTACCGGCAAGCAGGATCGCGATGCCAGTCAGGAATCTTTCTTCCGTAAAATGGCGCACCGCCTGCGCGAATTTGGTTAATCGCGATGGGTATTTTCTCCATTGCCAATCAGCATATCCGCTTTGCGGTAAAACTGGCCTGCGCGATTGTACTGGCGCTGTTCGTTGGCTTTCATTTCCAGCTTGAGACCCCGCGCTGGGCGGTGCTGACCGCGGCCATTGTGGCGGCAGGTCCGGCCTTTGCCGCTGGTGGAGAACCTTATTCAGGTGCTATCCGCTATCGCGGCATGCTGCGTATTGTCGGGACATTTATCGGCTGTATTGCCGCACTGATCATTATCATCAGCATGATCCGCGCCCCGCTATTGATGATCCTGGTGTGTTGTGTCTGGGCCGGTTTTTGTACCTGGATCTCATCGTTAGTAAAGATCGAAAACTCCTATGCCTGGGGGCTTTCAGGCTATACGGCGCTGATCATCGTCATTACTATTCAGGCTGAACCGCTGCTGACGCCGCAATTTGCGCTCGAACGCTGTAGTGAAATTGTGATGGGCATTGTCTGTGCCATTGTTGCTGACCTGCTCTTTTCGCCCCGTTCGGTGAAACAGGAAATTGATGTCGAACTGGATAGCCTGCTGGTAGCGCAATATCAGCTTATGCAGCTGTGCATTAAGCATGGCGACAGTGAGGAAGTGGACAAGGCCTGGGGAGATTTAGTCAGGCGAACGGCGGCGCTGGAAGGGATGCGTAGTAACCTGAATATGGAGTCCTCGCGCTGGGTGCGGGCTAACCGCAGACTCAAGGCATTGAATACGTTGTCGCTCACGCTCATCACGCAGTCCTGCGAAACCTATCTAATTCAGAACACCCGACCAGAATTGATCACCGATACCTTCCGTGAGTTGTTCGATACGCCGGTTGAAACGGTACAGGATGTCCATAAACAGTTGAAGCGGATGCGTAGGGTGATTGCCTGGACCGGAGAACGTGACACACCTGTCACAATTTACACCTGGGCTGGGGCGGCAACACGCTATTTGTTACTTAAACGTGGAGTTGTCAGCAACACCAAAATTAGCGCTATCGAAGAAGAGATCCTGCAAGGTGAACCGGTGGTAAAAGTGGAATCTGCCGAGCGCCACCATGCGATGGTTAATTTCTGGCGCACCACACTTTCATGTGTGCTGGGAACCTTATTCTGGCTGTGGACCGGTTGGACATCCGGCAGCGGTGCAATGGTGATGATTGCGGTTGTTACCTCGCTGGCAATGCGTTTGCCTAACCCGCGTATGGTGGCGATAGACTTTATATACGGCACATTGGCGGCGTTACCGCTCGGGGCACTCTATTTCCTGGTGATTATCCCTAATACCCAGCAAAGTATGTTGTTGCTGTGTCTGAGCCTGGCGGTGCTGGGTTTCTTTCTGGGGATCGAGGTACAGAAAAGACGATTGGGATCGATGGGGGCGCTGGCCAGCACGATTAATATCATCGTGCTGGATAACCCGATGACGTTCCACTTTAGCCAGTTTCTTGACAGTGCGCTGGGGCAGATTGTTGGCTGTGTACTGGCATTTATCGTCATTATGTTGGTGCGTGATAACTCTCGTGACAGAACGGGCCGCGTGTTGCTCAACCAGTTTGTCTCGGCGGCGGTTTCTGCGATGACCACCAACGTGGTTCGTCGAAAAGAAAACCATCTTCCGGCGCTTTATCAGCAGCTGTTTTTGCTAATGAACAAATTTCCCGGCGACCTGGCGAAGTTTCGCCTGGCGCTGACCATGATCATCGCGCATCAGCGCCTGCGCGATGCGCCGGTACCGGTAAACGAGGATCTCTCCGCATTCCATCGCCAGCTTCGCCGCACTGCCGATCACGTGATTTCTGCAGGAAACGACGACAAGCGGCGACGTTACTTTAGTCAGTTGCTGGAAGAGCTTGAGATCTACCAGGAGAAATTAATCATCTGGCAAGCACCACCGCAGGTTACCGAGCCGGTAAAACGACTCAGTGGGATGCTACATAAGTATCAACATGCGCTGACCAGCAATTGAATGTGAGAAACCGACGATAAAAACGTCGGTTTTTTTATGGCTATACTTACCTGAAAATGCAGGAAGTCTCTGCATATTATTGGTTCGTAGAGTGACAGTGACTGGCGTCGGGATGGTGGCTATAGATGAACATCTATACATTTGATTTTGACGAGATAGAAGACCAGGGTGATTTCTATCGCGAGTTTACGCGCACGTTCGGTCTCGCCAGGGAAAAGGTGGTTGATTTAGATTCTTTGTGGGAGGTGGTTATCGGGGAAGTCTTACCGTTGCCGCTGGAGATTGAATTTGTTCATTTGCCGGACAAGCTACGCAGACGATATGGTGCGCTGATTTTACTGTTCGATGAAGCGGAAGAAGAGCTGGAAGGGCAGTTGCGCTTTAATGTTCGGCATTCAATATAAGGCATAAAAAAGCCCCCGGCAGGCGGGGGCAAGTCGTCGGACTGAGACGACGAGGGTTTATTTGTAGAGTTCTGCAGTAGCATGCCAGTGAGCGCCTTCACGGAGCTCGGTAACGCGATAGCTGCTGGCACCCGCTTTTTCAGCTTTAGCAGCGATGGCCTGACGCATATCCATTGGTGAGCTACCGATCTGAGATACGGAGATGCTACCCATGGATTGCAGGTTCTGTGCTTCTTGTGAGTTCACCTGAGTAACCGCGGCGCTTGCACCGAAAGAGAGAACAGAAAGAAGGCTTAAGGTTGCAATAGTCGTTTTGATTTTCATGATTTTTACCTCGTCGAATTCTTTTATAGGGGTCTGCGTTTCGTGACCCTCATCACAAAATCAAGTATACACTAATAACCTGATAAATTAATACCACGCTAATTGTTTCTGCTGGTATTTGGTGTTAAGAAATGGTTTTTTTATAACCAAATGGAATTAAAAAGAGTGTTTTTGACATCTTTAAATAAATAAATTCAATCAAATCATAATGATATGAATTTTTGCAAAATGTGCGTTTTAAAGTGTTCGTATTCACTACGTGAATGGTTTTTGATGGTTAAACGCACCATTTGTTAAACGAGTTGTAGTGGAAAATAGAGGGAAGAGGGAGAAAACAGAGTTTTTTCCCCCGTCGCGAGGCGACGGGGAGGAGGCACTATAGTTCTTGTTCGAACAGTTCCAGAATGGCTTCGTACAAATCTTTTACCGTAAATCCCTTCGCTGGGGTGGTGAAGATAGTATCGTCACCGGCAATCGTACCCAGAATACCTTCCGCTTTCCCCAATGAGTCCAGCAGACGTGCAATCAACTGAGCAGCGCCGGGGCTGGTATGAATAACCACGACCGCATCGTTGTAGTCTATATCCAGTACCAGATTTTTTAGCGGGCTGGAGGTTGTCGGTACCCCTAACTCTGCTGGCAGGCAGTAAACCATTTCCATTTTCGCATTGCGTGTACGCACGGCGCCGAACTTGGTCAGCATGCGAGAAACCTTGGACTGATTGATATTATCAAAGCCCTGATCCTGCAACGCCAGGACAATTTCGCCCTGAGAGCTGAACTTTTCTTCTTTAAGCAGCGCTTTAAACGCCTTGACTAATTCTTCTTGTTTTGCCGAGCTTCGCATAAGTCACCCGTAATATGGCAGTAGAAACAACATTATTGTGCATACAGATGAATTTTTATGCAAACGGTCTGCCTTGTTCAAGGCTGAAATAATGTTATGAAAGAGCGGAATTTTATCAAATTTCGTTATCAAGAAACATGCCTGTGTCACGGCTCGCAAATAAGGTTAAAAGTAAATTAAATGTTATCAAATTGATGTTGTTTTGAGAGGCGGGTAGGGTATATTGTCAGCACCTGTTGGAAAGTTGCTCTACTGTGCGGGTGGTTTTGAATTACGTAACTTAGGTTTTATTTTACGTAAGTTAAATGCATAAAAGCCAAATTTGCGTGACTACGCATTCTTGACGCGTGGTTGTTGTATTCGTTGGATTTGTGAATTAAGGTCGCCGCCGCGGAGCAATAGACACTTTGCTTATCAATATAATAAGGAGTTTAGGATGAAAGTTGCAGTCCTCGGCGCTGCTGGTGGTATCGGTCAGGCGCTAGCATTACTGTTAAAAACCCAACTGCCTTCAGGTTCAGAACTCTCCCTGTACGACATCGCTCCAGTAACGCCTGGTGTGGCCGTTGATTTGAGCCATATCCCTACTGCTGTGAAAATCAAAGGCTTTAGCGGCGAAGACGCTACCCCTGCACTGGAAGGTGCTGATGTGGTGCTGATCTCCGCTGGCGTCGCACGTAAACCGGGTATGGATCGTTCCGACCTGTTCAACGTTAACGCCGGTATTGTGAAGAACCTGGTGCAGCAGGTTGCTAAAACCTGTCCGAAAGCGTGTATCGGTATCATCACCAACCCGGTTAACACGACGGTTGCTATCGCTGCAGAAGTACTGAAAAAAGCAGGCGTATACGATAAGAACAAACTGTTTGGCGTGACCACGCTGGACATTATCCGCTCCAACACCTTTGTGGCGGAACTGAAAGGCAAGCAGCCAGGCGACGTTGAAGTCCCGGTTATTGGCGGCCACTCTGGCGTGACCATTCTGCCGCTGCTGTCACAAATTCCTGGCGTAAGCTTCACCGAGCAAGAAGCGGCTGACCTGACCAAACGTATCCAGAATGCGGGTACTGAAGTTGTGGAAGCTAAAGCTGGTGGCGGATCTGCAACCCTGTCTATGGGTCAGGCTGCAGCACGTTTTGGCCTGTCACTGGTTCGCGCACTGAGCGGTGAAAAAGGTGTGGTTGAATGTGCTTACGTTGAAGGCGACGGCCAGTATGCTCGCTTCTTCTCTCAGCCGCTGCTGCTGGGCAAAAACGGCGTAGAAGAACGTCAGTCTATCGGCAAGCTGAGCGCGTTTGAGCAAGCTGCGCTGGAAGGTATGCTGGATACGCTGAAGAAAGATATCACTCTGGGCGAAGAGTTCGTTAAATAACGAACTACCAGAAAGTAAAAAACCGGAGCACTGGCTCCGGTTTTTTTATATCCGCGTTAGTTGGTTGCCGGATATTCCTGAATCGTGACCTGCAGCGTCAACTGCTTATCATCGCGCATCACGACCACGGAGATAACCGAGCCTGGGCGAATCTCTGCCACCTGATCCATTGTTTCCAGCGCTGACACCGCTGGCTTATTATTGACCGAAATAATCAGATCGTTAACCTGTATGCCAGCCCGCGCTGCCGGACCATCCGGGGACACTTCGTTAACCACAATTCCCTGAATTTGATCCATGCCGCCACCCTGGGCGTGCAGTGGCGCTATTTCGCGACCGCTGATGCCGATGTAGCCGCGAATCACGCGTCCGTCACGAATCAGCTTATCCATGATTTTGGTTGCCAGTTGAAAAGGAATAGCAAAACCGATCCCTTCCGGGGTTTCGCCATCGTTGCTTTTATCAAATGACAGGGTGTTAATACCCATCAACTCACCCAACGAGTTAACCAGCGCACCACCGGAGTTGCCGTGGTTGATGGAGGCATCGGTTTGCAGGAAGTTTTGCCGCCCCGTCGGGTTCAGGCCAATACGACCGGTGGCGCTGATAATCCCCTGAGTGATGGTTTGCCCGAGGTTGTAAGGGTTACCAATGGCGAGAACCACATCGCCGATGTGCGGTACGCGTTTGTTATTAATCGGAATTGTCGGCAGTCCGCCAGTCGCGTTGATTTTCAGCACCGCAAGGTCGGTTAACGTATCAGAACCCACAAGTAGCGCTTCAAATACACGACCATCCTGCAATGCGACGATGATTTGGTCAGCATCATTAATGACGTGCTTGTTGGTAATGATATAGCCGCGCTGATCCATGATAACGCCTGAGCCGAGCGTGCGGATCTCAAGCTGGTTATGCGCTGTGCTGTTCATACTGCGGTTATAAACGTTAACGACGGCAGGCGCTGCGCGGCGAACAGCCGGGTTATAACTGGCGGGTGTTTCATCTGCACTGTCGAACTGCGGTGCGGTAAGCGTATTAATTTTGCGCAACGAGGGCATCGCGGCCAGCAGAATAGCGCCGACGATTAAACCAATCGCGACCGAACGTAAAAGCTTCACAAACATGATGGCGGCGTCATTAATAAAGGGAACGGCAGCAGCATATCACGAGTTTACCGGACATCACACGGGGGGCTGATGTCCGGTTACAGGCGTTAACGCAGGAGCAGGTAAATACTTTCGTTACCGCGAACCACCTGCAGAGCAATAATCGACGGTTTCGCTTCCAGCACTTTGCGCATTTCAGCGATTGAGTTTACGCGATCGCGGTTAACGCCAATGATAACGTCATCTTTATGCAGGCCGGCCTGCGCGGCTGGGCTGCTTTTTTCGACGTTATCGATTTTAATGCCTTTGGTGCCGTCTTTTAACTGTCCGTCGCTGAGCGTAGCACCTTGCAACGCAGGCGCAATCATCTCCGCGCTGGCGGACGATGATGTACTGGTGTCCAGGGTGACCTCAACCTCCAGCGGTTTACCGTTACGCAGCAGACCCAGTTTGACCTTGGTGCCAGGCTCGGTTGTCGCAATGCGTGAACGCAGTTCGGCGAAGCTGTTGAGCGGTTTGCCGTTGAGGCTGGTAATGACGTCGCCAGACTTCACTCCCGCTTTTGCGGAACCGGAGTTAGGCAGAACCTCGCTGACAAACGCGCCGCGCTGCACGTCCAGTTTGAACGCTTTGGCGATATCGGCGGTCATTTCGGTGCCTTTAATCCCCAGCAGGCCACGTTTGATTTCACCAAACTGCATCAACTGCTGCGCCAGCGTACGCGCCATGTTGCTCGGAATTGCAAAGCCAATACCGATGCTACCGCCACCGGGAGCCAGAATCGCGGTGTTAATGCCAATCAGCTCACCGTTGAGGTTAAGCAATGCACCGCCGGAGTTACCCCGGTTGATGGAAGCGTCCGTCTGAATAAAGTTTTCCAGACCTTCGAGGTTCAACCCGCTACGACCCAAAGCCGATACAATGCCTGAGGTGGCAGTTTGCCCCAAACCAAACGGGTTACCCACGGCTACCGCGAAATCACCCACGCGGAGTTTGTCGGAATCGGCAATGGCTATTTGCGTCAGGTTGCTGGGATGCTGAATTTGTAGCAGAGCGATATCGCTCTGATCGTCGCTGCCGATAAGCTTTGCGTCGAACTCACGACCATCATTAAGCTGAACGCTGATTTTTTGCGCCTGATTAATAACGTGGTTATTGGTCAGGACGTAGCCTTTGGCGGCATCAATAATAACCCCGGAACCCAGCCCTTCAAAAGGTTGGGAAGGTTGGTCGGGAAGTTCATCACCAAAAAACTTTTTGAACTCTTCCGGGACTTTCTGCCCCTGAGTGGCGGTGCCTTCGACCCTTACGCTCACCACGGCAGGTAACACTTTCTCCAGCATCGGGGCGAGACTGGGGAGCGCAGCCTGACCGGGAACCTGGCCGGGAATCGACGCAACGGCCGGGAATGGCGCCGAGAGAGTTAACCCGACACTTAACGCTAATGCACTCAACAGCTGGGTTTGTTTTTTCATGGATCCTGCTCTCGTACCTTGAGTAAACGGAAGATGATTCAAAACAGTTTGATGTTATTGAATTTTCGGTTTGGTCACAATGAGGCTAACGACTAAATAATAGCTGGGACGGGAAGAGAAGCGGAGGGCGCAATTGCTGCGCCCAATAAATTTCTTAACGATGTGCGGTTAGTCGCGCTTTACGCCGCTACGCAGCAGGCCAGAAGCCCCTTCAGAATAGTCACGCGGCATTTGAACCGGCGCCTGATCGTTGCCAGCTTCGGACTCTGCCAGACGATTACGGAACGGGTTGTTTTCCGGTGACATACCCGGCAGCAGGTTGCTGGAGCTTTTCGCCATATGCTGGTAGATCTGACGATAATCGTCCGCCATGTTATCCAGCAATTCAGCGCTGCGGGCAAAGTGGCTCACCAGCTCTTCGCGGTACTCTTCCAGCTCAGCTTTATTTTTTTCCAGTTCGTACTGCAATGCCTGCTGTTGGCGTAATTTACGATTACCAAAACGCATGGCTACAGCACCAATAATGATACCGACGACTAACCCAATTAGCGCATATTCCCAGGTCATGAACATCTCCCGTTGTCTTGTGTTTCCGTAGGGTGTTGGCTTTAGGCTCCATGCCTGCGCCTGATTATGCCACTATAACCGCTAATTCCGTAGAAGTGGAATCCCGTGTTTATATCACGTAATGTAGAACGGCCTTTTTTTCGTCAACCGTGAGCGACGGCACATCGATTCTCAAGGAATAACAATAACATCATGCAAAGCCTTTCTCCGACATCGCGTTACCAGCAAGCCCTCAAAGATGGCAGTCATCAGCCCGACAACGTACAACAAGAAGCCGTGAATCGATTGGAAACCATTTTCCAGGCGCTTTCGACGCCGGCGCGTCCTGTGCCACAGGAGAGTGGACTGATGGCGCGTTTTGGCAAATTGCTGGGTAAGCGCGAGTCGCCGACTAACCCGCCGGTGCGTGGGCTGTATATGTGGGGCGGCGTCGGGCGCGGAAAAACCTGGCTGATGGATCTGTTTTACCATAGCCTGCCGGGCGGGCGTAAACAGCGTTTGCACTTTCACCGTTTTATGTTGCGCGTCCATGAGGAGCTTACCGCCCTGCAGGGGCAGAGCGATCCGCTGGAAATCATTGCCGACCGTTTTAAGGCCGAAACGGACGTGCTGTGCTTTGACGAATTTTTTGTTTCTGACATCACCGATGCCATGCTGCTCGGCGGCCTGATGAAGGCACTATTTGCCCGCGGTATTACGCTGGTCGCGACCTCCAATATTCCGCCAGATGAACTGTATCGCAACGGGTTGCAACGCACGCGTTTTCTTCCTGCTATTGATGCTATCAAACAGCATTGTGACATTATGAATGTTGATGCTGGCGTCGATTATCGTCTGCGCACCTTAACCCAGGCGCATTTGTGGTTGTCACCACTGAATGAGGAAACCCGCCAGCAGATGGATAAGCTCTGGCTGGCATTGGCGGGAACGAAAGGCGAGCATGCGCCGACGCTGGAAATCAATCATCGCCCTATGCAGACGCTGGCCGTCGAAAACCAAACGCTGGCGGTGTCGTTCACTACGCTCTGTGTCGATGCGCGTAGCCAACATGACTACATTGCGCTGTCGCGTCTGTTTCATACGGTGCTGTTGTTTGATGTACCGGTCATGACGACGCTGATGGAGAGTGAGGCGCGGCGTTTTATCGCGCTGGTGGATGAGTTCTATGAGCGTCACGTCAAGCTGGTGGTCAGCGCGGCGTCGCCACTCTATGAAATTTATCAGGGCGAGCGTCTGAAGTTTGAATTTCAGCGCTGTTTGTCGCGCTTGCAGGAGATGCAAAGCGAAGAGTATCTGAAGCGGGAACATTTAGCCGGTTAAACCTGCCGCAAATCACATAAAGGGGTCGATCTTTGACCCTGACTTCTCTATAATCTTGCGACCCCACGTTACGAGAGAGTTTTTTTCCCAAAACTTTCTATGCGCCGGCATAGGCTATTCGAAGGGGTAGGTTTGCTGGACAATGTCGTGTGAACCTCAACTGACAAAACGTTTGGGTGTTCACCAACGTGTAACTTATTTATTTGGGTAAGCTTTTAATGAAAACTTTTACAGCTAAACCAGAAACCGTAAAACGCGACTGGTATGTTGTTGACGCGACCGGTAAAACTCTGGGCCGTCTGGCTTCCGAACTGGCTCTGCGCCTGCGCGGTAAGCACAAAGCGGAATACACTCCGCACGTAGATACCGGTGATTACATCATCGTTCTGAACGCTGACAAAGTTGCTGTAACCGGCAACAAGCGTACTGACAAAGTGTACTATCACCACACCGGCCACATCGGTGGTATCAAACAAGCGACCTTTGAAGAGATGATTGCTCGCCGTCCTGAGCGTGTGCTTGAAATCGCGGTTAAAGGCATGCTGCCAAAAGGCCCGCTGGGTCGTGCTATGTTCCGTAAACTGAAAGTTTACGCTGGCAACGAGCACAACCACGCGGCACAGCAACCGCAAGTTCTTGACATCTAATCGGGATTATAGGCAATGGCTGAAAATCAATACTACGGCACTGGTCGCCGCAAAAGTTCCGCAGCTCGCGTTTTCATCAAACCGGGCAGTGGTAAAATCGTAATCAACCAACGTTCTCTGGAACAGTACTTCGGTCGTGAAACTGCCCGCATGGTAGTTCGTCAGCCGCTGGAACTGGTCGACATGGTTGAGAAACTGGATCTGTACATCACTGTTAAAGGTGGTGGTATCTCTGGTCAGGCTGGTGCGATCCGTCACGGTATCACCCGCGCTCTGATGGAGTACGACGAGTCCCTGCGTGGCGAACTGCGTAAAGCTGGCTTCGTTACCCGTGATGCTCGTCAGGTTGAACGTAAGAAAGTCGGTCTGCGTAAAGCACGTCGTCGTCCTCAGTTCTCCAAACGTTAATTGTATTCTGCTTCGGCAGACGACAATTTGTGAAAAAACCCGCTTCGGCGGGTTTTTTTATCGTTATTTCTCGCCGTAGAACCACGGCAATCCGCTAATTGCCACCTCTTTTTCCCCATTTCAAGAATCGACTCACCACAACGGTCACAAAATCTGGTAAACTATCATCCAATTTTCTGCCCAAATGTCCGGTATCGCTCATTTTTTGTTTGTATTTTGAACAGCAATGACTTTCCGAGCCTGGGTGACATCACTTCTGGCTGGCCACTGAGTGGCTGGTAGCAGTAAAAATTCTGAATATACCTGGAGGTTTTCATGGCTGTCGCTGCCAACAAACGTTCGGTAATGACGCTGTTTTCTGGTCCTACTGACATCTATAGCCATCAGGTCCGCATTGTGCTGGCTGAAAAAGGTGTTAGTTTCGAGATTGAGCATGTGGAGAAGGACAATCCACCTCAGGATCTGATCGACCTCAACCCGAATCAGAGCGTACCGACACTGGTGGATCGTGAGCTGACCCTGTGGGAATCTCGCATCATTATGGAATATCTGGATGAGCGTTTCCCGCATCCACCGCTGATGCCGGTTTACCCGGTTGCGCGTGGTGAAAGCCGCCTGTACATGCAGCGTATTGAAAAAGACTGGTACACGCTGATGAACGTCATCGTGAACGGGTCTGCTTCTGAAGCCGAAGTCGCGCGTAAGCGTCTGCGCGAAGAACTGCTGGCAATTGCGCCGGTATTTGGCCAGAAACCTTACTTCCTGAGCGATGAGTTCAGCCTGGTAGATTGCTATCTGGCGCCGCTGCTGTGGCGTTTACCGCAGCTGGGTATTGAATTCAACGGTGCAGGTTCGAAAGAACTGAAAGGGTACATGACTCGCGTCTTTGAACGTGACTCTTTCCTGGCTTCTCTGACTGAGCCTGAACGTGAAATGCGTCTGGGCCGGGGTTAACCTGTATGGATTTGCCACAGCTAACACCACGCCGTCCGTATCTGCTGCGCGCATTCTATGAGTGGTTGTTAGACAACCAGCTCACGCCGCATCTGGTGGTGGATGTGACGCTCCAGGACGTGCAGGTTCCGATGGAATATGCACGTGACGGGCAAATTGTTCTGAACATTGCACCGCGTGCGGTGGGCAATCTGGAACTGGCTAACGACGAAGTGCGCTTTAACGCGCGCTTTGGTGGTGTGCCGCGTCAGGTTTCAGTGCCGCTGGCTGCCGTCCTGGCAATTTATGCTCGTGAAAATGGCGCCGGTACGATGTTCGAGCCGGAAGCCGCCTACGACGAAGATGTCGCCAGCTTAAATGATGACGACAACGACGCGTCTGGTTTTGAGAGTGAAACGGTCATGTCGGTCATTGATGGCGATAAGCCTGACAATGGCGACGACAACGAACCAGATGACACACCGCCGCCACCTCGCGGTGGGCGTCCAGCGCTGCGCGTAGTGAAATAAATAGTGAAATAAAAAAACAGGCCCTTTGGGGCCTGTTCTGTTTTCTGGTTTCGGGATCAGTAAAACAGCGCGATGGTGACTATCATATTCACCACAAATCCCACCGCCATTGGGATGGCTGTACGTTTTACCACCTCAAAGGGCGACACGCCGGCAATACCCGACGTCACCACAATGACCGCGGTAATGGGTGACACCGCTCTGGCGAGCGTAGTAGCAAAATGCATCGGCATAATCATCACTACCGCAGGAATATGCAGCCCGGCGGCAATATCCGGAATCAGGCTGGCAAAAGACATGAATGGCGCGTTGCCTGATCCCATGACGATCGCGCAGGCGGCGATGACCACGGCCATGATGATCATCACGCCGATGCCGCCAAGGCCGGAATGCTCTGCACCTTTTATCACGGCGTCGACAGTGCCGATTGTCGTTAACCCTTTCGCAAAGATCTCCCCGGCAACCACCAGCGTGACAACGTTGGCGAACTGCGTCCCCATACCGTCAAAAAAAGCCTGCACATCATCCATCGTTTCGCGCAGATCATGTTTATGCAGGAATTGAACAAACATCGTGAGCGTCATGCTCATCAGCATTACCACCACCAGATTCAGCTCTGCTTTCATTAGCCCCATCTGTGCCAGGGCAAGCGAGCCCAGCATCAGGATCAGCGGCATGACGGGTAAAATGGCGTAATAGAGTGGAGGTACGTTTTCCAGTGCTTTTTGTTCAGTGAATCCGTTGTTGTCCGGTACTGTTTTTTTATCAAATTGCCGCTGAACGAAAAAATGCGCAATGGCGACGGCGATGATGACGCACGATGCGACGGGTAACTGATAATGAAAGAAGTAGGTGGCGATTTTCATACCTGCGACCTGCGCGGCAAAAATCGAGTTGGTTTCCAGAATGCCCCATTCAATGGACATTGAGGTAGCAATGACGGCCACCGCAGACAAACGGCTCACGCCAAGGCTGACCAGCGTTGGGAACAGCGTCACCATCAGCAGCATACCTAACCCGGATGCACTGGTAATGAACTGCGCCATGATCTGACCAATAACATAGGTGGCGGCAAGAACAACATAGGGTGAGCGGATTAGCTTAAGCGGACGGCTTAACAGGCTAACCATCGCTCTGCTGGCTCCCATCCTGTCCATATAACGGGCATAACCGCCCACTGCCATGATGGATAACCCCAGTCCGGCCGCCCGATTGGAGAGCATACGCAGAATTTCGTTGTAAATATCGATCAGTAGATAGCCGCTGCTCTTGTCGTCAGCGACCAGCGCGCCGTAGCCCAGCCAGACACCGCAGATCATCAGGAATATCCCCGCGGCCGCCAGCACGACCTGCGGTTTGTAGTTTTTGAGGATCAGGTAACCCATCGTTAATAAAACGATAACAGAAATAATGATGCCGAACATTGTTTCACTCCATGCCAGAGAAGAAGATAAATCCGGTAATAACGCTGTTATGTAAACGGATGTTATATTTTTTTGAGCGTTTTTTATGGAGTGGATATCTTGTTTTTAATTCGATCTTTAAATTATTTATCGTTATAAAATAGATGGTTATGATAATTTGTCATGTTCATATTCATAAATTTCAAAAAGTGAATAGAGTGCCGTTAAATTAAATATATGCAGAATGATTAAACTGAATAAAATATATTTATTGCAGATATGACCAATAAGCTGTTCAGCCCGAATGACCATCATTTCACCCTGCTTTCGATCCTGTGATAGGATAAACCCGCTGTTGTTTGTTACCACGACTTAGCTGAATGGGCCCTATGAACGCATTTGATTCGCAAGCTGAAGACTCTCCATCCGCCATTGGCCGTAGCTTACGCAATCGCCCGCTGGCGCGTAAAAAACTGTCTGAAATGGTTGAAGAAGAACTGGAGCAGATGATTCGTCGTCGGGAATTTGGCGAGGGCGAACAGTTGCCGTCTGAGCGAGAGCTGATGACCTTCTTTAACGTGGGCCGTCCTTCTGTACGAGAAGCGCTGGCGGCGTTAAAGCGCAAAGGTCTGGTACAAATCAACAACGGTGAGCGCGCCCGCGTTTCGCGTCCTTCTGCTGATACTATTATCAGCGAGCTCTCTGGTATGGCGAAAGATTTCCTCGCGCATCCCGGCGGCATTGCCCACTTCGAACAGCTGCGATTGTTCTTTGAATCCAGCCTGGTACGATATGCCGCCGAACATGCGACGGACGAGCAAATCGACAAACTGGCGAAGGCGCTGGAGATCAACAGTCAGTCGCTCGATGACAATGCGTTGTTCATTCGCTCGGACGTTGATTTTCACCGCGTACTGGCGGAGATCCCGGGCAATCCCATCTTTATGGCGATCCACGTCGCGCTGCTGGATTGGCTGATTGCCGCACGTCCGACCGTCCCTGATCGGGAATTGTACGAGCATAATAGTGTGAGTTATCAACAACATATTTCTATTGTTGAGGCTATTCGTCAGCATGATCCTGATGAAGCCGACCGCGCATTACAAGAACATCTCAACAGCGTTTCTGCCACCTGGCACGCCCTCAGTAAAAACAAAAAATTGCGTAAGTGATCGCGATCCCGACGATCGTTTAAACACAAAATCATTCAAGTTGCATCAATGCGGCAAGAGAGCGAGCACCCTGGAGCATAGATAACTATGTGACAGGGGTGATCGAACGCAGCCAACGCAGAGGCGGCTCGAAGGATGAAGTGTTTAGTGAGGTAGATCGCAATATAAGCGTTCTGTATTGTATTGCTGCTTATTTGATCTGGTATAACAGGTATAAAGGTATGTAGTCAGATAACACTAATCATCCTCAGAGGTCGTTATGGCAAGAAATTTAAAAGGCGTAATGCCAGCGTTGTTAACTCCATTCGATAACCAACAGAAACTGGACATCGAGAGCTTGCGCCGTCTGGTGCGTTTCAATATTGGGCAGGGAATAGATGGGCTGTATGTCGGTGGCTCAACGGGTGAGGCCTTTGTCCAAAACCGCGCTGAAAGAGAGCAGGTACTGGAAATTGTTGCCGAAGAAGCAAAAGGCAAGGTGACGCTGATCGCCCACGTCGGCACAGTGAGTACCGAAGAGAGCCAGCAGCTGGCGAGCGCTGCGCATCGCTACGGGTTTGATGCGGTTTCGGCTGTCACGCCATTTTACTATCCGTTCAGCTTTGAAGAGCACTGCGATCACTACCGCGCAATTATTGATTCCGCCGATGGCTTACCGATGGTGGTCTATAACATCCCGGCACTGAGCGGCGTAAAACTGACGCTGGATCAGATCAACACGCTGGTGACGTTGCCGGGCGTTGGTGCGCTGAAGCAAACCTCAGGCGATCTCTATCAGATGGAACAGATCCGCCGCGCTCACCCCGATCTGGTGCTTTACAACGGCTATGATGAGATCTTCGCTTCTGGTCTGTTGGCGGGTGCAGATGGAGGTATCGGTAGTACCTACAACATCATGGGATGGCGTTACCAGGGAATTGTGAAAGCGCTCAAAGAAGGCGACATCCGGACGGCACAAAAGCTGCAAACCGAGTGCAATAAGGTTATCGATCTGCTCATTAAAGTTGGCGTGTTCCGCGGCCTGAAAACGGTACTGCACTATATGGACGTGGTTTCTGTTCCGCTGTGCCGTAAACCATTTGCCCCGGTAGATGAACAATATTTGCCGGAACTGAAAGCGCTGGCAAACCAACTGTTGGCGGAAAAGGCGTAATCGCGGGTCGCCGGGGCGCTTCGCTTGCCCGGCCTGGATATTTCGACCGTGGCCGGATAAGGCAAAGCCGCCATCCGGCTCAACAACAAAGATCGTCGGGAGAGTAAAATGAGTACTTCTACCCAGAGCATCCCGTGGTATCGCCATCTCAATCGGGCACAATGGCGGGCATTTTCCGCCGCCTGGCTGGGATATTTGCTTGATGGTTTTGATTTTGTATTAATCGCCCTTGTACTGACAGAAGTACAAGGCGAATTCGGACTGACGACGGTGCAGGCGGCCAGTCTGATCTCCGCCGCCTTTATCTCCCGCTGGTTTGGCGGATTAATGCTGGGGGCGATGGGTGACCGTTACGGACGTCGCCTGGCGATGGTCACCAGCATCATTCTGTTCTCAGTGGGGACGCTGGCCTGTGGCTTCGCACCGGGCTACACCACTATGTTTATCGCCCGCCTGGTTATCGGTATGGGTATGGCCGGCGAGTATGGTTCCAGCGCGACTTATGTTATTGAAAGCTGGCCTAAGCATCTGCGAAATAAAGCCAGTGGCTTCCTGATTTCCGGTTTCTCCGTTGGCGCGGTGATAGCCGCGCAGGTCTACAGCCTGGTGGTTCCGGTCTGGGGATGGCGCGCGCTGTTCTTCATCGGCATTCTGCCAATTATCTTCGCCCTCTGGCTGCGTAAAAATATCCCGGAAGCGGAAGACTGGAAAGAGAAACACGAAGGCAAAGCGCCGGTGCGCACGATGGTGGACATACTCTACCGGGGCGAACATCGGGTTATCAATATTCTGATGACCCTCGCCGCCGCGACCGCGCTGTGGTTTTGCTTTGCAGGCAACCTGCAAAATGCAGCTATCGTAGCGGTCCTTGGCCTGATATGTGCGTTTATTTTCATTAGCTTTATGGTGCAAAGCAGCGGGAAGCGCTGGCCGACAGGCGTCATGCTAATGGTGGTCGTGCTGTTCGCCTTCCTCTATTCATGGCCTATTCAGGCGTTGTTGCCAACCTATCTGAAAACCGAACTGGCTTATGATCCGCACACGGTTGCCAATGTCCTGTTCTTTAGCGGATTTGGCGCGGCGGTCGGTTGTTGCGTCGGTGGTTTTCTTGGTGACTGGCTGGGCACGCGCAAGGCCTATGTTTGCAGTCTGCTGGCTTCACAGTTGCTGATTATTCCGGTATTTGCGATTGGCGGCTCAAACGTCTGGGTGCTGGGTTTGCTGCTGTTTTTCCAGCAAATGCTTGGTCAAGGGATCTCCGGGATCTTACCAAAACTGATTGGCGGCTATTTCGATACCGACCAGCGTGCGGCTGGTCTGGGCTTCACCTACAACGTGGGTGCGCTGGGCGGGGCTTTGGCGCCGATCATCGGGGCGCTGATTGCGCAGCGTCTGGATCTGGGCACTGCGCTGGGATCGCTCTCTTTCGGCCTGACATTTGTGGTTATCCTGCTGATTGGTCTCGATATGCCGTCCCGCGTACAGCGCTGGCTACGTCCTGAAGCGATACGTACGCATGATGCCATTGATGGTCGACCGTTTAGCGGGGCTGTGCCGTTCGGCGGTGACAAAAGCACCATGATGAAATCCAAAAGTTAATCCGATTGCCCGGTGTTGAACCGGGCAATTAACGTAAAGGAAGAAGTATGTCGTTATTTGAGCAACGGGATAAAAAGCGTATCACCGCGATGCAGAAGGCGGTGTCATGACTACGTTGGCGATTGATATCGGCGGTACCAAACTGGCAGCCGCGCTGGTAGACAGTAATCTGCAAATTCGCGAGCGGCGTGAATTGCCGACGCCCGCCAGCAAAACGCCGGAGGCGCTGCGCGCTGCACTGCAAGCACTCGTTGCGCCGCTACAGGGGCAGGCTGTCCACGTCGCGATTGCCTCCACCGGTATTATCCGCGAGGGCACACTACTGGCGATAAACCCGCTCAATCTTGGCGGGCTTATGCACTTCCCGCTGGTACAAACCTTAAAAGAGCTGACCGGTTTGCCGACCATGGCGGTTAATGATGCGCAGGCGGCGGCCTGGGCTGAACATCATGCACTTGGGGGCGAGTACCGCGATATGGTGTTTATTACCGTCTCCACCGGCGTGGGCGGCGGGGTGGTGAGCGAGGGAAAACTGCTGACCGGAATCAACGGTTTGGCAGGACATCTCGGACATACGCTGGCTGACCCGCATGGGCCAGTATGCGGCTGCGGGCGCGTGGGCTGTGTCGAGGCGATCGCTTCCGGTCGAGGGATCGCGGCTGCAGCCGAAGGTACGCTTGCTGGATGCGATGCCAAAACCATTTTTAGCCGCGCCGGGCAAGGAGATGAGCAGGCAAGACACTTGATCCATCGTTCAGCGCGTACTTTGGCAAGGCTTGTCGCCGATGTGAAGGCTACGACCGATTGCCAGATTGTGGTGATTGGCGGCAGCGTTGGTCTGGCTGAAGGATATCTGGCGCTGGTTGAACATTATCTGGCACAAGAGCCTTTGGTCTATCACGTGGAATTACTGGCAGCGCATTACCGTCATGACGCTGGTTTACTGGGGGCCGCGCTGTTGGCCCAGGGAGATTGATTATGATGTCAGATGAGTTGCGTTCACTGCCTTCTGCCGGATTACATCCGGTCTTGCAGCAGGCATTAACGCTTGCCATTGCGGCGAATCCTCAGGAGAAGACCCCAGGGCGCTACGCGTTGCAGGGCGATACTATTTTTATGAATGTCATGCAGTTTGCAACGCAGAGCCCAGAACAAAAGAAAGCGGAACTGCATCAGCAGTACATTGATATTCAGGTGCTATTGTCCGGTGAAGAACGCATTCTGTTCGGGATGACCGATTCTGCTCGCCAGTGCGATGAGATGCATGTTGAGGATGACTATCAGCTGTGCAGCGAGATTGCCGATGAGCAGGCGCTCGTACTGAAGCCGGGAAGATTTGCGATTTTTATGCCGGGCGAACCGCATAAACCAGGCTGTATGGTGGGGGAGCCGGGGGAAATCAAAAAGGTAGTGATTAAGGTACACGCCAGCTTATTACAAGCCTGACAGACCGTGTCGGATGGCAAGGCTTGCGCCATCCGACACTGGATAGAACAACCTAGCGCTTAAACGTTACCGCTTCCGGCTGTGTCAGATGCAGCGTGGTCTGGCTTGGCACCGTTTCAGCAATGACTCGCCCGTGACGAATGGAATAACGTGCAGGCGTCTGGCGACGAACCGCGTCAAACCCATTTTCTGCCGCTAAAATCACCAGATTTCCGGAGTTCCCCACGTTCAGACCGTAATCCTGCAGGTGCAGGGTTTTCGCACTGTGGGTAGTGACCAGGTTCAGACCATCGTTGATCTGTCCGTATCCCATCAGCTGACACACGTGTAATCCCATATGCAGTACCTGCAGCATATTCGCGGTGCCCAGCGGATACCACGGATCGAAGACGTCATCATGGCCGAAGCAGACGTTGATCTCCGCTTCCAGCATCTCTTTGACGCGCGTTACACCGCGACGTTTAGGATACGTATCAAAGCGCCCTTGCAGGTGAATATTTACCAGTGGATTCGCGACAAAGTTGATGCCGGACATTTTCAACAGGCGAAAGAGTCGGGAAGCATAGGCGCCGTTATAGGAATGCATTGCCGTGGTATGGCTGGCGGTCACGCGGTCGCCCATATTGTCGCGATGGGCCAGTGCCGCAACGGTTTCAACAAAGCGTGACTGCTCATCGTCAATTTCGTCGCAGTGCACATCGATAAGTCGGTCATATTTCTGCGCCAGAGCGAAAATTTTGTGCAGCGACTCAACGCCATATTCACGCGTAAATTCAAAGTGGGGGATCGCGCCAATGACGTCGGCACCCAAACGCACGGCTTCCTCTAATAGCGCTTCACCGTTGGGGTAAGAAAGAATGCCCTCTTGCGGGAAGGCGACAATTTGCAGCTCTATCCACGGTGCGACTTCTTGCTTCACCTCCAGCATGGCTTTCAGCGCCGTCAGCGTCGGATCGGAAACGTCAACGTGCGTGCGGACATGCTGGATGCCGTTGGCCATCTGCCACTTCAGGGTCTGCATGGCGCGCGCTTTGACGTCTTCGTGCGTGAGCATTGCCTTACGTTCGGCCCAGCGTTCAATGCCTTCAAATAACGTACCAGACTGGTTCCAGCTCGGCTCGCCTGCGGTTTGCGTGGTGTCCAGATGGATATGTGGCTCAACGAACGGTGGAATGGCTAAGCCGCCTTCGGCATCAAGTACTTCTCCCTGCGGCAACGTGGCGGTGTCCTGTGGCTCAATCCGGCTGAAGCGCCCGTTTTCAATCGTGAGCTGCCACAATCCTTCGCGTCCCTGTAAACGTGCCTGACAAAGGGTGATGTTATTATTCTGCATGGCTGACCTCTGGTGATTTAGCAAGGCTGCGATTAAAAAGTGGATTCAGCAGGATATAACTGAATACGCCGCCAAGTACGGCGTTGACGGGCACAATACCGGGAATATAGTGGCCTGCGGCAATGCCCAATGCAACGGACAGGATAGCTATCCAGTTTACGGAAATAAATTGCGCTTTGCTGAAGTCTGCATAACGGCGATGGTTTAGCAGATAGTCGGCGATGATCACTCCGCCAATGGGAGGAATTGCTGCCGACAGAAAGGTCAGCCAGCCGACAAAGTTATTGTAAAGCCATAGCGCGCACAATGTGCCGATAATACCGTTAGCCACCGACAGCGAACGGCTGGAAAGGCCGGTAATATTGGCAAAACCCAGGCCTGAGGCGTACAGCGCATTGTCGTTGGTAGTCCAGATATTCAGGCCGAGCACTACAATCGCGGGCAGCAGCAGTCCCTGGGCAATCATCACGTCGGAGATATCCGCCTGTCCAACAGCGGCGGCACCCGCCGCGCCGAAGATAAACATCAGAGAGTTACCAAGGAAAAACGCCACCATGGCAATCAGCACCGCGCCTTTGGCGTTGCGACCAAAGCGAACGAAGTCGGCGGTTAATGTTCCTGCGCTGACAAACGAACCGACCACCAGCGCCAGGGCGGTGGAGAAATTCAGCGGTGTCTGCGGCACTATCGCTTTTAAATGGTCTAAACCGCCGACATCACTCACCGCCAGCCAGACGGAGTAGCTGCCAAGAACGACGATGGCGGGGACGGCGATAATAGATAAAACGGTCAGCGCCGAGATGCCAAAAAAGATGGTCATAGTCATCAACAGACCGGAAACTGCAATCAGGATATTGACGTCAATTCCCGTCGCTTTGCCCACCGGGATAGCAAACATGGCCACACCCACGCCAAACCAGCCTACCTGCGTACCGCCTAACAGCAGTGAGGGAAGCCATGAACCTTTCACACCAAATGAGTAACGCGCCAGAAGGTGGGTTGAGAGCCCTGTTTTTGCGCCGATAAAACCGAGAAATGCAGTGTAAATACCGAGGAGAAGATTACCGAAGAGAACTGCCAGGAAGAAATCATTATAAGAAAGACCGGTACCGAGTGTGCCACCGGTCCACATACTGGCGGAAAAAAATGTGAGACCCAACATGACAAATGTTAGTGGAACCACGCCTTTCCGCGCCGCCAGAGGGACGGGGCCCTGGCTATAATTGTTGTCCTGCGACACAACGCCTCCATGAATTTTGCCCAAAAAATCCGCCGCATAATATACAGTTCTTAGAATAAAGCAAACGATTACGTATAATCTTTACATGGTTTTTATTCATGAGGTTGATGATTGCGTTGATTTTTGGGCTCGACATTTTTAACCAATAAGAAGCGGACAAACGCCGACCAGGGTAGTGGAAAAGATTAAGTGTTACGCCAAATGGTAAGATTCTGCAGACACTGTCTGCGGAATTTCAATGTACTGAATATACAGCTGTATTTGTGAGCGGTTTTCGAAAAATGATACCGCATGTATTTAGTGGAGGAATATTGGCTCCCCAGCTATCAGCGTCAGGGGAGCCAAAAGTATTACACTTCCAGGTAGTTCAGAATCCCGTCTGCCGCTTTACGACCTTCGGCTATCGCGGTGACTACCAGATCCGAACCGCGCACGATGTCGCCACCGGCGAAGATTTTCGGGTTGCTGGTCTGGAAAGCGTTATCGCTACGTTCCGGGGCAATAATGCGGCCCTGTGAATCCAGCTCGACGCTGTGCTCTTTCAGCCACTCCATGCTGTGTGGGCGGAAACCAAACGCCAGGACCACCGCATCAGCCGGAACAACGTGCTCGGATCCAGCGACGATCTCCGCACGGCGGCGCCCCTTCGCATCCGGTTCGCCCATTTCAGTGCGCGCCATTCTCACGCCGCACACTTTCCCGTTGGCATTCACTTCCACACCTAAAGGCTGGACGTTGAACTGGAACTCGACGCCTTCTTCACGCGCATTTTTTACTTCGCGTTTGGAACCCGGCATGTTCTCTTCGTCGCGACGATAGGCGCAGATAACGTGCGATGCTTCCTGACGTACGGAGGTGCGCACGCAGTCCATCGCGGTATCGCCACCGCCGAGCACGACGACACGTTTGCCTTCCATGCTGATGTATGGCTCGTTGCTGCTTTCGCCAAAGCCCATCAACTGTTTGGTATTGGCAATCAGGAACGGCAGGGCATCAAACACGCCATCAGCGTCTTCGTTTTCCAGCCCGCCGCGCATCGACTGATAGGTACCGACACCAAGGAACACGGCGTCGTAATCCTTCAGCAAGTCGTTGAGCTGAACGTCGCGGCCCACTTCCACGTTCAGTTTGAACTCAATGCCCATACCGGTGAAGATTTCACGGCGCCGGGTCATGACCTCTTTTTCCAGCTTGAAGGCCGGGATACCAAAGGTCAGCAGGCCGCCGATTTCCGGGTGACGGTCAAATACCACTGCCTTCACGCCGTTGCGGGTTAGCACATCAGCACAGGCCAGGCCCGCCGGACCCGCACCGATAATTGCCACGCGCTTGTCCGTCTGGCGAACGCCGGTCATATCCGGACGCCAGCCCATCTCGAAGGCTTTATCATTGATATAGCGCTCGATATTGCCGATAGTTACTGCGCCAAACTCATCGTTCAGCGTACAGGATCCTTCACACAGTCGATCCTGCGGGCATACACGGCCACAGACTTCCGGCAAGGTGTTGGTCTGGTGCGACAATTCTGCCGCTTCAAAAATACGTCCCTCATTCGCCAACTTCAGCCAGTTCGGGATGTAGTTATGCACCGGGCACTTCCACTCGCAGTACGGGTTACCGCAGGACAGGCAGCGATCTGCCTGCGCTTTGGCCTGGCCTTCGGAAAACGGCTCGTAGATCTCGATAAATTCGATCTTACGGATCTTCAGCGGCTTCTTCGGCGGATCAACACGCTGCAGGTCGATAAATTGGTATACGTTCTGACTCATTGCTGCTACCCCTTACTGCGCCTGCACACGCAGCTCTGCTGCGCTACGACTACGGTGACCCAACAGTGCTTTCACATCACTGGATTTTGGTTTTACCAGCGCGAATTTCGCCGAGAATGCTGGCCAGTTCGCCAGGATCTCTTCGCCGTGAGAAGAGCCGGTATGCTGTACGTGCTCGGTAATCAGGCCGCGCAGGTGCTCTTCGTGGATCGCCAGCGAGTCCACGCTCAGCACTTCGACCAGTTCCGGGTTTACGCGTTTGCGGAATTCACCGTCTTCGTCGAGCACGTAGGCGAATCCGCCGGTCATGCCCGCGCCAAAGTTAACGCCGGTTTTGCCGAGAATACAGACGATGCCGCCGGTCATGTATTCACAGCCGTTGTCGCCAATACCTTCAACCACGGTGATTGCACCGGAGTTACGCACTGCAAAGCGCTCACCCGCACGACCCGCAGCAAACAGGCGACCACCGGTGGCGCCATACAGACAGGTGTTACCGATGATACTCGCCTCATGGCTACGGAAAGCAGAGCCAACCGGAGGGCGCACCGCCAGCAGGCCGCCCGCCATGCCTTTACCGACATAGTCGTTGGCATCGCCGGTCAGATACAGCTCCACGCCGCCCGCGTTCCACACGCCAAAGCTCTGGCCTGCAGTACCGCTGAAGTGCGCTTTGATCGGATCAGAAGCCAGCCCCTGATCGCCATGCGTCTGAGCGATATAGCCCGACAGCGATGCGCCGACGGAACGGTCGGTGTTGCGGATATCGAACCAGAAGGTTTTGCTCTGGCGCTCGTCGACGAACGGCTTCGCCTGCTGCAACAGCTGGGCGTTCAGCACGCCGTTATCAAACGGCGGGTTGTTCTCGGTGCAATGCAACGCTTTACCCGGATGCGGCTCGGCGGTTTCCAGCAGACGAGACAGCTCCAGCTTTTGCTGTTTGGCGGTAAATCCATCCAGCTCTTTGAGCAGATCAGTGCGGCCAATCAGGTCGACGAGACGGGTTACGCCCAGTTCAGCCATCAGCTCACGCACTTCACGGGCGATGAATTCAAAGTAGTTGGTCACTTTGAACGGCAGGCCGTGATAGTGATTCTTACGCAGTTTGTCGTCCTGAGTTGCCACGCCGGTTGCACAGTTGTTCAGATGGCAAATACGCAGATATTTACAGCCCAGCGCGACCATTGGGCCGGTACCGAAACCGAAGCTCTCTGCACCCAGAATCGCCGCTTTAATGATATCGACGCCGGTTTTCAAACCGCCATCGACCTGCAGACGAATCTTGTGACGCAGACCGTTAGCCACCAGCGCCTGCTGGGTTTCCACCAGACCGAGTTCCCACGGGCAACCGGCGTATTTCACCGATGACAGCGGGCTTGCGCCGGTACCGCCATCGTAGCCGGCGATGGTGATCAGATCCGCATAGGCTTTCGCTACACCGGTGGCAATAGTGCCCACGCCCGGTTCGGAAACCAGCTTCACCGAGATCATCGCCTTCGGGTTGACCTGTTTCAGGTCGAAAATCAGCTGCGCTAAGTCCTCGATAGAGTAGATATCGTGGTGCGGCGGCGGGGAGATCAGCGTCACGCCCGGTACCGAATAACGCAGTTTGGCGATGTACGGAGTGACTTTGTCGCCCGGTAACTGGCCGCCTTCGCCGGGCTTTGCGCCCTGAGCGACTTTAATCTGAATGACATCTGCGTTGACCAGGTACGCCGGGGTTACGCCAAAGCGACCAGAAGCCACCTGCTTAATCCGCGACACTTTGTTGGTGCCGTAGCGCGCCGGGTCTTCACCGCCTTCGCCGGAGTTGGAATTACCGCCGATGCTGTTCATCGCTTCGGCCAGCGCTTCGTGTGCTTCCGGGCTTAATGCGCCGATAGACATGGCGGCGGTATCAAAGCGCTTAAACAGTTCGGTCGCAGGTTCGACGTCGTTAATACTTACGGCTTCATCGCCAGGTGTAATCGCCAGCAAATCGCGCAGCGTGGCCGCTGGGCGCTCGTTGACCAGCTTTGCATACTCCTGATAGTCGCTGTACTCGCCGCTTTGCACCGCCTGTTGTAGCGTGCGCACCACGTCCGGGTTGTAGGCGTGGTATTCGCCGCCGTGGACGTACTTCAGCAATCCTCCCTGGCTGATGGGCTTACGCGCCAGCCAGGCATGTTTGGAGAGGTTCAGCAGATCCTGCTGGAAGTCGGTAAATCCTGCGCCGCTGATGCGGCTAACCACGCCCTGGAAGCACAACGCAACCACATCATCGTGCAGACCAACGGCTTCAAACAGCTTCGAGCAGCGATAAGAGGCAATGGTCGAGATGCCCATTTTGGACATGATTTTGTACAGACCTTTATTGATGCCGTTACGGTAGTTCAGCATCACGGTCCGGTAATCTTTGGCAATCGCCTGAGTGTCGATCAGACGTCCCAATGTTTCATACGCGAGGTACGGATAGATTGCCGTCGCGCCAAAGCCGAGCAGGACGGCAAAATGGTGCGGGTCACGGGCACTGGCGGTTTCCACGATGATGTTAGCGTCACAGCGCAGGTTCTGTTCTACCAGACGTGTTTGCACTGCGCCCACGGCCATTGGCGCCGGAACCGGCAGGCGGTTTTTGGCGATGTTGCGGTCAGAGAGTACCAGCAGTACCGTGCCGTTGCGCACCATCTGTTCCGCCTTATCACACAATGCTTTGACGGTCTCTTCGAGCGTAGTTTCGGTCACGTCGAAGGTGATATCCAGGCGGTCAGCGCGATAATGCTCCTCTTTCATGGTGGTGAGCTGGGTGAAATCAGAGTACAGCAGGATCGGCGATTTAAAGCTCAGGCGGTGTGCCTGACCTTCAGCTTCGCAGAAGACGTTCATCTCACGACCAATGCTGGTGGCCAGCGACATGACGTGCGCTTCACGCAGCGGGTCGATCGGCGGGTTGGTGACCTGCGCGAACTGCTGGCGGAAGTAGTCATAAATGATGCGTGGCTGGCTGGAGAGCACGGCAAACGGGGTATCGTCACCCATTGAACCGACCGCTTCCTGGCCATTTTCGCCGAGCACGCGGATAACGGAATCCAGCTCTTCAGCGCTGTAGTTAAACTGTTTCTGATAGCTGGCAAGCGTATCATCGTCGAGTTCACGGCTGCCGACCTGATCGTCAGCCAGGTCTTCGAACGGTACCAGGCGGCGGACGTTTTTCTCCATCCACTCTTTGTACGGATGTCGGCTTTTCAGATCGTCATCGGTTTCGGCGGAATGCAGAATGCGCCCGCTGCGGGTATCGATAACCATTAGCTCGCCGGGGCCGACGCGGCCTTTCTCTACCACTTCATCCGGCTGATAATCCCAGATCCCGACTTCAGAGGCACAGGTGATCAGCTTGTCTTTGGTGATGACGTAGCGTGCCGGACGCAGGCCGTTACGGTCGAGGTTACAGGCGGCAAAGCGACCGTCGGACATCACGATGCCCGCCGGGCCATCCCACGGTTCCATGTGCATGGAGTTAAAGTCAAAGAACGCACGCAGCTCCGGGTCCATATCCGGATTATTCTGCCATGCCGGTGGAACCAGTAAGCGCATGGCACGGATGATGTCCATCCCGCCTGCCAGCAGCAGTTCCAGCATGTTATCCATCGAACTGGAGTCTGAGCCGGTTTCGTTAACAAACGGCGCGGCGTCGTGCAAATCCGGGATCAACGGGGTCTGGAACTTATAGGTACGCGCGCGAGCCCACTGGCGGTTGCCGGTGATGGTGTTGATTTCACCGTTGTGCGCCAGATAGCGGAACGGCTGCGCCAGCGGCCAGCGCGGTACGGTGTTGGTGGAGAAGCGCTGATGGAACAGGCAGATGGCCGATTCCAGACGCAGGTCTGCGAGGTCCAGGTAGAAGCGCGGCAGATCCGCCGGCATACACAGACCTTTATAGATATTGACCAGATTCGACAAGCTACAGACGTAGAAGTCTTTGTCTTGCAGGAGGCGTTTTTCGATACGACGACGCGCAATGAACAGGCGACGCTCCATATCACGCGGACGCCAGCCCGCAGGGGCGTTAACAAAAATTTGCTCGATACGAGGCAGGGAGGAGAGCGCAATTTCACCGAGAACACCTTCGTTGGTCGGCACGTCGCGCCAGCCGACAATCGACAGGGTTTCCTGCTGTAATTCTTCTTCAACAATGCGACGAGAAGCCGCAGCCAGCTCAGGGTCTTTATTTAAAAAGATCATGCCGACGGCGTAGTTTTTGGCTAAACGCCAGCCGCGCTCTTGCGCCACGATGCGGAAAAAGCGGTCAGGTTTTTGTAACAGCAGGCCGCAACCATCGCCGGTTTTTCCATCGGCAAGAATTGCGCCACGGTGCTGCATACGGGCCAGTGCGTGTATGGCGGTACGCACTACCTTGTGGCTAGGTTCGCCTTCTATGTGGGCGATCAGGCCGAAACCACAGTTATCCCTCTCAAGGGATTTATCGTACAACATATAAGTGAACCTCCCCAGGCTCTGCGGGATCCCCATCTGGACCGTTGCGCACGGGCACACCAAGAGCATGGCGACGGGGTTTGCGTGTCATACGCTTACCTCGCATTCGCCCTCTTTATCCTTTTCGCACAGGTCAAACAAGTTTGAGGACTTGCTTCAGAGGGAATCTCAATAACTGCATAAATATGATGAGCAGGCTGCTCATCCAGAAAGCTTCCAGCGGATTTCCAAGTTATCGGGAATCCACACACAGGTCAAATGGCAATCTTATTTATGCAAAAATGTGCTATAGGGCAATTAACTTTATGAAAATGTTGAAATAAAAGGATTTTTTACATTGATTTAACCCGAGGGGAATACTCTTGGAAGTGTGATCTGTCTCACTGTCAGAAAGGCCTGATATCCCTCGTCCTCCCTTTATTTATCGAGATGTCTGGCATTTTATGCTGGTTTATAAAGTTTCGGCGTCTTAAAGATACTGTTTTTACGCTGAGAGTATAAGAAGATAAAAAAAACCGCTGAATATAAGGAAAAGTAATTAGATTTTTAGTGAATGGAATTTCAATTATTTTGATTTGTTATGCAATAAATAAAGGCTCGCCAGGGCGATTGATCCAGGTCATCGCCGACTGGGGCAAAAAATGGCAGGCTTTGGCCTCTTTTCAAGGCGCGGTCTACCAGATTATGCAGTTACAGAAATTAGTCAATATGTTTGGTGGGGATCTTTCTCGCCGTTATGGACAAAAGGTTCATAAACTCACGCTGCACGGCGGCTTTAGCTGTCCAAATCGTGATGGCACCATCGGACGTGGCGGATGTACTTTCTGTAATGTCGCCTCGTTTGCTGATGAAGCTCAACAGCATCATTCCATTGCCGAGCAGCTTGAGCATCAGGCGCAGTTGGTCAATCGCGCCAGACGCTATCTGGCCTATTTCCAGGCCTATACCAGCACCTTTGCTGAAGTACAGGTGCTGCGTTCGATGTACCAACAGGCCGTCAGCCAGGCCAGCATCGTCGGATTATGTGTTGGCACGCGCCCCGACTGTGTACCGGATGCGGTACTCGATCTGCTTTGTGAGTATAAAGACCTGGGCTATGAGGTATGGCTGGAGCTCGGTCTGCAAACCGCGCATGATAAAACTCTGCACCGTATTAACCGCGGCCATGATTTTGCCTGCTACCAGAACACCACGCGGCTGGCACGCGAGCGCGGACTGAAGGTGTGCTCGCACCTGATTGTGGGTCTGCCGGGAGAAGGGCTGGCAGAATGTCTGCAAACCATGGAGCGTGTGGTGGAGACGGGAGTCGACGGTATTAAGCTGCATCCGCTGCATATTGTGAAAGGCAGTACGATGGCGAAAGCCTGGGAAGCGGGGCGGCTGAACGGCATTGAACTGGACGACTATACGGTTACCGCCGGGGAGATGATCCGCCATACGCCGCCAGAGGTGATTTATCATCGCATTTCCGCCAGCGCGCGTCGCCCAACACTATTGGCACCTCTGTGGTGTGAAAATCGCTGGACCGGGATGGTTGAACTGGATCGTTATCTCAACGTACATGGCGTCCAGGGATCTGCTCTCGGACGACCCTGGAGCCCGCCAACAGCGTAGCGTGATGAGGGAAACCCCGCATTTCTTGCACATTCTCAAACGTCACGCCAAGAATTGAGTATTATTGTGCCAAGTTGTCGTGAAGGAACCCTCTATGAAGCAAATCCGTATGCTGGCGCAATATTACGTCGACCTGATGATGAAGTTGGGTCTGGTGCGCTTTTCGCTGCTATTAGCGCTGGCTCTGGTCGTGTTGGCAATTGTGGTGCAGATGGCTGTCACCATGGTGCTGCATGGTCAGGTAGAAAGTATTGATGTTATCCGTTCTATCTTTTTTGGTCTGTTAATTACCCCTTGGGCTGTCTACTTCCTGTCAGTGGTGGTGGAGCAACTCGAAGAGTCCCGACAACGCTTGTCACGACTGGTCCAAAAGCTGGAAGAGATGCGCGAGCGCGATCTCAAGCTCAATGTGCAGTTGAAAGATAATATTGCCCAGCTCAATCAGGAAATTGTTGAGCGCGAAAAAGCCGAAGCGGAGCGCCAGGATACGTTCGAGCAACTGAAGGTTGAAATCAAAGAGCGCGAAGAAGCGCAGATCCAGCTCGAGCAACAGTCTTCCTTTCTACGCTCTTTCCTTGATGCCTCGCCGGATCTGGTTTTTTATCGTAATGAAGATAAAGAATTTTCCGGCTGTAACCGTGCCATGGAACTGCTGACCGGCAAGAGCGAAAAGCAACTGGTGCATTTAAAACCGGCTGATGTTTACTCCCCTGAGGCGGCTGAAAAGGTAATTGAAACCGACGAGAAGGTATTCCGTCATAACGTCTCGCTCACCTACGAACAATGGCTGGACTACCCGGACGGGCGCAAAGCCTGCTTTGAAATTCGTAAAGTGCCGTACTATGACCGCGTAGGTAAGCGACATGGCCTGATGGGCTTTGGGCGAGATATTACCGAGCGTAAGCGTTATCAGGACGCACTTGAACGTGCCAGCCGTGATAAGACCACCTTCATTTCCACCATCAGCCACGAGCTGCGCACTCCGCTTAACGGTATTGTCGGCTTAAGCCGGATCCTGTTGGATACGGACCTGACTGCTGAGCAGGAAAAATACCTGAAAACCATTCATGTCTCTGCCGTGACGCTTGGGAATATTTTCAACGATATCATAGATATGGACAAGATGGAGCGACGTAAAGTCCAGCTCGATAACCAACCTGTTGACTTCACCAGTTTTATGGCGGATCTGGAAAACCTCTCTGGCCTGCAGGCGCAGCAAAAAGGGCTGCGTTTTGTACTTGAGCCAACGTTACCGCTACCGCATAAGGTCATTACCGACGGCACGCGTTTGCGCCAGATTCTGTGGAATCTGATAAGCAACGCCGTGAAGTTTACACAGCAGGGGCAGGTGACCGTAAGGGCGCGCTATGACCAGGGCGATATGCTGCATTTCGAGGTTGAAGATTCTGGGATCGGCATTCCGCAGGATGAGCAGGATAAAATCTTCGCCATGTATTATCAGGTGAAGGACAGCAACGGTGGCAAACCGGCAACGGGAACCGGGATTGGACTGGCCGTATCGAAGCGTCTGGCGAAAAATATGGGCGGTGATATTACGGTCTCCAGCCAGGCTGGCAAAGGCTCGATCTTTACGCTGACCGTGCATGCGCCTGCGGTAGCGGAAGAGATAGAAGACGCTTTTGAAGACGATGACATGCCGCTGCCAGCCCTGAATGTGCTGCTGGTTGAAGACATTGAACTGAACGTTATTGTCGCGCGTTCTGTGCTGGAAAAACTGGGCAACAGTGTCGATGTCGCCATGACCGGGAAAGCCGCGCTGGAAATGTTCACGCCGGGCGAATATGACCTGGTGTTGCTGGATATTCAGCTACCGGATATGACCGGCCTGGATATCTCGCGCGAGCTGACGCAAAAATACCCACGTGAGGATCTGCCGCCGCTGGTTGCGCTCACCGCCAACGTCCTGAAAGATAAAAAAGAGTATCTGGACGCGGGAATGGACGACGTGCTGAGTAAGCCGCTGTCGGTTCCGGCGTTAACCGCCATGATCAAAAAATACTGGGATACCCGAAACAAAGAGGAGAGCACTGTGACATCTGAAGAGAGCAGTAAATCGCAAGCGCTGTTAGATATTCCTATGTTGGAACAATACCTCGAGCTGGTGGGACCGAAGTTAATTACCGACGGGCTGGCGGTGTTTGAGAAGATGATGCCGGGATATTTGAGCGTGCTGGAATCCAATCTGACCGCACGTGACAAAAAAGGCGTGGTTGAGGAAGGCCATAAAATTAAAGGTGCGGCAGGTTCAGTGGGACTGCGCCACTTGCAACAGTTAGCTCAGCAAATCCAGTCGCCGGATCTCCCTGCTTGGGAAGATAACGTTGCTGAATGGATTGAAGAGATGAAGCAGGAGTGGCAGCACGACGTGGCAGTATTAAAAGCCTGGGTGGCGAGCGTGGAAAAAAAATGACCCCGGCTTGACCGGGGTGCGCGAATACTGCGCCAACACCAGGGAAATCGTGGCTGCGCCGTAAATTATTATCATTGTTTACAAGGGCGCAGCCCTAATTCTCAGGCCGCACGCAGTTAAGATAGCAAATCTTAAATAATTTGTTACATGAATCAGTTAAATGTGTGAAGCGTAGCATTTAAATCATAATAACTAATATGTTTCAGCCAGTTGAGAAAGGAGTATCACGATGAAAAAAGTGGGTGTAGTCCTCAGCGGATGCGGCGTGTACGACGGTGCAGAGATCCATGAAACTGTTCTCACGCTTCTGGCCATTGCCCGCAACGGCGCACAAGCCGTCTGCTTTGCTCCGGATAAACAACAAGCGGATGTGATTAATCATCTGACCGGCGAGCCGATGCAGGAAACGCGAAATGTGCTGATTGAAGCCGCACGTATAACACGTGGTGATATCCGCCCTCTCGCTCAGGCAGTCTCAACGGAACTGGACGCGTTGATAGTGCCAGGTGGGTTTGGCGCGGCCAAAAATCTGAGCAATTTTGCCAGCCAGGGCAGCGACTGCCGGGTTGATAGCGACTTAGCCGCGCTGGCGGTGGCCATGCATCAGGCGGGTAAGCCGCTGGGTTTTATGTGTATTGCGCCCGCCATGTTACCTAAAATTTTTGACTTCCCGCTGCGTCTGACCATCGGTACTGATATCGATACGGCAGAGGTGCTGGAAGAAATGGGCGCTGAACATGTTCCGTGTCCGGTTGATGACATTGTCGTCGATGAAGACAACAAAATTGTCACCACGCCCGCCTATATGCTGGCACAGGATATCGCTCAAGCCGCGAGCGGTATCGAGAAACTGGTCTCGCGTGTTCTGGTGCTGGCTGAATGAAAAAAGGAGTTACCGCCTTTCTGCGACGTATCTTTCTGCGGGCGGTCATTGTCCTCGCCGTATTCTGGGGCGGGGGCATCGCACTTTTCAGCGTGATGCCTGTACCTTTCTCTGCGGTAATGGTTGAACGGCAACTGGGCGCATGGCTGTCCGGTGATTTTGGTTATGTGGCGCACTCGGACTGGGTGAGCATGGATGAGATCTCTGTGTGGATGGGACTGGCTGTCATTGCCGCAGAGGACCAGAAGTTTCCCGAGCACTGGGGATTCGATGTCTCCGCCATAGAGAAAGCGCTGGCGCACAACGAACGTAATGAAAACCGTATCCGCGGGGCGTCGACCTTATCGCAACAGACGGCAAAAAACCTCTTTCTGTGGGATGGGCGTAGCTGGGTGCGTAAAGGCCTCGAAGCCGGGCTTACGCTGGGTATGGAAACCGTCTGGAGCAAGAAACGTATTCTGACCGTTTACCTGAACATTGCTGAGTTTGGCGATGGGGTTTTCGGCGTGGAGGCGGCGGCGCAGCGCTATTTCCATAAGCCAGCCAGTCGGTTGAGTCTGTCTGAAGCGGCCTTGCTGGCGGCGGTATTGCCCAATCCTTTGCGTTTTAAGGCGAATGCGCCTTCTGGTTATGTGCGTAGCCGTCAGGCGTGGATTATGCGCCAAATGCGCCAGTTAGGCGGTGAGTCGTTCATGCGGGAAAATAAGCTGTATTAGCGGGGTTATTGCCGGAAGAGGGCTTAAACGCCTTATCCGGCCTATTGGCCAGGTGCTGAAACGGTAACTCTGCACTCGACTAATCTTCGTCAAACCCTGAATTAAATAGCGCAATTACTGCTGCCAGGGCTTCAACTTCCTGTGGACCCGTGGCTTCGACTTCAATCTGACGCCCTTTAGCGGAATCCAGCATCAGCAGAGCGATAACGCTGTTTGCCTCGGCTTCCGTTCCTTCATCATTACGCAGCAAAACTTCTGCTTCAAAGCCCTGCATCAGTTCAAACAGTTTCATTGCTGGGCGGGCATGCATGCCCAGCTTGTTCGTGATTTCAACAGTTTGCTTCACGGTCATGATTTACGTTTTTCCAGCGTACGATGGCGTGACTGCACGTTTTTACCGCGTGAGCGGAAATAGTCTGCCAGCTGCTCTGCAATATACACCGAACGGTGTTTCCCGCCGGTACAGCCGATGGCTACGGTGAGGTAGCTGCGGTTGTTGGTTTCCAGCATGGGTAACCATAGCTCAAGATAGCTGCGCGTCTGGTAGATAAAATTGTGTACTTCTGTGTGCCTGTCGAGGAAGGCGGCGACGGGTCGGTCAAGACCGGTCATCGGGCGCAGCTTCGGATCCCAGTGTGGGTTAGGCAGGAAACGCACGTCAAACACGTAATCCGCGTCAATGGGAATGCCGTGTTTGAAACCAAAGGATTCGAATACCATCGTCAATTCGCGTTCGCGTTTGCCCAGCAGTCGGGTACGCAACATTTCCGCCAGTTCGTGCACGGACATTTCGGAGGTATCAACGATCAGGTCAGCGCGAGAGCGCAAGGGCTCCAGCAGGTCGCTTTCCTTATCGATAGCGCTTTCCAGAGATAAGTTCTTGCTGGAGAGTGGGTGCAGGCGACGCGTGTCGCTGTAGCGACGAATCAGGGTGTTCCGATCGGCGTCAAGGAACAGCAGCTGTGGTGAGAAGCCTTCAGGCAGATTGTTCATTGCCTGCTCGAAAATCTCCGGGGACTCAGGCATGTTGCGCACATCAATGCTGACGGCTGCAGAAATCTGGCGATCGGCCAGAGTACGAGCCAGATCGGGCAACAGCACTACGGGAAGGTTATCCACGCAGTAAAAACCCATATCTTCCAGCGCACGCAAGGCGACAGATTTGCCTGACCCCGAACGACCGCTGACGATCATCAGTACCATGTACTGTTTCTCCTCACAACGACAAAAAAGGATGCCATTGGGCTGTTATGCTTCATCCTGTCCACCTTCGGTGTCCGTGATGATTTGATACAACTCCTGGTCACTCTGTGCGGCGCGCAGGCGACGGCAGATTGTTTTATCTGCCAGACGTTTGGCGACCAGTGACAACGTATGCAAATGCGTCTTGGTTTGGTCCGCCGGTACCAGCAGAGCGAAAAGCAGATCGACGGGTTGATTATCGATGGCGTCAAAAGCGATAGGCGTTTCAAGTTGCACAAACACGCCCACTGCGCGCATCGTGTCTTCTTCGAGCTTTCCGTGCGGGATAGCAATACCATTCCCGATGCCGGTACTACCCATTTTTTCACGCGTTAAAATAGCTTCAAATACCAACTGAGAAGGCAAGCTGAGCTGCTTTGCCGCCAGTTCACTGATGATTTCCAGTGCGCGTTTCTTGCTTTGGCAGTGAACTGCCGCGCGTGTACATTCCTGGTTAAGAACATTGCTCAGTTGTAGAGTCGTATCGTTATTTGTCATAATTTCACCTAAGCGCTAACTGTACAAATGGCCTGTTGTGCTACACAACAGGCCGTCCTGCACCCGCTAACTGCCCGGACAAGTTAGTGCTGTTTCAGTTTATCTTTATGTTTTGTTAATTGCCGAGCCAGTTTATCAATTAAACCGTCAATGGCGGCGTACATATCCTGACCTTCCGCACTGGCATGAATTTCGCCACCGTTCACATGCAGTGTTGCGTCCGAGATATGTGTAACCTTCTCCACTTTCAACACAATATAGACCTGATTAATCCGGTCGAAATATTGTTCGAGCTTGGCGAATTTTGTATTAACAAAATCGCGCAGGGCTTCCGTGATTTCGACGTTGTTTCCAGTGATGTTGAGCTGCATAGTGTCTTCCTTATCGGTTGGGTCAGACCAGCTGTTTGCGCTGGTTAGACGGCGGAATGGATAAAGACTCTCGGTACTTCGCAACGGTGCGGCGTGCCACCATGATACCCTGTTCTGACAATATAGAGGTTAACTTGCTGTCGCTCAGCGGTTTCGCGGGGTTTTCCGCAGCAATTAATTTCTTCACCAGCGCACGGATCGCCGTGGATGAGGCTTCGCCTCCGCCTTCAGTGTTAACGTGACTGGAAAAGAAATACTTCAATTCAAAAATGCCGCGCGGACTGTGCAGATACTTTTGCGTGGTCACTCGGGAAATGGTCGATTCATGCATCTCGACGGCCTGGGCGATATCCGCCAGCACCATCGGTTTCATAAACTCTTCGCCTTGCTCAAAGAAGGCTTGCTGCTGTTCAACGATGCAGCGGCTGACGCGCAGCAGCGTATCATTGCGGCTTTCCAGGCTTTTAATCAGCCACTTCGCATCCTGCAGATTACTACGAATAAACTGGCTGTCGGCATCGTTGCGCGCGCTGTTGCACATGGCGGCGTAGTGCTGGTTAATCTGCAGCCGTGGAATGCTGTCGCCGTTGAGTTCGACCACCCAGCGATCGTTATGCTTACGCACCAGTACATCTGGAATGACGTACTCTGGCTCACCGGTCTGGATAGACTGCCCGGGTCTTGGGTCCAGAGACTGAATAAGGTTAACGGCCTCTTTCAGCACCTCTTCTTTCAGTCGGGTCACGCGCATTAGCGTGCGGAAGTCATGGTTGGCTAGCAGATCGAGGTGATCGCTGATGATCAGGGACGCTTCTTCCAGCCACGGCGTGGCTTTATCAAACTGTGAAAGTTGGATCAGTAAGCAGTCGCGGAGATCTTTGGCCGCTACGCCCACGGGATCAAAACGCTGAACGCGTTTAAGCACGGCTTCGATTTCATCCATACCGATGTCGTCATCGCCCATGCTTTCGAGAATATCGTCCAGAGTTACGGTGAGATAACCGGTTTCGTCTACCGCATCAACAATGGATGTCGCAATAGCGCGATCGGTATCTGAGAACGGGGTCAGCTCCACTTGCCACATCAGGTAATCCTGCAGCGATTGCGTGGTCTCACCCTGATACACAGGCAGTTCGTCGTCGATGTAATCCCCGCTGGTACCCGAAGGCGTACCGGCGGTGTAAATTTCATCCCAGCTGGCGTCAAGCGGCAGCTCTTCTGGCATCTCTTTTTGTTCAAGAGCATCTGCAGTGTCGAGTGATTCGCTGTCCTGTTTTTCCTGGGTATCAATTTCGTCGTGAAGATCGGTTTGCTCGAGCAGTGGGTTACTTTCCAGCGCTTGCTGAAGTTCTTGCTGAAGTTCCAGCGTGGACAGCTGCAACAGACGGATAGCCTGTTGTAGCTGAGGCGTCATCGCCAGTTGTTGGCTAAGCCTGAGTTGCAAACCTTGCTTCATGTTCAGAGTTATTCTCTCCTGCGGTGACGTGAAGTCTTCTACCCTATCAGAGTCTGAAGTCTTCCCCAAGGTATACGCGCTTCACGTGCTCATCCTGCAGTATTTCTGTTGGCGTACCGTGCGCGATCAGGTGGCCCTGACTCACGATGTAGGCGCGCTCACACACTGCCAGCGTTTCGCGGACGTTGTGGTCGGTAATCAGCACGCCAAGCCCGCTGTCGCGCAGGTGTTCGATGATCCGTTTGATATCAATAACCGAAATCGGGTCAACACCGGCAAACGGTTCATCCAGCAGGATAAATTTCGGATTAGCGGCCAACGCGCGGGCGATCTCCACGCGGCGTCGTTCGCCACCGGATAGCGACTGTCCCATGCTGTCACGCAGGTGTTCGATGTGGAATTCTTCCATCAGTTCGTTGGCGCGATCTTCCCGCTGCTCGCTGGTCAGATCGTCACGAATCTGCAGCACCGCCATCAGGTTATCAAACACGCTCAAGCGGCGAAAAATTGACGCTTCCTGCGGTAAGTAGCCAATGCCGCGACGTGCGCGCGCATGCAAAGGCAGCAGGCTGATATCTTCGTCATCAATGATAATGTTGCCCGCATCGCGCGGGACAATGCCGACCACCATGTAAAAGGTCGTCGTCTTGCCCGCGCCGTTAGGACCGAGCAGACCGACTATCTCCCCGGAGTTGACGGTCAGACTGACATCTTCCACCACGCGGCGGCCTTTATAGGCTTTTGCAAGGTTCTTTGCAGTTAATGTTGCCATAACGAATCAGTTACCTTTTTTCTCTGCCGGAGCCTTGGCCTTGTTTTTGTCCTGCAACTGCGACGGAACCAGAACGGTGGTGACGCGCTTGCCTTTCTCGCTGAAGGCCTGCATTTTCTGCTCTTTTACCAGATAGGTGATCTTATCACCGGTAATGTTGCTATCGAGTTGTTCCAGGTAGGCGTTACCGGTCAGGATGACGAGATCCTTCGCCAGTTCATAGTGCATGTGTGAGGCGCGACCTTTAACCGGTTTACCGTTGTCCTGCATCTGGTAGAAGGTTGCGGGATTACCGTAGCCATCAATAATCTCTTTGCCCTGTTCGCCACCAGGGCGGGTCACAACGACTTTATCGGCGTTAATTTTGATGGTGCCCTGAGTCATCACCACGTTGCCAGTAAAGGTGACAACATTGCCCTGCATATCGAGCGACTGCGTGTCAGACTCAATATGGATCGGCTGCTCGGTATCGCCGGTGACGGCAAATGCCGGAATGCTGGCGGCCAGAAGTGTGCTGGCAAGCATAAGGTTAAGGCTGAGTTTGTTTGTTTTGAATTTCATATGAGGTTCTAACCTTTTCAATCAGCTCGGCGTTCTTGCTGCGTAAGTTACCGCGCATCTTCAGTCCGCTGGAGTTAAATGTTGTGCCATATAACGTGACAAGATCATCGGAAGTGACGTCTTGTGTCACCAGGTTAATCTGCGCGTTATCGGTGGTAATTCTGCGTAGTTGAGAGTCAGGCACCAGAGCGTTGACTTCAACATGGCCGTACAGATACAGCATGCGATCGTTGGTCAATTTGGCTTTATCTGCCTTGATCGACCAGGTCGGTACTTTATCCTTATCAAACGTGGTTAATACCGGTTGAGTAAACCAGGAAACCGCTTGTTCTGAATAATATTCAACGTGTTGCGCGATCAAGTTATAGCTCAGCGCGCCTTCCGGGCTATACACGAGGGTATCAGTATGTTCGCTCTTATAGGTTGGCTCATTGTTATTGACGACAGCCTGAGTGGTGTCGTCTTTGTCTGCCAGATTAATACCAATCATCACAAGGACAGCCAGCGACAGTAGAATGATAACCCAACGTCTGGTTTTGCTCATATCGATTGCCCTTTGGCCTCGTCCAGTTTGCCCTGCGCCAGCAGTAATAAATCGCAGACTTCACGCACAGCGCCGCGTCCCCCGTCAATACGGGTGACATAATCTGCCCGCGGGATCAGCAAAGGGTGAGCATCCGCCACCGCCACGCTTAATCCCACTTGTGCCATCACCGGCCAGTCGATCAGATCGTCGCCAACGTAGGCGACATTTTCGGGCGCGACCGCCAGTTTGTTCAGTAGATCGCTAAAGGCGACCAGTTTATCTGACTGTCCCTGATACAGGTGCGTGATCCCCAATGTGGTACAGCGATCTTCTACAAGTTTAGCCTTTCGTCCGGTAATAATGGCAACCTCAATACCGGAAGTGAGCGCACAGCGAATGCCGTAACCATCGCGGACGTTAAATGCCTTCAGCTCTTCACCGTTATTACCCATATAAATCAGACCATCAGACAGCACGCCATCCACATCCAGGATCAGCAAACGGATGTTTTCTGCCCGGGTGATAACGTCTGCGCTGACGGGTCCATAACAGGTCGCAAGCGACGCACCTGCTTTACTCATTTTGTTTATCCTTGAGTTTCTTACACTACACCTGCACGCAGCAGATCATGCATATGTAACACACCGAGTAACTGGTCGCCATCAGCAACCATTACCGAGGTGATATGGCGGGACTGCATTAAGTTCAGGGCATCGACGGCAAGAATGCCCGGACGCACGCGAATGCCTCCTGGGGTCATCACATCGGCAATGCCTAACTGGCGGACATCAACGCCCATATCGAAGACGCGACGTAAATCGCCATCGGTAAAAATACCGTCAATCTTCATGGCATCATCGCAAATGACGGTCATGCCGAGATTTTTACGCGTGATTTCAACCAGAGCGTCACGCAGGCTAGCGCTTTTATTTACATGCGGGATCTCATCACCCGTATGCATAATATCGTTAACGCGCAGCAAAAGCTTACGGCCCAGAGCGCCGCCGGGATGAGATAACGCAAAATCTTCTGCAGTAAAGCCACGCGCTTTTAATAATGCCACGGCAAGCGCATCGCCCATCACCAGCGTTGCGGTCGTGCTGCTGGTCGGTGCCAGACCTAACGGGCAGGCTTCTTTAGGCACTTTAACACACAGATGCACATCTGCCGCACGCGCCATGCTGCTTTCCGGACGACCGGTCATGCAGATAAGCGGTACGTGAAGACGTTTTAACACAGGGATCAACGCCGCTATCTCATTGGATTCACCGGAATTAGAGATGGCGATGACCACATCCTGCGGCGAAACCATACCCAGATCGCCATGTGCGGCTTCGCCGGGGTGTACGAAAAAAGAGGGCGTGCCGGTGCTGGCAAACGTGGCCGCCATTTTCCGCCCGATATGACCGGATTTCCCCATCCCCATCACCACAACCTTACCCGGGCAACTGAATATTTTCTCACAGGCGAGGGTAAAATTTTGGTTGATGTACTGATCAAGCTCCGCCAGGCCTTCACGTTCAATTGCCAGGACTTCCTTGCCTGCTTGCTGAAAGTCAAAACCCGGTTGCAACTCTAAGTGCGACATAATGCGTTTCCAGTTATCCAACGAGAATTGGCGATAACCAATACAGCATCGCCAGCCATATGATAAAACCGCTGGTCAGCAGCGCACCCGCACCGCGACCAATCTGGCGCGAACGTCGCCAGCAGAGTAATGCAAATATAACGCTCACCAGCAGCATAACGCTGTAGTCACGGACGAAGGCCATCGGATTGACCTCGCCCGGTGTAATCAAGGCGGGCAGCCCGAGCACGATAACAATATTAAAAATGTTCGCGCCGATAATGTTGCCGACGGCAATATCGTTTTCACCTTTACGCAGACCCGCAATAGCCGTTGCCAGTTCCGGCAGGCTGGTACCAATGGCGACTACCGTCAGCCCAATGGTGAGTTCGCTCATGGCGAAGTAGTTCGCCAGTACAGTAGCGTTATCCACTACCATACGCGTGGCCATTGGCATAATAATCAGCGCAATACCCAACCACAAAAATGCGACGGGTAGCCCGCCTTCGCGGGGAAGCTCAGCTACCTGCTCGCGGGTCAGGCTGTCATTGCCTTGTCGTTCGGCCAGACGGGCGATTTTAACAATGAATAGCAGCCATAGCACGGCCAGAAGCAGAAGAAAGAAACCGTCACTGCGGCTCAACTGCCCGTCATACAGAACTGATGCGGCTAAAATACTTACCAGTAACATTAGCGGTAATTCGCGACGCAGAACATCAGAATGCACGGTAAAAGGATGAATCAGCGCCGACAAGCCAAGAATAAGCAAGATGTTGGTGATGTTAGAGCCAATGGCGGTACCGACGGCTAAATCGAGTTGCCCGTTCATTGACGCGGCAACGGAGACGATGATCTCGGGTAACGATGTACCAATGCTGACCACGGTCATCCCGATAATGATGGGGGGAATACCGAAGTTTCGACATAAAATGGATGCGGCAAACACCAGACGGTCGGCGCCGTAGACCACCAGAAGTAAACCAATTATTAACAGCGCCGTCGCTAAAAGCATCTAAAGTCCTTTCTTCAGGTATACTCGCCGGTCCACTTGAAGGGTTTCTGGAAGCCGTAACGAAGTCTTAATTTTGACTTTATGCGGCTAAAAAGTAAAACAAATGCCAGCTTTCGCTAACCAGGACAGGCAATAATCTGTAAATATGTTGGGTTCAGGGCTAAATTGAGCGCCAAACTCTTCGATCAACGAGGCAATAGTAAAGGATGAATCAATGGGTCAGTCTGTGGCGAATCTAGTCGATATGCGCGATGTCAGCTTTTCCCGAGGTGACCGCTGCATCTTTGATAATATTTCCCTGACGGTGCCGCGTGGTAAGGTGACGGCGATCATGGGGCCATCAGGCATCGGCAAAACGACGCTGCTGCGTCTGATTGGCGGACAAATCTCCCCGAATAAGGGCGAGATCCTGTTTGACGGCGAAAACGTCCCAGCCATGTCCCGTTCGCGTTTATTTACCGTGCGTAAGCGTATGAGCATGCTGTTTCAGTCTGGTGCGCTGTTTACCGACATGAACGTGTTTGACAACGTCGCATATCCGTTGCGCGAACATACAACGCTACCTGCGCCGCTGTTGAAAAGCACGGTAATGATGAAACTCGAGGCCGTCGGGCTGCGGGGCGCGGCAAAACTAATGCCTTCTGAATTATCCGGTGGGATGGCGCGTCGCGCTGCGTTAGCGCGTGCTATCGCGCTGGAGCCTGACCTCATTATGTTTGATGAGCCGTTCGTTGGCCAGGATCCCATTACCATGGGCGTGCTGGTGAAGCTGATTTCAGAACTGAACAGCGCACTGGGCGTCACCTGTGTGGTGGTTTCTCATGATGTGCCAGAGGTGCTGAGTATTGCGGATTACGCCTATATAATGGCGGACAAAAAAATTGTGGCCTACGGTAGTGCTCAGGCGCTGCAAGAAAATGCCGATCCGCGAGTGCGTCAGTTCCTCGACGGCATTGCCGATGGACCGGTTCCGTTCCGTTACCCGGCGGGTGACTACCATATCGATTTACTCTAAACAGGGAGTTAAGCCACCCATGTTGTTAAATGCGCTGGCATCACTCGGACATCGGGGAATAAAAACCCTCAGGACGTTCGGGCGAGCCGGATTAATGTTGTTCAATGCGGTTGTCGGCAAACCGGAGTTTCGCAAACATGCGCCGCTGCTGATACGCCAGCTCTATAATGTCGGCGTCTTATCGATGCTGATCATTATTGTTTCAGGCGTGTTCATCGGTATGGTGCTGGGATTGCAGGGATACCTGGTGCTGACGACCTACAGCGCGGAAACCAGCCTCGGTATGCTGGTGGCGCTGTCATTGCTACGTGAGCTGGGGCCGGTGGTTGCGGCACTGTTGTTCGCTGGGCGGGCCGGTTCGGCCTTAACTGCAGAGATTGGTCTGATGCGAGCGACCGAGCAGCTTTCCAGTCTGGAAATGATGGCCGTCGATCCACTGCGCCGGGTGATCTCTCCACGTTTTTGGGCCGGTGTCATTTCATTGCCGCTGCTGACGATTATATTTGTCGCCGTGGGGATCTGGGGTGGTTCACTGGTTGGCGTAAGCTGGAAAGGTATTGATGCCGGCTTTTTCTGGTCGGCTATGCAAAATGCCGTCGACTGGCGTCTGGACCTGGTCAACTGTCTGATTAAGAGCGTGGTGTTCGCCATTACGGTCACATGGATTGCATTGTTCGATGGTTATGATGCGATCCCGACCTCTGCCGGGATTAGCCGGGCAACGACACGCACCGTTGTGCACGCCTCTCTTGCCGTTCTGGGGCTGGATTTTGTGCTGACCGCACTGATGTTTGGGAATTGAGTTCATGCAAACGAAAAAAAATGAAATTTGGGTCGGGTTATTCCTGCTGGTGGCGCTGTTGGCTGCGCTGTTTGTCTGCCTGAAGGCGGCGAACGTTACCTCCATGCGTACTGAGCCGACTTATACGATTTATGCGACTTTTGATAACATCGGCGGCCTGAGAGAGCGTTCTCCGGTGCGGATTGGCGGGGTCGTCGTTGGACGCGTAGCGGACATCTCGTTAGATCCGAAAACGTACCTGCCGCGCGTGACGCTGGAAATCGAATCGCGTTTTAACCATATTCCTGACACCAGTTCTCTGAGCATCCGTACTTCCGGTCTGCTGGGCGAGCAGTATCTGGCACTGAACGTGGGTTTTGAAGATCCTGAGTTGGGAACGTCTATCCTCAAAGATGGCAGTACGATTCAGGACACGAAATCTGCGATGGTACTGGAGGATATGATTGGTCAGTTCCTTTACAACAGCAACAGTAAAGGTGACGACAATAAGAATTCTGGCGATGCGCCAGCCGCAACTGAAGGCAATAATGAAGCCACTACGCCTGCGGGCGCAACGAAATAATCTCAGGAGAATCGACGTATGTTTAAACGATTGATGATGGTGGCTATGCTTGTCATTGCCCCACTTAGCGCGGCAACCGCAGCGGACCAGACGAATCCGTATAAACTGATGAATGAGGCCGCGCAGAAGACGTTTGACCGTCTGAAGAACGAACAACCTAAAATTCGTTCCAACCCGGATTACCTGCGTCAGGTTGTCGATCAGGAACTGTTGCCTTATGTGCAGGTTAAATATGCTGGCGCGCTGGTACTGGGCCGTTACTACAAAGATGCCACTCCCGCTCAGCGTGACGCCTATTTCGCCGCATTCCGTGAATATCTGAAGCAGGCTTACGGTCAGGCGCTGGCGATGTACCATGGCCAGACCTATCAGATTGCCCCAGAGCAGCCGCTGGGCGATGCGACTATCGTTCCTATCCGCGTAACTATCATCGATCCAAACGGTCGTCCTCCGGTGCGTCTGGATTTCCAGTGGCGTAAAAATTCTCAGACCGGTAACTGGCAGGCGTATGACATGATTGCTGAAGGCGTAAGTATGATCACCACCAAACAAAATGAGTGGAGCGACCTGCTGCGTACGAAAGGTATTGATGGCCTGACTGCTCAGTTGAAATCAATTTCTCAGCAGAAAATTACTCTGGAAGAGAAAAAATAATGACGCAATCACTCACCTGGACGCGTGAAGGCGACAAGCTGGTGCTGGTGGGCGAGCTGGATCAGGACGTATTAAATCCATTATGGGATGCACGAGTTGAGGCGATGAAGGGAGTATCCTGCATCGACCTGAACCAGGTTTCCCGGGTCGATACCGGTGGTCTGGCATTACTGCTGCACCTGATTAATCAGGGCAAGCAGCAGGGGAACAGTGTTTCGCTCGCTGGCGTTAACGATAAAGTGTACACGCTGGCGCAGCTTTACAATTTGCCTGACGACGTTCTTCCGCGTTAATTTTTTCAGGCCGGATAAGGGCTTGTGCCGTCATCCAGTAACCCCTCTGCGAGGGATCTGCCTCTAAAGCCTTGTCTGATTTATCAGCGAGGCTTTTTGCTTATTTATGACAGCGCCACTTTGCTCTAAGATGTTGGGCTGTTTTCACTATCTGACGAATGAAGAGCCCATGGAAAATAATGAAATTCAGAGCGTGCTGATGAATGCACTCTCCCTCCAGGAAGTCCACGTTTCTGGCGACGGCAGTCACTTTCAGGTTATTGCCGTGGGTGAGATGTTTGAAGGCATGAGCCGGGTCAAGAAGCAGCAAACAGTCTATGGCCCGTTGATGGAGTACATTGCGGACAACCGCATTCATGCCGTGTCGATTAAGGCCTTTACCCCAGCAGAATGGGCGCGCGATCGCAAACTTAACGGTTTTTGAGCTACGGGTGATGTGCCGGTAGCGAAGATAAATTCTTAACAGAGAACAGAATAATGGATAAATTTCGTGTTCAGGGGCCAACCAAGCTCCAGGGCGAAGTCACAATTTCAGGCGCTAAAAATGCTGCACTGCCGATCCTGTTTGCGGCGCTGCTGGCTGAAGAACCTGTAGAGATCCAAAACGTCCCGAAACTTAAGGACGTTGACACCTCAATGAAGCTGCTGAGCCAGCTGGGTGCGAAAGTTGAACGTAATGGTTCGGTGCACATTGATGCGCGCGACGTGAACGTTTTCTGTGCGCCGTACGATCTGGTGAAAACCATGCGTGCGTCCATCTGGGCGCTCGGGCCGCTGGTTGCTCGCTTTGGCCAGGGTCAGGTTTCACTGCCGGGCGGCTGCACCATTGGTGCGCGTCCGGTTGACCTGCACATTACCGGTCTGGAGCAGTTAGGCGCGACAATCAAGCTCGAAGAAGGCTATGTGAAAGCGTCCGTTGATGGCCGCCTGAAAGGCGCGCACATCGTCATGGACAAAGTAAGCGTCGGTGCGACTGTTACTATCATGTGCGCAGCAACGCTTGCCGAAGGCACGACCATCATCGAAAACGCCGCACGTGAGCCGGAAATTGTCGATACCGCGAATTTCCTGATTGCGCTGGGTGCGAAGATCACCGGTCAGGGTACCGATCGCATTACTATCGAAGGCGTAGAACGTCTTGGTGGCGGCGTTTACCGCGTTCTGCCAGACCGTATCGAAACCGGTACCTTCCTGGTCGCCGCGGCAATTTCTCGTGGCAAAATCATCTGCCGTAATGCACAGCCAGACACGCTGGATGCCGTTCTGGCGAAGCTGCGTGATGCGGGGGCGGATATCGAAGTCGGCGACGACTGGATAAGCCTCGATATGCACGGTAAACGTCCGAAAGCGGTCAATGTGCGCACTGCGCCGCATCCGGCGTTCCCAACCGATATGCAGGCTCAGTTCACGCTGCTGAACCTGGTGGCAGAAGGGACGGGCTTCATCACGGAAACCGTGTTTGAGAACCGCTTTATGCATGTGCCTGAGCTGAGCCGTATGGGCGCTCATGCAGAAATCGAAAGCAATACTGTGATTTGCCACGGCGTGGAAACGCTCTCTGGCGCACAGGTTATGGCGACCGATCTGCGTGCATCCGCAAGCCTGGTCCTCGCAGGATGTATTGCTGAAGGGACGACGGTAGTCGACCGTATTTATCATATCGATCGCGGCTATGAGCGTATCGAAGATAAGCTGCGCGCGCTGGGCGCAAACATTGAGCGCGTGAAAGGCGAGTAATCGTCTACGTCTCTTGTAACCCCCAGTTCAGTTGGCCGGGGGTTACTGCTCAATGTTCATTCCGGATTCTGTTTCTCTCTGCGACTCCTCATCATCCGCGTTCTGTCAATGAACTCATGCGTTTTGGCATCGTGATAGCGTGACGGCCAAATCACCCAGGGATCAGTTCCCAGTGCCCGGGCGATAATCAACTCACCTTTTGGCCATGGCCGGGTTAACGCATTGGCCAGCGTTGATGAGCTCAACCCATTCTTACGTGATTCAGCGGCCATTGAGGTTCCTTTCTTGCGCAGTCCGGCGATGATGTCGGCCGGATGCCAGTCAATCAGCTTGCTTTCCATAAATTCATCTCTCCTTTGGTTAACGACTTACGGTTCCACGATCGGTTGTGGCAACACTATAACGCCCGGAGAATGAATGTTCTAAAATGTTCACTTAAAGAGCGTGTACATTCAGAATATATCAAGGTTATTTGTTGTTTTTAGGAGGGTTATATTTGTTATTGGAGTTTATAAGAACATCCCGTGCAAGGCACGGGATGATAAAGGAGGGGGCTGGAAGGAATTAACGGTCGCGCTGTACGGCGATATGCGCCAGACCAATCAGCGCTTCTCTCCACGGCGTATCTGGTAGCACCTGTAACGCAGCGATGGCTTTATCAGCCTCTTCTTCTGCACGTTGGCGAGTCCACTCCAGAGAACCACAGGCGTTCATCGCTTCCAGAACCGGCTCCAGAAGGTGACGGCCATTACCTTGCTCAATGGCCTGGCGGATCATTTGCGCTTGTTCTGGCGTACCGTGGCGCATGGCATGCAGCAGCGGCAGCGTAGGTTTGCCTTCGTTGAGGTCATCACCAACGTTTTTACCCAGTTGCTCGCCATCTGCGCTGTAATCCAGCAAATCGTCAATTAACTGGAAAGCTGTACCGAGATAACGGCCGTAATCCTGCAATCCTTTCTCTTGTTCTTCGCTGCAACCAGCCAGAATGCCAGAGCATTGGGCCGCTGCCTCAAACAAACGCGCGGTCTTACTGTAGATGACGCGCATATAGTTTTCTTCGGTGATGTCCGGATCGTTGACATTCATCAACTGTAAGACTTCACCTTCGGCGATGACGTTGACCGCTTTCGACATGACTTCCAGCACTTTCAGCGAACCGAGGCTGGTCATCATCTGAAAAGCACGGGTATAGATAAAATCGCCGACCAGCACGCTGGCCGCATTACCAAAGGCCGCATTCGCCGTGGCTTTCCCGCGACGCATGTCAGATTCATCCACAACATCGTCGTGTAACAGGGTCGCGGTGTGGATAAACTCGATCAGGGCCGCAATCGTAACGTGTGCATTTTCCTGGTAGCCAACGGCACGCGCGGCGAGTACGGCGATCATTGGGCGAATGCGTTTTCCGCCGCCGCTAACGATGTAGTACCCCAGTTGATTGATCAACTGGACGTCGGAATTGAGCTGTTCAAGGATTGTCGCATTGACCCCCGCCATATCTTGCGCGGTTAACTCATTGATTTTTTCTAAATTCATCGCAAAAGCCGGGCTTCTCGCCCCGATTACCTTACTGTATGAAAAGGTAACGTCGGGTTTAGGGTTATAAATATATGCTGATTGTACTGAAAAAACGCCGTAGATAAACGTTACCGTACGTGTTGTGTTTTTTTTCTTCATGTATTGACGGTAGCACTTGTCAAAGGCTCGCGTTTTGCGTAATATTCGCGCCCTATTGTGAATATTTATAGCGCACTCTGAATCATCAAAAAGGTGTGCGCGGAAGCGGAGTTTTTTATGTACGCGGTTTTCCAAAGTGGTGGTAAACAACACCGAGTAAGCGAAGGTCAGACCGTTCGCCTGGAAAAGCTGGACATCGCAACTGGCGAATCTGTTGAATTCGCTGAAGTTCTGATGATCGCAAACGGTGAAGAAGTCAAAATCGGCGTTCCTTTCGTTGATGGCGGCGTTATCAAAGCTGAAGTTGTTGCTCACGGTCGTGGCGAGAAAGTTAAAATTGTTAAGTTTCGTCGTCGTAAACACTACCGTAAGCAGCAGGGCCATCGTCAGTGGTTCACTGATGTGAAAATCACTGGCATCAGCGCTTAAGTTAAGGGGAGCAGATTAAATGGCACATAAAAAGGCTGGCGGCTCGACTCGTAACGGTCGCGATTCAGAAGCTAAACGTCTGGGCGTAAAACGCTTCGGCGGTGAAACAGTTCTGGCTGGTAGCATCATCGTTCGTCAACGTGGTACTAAATTCCACGCTGGCTCCAACGTTGGTTGCGGCAAAGACCACACTCTGTTTGCTAAAGCAGACGGTAAAGTGAAATTTGAAGTGAAAGGCCCGAAAAACCGTAAATTCATCAGCATCGTTGCTGAATAAGTTTTTCGCGTCCCGGTAACGGATAAAAGCCCCGCAACACGTTGCGGGGCTTTTTACATTCGACGGCCGGTAAATACGCTCGTCGCGCCGTGACAACCCGGAAACGAGCCCTTGCAGGGAATACGGTATGAAGCAGCAGGCAGGCATTGGTATTCTGTTAGCACTCACAACGGCAGTATGTTGGGGGGCTTTGCCAATAGCAATGAAGCAAGTGCTGGAGGTGATGGAGCCTCCTACCGTGGTGTTTTACCGTTTTTTAATGGCAAGTATTGGCCTTGGCGCTATTCTTGCGGTTAAAAAAAAGCTCCCTCCATTGCGTATTTTTCGCAAAGCGCGTTGGCTGGTACTGCTGGCTATCGCTACCGGTGGGCTGTTCGGTAACTTCATTCTGTTTAGTTCATCCTTGCAATATTTGAGCCCAACGGCTTCGCAGGTTATCGGTCAACTGTCACCGGTTGGTATGATGATCGCCAGCGTCTTTATCCTGAAAGAAAAGATGCGCGGCACGCAGGTGATTGGCGCCATTATGCTTCTGAGCGGACTGGTCCTGTTTTTTAATACTAGTCTGATCGAAATTTTTACCCGGCTCACCGATTACACCTGGGGCGTTATCTTTGGTGTCGGTGCGGCAATGGTTTGGGTGAGCTATGGGGTCGCGCAAAAGGTGTTATTGCGTCGGCTGGCATCACCGCAGATCCTGTTTTTGCTGTACACTTTATGTACGATTGCGTTATTGCCGCTGGCTAAACCCGGTGTCATCACGCAGCTCAGCGACTGGCAGCTGGCATGCCTTGTATTCTGCGGCCTGAATACGCTGGTAGGATACGGTGCTCTCGCGGAAGCGATGGCGCGTTGGCAGGCGGCGCAGGTGAGTGCCATTATTACGCTCACACCGCTGTTTACGTTGTTATTTTCAGATTTATTATCACTGGCCTGGCCCGATTTCTTCGCCAGACCGATGCTAAACCTATTAGGTTATCTCGGTGCGTTTATCGTGGTTGCGGGCGCGATGTATTCCGCCATTGGTCATCGAATTTGGGGCGGTTTACGTAAGCATGAAACGGTGGTTTCGCAACCCCGCTCAGGCGAATGATTTACGGAGAGTAAAATGAAGTTTGTTGATGAAGCATCGATTCTGGTCGTTGCAGGTGATGGCGGTAATGGTTGCGTCAGCTTCCGCCGCGAAAAATACATCCCAAAAGGCGGTCCGGACGGTGGTGACGGCGGTGATGGCGGTGACGTTTGGCTGGAAGCCGACGAGAACCTGAACACGCTGATTGATTACCGTTTTGAAAAATCATTCCGTGCGGAACGTGGTCAGAATGGCGCGAGTCGTGATTGCACCGGTAAGCGTGGTAAAGATGTCACGATTAAAGTGCCTGTCGGTACACGTGTTATCGACCAGGGCACGGGCGAAACCATGGGCGACATGACTAAACATGGTCAGCGTCTGATGGTCGCTAAAGGCGGCTGGCACGGTCTGGGTAACACCCGTTTCAAATCCTCGGTCAACCGTACTCCGCGTCAGAAAACAATGGGGACGCCGGGCGATAAGCGCGATCTGATGCTCGAGCTGATGCTGCTGGCAGACGTGGGTATGCTGGGTATGCCAAACGCCGGTAAATCGACGTTTATCCGTGCAGTATCTGCGGCGAAGCCGAAAGTCGCTGATTATCCGTTTACCACCCTGGTACCAAGCCTGGGTGTAGTGCGTATGGACAATGAAAAGAGCTTCGTGGTTGCCGATATCCCGGGGCTGATTGAAGGTGCGGCTGAAGGCGCTGGTCTGGGTATCCGCTTCCTGAAACATCTGGAACGTTGCCGCGTGTTGCTGCACCTCATCGATATCGATCCGATTGACGGTTCCGATCCGGTAGAAAACGCCCGTATCATTATTGGCGAACTGGAAAAATACAGTCAGGATCTGGCGTCTAAACCGCGCTGGTTAGTGTTCAACAAAATTGATTTGATGGACAAGTCTGCAGCGGAAGAGAAAGCGAAAGCGATCGCCGAAGCGTTGGGCTGGGAAGGTAAATATTATCTGATCTCTGCCGCCAGCCAGCTGGGCGTGAAGGATCTTTGCTGGGATGTGATGACCTTTATCATCGAGAACCCGATTGTTCAGGCTGAAGAAGCGAAACAGCCAGAGAAAGTTGAGTTCATGTGGGATGATTACCATCGCCAGCAGCTCGCTGAAGTCGAAGACGAAGCGGAAGATGACTGGGATGACGATTGGGACGAAGACGACGAAGAAGGCGTTGAGTTCATCTACAAGCGTTAATCGCATTAAAAACCCCGGCCATGCTGCCGGGGTTTTTGTTTCCAGTTTGCGTAGGCCGGATAAGCGCAAGCGCCATCCGCCATCTTCAAAATCTAGTTATTCTGATAAATGTCCTTGTACAACCGGCTCTCGAAGCGTACTAGCGGAATTCGGCGATTACGTTGGTCAGCCGGCTCTACCGCATAACCAGACAAATACTGCACAAATGCCATACGTTGACCGCTTGCCGTAGTGATAAAGCCCGCAAGGTTATAGACCCCCTGCAAAGAGCCTGTCTTCGCCGATACTTTGCCATCCACACCAGCCTGATGCAGACCCGCACGATATTGCAAAGAGCCATCATGGCCCGCCAGCGGCAACATGGTGATAAAGTTCAACTCGTTATCGTGCTGAGCAATATATTGCAGTACCTGCATCATGGTCGCAGGAGCAATCAGGTTATGGCGGGAGAGTCCAGAACCATCGGCAATAATCGTGTTGCCGATATCAACGCCCGCTTGCTGACGCAAAATCTGGCGTACGGCATCAGAACCTGCTCGCCAGGTGCCCGGCACGTTAAATCGCGCATGACCAATCATGCGGAAAACGGTATCGGCAATCATGTTGTCCGATTTTTTCAGCATAATCTTAAGCAGGTCATGCAGCGGCGCTGACTGCTTACTGGCGACCACGGTTCCCGGTGTGTTGACCTGCGTCTGGCGCAGCAGAGTACCGCTGTAAGTGATCCCTGCTTGTTTTAGCTCATCTTTGAGAATCGCCCCGGCATAACTGGCGCCGTCCTGAATGGCGAACGCCAGCGGCAGCGGATCGGCACGTTGTGGCAGACATCCGGTCAACGTAAAGCGGTTGAGATCGCCAGGCACCACGTCCAGTTCACAATATTGCGCTTCGGCAGAGCCTCGAGCGAGAGTTCGCACCTGGCTGAACATGGTGACCGGGTAATAAGATGCCACGCGGATAAACGCGAGATCGTTAGGTTTTTGCGCGCTGTAGAGTGAAACAGAGAAACAGTTACGATCGACAATGGCTGCTGCGGGCGGCGCGCTAAAACACTGCGTCATGTCGTTCCAGGGCCAGCCAGGAGCTTTATCATGACTGGCGAAAATAGAGGTATCGATCAGGACATTTCCGGCAATTTGCGTCACGCCTGATTTTTTCAGGGTTGCCACCATATTGCGGATATCCTGACGTTTTAGCGTCGGATCGGCACCAAATCGCGCCACTAAGTCACCTTTTAATACCCCGCCTTCCACGTTGCCTTTTGTCTCAAGCGTGGTGGTAAAACGAAAGTCAGGCCCGAGCTGAATCAATGCCGCCAGCGCGGTGATCACTTTCTGGGTACTGGCGGGGAGTGCCATCTGCTGGCTATGAAAATCAATAGCAGGAGCAGGTGCGCCAACCTTCTGTACCATGAGGGCGAGGTTGGCTCCGGCAGGGAGCTGATTGATATACTCGTCGACGTTCGCGGCCTGAACGCTGAACGCTATACTGGCAGTCAATCCAATGGTAAATCTGGAAAATCGCATAATCTCGCGCTAACAACCTGGAAACAGGCCGTCATACTACGGCGCAACGCCCCAAAAAGTAAACGATGACCCATCGGGAACTCCAGGGTAAAATGATCATCAAATAGAGAATTGTAGCTGACCTGGGACCCTGAGCCCCGGGTCGGTATTTTTTTGCTTCTGACTCTGGCATGGCGTATGCCAGAGTGTGCTTAGCAGCCGGGGTGAGAGCAACCGCCCCCTACAGGAATGTTCAAGAGGTATAACAAATGCAAGCTATCCCGATGACCTTACGTGGTGCTGAAAAACTGCGCGAAGAGCTGGATTTTCTGAAATCTGTGCGCCGTCCTGAAATCATTGCCGCTATTGCAGATGCGCGTGAGCATGGCGACCTGAAAGAAAATGCGGAGTACCACGCGGCGCGTGAACAACAGGGGTTCTGCGAAGGGCGCATCAAAGATATCGAAGCTAAACTGTCCAACGCGCAGGTTATCGACGTCACTAAAATGCCGAACAATGGCCGCGTCGTTTTCGGTGCGACGGTTACCGTGCTGAATCTTGATAACGACGAAGAGCAGACCTGGCGTATTGTCGGCGATGATGAAGCCGATTTTAAACAGAACCTGATTTCGGTGAGCTCGCCTATCGCTCGTGGCCTGATTGGCAAAGAGCAGGATGACGTGGTGGTTATCAAAACGCCGGGCGGTGAAGTTGAATATGAAGTGACGAAGGTCGAATACCTGTAAGAATTTCCCAATACTCAAGATGTTGATGTATTGTAAAGAAAGGAAAAAGGCCGCATAGCGGCCTTTTATCAACGAAGAGAGCGTGGCATTTTGCTCTCCTGCTAGCGGAAAATCCCGCGTTTTACACAAACTTCGTGTGCAACTTTGGGATATTCTTAGCGTGGCAGCGAGATTTTACGTTCTTTAGTCGGGCGATACAGTACCAGCGTTTTGCCGATGACCTGTACGTTACAGGCGCCGGTTTCGCGTACGATAGCTTCCACGATCAAGGTTTTGGTATCGCGATCTTCCGAGGCGATTTTCACCTTGATAAGTTCATGGTGCTCTAACGCTTGTTCAATCTCGGCCAGTACCCCTTCGGTCAAACCATTGTTGCCAAGCATAACTACAGGCTTGAGCGGATGTGCCAGACCTTTCAGGTGCTGTTTTTGTTTAGTACTCAGATTCATCGTATATTTTTGCTTACGTTGGGATTGAAAACGGGTCATTCTACCGCCATCTCCCATATATCGCCAAATAGCTGTGTAGAAATTTACACCATTGGTTACGATGAACTGCCCTTTGGGAATGTGAAATGACAGGTAAAAAGCGTTCTGCCAGCTCGAGTCGCTGGCTTCAGGAACACTTTAGCGATAAATATGTTCAACAGGCGCAGAAAAAGGGGTTACGTTCCCGTGCCTGGTTTAAACTTGATGAAATACAGCAAAGTGACAAAATTTTTAAACCGGGGATGACGATTGTTGATCTCGGTGCTGCACCCGGTGGTTGGTCGCAATATGCGGTTACGCAGATCGGCAACACTGGCCGCATTATCGCTTGCGATCTTTTACCTATGGATCCAATCGTTGGTGTGGACTTCCTTCAGGGCGACTTTCGTGATGAATTAGTCCTGAAAGCGTTACTTGAGCGCGTAGGTGACAGTAAAGTACAAGTTGTCATGTCTGATATGGCGCCAAATATGTGTGGAACACCGGCGGTGGACATTCCCCGGGCCATGTATCTGGTAGAGCTGGCGCTTGGAATGGCTCGTGATGTATTAGCGCCAGGTGGTAGTTTTGTAGTGAAGGTGTTCCAGGGCGAAGGCTTCGATGAGTATCTAAGAGAGATTCGCTCCCTGTTTACGAAGGTCAAAGTTCGTAAGCCGGACTCTTCTCGCGCCCGTTCGCGTGAAGTGTATATTGTAGCGACCGGGCGTAAACCATAACCGGTAGATTTCAAACGAAAGTTTGAAAGAAACTGGATATAGAGTATCCTGACGCTGTTTTTAACACAGTTGTAATATGAGGTTAATCCCTTGAGTGACATGGCGAAAAACCTAATTCTCTGGCTGGTCATTGCCGTTGTGCTGATGTCAGTATTCCAGAGCTTTGGGCCCAGCGAGTCTAATGGCCGTAAGGTTGATTACTCTACCTTCCTGCAAGAGGTCAATCAGGACCAGGTTCGTGAAGCGAAGATCAACGGACGTGAGATTAACGTTACCAAGAAAGATAGTAACCGTTACACGACCTACATTCCGGTTAACGATCCGAAGCTGCTTGATAACCTGCTGACCAAAAACGTCAAGGTTGTTGGCGAACCGCCTGAAGAGCCGAGCCTGCTGGCTTCTATCTTCATTTCCTGGTTCCCAATGCTGCTGCTGATTGGTGTCTGGATCTTCTTCATGCGTCAAATGCAGGGCGGTGGTGGCAAAGGTGCCATGTCGTTCGGTAAGAGCAAAGCGCGCATGCTAACGGAAGATCAGATCAAAACCACTTTTGCTGACGTTGCCGGTTGTGACGAAGCAAAAGAAGAAGTTGCTGAACTGGTTGAGTATCTGCGCGAACCGAGCCGTTTCCAGAAGCTGGGCGGTAAAATCCCGAAAGGCGTCCTGATGGTCGGTCCTCCGGGTACAGGTAAAACTCTGCTGGCAAAAGCTATCGCAGGTGAGGCGAAGGTTCCTTTCTTCACAATTTCCGGTTCTGATTTCGTGGAAATGTTCGTCGGTGTCGGTGCATCTCGTGTGCGTGACATGTTCGAACAAGCCAAGAAAGCGGCACCGTGCATCATCTTTATCGATGAAATCGACGCCGTTGGTCGCCAGCGTGGCGCAGGTCTGGGCGGTGGTCACGATGAACGTGAGCAGACGCTGAACCAGATGCTGGTTGAGATGGACGGCTTCGAAGGTAACGAAGGTATTATCGTTATCGCGGCAACTAACCGTCCGGACGTACTTGACCCTGCGCTGTTGCGTCCAGGCCGTTTCGACCGTCAGGTTGTGGTTGGTCTGCCGGACGTTCGCGGTCGTGAACAGATCCTGAAAGTGCATATGCGTCGCGTACCGCTGTCTCCGGATATCGATGCGGCAATCATTGCACGTGGTACGCCAGGCTTCTCTGGTGCGGACCTCGCGAACCTGGTGAACGAAGCGGCGCTGTTTGCTGCTCGCGGCAACAAGCGCGTCGTGTCGATGGTTGAGTTCGAGAAAGCGAAAGACAAAATCATGATGGGTGCGGAACGTCGCTCCATGGTGATGACGGAAGCGCAGAAAGAATCTACCGCGTACCACGAAGCAGGCCACGCGATTATCGGTCGCCTGGTACCGGAACACGATCCGGTGCACAAAGTGACGATTATCCCGCGCGGTCGTGCACTGGGTGTGACCTTCTTCCTGCCTGAAGGCGACGCAATTAGCGCCAGCCGTCAGAAACTGGAAAGCCAGATCTCCACGCTGTACGGCGGTCGTCTGGCGGAAGAGATCATCTACGGTGTTGAGCACGTTTCTACCGGTGCGTCGAACGACATTAAGGTCGCGACGAATCTGGCGCGTAACATGGTTACTCAGTGGGGCTTCTCCGAGAAACTCGGACCGTTGCTGTATGCTGAAGAAGAAGGCGAAGTGTTCCTGGGACGTTCTGTGGCGAAAGCTAAACATATGTCCGATGAAACGGCTCGCATTATCGATCAGGAAGTTAAACTGCTGATTGAACGTAACTATGACCGTGCGCGTCGTCTGTTGAATGAAAACATGGATATTCTGCACTCGATGAAAGATGCGCTCATGAAATATGAGACCATCGATGCACCGCAGATTGACGATTTGATGGCTCGCCGCGACGTGCGTCCGCCAGCGGGTTGGGAAGAACCGGGTTCTTCTAACAACAACTCTGGCAGCACCGGTAAGCCTAGCGCACCGCGTCCGGTTGATGAACCGCGTGCGCCGGACTCTGGCACCATGTCAGAGCAACTGGGCGACAAATAAGTTATCGTTGATGATGACCGTGTTTTAATTGAAAACCCTGGGGCTTGCTCCGGGGTTTTTCTTATCTGCATATTCAAGATTTTTTCAGGGATAAAGCTATGAAACTCTTTGCTCAGGGTTCTTCACTGGATCTCAGCCATCCACATGTCATGGGGATTTTGAACGTCACGCCAGATTCTTTTTCCGATGGCGGGGCGCACAATTCTCTGGTTGAGGCGGTGAAACACGCCAACCTGATGATTAACGCCGGGGCGACTATCATTGATGTGGGTGGTGAATCCACGCGTCCAGGTGCTGCCGATGTGAGCGTCGAAGAAGAGTTGCAGCGAGTGATCCCGGTGGTGGAGGCGATTGCTCAGCGTTTTGAAGTGTGGATTTCTGTCGATACCTCAAAACCGGAAGTGATTCGCGAAAGCGCCAGAGCCGGCGCACATATCATTAATGACATTCGCTCACTCTCGGAACCCGGAGCGCTGGAAGCTGCAGCGGAATCCGGATTGCCAGTTTGCCTGATGCATATGCAGGGGCAGCCGAAAACCATGCAGGAAGCACCAAAATACGAGGATGTTTTTGCTGATGTAAATCGTTATTTTGTTGAGCAAATAGCGCGTTGTGAACGGGCTGGAATCACAAAAGATAAATTGTTGCTCGACCCCGGGTTCGGATTCGGTAAAAATCTCACCCACAACTACACATTACTGGCACGTCTGGCGGAGTTTCATCATTTTAATCTGCCGCTGCTGGTTGGAATGTCACGAAAATCAATGATTGGCCAACTGCTGAATGTGGGGCCATCCGAACGCCTGAGCGGCAGTCTGGCGTGCGCGGTCATTGCCGCAATGCAGGGGGCGCAGATTGTTCGTGTCCATGACGTCAAAGAAACCGTAGAAGCGATGCGTGTGGTGGAAGCCACATTGTCTGCAAAGGAAAAAAAACGCTATGAGTAATCGTAAATATTTTGGCACTGATGGAATTCGCGGACGCGTAGGCGACGCCCCCATTACTCCTGACTTTGTCCTTAAACTGGGGTGGGCTGCAGGTAAAGTGCTGGCACGTCATGGTTCACGTAAAATTATTATCGGTAAAGATACGCGTATCTCTGGCTATATGCTGGAGTCTGCGCTGGAAGCGGGTCTGGCTGCTGCCGGTCTTTCTGCCTCTTTCACGGGCCCAATGCCAACTCCTGCCGTTGCTTATCTGACTCGCGCTTTCCGTGCTGAGGCCGGGATTGTTATCTCTGCTTCGCACAACCCGTACTATGACAACGGGATTAAATTCTTCTCCATCGACGGGACTAAACTGCCGGATGCCGTTGAAGAAGCTATCGAAGCCGAAATGGAAAAAGCGATCACCTGTGTAGATTCGGCTGAGCTGGGTAAAGCTACCCGTATCGTTGATGCTGCTGGTCGCTATATCGAGTTTTGCAAAGGCACCTTCCCGAATGAGCTAAGCCTGAGTGAGCTTAAAATCGTGGTGGATTGCGCCAACGGTGCGACGTACCACATTGCGCCAAATGTACTGCGCGAGCTGGGTGCGAACGTGATTGCTATTGGCTGTGAGCCAAACGGCGTGAACATCAATGAAGAAGTTGGCGCCACCGACGTCCGTGCCCTGCAGGCGCGCGTGATTGCGGAAAAAGCCGATCTGGGGATAGCGCTGGACGGCGATGGCGACCGTGTCATTATGGTTGACCACGAAGGTAATAAGGTCGATGGCGATCAGATCATGTACATCATCGCTCGTGAAGCCCTGCGTCAGGGGCAGTTGCGCGGTGGCGCGGTAGGCACACTGATGAGCAACATGGGCCTCGAGCTGGCGTTGAAACAGCTGGGTATTCCGTTTGCCCGCGCGAAAGTCGGCGACCGCTACGTACTGGAAAAAATGCAGGAAAAAGGCTGGCGTATCGGTGCCGAAAACTCAGGCCATGTGATCCTGCTGGACAAAACCACCACTGGTGACGGCATCGTGGCGGGTTTGCAGGTCCTGGCGGCGATGGTGCGCAACCATATGAGTTTGCACGACCTGTGCAGCGGCATGAAAATGTTCCCACAACTGCTGGTTAACGTACGTTACACCGCAGGTGGCGGCGATCCGCTGGAGCATGAAAACGTAAAAGCGGTGATGACCGAAGTTGAAACGGCGCTGGGCAATCGTGGACGTGTCCTGCTGCGTAAATCAGGTACTGAACCGTTGATTCGCGTGATGGTTGAAGGTGAAGACGAAGCGCAGGTGACTGAATTCGCACACCGTATTGCAGATGCCGTGAAAGCAGTGTAATCACTTAAACAGCGAAAGCCGGAGTCAGAGACTCCGGCTTTTTTTTTACTGTACGGCAAGCGGCTGTTTACGTCTGCGCTGCCAGAAGTAACCGGCGACCATCAGCAGTACAAGGACTGCCAGCCACGGCAGTATTGCCAGCAAATGCCCTGACCGGGCAAAAGTCAACGCAATCATCAGTAACCAACCGCCCAGCATCGGAATTGCGGTGCGCTTAACAATATCGACTGGCGAAACGCCAGCGATTCCCGCGATAGCAATGATGACGCCGGCAATGGGGGATAACGTACGACCAATGCCCGCCGAGATCTGGATAGGCAACATCATGACTGCGATGTCGCTACCGATATGACGGCTGATGTCCGGTACCATTGGGGCGAATGAGAAAAATGCCGCATTCCCGGAGCCCATCAGGGCGGAAATCGCAAAGGTGATCAGCGTCATTAGCAGGATAATCGAGGCGGCGCTGAGGCCAAATTCACCAGAAAGCGACAGTAGTGCGTCGACGGCGCCAATGGCTTTCAGTCCGGCAGAAAAAACTTCACCGGCGATAATCAGCGTCACCACGGTGGCAAATACGCTGCCCATGCTGTCGAAAACTTTTTGTACGCCGGCCATCACGTCGCGTGCCTTACGGTGGCGGCAGTACTCAAAGATCAGGGTAATGGCAAGACTTATCAGTACGGCGGTATCGAGCGTAATTTTGAGCGAGCTGAATACTAAATCGCTGCACACCAGCATCAACACCAGTGGGAGCATGGGCAGAAACAGCCAGGCGATCGGTGCATCGGCTTCATCGGAAGACGTTAGTGTTTGCATTTGCTGAGCCACATTGTCACCAATTTCACGACGGTCGAAAAAGCGTTGTACAACAATATGCAGCAGGGCGATGAACAGAATAACGGGGACAACGATTGGCAACTGATCCTGCACGAAATAATTCACCACCTCAATGCCGGCGGTTTTAGCGGCGAGAACTGAGTTGCCGGAACCCGGACCAAATTCAACCGCACAGGTGCTGGCGATAACGGCGGCAACGGCGGCGCGACTACAGCCAAGACGGGTCAGTAACGGGTAAAGCGTCGCCATCAACAGCAGGCCAAGTCCGGTGGCGCTGCTGATAAACAGCGACAGGAATTGGCCCAGTAGTAACGCCAGGCCCAACAGCAGGTACGGTGAGTTCAGACGCTGCAAAGGACGAGACGTTACCCGAACCAGCACCTGGCTTGCGCCAATGGCTGACATATAGGTGGCGAACCCACCGATCAGCATAATTTGCAGCCCGAGGCCGCCGAGACGCACGCTCAGGGTATCGCGGATAAACTCAAAGGCGTCAAAGGGACCAAATCCGGTGCTCTTTTTCACCAGGCTGCTGAGCGTGGTCATCCCGCTAAAATGCGCGATGAGCAGCAGCACAATCCCGGTCAGGAGCAGCACCGACTGGGGGTGATATTTTTTGAGGATCAGACGTCCGGCAAAAATGATGGCGAGTAGCGCCAATAATAATGACATTCTCGCCCCCTTACTCGAAGTTGCCGGTAACCTGGCACTCGCCATTCCGTAGCAACGGCTTACCCGCAGCAAACAGATGGGCCAGCGAGAGGTCATCGTTGAGTACACAAATATCGGCACGTTCCCCGGCGCAGAGTACACCACCGGAAATACCCAGCGAGCGCGCCACGTTTGCCGTCAACATCGCAATCGCCTGTGGCACCGGAATCCCCACATCAATCAGGCGAGGAAGCAGATTAAGGTTACCTGCGACCGGTGCTGCGCTTAAACCTTCCACGATCCCCTGAGCGTTAAACCGCGGAACGCTACCATTACCATCAGAGCTGATCGTGATGCGATCGGCCGGGACCTGGGCTTCCAGAGCATGGAGGATCGCCTGTTCCTGAGGCATGAAGCGACTACCACCGGATGTCACGTCAATATGGCCGCCGCGATGGGCGAAAGCAATTGCCTGTTCAAACAAGGGCTCTGTTCTCGCAACATGGGTTGGTGAAATGTGGTGAGTCGGAATGCCTGCATCACACAGTTCAATAAGCTGTGACATCCCTTCTGGCAGATTCCCCAGGTGAACATGCAGCAACCCTTTTTTCCCTGCCAGCAGGGAAGCTACGCGGATATCACTGACTATCCTCAGTAATTCCTGGAAAGAGGGGTAAGAACCACGGTGATCGGCGAGGGCGATTTTTACGCCAAGAATCGCCGGAATGAACGTCATATCATCGCGGATGGATCGCGTAATGGTTGGGCTGGGTACCGCGTAGGCTCCCGTATGCATAAACGCGCGTAATCCCTCAAGGTTGAGCGATTGCATTTTAGCGTAGAGATCTTTGGGGGAACGAGAAATGGCATCGGTACCCAACACGCCGACAACCGTGGTAATACCTGCCTGAATCAGGTCTCGCAGCTTAACGGCTGGCGTGCGACTGGCAAATCCGGCTTCGCCACCGCCACCGGTAAGATGGACATGCTGATCGATGATGCCAGGGATAACCCATTTCCCCCGACAATCAATGACCTCGTCGACACTATTAAACAGAGAAATATCTTTTTCCACCGCAACAATGCGGTCGGCATGAATGAGCAGGGAGCAGAGGCCTAAATCCTCCGGAGAAAAAATACGGGCATTGGTCAATAAAGTAAACATATCGGTCCTGTCAAACGTCGAGGGTGAGAGTCGGCAGGTGAAACGGAATATTGTTGTTATGATGCCCACCATAAAGCCATTACTATAACTATGACTATTACCGATTTGTTATTGGAGGATGCGGTTATGGCATGGTGGAGAGTTCAACGTGGATTGTAAGTGGCTGGAAGATTTTCTGGCATTGAGTCAGCATGGAAACTACTCTCAGGCCGCAGCGCAGCGGCATATTACTCAACCAGCGCTCAGTCGCCGTATAAAGGCGCTGGAAGAGGTGTTGGGGGTGCCATTGTTTGACCGGACCACGACTCCCGTTACGCTGACGCATTATGGTGAGCGCTTTGAACCGTATGCCCGGCACGTCCTCAGCACGTTAACAGAGGCGCGCCACGAGCTGGCGGCGATGATGCCAGCAACGGACAATACGCTGGTAATGGTTAGCCTGCATACGCTGTCGGTGAATATCTTGCCGGATATGATCAACTATCTGCGACAAAGTGAACCGCAGTTAAATTTCACGGTAAATGCCAGCATTCAGGGGATAGACAACCACTTTAACGCCCTGATAGACCGGCAAATCGATCTGCTGGTGACATATGATTTGCCGTCTGCGCAGCCGGGGCTGGAGATCGCCGGAGGATTAAAGCGTTCGCTATGGCGATATGAGCGATTTATACCGGTTATTTCTGCGCAACTTGCTAATGTGCTTAACGATCTGCATGCACCGATCCCGTGGCTTTGCTACAGCGATTACACCTTTGTCAGACGCATTATTGAGCCAGCTGAACAGCGTGTTCGCCCACGTCTGAAAAAAGTGTTTGAGAGTGGTTTAAGCGAAACAATACGAGAAATGGTTCTACGCCATATGGGGATGGCATGGTTACCCGAGTCGATGGTGGCGGAGGAGCTGGTGAATCAGCAAATTATTCATTGCTGGCCGGAAAACGCAGATCTGATTTGTGAAATCCCCGTTGTGGTATGGGCGAATCTTGACGATCAACGTGCCGTCATGCAGAGATGCTGGGAGAAGTTGCTGCGTTTTTGATTGATGTGGCGATTTTTTCCGCAGTTGATACAATGCTAACAAATTGCCCTTGCGAAGGTTATTCGCTTTGGTTAGTATTCACACCCGCTTCAGTGGGAAACAGTAAATATTCCCGCTTTAATGGTCGAAGCATTGTACGCGGCAACTCCGCAAGGAACAGGTTGATTATGCACGAAGCTCTTTTAGTAGTTTTCCTTATTGTGGCAATTGGCCTGGTAGGCTTGATCATGCTGCAGCAAGGCAAAGGCGCTGATATGGGAGCCTCTTTTGGCGCAGGCGCTTCTGGTACTCTGTTTGGTTCAAGTGGTTCTGGTAACTTCATGACCCGTATGACAGCTGTATTAGGAACCTTGTTCTTCATTATCAGTCTGGTGCTGGGTAACATGAACAGCAACAAGACCAATAAAGGAAGTGAGTGGGAAAATCTGAGCGCACCGGTGAAAACCGAACAAACTCAGCCAGCTGCTCCGGCTCAGCCGACCAGCGACATCCCACGCTAAGTATTCTGTACCGAGGTGGTGGAATTGGTAGACACGCTACCTTGAGGTGGTAGTGCCCTAACGGGCTTGTGGGTTCGAGTCCCATCCTCGGTACCAAATTCCGAAAAAAAGACGCTGAAAAGCGTCTTTTTTTTCGTCTGTCATTTGTAGCTGTGCTGTAGGCCTGATAAGGCGTTTACGCCGCCATCCGACATTATTACAAGCCATATCTCTCATATTCCGCGCATAAAAAAGGCCGCTTTCGCGGCCTTAAGATGATGAATGTTTATTTCGCTTTGTTTTCCAGATTCTCAACCTGCGGCAGGCCGGTTGCGGAAGAGGCGGTGAGCAGGCCAGACTGCGCGTAGCCGAACAGCTTCTCGCGGGTATCGGTGATATCCAGATTACGCATGGTCAACTGACCGATACGATCGTCCGGAGAGAATACCGAATCGCCTTTTTCCATGGTCAGACGTTCTGGTTTGTAAGTCAGATTGTCTGACACGGTGTTGAGGATTGAGTAGTCATTACCGCGACGCAGTTCCAGCGTAACTTCACCCGTAATCTGGCTGGCAACCCAACGCTGTAGACCATCACGTAGCATCAGCGCCTGAGAGTCGAACCAGCGGCCCTGATACAACAGACGACCCAACTGGCGACCGTGCGCGTGATACTGCTCGATGGTGTCTTCGTTGTGAATACCGGTCAGCAGACGCTCGTAGGCGATATGCAGCAACGCCATCCCCGGGGCTTCGTAAATGCCGCGGCTCTTCGCTTCAATAATACGGTTTTCAATCTGATCGCTCATACCCAGACCGTGACGGCCACCGATACGGTTGGCTTCCAGCATCATCTCAACGTCGTCGCTGAAGGTTTTACCGTTCAGTGCAACCGGATGACCCTGCTCAAAACGTACGGTAACTTCTTCTGCTGGGATCTTCACGCTCTCATCCCAGAATTTCACGCCCATAATCGGATTGACGATTTTGACGCTGGAGTTCAGGAACTCGAGATCTTTAGCTTCGTGGGTCGCGCCGAGCATATTGGAGTCTGTGGAGTACGCTTTCTCAACGGACATTTTGTAGTCGAAACCACAGGCAATCATAAATTCAGACATCTCATGGCGACCACCGAGTTCGTCGATGAAGTCGGTATCCAGCCATGGTTTGTAAATCTGCAGTTCGGCGTTGGTCAGCAGACCGTAACGATAGAAACGTTCAATATCGTTCCCTTTATAGGTGCTGCCGTCACCCCAGATATTTACGCCATCTTCTTTCATGGCAGCAACCAGCATGGTGCCAGTGACTGCACGGCCCAGCGGAGTGGTATTGAAATAGGTTAGTCCGCCGGTGGTATTGTGGAATGCACCGCACTGAATGGCTGCGATCCCTTCGGCAACCAGCTGCTTACGGCAATCTACCAGGCGAGCATTCTCAGCACCATATTCCATTGCACGGCGAGGGATGGCGTCATAGTCATCCTCATCTGGCTGGCCCAAATTCGCAGTATATGCATATGGGACAGCCCCTTTTTGTCGCATCCACAGCAGTGCTGCACTGGTGTCCAGGCCGCCGGAAAAAGCGATACCAATACGTTGACCTACCGGGAGATGCTTGAGAATCGTCGTCATAAAATAAAACCCTGCTTGATAGACTGGTGAAGAGGTCGGCTTATTATACTGATTGCATTTTTATGCAAAATAAATGAGTTTTCATTTAATCATCTTTTCTGGGTGACAGGAAGAGTTTAGTGATAATTTCGTTAAATAACGGCGTGGATAGCATATTTATCTTGCTGAACATCTGCGGGCCAGCATTCATTGATTTGCATAGTCGTAACAAGGTTGACATACCGCATAGTGAATCAATATACTGTGCGCAGATTTTACGTCCCGTCCTCGGTACCAAATCCCAGCAGTATTTGCATTTTTTACCCAAAACGCGTAAAATTTGCCACGTTTCAGGCGCGGGGTGGAGCAGCCTGGTAGCTCGTCGGGCTCATAACCCGAAGGTCGTCGGTTCAAATCCGGCCCCCGCAACCACTTTCCCTTAGAGTTCTTTTTCAAATATACTGTGAAGACTTAGGCCTTCGTAGCTGGATTTGAAAAAAATTCTTTCGGAAGGTTCTCCGAACCGCAGGTGCGGTTATAGGGTTCAGTTATCTAAAGCCCCGATTTATCGGGGTTTTTTGTTATCTGACTACAGAATAACTGGGCTTTAGGCCCTTTTTTTATGTCTTGGGGGTGGGCTTGTCCACATTAGAGCAAAAATTAACAGAGATGATTACAGCGCCAGTTGAAGCTCTGGGCTACGAACTAGTCGGCATCGAATTTATTCGCGGTCGCACATCCACACTGCGCATCTATATTGATAGTGAAGATGGCATCAATGTTGATGATTGTGCTGATGTGAGCCATCAGGTAAGCGCCGTGATGGATGTCGAAGACCCGATCACCGTTGCCTATAACCTGGAAGTCTCCTCTCCGGGTCTCGACCGTCCTTTGTTCACCGCTGAACACTACGTGCGTTTCCTGGGTGAAGAAGTCACGCTGGTTCTTCGTATGGCTGTACAAAACCGCCGTAAATGGCAGGGCGTTATCAAAGCGGTGGACGGTGAGATGATCACGGTCACAGTCGACGGTAAAGATGAAGTGTTCGCGCTGAGTAATATCCAGAAGGCGAACCTGGTTCCCCACTTTTAACAGTCTGGATTGAGGTGAAAAGCCCGCGATGAACAAAGAAATTTTGGCTGTTGTTGAAGCCGTATCCAACGAAAAAGCGCTGCCACGCGAGAAAATTTTTGAAGCGCTGGAAAGTGCGCTGGCTACAGCAACAAAGAAAAAATATGAGCAAGAGATCGACGTTCGCGTAGAAATCGATCGTAAAAGCGGTGATTTCGATACCTTCCGTCGTTGGGTAATCGTAGAAGAAGTTACTCAGCCGACCAAAGAAATTACGCTGGAAGCAGCACGTTTCGAAGACGAAAGTCTGAACGTGGGCGAATATGTTGAAGATCAGATTGAGTCTGTCACCTTTGACCGTATCACCACCCAGACCGCGAAACAGGTTATCGTACAGAAAGTACGTGAAGCTGAACGTGCAATGGTTGTTGATCAATTCCGCGAGCACGAAGGCGAAATCGTTACTGGCGTGGTGAAGAAAGTAAACCGCGACAACATTTCTCTGGATCTGGGCAGCAATGCTGAAGCCGTGATCCTGCGTGAAGACATGCTGCCGCGTGAAAACTTCCGTCCAGGTGACCGTATTCGTGGCGTTCTGTACTCTGTACGCCCGGAAGCGCGCGGTGCGCAACTGTTCGTAACCCGTTCCAAACCGGAAATGCTGGTTGAACTGTTCCGCATCGAAGTGCCGGAAATTGGCGAAGAAGTGATCGAAATTAAAGCGGCAGCCCGCGATCCTGGATCGCGTGCGAAAATCGCCGTTAAGACCAACGACAAGCGTATTGATCCGGTCGGTGCGTGTGTGGGTATGCGCGGTGCGCGCGTTCAGGCGGTTTCTACCGAACTGGGCGGCGAGCGTATTGATATCGTCCTGTGGGATGATAACCCGGCGCAGTTCGTGATTAACGCAATGGCACCAGCAGACGTCGCTTCTATCGTGGTGGATGAAGACAAACACACCATGGATATCGCGGTTGAAGCCGGTAACCTGGCGCAGGCGATTGGACGTAATGGTCAGAACGTCCGCCTGGCTTCACAACTGAGCGGTTGGGAACTCAACGTGATGACCGTTGATGACCTGCAGGCGAAGCATCAGGCTGAAGCACATGCAGCCATTGACACCTTCACCAAATATCTCGATATCGATGAAGATTTCGCGACAGTTCTGGTGGAAGAAGGTTTTGCGACGCTGGAAGAACTGGCCTACGTGCCAATGAAAGAGCTGCTGGAAATTGACGGCCTGGATGAACAGACCGTTGAAGCGCTGCGCGAGCGTGCTAAAAACGCACTGACCACTCTGGCACTGGCCCAGGAAGAAAGCCTCGGTGATAACAAACCGGCTGACGATCTGCTGAATCTGGAAGGATTGGATCGTGAGATGGCCTTCAAACTGGCTGCCCGTGGTGTTTGTACGCTGGAAGATCTCGCTGAACAGGGCATTGATGATCTGGCTGATATCGAAGGGTTGACCGACGAAAAAGCCGGTGAGCTGATTATGGCTGCCCGTAATATTTGCTGGTTCGGCGACGAAGCGTAATAAACTGTAGCAGGAAGGAACAGTATGACAGATGTAACCGTAAAAACGCTGGCTGCAGAGATACAGACCTCCGTGGATCGCCTGGTACAGCAATTTGCTGATGCAGGTATCCCGAAGTCTGCTGACGACTCTGTATCCGCACAAGAGAAACAAACCTTACTGGCGCACCTGAACCGTGAAAACGGCTCAGCGCCGGATAAGTTGACATTGCAGCGTAAAACGCGCAGTACTCTCAATATTCCAGGTACCGGTGGGAAAAGCAAATCGGTACAAATCGAAGTCCGCAAGACACGCACCTTTGTGAAACGCGATCCGCAAGAGGCTGAACGCCTGGCCGCGGAAGAGCAGGCGCAGCGTGAAGCGGAAGAGCAAGCCCGTCGTGAGGCAGAAGAAGCTGCCAAACGCGAGGCGCAACAAAAAGCCGAACGTGAGGCCGCAGAACAAGCTAAGCGTGAAGCCGCTGATAAAGCGAAACGTGAAGCTGCGGAAAAAGACAAAGTGAGCAATCAACAGACCGACGATATGACTAAAACCGCCCAGGCCGAAAAAGCCCGCCGTGAAAATGAAGCCGCTGAACTGAAGCGTAAAGCGGAAGAAGAAGCACGTCGCAAGCTTGAAGAAGAAGCGCGCCGCGTAGCGGAAGAAGCTCGCCGTATGGCGGAAGAAAACGAGAAAAATGGTGTGAATAACGCTGAACCTGTTGAAGATACCAGCGATTATCACGTCACCACTTCCCAGCATGCTCGCCAGGCTGAAGACGAGAACGATCGTGAAGTTGAAGGCGGTCGTGGTCGTACTCGCAGCGCGAAAGCCGCGCGTCCGGCGAAAAAAGGCAACAAACACGCTGAATCTAAAGCTGACCGTGAAGAAGCGCGTGCAGCGGTTCGCGGTGGTAAAGGCGGTAAGCAGCGTAAAGGTTCCGCTCTGCAGCAGGGCTTCCAGAAGCCGGCTCAGGCCGTTAACCGTGACGTTGTGATCGGCGAAACCATCACCGTTGGCGATCTGGCGAACAAGATGGCAGTTAAAGGCTCTCAGGTCATCAAAGCGATGATGAAACTGGGTGCAATGGCGACCATCAACCAGGTCATCGACCAGGAAACCGCACAGCTGGTTGCCGAAGAGATGGGCCATAAAGTTATCCTGCGTCGTGAAAACGAGCTGGAAGAAGCAGTAATGAGCGACCGTGACACCGGCGCAGCGGCTGAACCGCGCGCACCGGTAGTCACCATCATGGGTCACGTTGACCACGGTAAAACGTCTCTGCTGGACTACATTCGTTCTACGAAAGTGGCCTCTGGCGAAGCAGGCGGCATCACTCAGCACATCGGTGCGTACCACGTTGAAACTGACAACGGTATGATCACCTTCCTAGATACTCCGGGTCACGCCGCGTTTACCTCCATGCGTGCTCGTGGTGCTCAGGCAACGGATATCGTTGTTCTGGTTGTTGCAGCAGACGACGGCGTGATGCCGCAGACTATCGAAGCAATCCAGCACGCGAAAGCGGCAGGTGTGCCGGTAGTGGTTGCAGTCAACAAGATCGATAAACCAGAAGCGGATCCTGATCGCGTTAAAAACGAACTGTCCCAGTACGGCATCATGCCGGAAGAGTGGGGCGGCGAGAGCCAGTTCGTCCACGTTTCTGCGAAAGCGGGTACCGGTATCGATGAGCTGCTGGATGCTATTCTGCTGCAGGCTGAAGTTCTGGAACTGAAGGCTGTCCGTAAGGGTATGGCGAGCGGTGCGGTTATCGAATCCTTCCTGGATAAAGGTCGTGGTCCGGTTGCTACCGTACTGGTGCGTGAAGGTACGCTGCACAAAGGCGACATCGTACTCTGTGGTTTTGAATACGGTCGCGTTCGTGCGATGCGTAACGAATTGGGTCAGGAAGTCCTGGAAGCGGGTCCGTCCATTCCGGTGGAAATCCTCGGTCTGTCCGGTGTTCCGGCGGCTGGTGACGAAGTCACCGTGGTTCGTGACGAGAAGAAAGCCCGTGAAGTTGCACTGTATCGTCAGGGCAAATTCCGTGAAGTTAAACTGGCTCGTCAGCAGAAATCTAAACTTGAAAACATGTTCGCTAACATGACTGATGGTGAAGTTCACGAAGTGAACATCGTCCTGAAAGCCGACGTGCAGGGTTCTGTCGAAGCGATTTCCGACTCTTTACTGAAACTGTCTACCGACGAAGTAAAAGTGAAGATCATCGGTTCCGGCGTGGGTGGTATCACCGAAACCGACGCGACCCTGGCTGCGGCATCCAACGCGATTCTGGTTGGCTTCAACGTCCGTGCTGATGCCTCTGCACGCAAAGTTATCGAATCTGAAAGCCTGGATCTGCGTTACTACTCCGTCATCTATCATCTGATCGACGAAGTGAAAGCGGCGATGAGCGGCATGCTGTCTCCGGAGCTGAAACAGCAGATCATCGGTCTGGCTGAAGTTCGTGATGTGTTCAAATCACCGAAATTCGGCGCTATCGCAGGCTGTATGGTTACCGAAGGTACGATTAAACGTCACAACCCAATCCGCGTACTGCGCGATAACGTGGTTATCTATGAAGGCGAGCTGGAATCCCTGCGCCGCTTCAAAGATGACGTCAACGAAGTCCGTAACGGCATGGAATGTGGTATCGGCGTTAAGAACTACAACGATGTTCGCGTTGGCGATATGATCGAAGTGTTCGAGATCATCGAGATCAAACGTACCATCGCATAATCTTCGTCGTCTTTTGGGCCGCAACTTGCAGCCCAAAATCCTGAGAAGATGAATAAGCGTAGGCCGGGTAAGCGAAGCGCCACCCGGCAAGAAATTTAAAAAGGGGCTTATTGCCCCTTTTTTGTCTTTATTCTGGAGAATTTATTATGGCGAAAGAATTTGGTCGCCCACAGCGTGTCGCGCAGGAGATGCAGAAAGAAATCGCACTCATCCTGCAACGCGAAATCAAAGACCCACGCGTGGGCATGATGACTACCGTGTCTGGTGTTGAGATGTCCCGTGATCTGGCCTATGCCAAAGTGTTCGTGACCTTCCTTAACGACCAGGACGAAGCGGCCGTGAAAAACGGCATTAAGGCACTGCAGGAAGCCTCTGGTTTTATCCGCTCTCTGCTGGGTAAAGCCATGCGTCTGCGAATCGTGCCTGAGTTGACCTTCTTCTACGACAACTCGCTGGTAGAAGGGATGCGCATGTCCAACCTGGTGACCAGCGTGGTGAAACATGACGATGAGCGTCGTGTGAACCCAGCGGACGACAGCAAGGAGGACTGATGAGTCGTCCTCGTCGTCGTGGTCGCGACATTCACGGTGTTCTGCTGCTGGACAAACCGCAAGGCATGTCCAGCAATGACGTACTGCAAAAAGTAAAGCGCATCTATAATGCCAACCGCGCGGGACATACCGGCGCGCTGGATCCGCTGGCGACAGGCATGCTGCCTATCTGCCTCGGTGAAGCGACGAAATTTTCACAGTACTTGCTGGATTCTGATAAACGCTATCGTGTGGTTGCCCGTCTGGGTCAGCGTACTGATACCTCTGATGCCGATGGGCAAATCGTGCAGGAACGTCCGGTAACTTTCACCGCTGAGCAGCTTGCAAGTGCGCTGGAGACTTTCCGCGGCGATATCGAGCAGATTCCCTCAATGTATTCGGCGCTGAAGTATCAGGGTAAGAAGCTGTACGAATATGCGCGTCAGGGTATTGAAGTTCCGCGTGAAGCGCGACCGATTACCGTCTATGAGCTGTTGTTTATTCGCCACGAAGGTAACGAGCTGGAACTGGAAGTTCACTGCTCTAAAGGCACCTATATTCGCACCATCGTTGACGATCTCGGTGAGAAGCTGGGCTGCGGCGCACACGTAACGTATCTGCGTCGTCTGACGGTCAGCAAGTATCCGGTGGATCGTATGGTCACGCTGGAGCATTTGCGTGAACTGGCTGAACAGGCCGAACAGCAAAATATTCCGGCGGCGCAGTTGCTTGATCCTTTGCTGATGCCAATGGACAGTCCGGCATCGGACTATCCGGTGGTTAATTTGCCTTTAACATCGTCGGTTTACTTTAAAAATGGTAACCCGGTACGTACGACAGGTGCCCCGCTGGAAGGCCTGGTGCGTGTGACGGAAGGCGATGACGGTAAATTTATTGGCATGGGGGCGATCGACGATGAAGGTCGCGTCGCCCCCCGTCGCCTGGTGGTTGAATATCCGGCATAACGCTCTCTGTCTTGCGATAAAAGGGCGCTGCGAGTAGAATACTGCCGCTTAACGTCGCGTAAATTGTTTAACAATGTGCGTGGCGTATACACAAAATCATTCGAGCTGCATCCAGGCGGCAAGTCTGAGAATCCTTAGGAGCTTACAAGTGACTGAGGTGAGCGGACGCAGCCAACGCAGAGTCAGTTTGAAGGATAAAGTGTATACACTGGGATAGCTGAATTAGAGATCGGCATCCTTTCATTCTTAACACTTTGGAGTTTTAAAATGTCTCTAAGTACTGAAGCTACCGCTAAAATCGTTTCTGAGTTTGGTCGTGATGCAAACGACACCGGTTCTACCGATGTTCAGGTTGCTCTGTTGACTGCACAGATTAACCACCTGCAGGGCCACTTTGCAGAGCACAAAAAAGATCACCACAGCCGTCGTGGTCTGCTGCGCATGGTTTCTCAGCGTCGTAAACTGCTCGACTACCTGAAACGTAAAGATGTTGCACGTTACACCGCGCTGATCGAGCGTCTGGGTCTGCGTCGCTAATTCTTTCGAGTTTCAGAAAGAGGGGGCCTTCATGGCCCCTTTTTTCCAGCAGATGGCAGCAATTCGCTGGAAACTAATGTATTGTTGCTATGAATGATCTTCCGTTGCAGAGGTTCGCGCGGCTAATGAGAGGCTTTACTCATGCTTATGGGTTAGGGTTGTCATTAGTCGCGAGGATGCGCAGAAGATCGGGTATTAACGATGGCGCAAAAATGTGCCGTCAAAAAATAGAGAAAGGATATTATTTTGCTTAATCCGATCGTTCGTAAATTCCAGTACGGTCAGCATACCGTTACGCTGGAAACCGGCATGATGGCGCGTCAGGCGACTGCCGCTGTTATGGTTAGCATGGATGACACTGCGGTATTCGTTACCGTTGTTGGCCAGAAAAAAGCGAAACCAGGCCAGGATTTCTTCCCGCTGACCGTTAACTATCAGGAGCGTACCTACGCTGCTGGCCGTATCCCGGGTAGCTTCTTCCGTCGTGAGGGCCGTCCGAGTGAAGGCGAAACCCTGATCGCGCGTCTGATTGACCGCCCGGTTCGTCCACTGTTCCCGGAAGGCTTCGTTAACGAAGTTCAGGTTATCGCGACTGTTGTTTCTGTTAACCCGCAGGTTAACCCGGACATCGTGGCGATGATTGGTGCATCTGCTGCACTGACTCTGTCTGGCATCCCATTCAACGGCCCGATCGGTGCTGCACGTGTTGGTTACATCAATGACCAGTACGTACTGAACCCGACCCAGGACGAACTGAAAGAAAGCAAGCTGGACCTGGTGGTTGCTGGTACAGAAGCTGCCGTACTGATGGTTGAATCTGAAGCTGAACTGCTGAGCGAAGACCAGATGCTGGGCGCTGTGGTATTCGGTCACGAACAGCAGCAGGTTGTTATTCAGGCGATCAACGAGCTGGCGAAAGAAGCTGGCAAACCGCGTTGGGACTGGCAGCCAGAAGCCGTAAACGAAGCGCTGAACGCGCGCGTTGCCGCACTGGCAGAAGCTCGCCTGAGCGATGCTTACCGCATCACCGACAAACAAGAGCGTTACGCTCAGGTTGACGTGATCAAATCTGAAACCATCGCGACTCTGGTGGCTGAAGACGAAACCCTGGACGCTAACGAACTGGGTGAAATCCTGCACGCTATCGAGAAAAACGTTGTTCGTAGCCGCGTACTGGCAGGCGAGCCGCGTATCGACGGCCGTGAAAAAGACATGATCCGTGGTCTGGACGTGCGTACTGGCGTTCTGCCGCGTACCCACGGTTCCGCACTGTTCACCCGTGGTGAAACTCAGGCGCTGGTTACTGCGACCCTGGGCACCACCCGTGATGCGCAGAACCTCGACGAACTGATGGGCGAGCGTACTGACAACTTCCTGTTCCACTACAACTTCCCTCCGTACTGCGTAGGTGAAACCGGCATGGTCGGTTCTCCGAAGCGTCGTGAGATTGGTCACGGTCGTCTGGCGAAGCGTGGCGTGCTGGCAGTAATGCCGGAACTGGATAAATTCCCGTACACCGTGCGTGTGGTTTCTGAAATCACCGAATCTAACGGTTCTTCTTCCATGGCTTCCGTATGTGGCGCTTCCCTGGCGCTGATGGACGCAGGCGTGCCAATCAAAGCGGCCGTTGCGGGTATCGCGATGGGGCTGGTGAAAGAAGGCGACAACTATGTTGTGCTGTCTGACATCCTGGGCGACGAAGACCACCTGGGCGATATGGACTTCAAAGTGGCGGGTTCCCGCGACGGTATCTCTGCACTGCAGATGGATATCAAAATTGAAGGTATCACCAAAGAGATCATGCAGGTTGCTCTGAACCAGGCTAAAGGTGCGCGTCTGCACATCCTGGGTGTGATGGAACAAGCGATCAACGCACCGCGTGGCGATATCTCTGAATTTGCTCCGCGTATCCACACCATCAAGATCAGCCCGGACAAGATCAAAGACGTTATCGGTAAAGGCGGTTCTGTTATCCGTGCCCTGACCGAAGAAACCGGCACCACCATTGAAATCGAAGATGATGGTACCGTGAAGATTGCTGCGACTGACGGCGAAAAAGCGAAATATGCTATCCGTCGTATCGAAGAGATCACCGCAGAGATCGAAGTAGGCCGTATCTACAATGGTAAAGTGACCCGTATCGTTGACTTTGGCGCGTTCGTTGCCATCGGTGGCGGTAAAGAAGGTCTGGTGCACATCTCTCAGATCGCTGATAAGCGCGTTGAGAAAGTGACCGATTACCTGCAGATGGGCCAGGAAGTACCGGTCAAAGTTCTGGAAGTTGATCGCCAGGGCCGCGTACGTCTGAGCATTAAAGAAGCAACTGAGCAGTCTCAACCTGCAGGCGAACCGGAAGCTCCGGTAAGCCAACAGGGCGAGTAAGGTTGCCATTGCCCTCCGTGAAAGCGGAGGGCCTTTAACCCGGCAGGACGCCTTGTTAGCAACCGGGGAACCTGGACGTTCATTCAATCGTTGTCTTCGGGAGTGGGAAATGAAGCCTTTTTTGCGCTGGTGTTTCGTTGCGACAGCACTCACGCTGGCTGGATGCAGTAATTCCGCCTGGCGTAAGAGTGAAGTCCTCGCAGTACCATTGCAACCGACTTTGCAGCAGGAAGTGATTCTGGCACGTATGGAACAAATTCTTGCCAGTCGGGCTTTAACCGATGACGAACGCGCACAGCTTTTATATGAGCGCGGAGTGTTGTATGATAGTCTCGGTCTGAGGGCACTAGCGCGGAATGATTTTTCACAAGCGCTGGCAATCCGACCAGATATGCCTGAAGTATTCAATTACTTAGGTATATATTTAACGCAGGCAGGCAATTTTGATGCTGCCTATGAAGCGTTTGATTCTGTACTTGAGCTTGATCCAACTTACAACTACGCGCACTTAAATCGCGGTATCGCATTGTATTACGGCGGTCGCGACAAGTTAGCGCAAGATGATCTGCTAGCGTTTTATCAAGACGATCCCAATGATCCTTTCCGTAGTCTGTGGCTTTATCTCGCCGAGCAGAAGCTCGATGAGAAGCAGGCTAAAGAAGCGTTAAAGCAACGCTTTGAAAAATCGGATAAAGAGCAATGGGGATGGAACATTGTCGAGTTCTACCTGGGCAACATTAGCGAAGCAACGCTGATGGAACGCCTGAAGGCGGACGCAACGGATAACACCTCGCTCGCTGAGCATCTCAGTGAAACCAACTTCTATTTAGGTAAGTACTACCTAAGTCTGGGGGATTTGGACAACGCTACGGCATTGTTCAAACTGGCGGTGGCTAACAACGTGCATAACTTTGTTGAGCACCGATACGCATTGTTGGAATTATCGCTCCTGGGCCAGGACCAAGATGACCTGGCAGAATCGGACCAGCAATAGCTGACGTACACATCAGCCCGTAATCTTTTTTGATTGCCATCACCTTCACGGGTGAGGGCGTTGTTGTTCGTTAATACACCTACTTTGAGCCGGTTCACACTTTTCAATGAAAATTGCAGATCAATTTCATGATGAGTTATGTAGACTGGCCGCCATTAATTTTGAGGCACACGTACTACATGGCTGAATTCGAAACCACTTTTGCAGATCTGGGCCTGAAGGCTCCTATCCTTGAAGCCCTTAACGATCTGGGTTACGAAAAACCATCTCCAATCCAGGCAGAGTGCATTCCGCATCTGCTGGGCGGTCGCGATGTTCTGGGTATGGCCCAGACGGGTAGCGGCAAAACTGCAGCGTTCTCTTTACCGCTGCTCAACAATCTTGATCCTGAGCTGAAGGCACCTCAGATTCTGGTGCTGGCACCGACCCGCGAACTGGCGGTTCAGGTTGCAGAAGCCATGACGGATTTCTCTAAACACATGCGCGGCGTGAACGTGGTTGCCCTGTACGGCGGCCAGCGTTATGACGTGCAATTACGTGCCCTGCGTCAGGGACCACAGATCGTCGTCGGTACGCCGGGCCGTCTGCTGGATCACCTGAAGCGCGGGACTCTGGACCTCTCTAAACTGAGCGGTCTGGTACTGGACGAAGCAGACGAAATGCTGCGTATGGGCTTCATCGAAGACGTTGAAACCATCATGGCGCAGATCCCGGAAGGTCATCAGACCGCTCTGTTCTCCGCGACTATGCCGGAAGCGATTCGTCGTATTACCCGCCGCTTTATGAAAGAGCCGCAGGAAGTACGCATTCAGTCCAGCGTTACCACACGTCCTGACATCAGCCAGAGCTACTGGACTGTCTGGGGCATGCGTAAAAATGAAGCGCTGGTGCGTTTCCTGGAAGCAGAAGATTTTGATGCGGCGATTATCTTCGTTCGTACCAAAAATGCGACCCTGGAAGTGGCAGAAGCGCTGGAGCGTAGCGGTTATAGCAGCGCTGCACTGAACGGCGACATGAACCAGTCCCTGCGTGAGCAGACTCTGGAACGTCTGAAAGATGGCCGTCTGGACATTCTGATTGCAACCGACGTTGCGGCCCGTGGCCTGGACGTTGAGCGTATCAGCCTGGTTGTTAACTACGACATCCCGATGGATTCCGAGTCTTACGTTCACCGTATCGGCCGTACTGGTCGTGCGGGTCGTGCTGGCCGTGCGCTGCTGTTCGTTGAGAACCGTGAGCGTCGTCTGCTGCGTAACATCGAACGCACCATGAAGCTGACGATTCCGGAAGTAGAACTGCCGAATGCAGAACTGCTGGGTAAACGCCGTCTGGAAAAATTCGCCGCTAAAGTACAGCAGCAGCTGGAAAGCAGCGATCTGGATCAGTACCGTGCTCTGCTGGCGAAAATGCAGCCGGAAGAAGAGCTGGATATCGAAACGCTGGCAGCCGCACTGCTGAAAATGGCTCAGGGCGAACGTCCGCTGATCCTGCCGCCAGATGCACCGATGCGTCCGAAACGCGAATTCCGCGACCGTGACGATCGTGGTCCGCGTGACCGCAACGATCGTGGCCCGCGTAATGACCGTGGTGGTGAAGATCGTCCGCGTCGTGAACGTCGTGACGTTGGCGATATGCAGCTGTACCGCATTGAAGTGGGCCGTGATGACGGTGTTGAAGTTCGTCATATCGTTGGCGCGATTGCTAACGAAGGCGATATCAGCAGCCGTTACATCGGTAACATCAAGCTGTTTGCTTCCCACTCCACCATCGAGCTGCCGAAAGGTATGCCGGGCGACGTGCTGCAGCACTTTACCCGTACTCGCATCCTGAACAAACCGATGAACATGCAGCTGGTTGGCGATGCAGTTCCGCACACCGGTGGTGAGCGTCGTGGCGGTGGCCGCTTCAGCGGCGAGCGTCGTGAAGGTGGTCGTGGCGAAGGTCGTAATTTCAGCGGTGAGCGTCGTGAAGGCGGTCGTGGCGATGGTCGTCGTTTCAGCGGCGAACGCCGTGAAGGCAACCGTGGTCCGCGTCGTGACGATTCTTCTGCTCCGCGTCGTGATGACTCCGCTGGTCGTCGTCGTTTCGGCGGTGACGCATAAGTTTCACTGCGTAAAGTAATATATACAGCCCCGATCTCAACAATCGGGGCTTTTTTTATTTCATTTGTACTCGTGTACTGGTACAGTGCAGCACATTGAGATGTAGTCACAATATAAATGACTGGAGAGATGGCTAAATGGCAACACTAACCACCACCCAAACGTCACCTTCGCTGCTCGGCGGCGTGGTGATTATCGGCGGCACCATTATTGGCGCGGGGATGTTTTCTCTGCCAGTGGTCATGTCCGGGGCGTGGTTTTTCTGGTCAATGGCAGCGCTGATCTTCACCTGGTTCTGTATGCTGCATTCCGGACTGATGATCCTCGAAGCGAACCTTAATTACCGCATTGGTTCCAGCTTTGACACCATCACGAAAGATCTGCTGGGCAAAGGTTGGAACGTGGTGAACGGCATCTCGATCGCCTTCGTTCTCTATATCCTGACCTACGCCTACATTTCGGCGAGCGGCTCGATTCTGCATCACACTTTCTCCGAGATGTCGCTGAATGTTCCGGCGCGCGCGGCGGGTCTTGGCTTTGCACTGCTGGTGGCATTTGTGGTGTGGTTAAGCACCAAAGCGGTTAGCCGCATGACGGCGATTGTGCTGGGCGCGAAGGTGATTACCTTTTTCCTGACCTTTGGTAGTCTGCTGGGGCATGTTACGCCCACTACGCTGTTTAATGTGGCACAAAGCAATGCTTCGTATACACCGTACCTGCTGATGACGCTGCCGTTTTGCCTGGCCTCATTTGGTTATCACGGTAACGTCCCTAGCCTGATGAAGTACTACGGCAAAGATCCGAAGACCATTGTGAAATGTCTGGTGTATGGCACGCTGCTGGCGCTGGTGCTGTATACCGTATGGTTGCTGGGAACGATGGGTAATATTCCACGTCCGGAGTTTATCGGTATTGCGCAGCAGGGCGGTAACATTGATGTGTTGGTACAGGCGCTGAGCGGCGTACTGAACAGTCGCAGCCTTGATCTACTGTTAGTGGTGTTCTCTAACTTTGCAGTGGCGAGTTCATTCCTTGGCGTTACGCTCGGTCTGTTTGACTACCTGGCGGATCTGTTTGGCTTTGATGACTCGGCGATGGGGCGTTTTAAAACGGCATTGCTGACGTTTGTCCCGCCAATTGTGGGTGGCTTGCTGTGGCCGAACGGTTTCCTGTACGCCATTGGGTATGCAGGACTCGCGGCAACCATCTGGGCCGCCATTGTACCGGCGCTGCTGGCACGTAAATCCCGTGAGCGTTTCGGTAGCCCGAAATTCCGCGTCTGGGGCGGCAAGCCGATGATTGCGCTAATCCTGGTATTTGGTATCGGCAACGCGATTATCCATATTCTGTCGAGCGTGGATCTGTTACCGGTCTATCAGTAATCTCTTTTTTTCACCCTCTCCCTACCGGGAGAGGGCAACAACTTACCCAGCCAATTCTTCTTTCACCTGCATCGCCAAATCAAACGAATGTAGCCGTGCCTGATGATCGAAAATCTGGCCGTTAACCATAATTTCATCAGCCTGGGTTTCGCGTAAAATGGCATCGAGGCCGTGACGGACTTTCGCCTTATCGCCGACGAGCGACATGCTCAGCGCCTGTTGTACGCCATATTGCTCAGAAGCGGACCACAGCTGATGCATATTCTCTACCGGCGGCGGTAGCTGGCCAGTTTCGCCACGACGTAGTTTCACAAACGCTTGCTGCATTGAGGTGAAAAGAAATTCGGCATCGCGATTGCTGTCGGCGGCAATGATGTTGATGCACACCATCGCGTACGGTTTTGCCAGCCGCGCTGAGGGTTTGAATTGGGTGCGGTACAGATGCAGCGCCTGATGCAGCATATCCGGAGCAAAGTGCGAGGCGAAGGCAAACGGCAGGCCGAGCTGGGCTGCCAACTGTGCGCTGTACAGGCTGGAGCCTAATAACCAGACCGGGATCTGCTCGCCGTAGCCGGGAACCGGACGCACATGAGGGTTAGGATCGCGGGCGTCGAACCAGTCCAACAGTTCAGCTACGTCGCGTGGGAAGTTATCGATATCACCACTCATATGGCGGCGCAGTGCGCGCATCGTTGGCTGATCGCTCCCCGGCGCGCGGCCAAGCCCAAGATCGATGCGTCCCGGATACAGCGTATTCAAGGTACCGAACTGCTCGGCGATCACCAGCGGCGAATGATTAGGCAGCATAACACCGCCGGAACCAAGATGCAGCGTGGTGGTATTGGCTGCCAGATAGCCAATCAGCACTGAAGTTGCGGCGCTGGCGATGCCGGTCATGTTGTGATGCTCTGCCAGCCAGTAGCGGTGGTAGCCGCGCTTTTCGGCCAATCGGGCGAGATCAAGCGAGTGCGTGAAGGCCTCTTTCGCCGAAGAACCTTCAGGGATCGGCGCCAGATCCAACACCGAGAACGGAATAGTTTTGTCAGTCATAACGGCTCACTTTGTTACCGGTTAATCTTTTAATACTGCATTAAAATTTGATTACCGTTGTTAACAAAGTGAGCTTTTTTACGCCTGCAGCTCCAGACCCGCCAGTCGCTTCCAGTAGCCGTTGCAGTCACTGTGGGCGGCAAGCGGTAATGGGGCCGCGCCATTTTCATTGGCGCGGAACGCATCAAGCATGGCGAACGTTTCGCTGCCTGAGGGCGACAGACGCACAATATCAACCAGACCCTGCATTGATGTCAGCTCGTTGCCGAGGTTGTAAACATAACCGCTCATGGTCTGGATCCCGTTGAGCACAAAGACCTGCTGATTCTCCTGCGACAGCACATCGCGTCCGTTCGGGTATTTGATGCAGCAGGTTTCACATTCGTCTTTTGGACGATCTTCAGAGCGTGCGGTAAAGCAGCGGGCGGAGTACGCCAGTGGCAGATGCCCGTAGCTCAGTACCTCGACTTCAAATTGATTGCGAATGCCCAGCTCATCACACTGGTTGAGCAGGTTCACCAGCCAGTCACGGGATAACTCTACCGGCATACACCAGCGCACCATGCCCTGATTGAGCAGCAAACGCAGGGTTACCGCGTTATAACAGTTGAGCGCATGCCCAGCGACAAACGGCAGCTTACGCTCGGCGCACATGTTTACTACGCCGAGATCGCTGGCTTCCAGCAGGAAGTCGCCGTTTTCAACATAGCGCTTCAGCTCTCCCAGCTCAGAGGAGGCTTGCACCAGCGCCAGCGTCGACAGCACCACCTGTTTACCGCTGCCAGCGAGTGATTTCGCCATATCCAGCCAGTCGCCCACTTTGGTGGCGCGGCGTTTACTGCATACCGCTTCGCCAAGGTAGATAATGTCGGCCTGGCTTACAGCGGCCTGCTGATAAAAGTCTTCCAGCGTTTCTTTCGGCCAGTACCATAGTACTGGCCCTAAGGAATATTTCATTGCTTCTCTCACTGCCATTTACGGTGATAGGCGCCAAGCGTGGTTTGCGTGCCTTCGGACATTGAACCGAGCGTTTCCATCCACGCGCCTTGCGGGGCGTAGTTTTGCGGGTCGGCCATACAGCGGTCGATTGCCTGACGCCACACTTTCGCTACCTGGCTGACATAGGCCGGGCTACGCTGACGCCCTTCGATTTTTACCGAAGCAATATTGGCCGCCAGCAGTTCCGGCAGCAGTTCCAGCGTATTCAGGCTGGTGGGCTCTTCCAGCGCATGGTAGCGCTCGCCATCAACCAGATAGCGGCCTTTACACAGCGTCGGATAACCGGCGTTTTCTCCGTCCTGATAGCGATCGATCAGCACTTCATTGAGGCGGGATTCCAGCCCTTGTTGGGTCTGCTGCCAGCGAACAAAACGAGCAGGAGAGCAGGCACCAACTGTGTTTGGAGATTCGCCTGTCAGATAGGACGAAAGATAGCAACGGCCTTCCGCCATAATGCACAGGCTGCCAAAGGCGAACACTTCCAGGGGAACTGGTGTGACGCGAGCGAGCTGCTTCACCTGATGAATAGACAGCACGCGCGGCAGCACCACGCGGGCAACGTCAAAGTTGCGATGGTAGAAATTAATCGCCTCTTCATTGGTTGCAGATGCCTGAACAGAGACATGGCGCTCAATATGCGGGTAGCGCTCTGCGGCATACTCAAGCATAGCGAGGTCGGCGAGGATCAGCGCATCTGCACCCAGTTGCGCCGCCATATCCACGGCACGTTGCCAGCGCGCGTAACCATCCGGATGCGCAAAGGTGTTAATCGCGATGTGCAGCTTCCGGCGGTGCTGATGGACAAAATTCACCGCTTCCTGCAATTTTTTCTCGGTAAAATTAAGGCCGGCGAAATGACGGGCATTGGTATCATCTTTCAGCCCGATGTAGACAGCATCAGCGCCGTTCTCGATGGCCGCCTTAAGCGCCGGGAGGTTTCCGGCAGGGCAGAGCAGCTCCATAATTTATCCTGAACGTTGCGCCATGTAGGGCGCAGAAATGTTAACGAAGAGGGATTTTAGTTAACCTTGATGAGACAATTTTTGATTTAAGGCAGTTAAAGTCGTATTGGTGACACCAATAAAGAGGTAACAATTTCGTAGCGAATTGTTGATTTATGCCGCTATGTCGTTTATTTGATATGGCAAAATAGCAGGACTATTGAAACAGGGAGTAAAGCTCGTGTTGGATAAACTGCGTTCACGCTTAGTACATTTTGGTCCTTCTTTGATGAGTGTACCGGTTAAACTGACGCCCTTTGCGCTGAAGCGCCAGGTTCTGGAACAGGTCCTGAGCTGGCAGTTTAGTCAGGCGCTGGCCGATGGGGAGCTGGAGTTTCTCGACGGTCGCTGGCTGAGCATTCATGTGCGTGACATCGGCCTTAAATGGTATACCTCTGTTCAAAACGATAAACTGATCGTCAGCCAGAATGCAGATGCGGATGTCAGTTTTAGCGCGGATGCCAGCGATCTTCTGATGATCGTGGCACGTAAGCAGGATCCGGATACGCTGTTCTTCCAGCGTCGCCTGGTGATTGAAGGTGATACAGAATTAGGGCTGTATGTAAAAAATCTGATGGACGCCATCGAACTGGAGCAGATGCCTAAGGCGCTGCGCATCATGCTGATGCAGTTGGCGGATTTTGTTGAGGCGGGAATGAAAACAACGCCAGAAACCAAACAGACTTCGGTAGGTGAGCCATGCTGATTCGAGTTGAAATTCCCATTGATGCCCCTGGTATTGATGCGCTGCTGCGCCGTTCGTTTGAGAGCGATGCGGAAGCGAAACTAGTACACGACCTGCGTGAAGACGGGTTTTTAACGCTGGGTCTGGTTGCTACCGATGACGAAGGTCAGGTCGTGGGTTACGTCGCGTTCAGCCCTGTCGATGTCCAGGGCGAAGATCTGCAATGGGTCGGCATGGCGCCGCTGGCCGTGGATGAAAACTACCGTGGGCAGGGTCTGGCGCGTCAGCTGGTCTATGAAGGGCTTGATTCCCTGAACGAGTTTGGCTACGCCGCGGTGGTTACGCTGGGCGATCCGGCGCTGTACAGCCGCTTTGGCTTTGAGCTGGCTGCGCATCACGATCTGCATTGCCGTTGGCCGGGCACTGAAAGCGCATTCCAGGTTCATCGCCTGGCGGATGACGCGCTGGAAGGCGTGACGGGCCTTGTGGAATACCACGACCACTTCAATCGTTTTTAAGCTCCGGGGTTTGCAGGCTGCTCAGTAGCGCCTCAAGCCCTTCGCCGTCTACAAGGCGCTCTTTCTGCCGCTTGGTGAGCTGTTTGACGCGATACTCTATGCGCAGAGCCAGCGAACGGTCGCCGATCTGCGCCGCAAATGCCAACGTGAGTTCCCCCTTTCCGCGTAGTGCCTTCGCACCTTTCCCACTTTGATGCTGCTTATAGCGGCGCTGCACATCGGTGGTTATACCGGTGTATAAGGCGTTGTCTGCAGTACGGATCAGGTACAGATACCAGGGTGTCATTGTCACCATCGACGTGATAATTTTCAGGCCTACAGTATAAAAGAGAACAGAAATGGAAACACTGACTGCGGTGACCCGCTGGCTGGCAAAGCAGCATGTCGTGACCTGGTGCGTTCATCATGAAGGTGAATTGTGGTGCGCCAATGCGTTTTACCTGTTTGATGCGCAGAAGATGGCATTCTATGTGCTGACCGAAGATAAAACGCGCCATGCGCAAATGTCCGGGCCGCGCGCGCCGATTGCCGGCACGGTAAATGGTCAGCCCAAAACGGTCGCCCTGATTCGTGGCGTGCAGTTTAAGGGGGAGATTCGCCGTCTTGAAGGGCAGGAGAGTGACACCGCGCGTAACGCCTACAACCGCCGTTTCCCCGTCGCCAGAATGTTGCCAGCGCCCGTGTGGGAGATTCGACTGGATGAAGTCAAATTCACGGACAACACACTGGGCTTCGGTAAAAAGATGCACTGGCTACGTGATCTATAGTTAAAAGAGTGATTGAAGTGTCAGGGGAAAATAAACGATGAGCCAGGTGTTAATAACCGGTGCAACGGGTCTGGTGGGTGGACATTTATTGCGTATGTTGCTGAATGAACCTCGGGTCAATGCCATTACGGCGCCGACGCGTCGACCGCTGGCTGATACGGTTGGCATCTATAATCCCCACGATCCGCAGCTAACCGATGCTCTGGCGCAGGTTACCGATCCGGTCGATATCGTCTTTTGTTGTCTGGGAACGACCCGACGTGAAGCGGGCAGCAAAGAGGCATTTATCCACGCTGACTATACGCTGGTAGTGGATACGGCCCTGACGGGGCGTCGGCTGGGGGCCCAGCACATGTTGGTGGTGAGTTCGATGGGCGCTAATGCCAATTCGCCCTTTTTTTATAACCGGGTGAAAGGTGAAATGGAGCAGGCGCTGATTGCGCAGAATTGGCCGCGACTGACGATTGCCCGGCCTTCTATGCTTCTGGGGGATCGGGATAAACAGCGGGCGAATGAAATGTTTTTAGCGCCATTATTTCGGTTGCTGCCGGGTAACTGGAAGTCGATTGAAGCGCGTGATGTGGCGCGGGCTATGCTGGCAGAGGCGCTGGCACCAGGACCGGAAGGTGTTACTATACTGACCTCTTCCGGGCTGCGCGAACGGGCTAAATAAAATGCCGGATAACGTGCTCTGACGTCGTCATCCGGCATCTGTCATCATCTTACTTAATAAAGGTGAAGGCCGTCGTGACGCGTTTCACGCCGCTTACCCGGCTGGCGATGTCCGCCGCCGCCTTCGCTTCGCGCTCGGTCACCAGACCCAGCAGGAAGACTTCCCCATTTTCGGTCGTGACTTTCACGTTAGTGGATTTCACCTGATCGCTGGTCAGCAATTGTGAACGTACTTTGGTGGTGATCCAGGTATCGTTGGACGCATCGCCCAGGCCGATTGGCTGGCCTTGACGGATCTCATTAAAGACCTCTGTCGTACCCTCTACGCCCATCGCAATCTGTTTTGCCCGCGTAGACAGTTCGCTATTTGGCGACTGACCGACCAGTAGCACTTTACCCTGATACGCGCTCACGTTAATTCGCGTTTCTTTCTTGATCTGGGCATCTTTCGACAACGCCGTATTGACGCGTAACTCCAGGGTTCCATCATCTACCTGGGTGCCGACACTACGAGGGTCCGTCGCGGCTTTGGTGCCGACAGCAGCAGTTCCGACAACGGCAGCAGCGACACAGCCTTGCAGCAGCAGTGCAGCGATAATCACAGCAAGCGGCGAAAATGCCTTCATGTGTACTCCTTAATCATCCTGGTGAGGGAAAAGCGTGTTGTCGATGAGATCGCAAAGGCAGTTGACCGTCAGCATGTGCATTTCCTGAACGCGGGCGCTATGGTGTGAGGGGATACGGATTTCAACATCCTGCGGCCCCAGTAACCCGGCCAGCTCCCCTCCGTCATACCCGGTCAGCGCGACAATTGTCATGTCGCGTGTCACGGCGGCTTCAACGGCTTTTACGATATCGCGGCTATTACCACGCGTAGAGATTGCCAGCAGAACATCACCTGCATGTCCCAGCGCACGGACTTGTTTTGCATAAACTTCATCGTGCAGGCGATCGTTGGCAATCGCAGTTAAGACCACATTATCAGTATTTAGTGCAATCGCAGGTAAACTTGGGCGCTCTGTTTCAAAACGATTGATCATGCTGGCAGCAAAATGCTGTGCGTTGGCAGCGGACGTCCCATTACCACAACAGAGAATTTTGTTGCCATTGAGCAGGGACTGAACCAGCGTCATGGCTGCACGGGAGATCGCATCCGGAAGTGCTTCAGCCGCAGCTATCTGAGTTTGAATGCTTTCAGTAAAGCAGACTTTAATTCTATCTAACACGCTAATCCTTAAGAACCAGGCTCTGAATCTTCAACTATGAGCGGTCGTTGAACGCGTCCTTAAACCACTCAACATCATTTCCGGTGAAGGCTAACACATCGAACCGGCAATCCACAGTATCAAAACTCCCATTGTGGCGTGCAAGCCACAAGCGGGCGGTCTGTAATAATTTGTGTTGTTTGCTCCGGGTCACACTCGCCGCTGCGCCGCCAAACTGGGCCGAGCGCCGATAGCGGACTTCAACAAAGACGGTGGTGTTGCCTTCACGCATTATCAGGTCGATTTCGCCGCCACGTTCACGCACGTTAGCGGCGATAAAATGCAGTCCCTTGCTCTGCAGCCAGTCACGCGCGGTGGATTCCCACGCGTCACCGGTCTGTTTACTCGTTAACTGGCGGGGACGACTTGTCCTTGCTGGTATTTGAGCCATGATAACTTCCTGTTAATCACACAATCCTGCGTTGCGGTTAAGGCCCCGGTGTTGCCGTTAATTTCGAAACCCTGTACCTGACGCATTTGCGAGAAGTGGTTGGCAAGTGACCAGGCATCGACGCCCATCGCGTACATACGCGCCAATGAGTAGTCATTACGCACTGCGTCAAGCGCTTGCTGCATGAGAGGCGCGTTAGCCCCTGCCAGCATCGGTATTTCGCTGTACTGCAAGCCTTCCATCTCCAGGCGGAAATCCGGGCCGGCAGTTCCTTGCGCGCTACGGGAGCTGGCGTACAGCGTTGCGCCGCTCTGGCTGCCGTTGCGCATAGCGATCATCGGCTTAATAAAGGCAATTTCTTCCGGCGTCGCCAGAATATACACGGCATCAACACGACCGTTGCCGCCGGTGATCTGCGCATCGGTTGGCGCAGCCGGAATCGTCAGGCCGCCAATCGTCACGCCAGGTTGCGCAGGCACAGAGGAAGCCACCGGGCTGCCCGTCAGGGAAATCCCCGAGCCGCCGTTGACGCCCATTTTCAGCTCGGCGGTGGAGCCGAACTTCTGTTGCAATACCACGCCGCCGCCCAGTTTTTGCCATTCCTGAGCAAAGGCATTGGCAACGCGATCGCCTAACGAACTGCGTGGGATCAACAGCAGCGGCGTTTGTTTGCCCTGGTCGTGGATGTGACGCGCGGCGTCGCGCGCTTCATCTTCTGGCGACAAAGCGAAGTAGCAGACGTTCGGCAGGTTTTTCACCGACTCCGGCTGATTAAGCGCCAGCACGTTTAATGGCGTGTTGCTTTTCATCAGCTCTTCAACATTGTTTTTCAACAGCGGACCAACCACGATGCTGGCGCCATCCTGTTGAACCTGAGTCAGGATCTGGTTCAGAGGCTGTGATGAGGTGTCGTAGATTTTCAGCTCTGCAGATGGATTCGCCGGCGCGCTGGCGGTTGTTGGCTGAGCGGGTGCTGTGGGCTGCGCAGCAGGTGTTTCTGGCTGTGCTGGCGTCTCATTAGTCAGGTCGCTGACAGACGCCTGAGAAGGGCTGGCAACACCGTCAGTTGTTTGCGGCTGCTCCGCAGTTGTCGCAGCTGTTGTATCCTCAGCAAGCGCAGCTACAGCAGGGATCGCTACGGGTTGAGTACCCATATTTTTCGCCGCTTCAAAGCCTTGCTGAATAGTCCGGCCAAATACAGCGGCCTGACCGTTCAGCGGCAGCAGCAGTGCAATTTTGCTGGTGGAGGCGGGTTTAAAGCTCTGCACGTTAACCAACTGCGTTGGCAGCATTTTTGCGCCAGGGTTTTGCGGATAGCGTTTCTGCCAGTCAGCAATACCGGCTTTCATCATGTCCGGATCGTTACGGTTATCGAACCAGACGCGCTGGAGATCCAGCCAGCCTTGTAGCACGTTTTCATCCGCATTGATAACCAGCGCCTGCGCTTGCTCCTGGGTCATGGATGACAGCGCCTGCCAGGTGGCGTCGATGTTTTTCTGCTTAGCATTCGCGGCCAGCAGCGGTTCCTGGGCGATGAGGGCGCGCAATAGCGTCAACGATGGGCGACCCTGGTTGACGTCGATTTGCGCCTGCCAGTATCTGGCCTGCTGGTTTTGATCGAAATCGGCAGGAGTAAGTTTATCCAGCAGGGCCTGAGCGCCAGCGATATCTTTCTGTGCGAGCTTGATTTCGACGGCCAGCAGAGACTGCTCACGACGCTGAGTATCGCTGAGTTTCTGCGGTAGCTGGTTGAACAGCTCGATAGCCTGCTGGCTCTTGCCTTCTTTCAGCAGTGCACGAATGGCGAGTAATTGCCAGTTGGTCTTGCTATCATCTGAGCTTTGCTGCATTTGTTGCAGATAAAAGCCGGAATCAGCCTGCGCAGTGCCCTGCATATGGGCTGCACTCTGGTCTGGCGCCTGGGTGCCACAGCCTGCGAAAATCAGTGCTGCCAGAATGACTGGTAGCGCGCGTGCGGCTTTCAAACGAGAAAATGTTGAGGGTACCATACTGTATCCAGTGATATTTTTTTACTCAATGCTCAATATTAAATCGGCAATACGGACGACACAATGAAACAACACGAATCGGCGGATAATTCTCAAGGCCAACTCTTTATTGTACCTACTCCTATAGGAAATTTGGCTGATATTACCCAACGAGCGCTCGAAGTTTTACAAGCCGTTGATTTGATTGCCGCTGAAGATACCCGTCATACAGGGTTATTGTTACAACACTTCGCGATTAACGCTCGTTTGTTTGCATTACACGATCACAATGAGCAACAAAAAGCGGAAACGCTGGTGGCGAAACTCAAAGAAGGGCAAAACATTGCGCTAGTTTCCGATGCCGGAACGCCGCTGATTAACGATCCTGGTTACCATCTGGTGCGCACCTGTCGCGAAGCGGGGATCCGCGTAGTACCTCTGCCGGGCCCTTGCGCAGCGATTGCGGCACTGAGCGCTGCCGGTCTGCCTTCAGACCGCTTTTGCTATGAAGGTTTTCTGCCTGCCAAATCGAAAGGGCGTCGTGATGCGATGAAAGCCATTGAGGCTGAACCACGTACGCTTATTTTTTATGAATCCACTCACCGTTTACTGGATAGCCTGGAAGATATGGTCGCCGTCTGGGGCGAATCCCGCTACGTGGTGCTGGCGCGCGAACTGACGAAAACCTGGGAAACCATTCACGGTGCGCCGGTCGGCGAGCTGCTGGCGTGGGTCAAGGAAGATGAAAACCGTCGCAAAGGTGAAATGGTGCTAATTGTTGAAGGGCATAAAGCGCAAGAAGACGATCTACCTGCTGATGCGCTGCGAACTCTGGCGTTGCTGCAGGCCGAACTGCCGCTGAAAAAGGCCGCCGCGCTGGCCGCTGAAATCCACGGCGTGAAAAAGAATGCGCTGTATAAGCACGCGCTGGAACAGCAGGTAGAGTAAGAGCGTCTGGATTGATCGCCAGTTTGTTGGAAGAAATGTCGGAAGAACGCGCTGAAAGCGTTGCAGCTAAAAGGCAAACTGCAACGCGTTGGCGCGACGAAACAGGGATGTGGCGGGTCTGTAAATTTTATTTATCAGGATCGGTGGAATTAAGCAGATAACGTTAGTTATCTGCTGGGGTTATTAATAACTTTTTTGCATCCGTTCTATTGCTTGTTCCAGCCAATATCGCTGTGTGCCAAAGTTAATTCTGATAAAGCGTTCACCATCCTGAACATAGTGGCTGCCATCTTCAATAATTACGCTAGCGCGATGGGCAAAATGGTTGACGACCTCGGTCGCCGTTTTGCCACCGCTGCTCACGTCTATCCATGCCAAATAAGAGGACTCGGGCGTCATCATCTTCCAGTCTGGGAAATGTGTATGAATTGCGTCGGCGAGGTAGTGGGAGTTGCCCCGCAAATAGCCATTCAGCGCATCCAGCCAGGGTAGCCCATGCTGGTAGGCCAGAATAATCCCCCAAACTCCAAACATATTAGGGGACGTGATGGAGTTCCTTTCCAACTGCTGGCGAAAGCGCTGGCGCAGGCGGCTATCCGGAATGATGGAATACGAGGTTTTCAGTCCGCCGAGGTTAAACGCTTTATTGGGTGAGGTGAGTAGGATCAGGTTATCCTGCGCCGTTGCACCCGGAGCCAGGCAACTGGTAAATTCCCCTTCAAGAAGGTGCTCGGCGTGAACTTCATCGACGACCAGAATCACGCCATAGCGTTTACAGAGCTCGGATACCTGGTGTATTTCAGCCTGTGTCCAAATTCTTCCCGATGGATTATGCGGCGAGCAAAATAACCACAGCTTAGGCCTGTGAGTTTTCAGCTGTGATTCAACCAGCGAAAAATCCAACTGATAGCGGTTATCCGTGGCCTGCAGCGGATTTGCCAGTACTGTGACTCCCTGTCGTTGCGTTGCCATGGCGAAAGGATCATAGACTGGCGTATTCATCATGACGCTGTCGCCCGGTAGGCAAAAGGCTTGCACGAGATAATGCAAGGTAGAAACGGTGCCGTAGGTGAGCGTTATCCAGTCGCGTTCAACGTTGACATGGTGGCGTTCACGCTGAAAGTCCACCACAGCGTCGTAAAACTGGTCGAAACAGTAGGTGTAGCCAAATGTTCCGTGGCTCACGATCTGCTGAAATCCGTCAATTACCGCCGGCGGTGAGGTAAAATCCATATCGGCGATCCATAAGGGGATGAAGTCCTCTTGTACCCGGCCAAAACGTGAACATACAAACTGATGATCCCACTTGCGGCATTTATCACTTTTCCGCTCAATGATTTTATCGAAATCGAACATGTCCAACCCCTATTTAAATTAAGGCTTCAATGCCTGTCTTGACGCTTTGTACCTGCGGTCCGATGATCACCTGCACGCTGTGTGCGTCGAGAACGACGACCGAAAGTGCTCCGGCGCTTTTCAGCGTTTGTTGATCGACCTTGCTCATATCTTTGACTACAAGGCGTAGACGGGTAATGCAGTTATCCAGTGAATCAATATTTTCCTTACCGCCAAGCGCATTCAATATTACGCCATGATCGTATTTCGATTTCCCGCGTGCTTTTGTATTAGAAGCAACGGCTTGCGCAGCGCCGTCGGTAGAATCTTCACGTCCCGGTGTTTTAATATCGTGTTTGAGTATGTACCAACGGAAAACCAAGAAATAAACAGTAAACCAAACGATACCAACCGGGAATAATAGATACCATTTCGTTGATGTGCCTTGCATCACGCCGAAAATAAGAAGATCTAGAATCCCGCCGTCAGTATTACCTATTGTTACCCCCAGGATTGCCATTACCATGAGTGCTAAACCAGACATAACGATATGGAAAGCATACAGTGCAGGTGCAATAAACAGAAATAAGAATTCAATCGGTTCAGAGATACCGGTAATAACCGAAACTAACACGCCAGAAAGCAATAGCCCTTTGATAATAGGGCGATTCTCAGGCTTTGCTGTACGATAAATAGCATAAGCTACAGCCGGAAGACCGAAAATAAAGGTCGGCATAAAACCCTGAGATAAAAATGCGGTTACGTGAGGGCTAAATGGTAGGCCAGCTTTTAGCTCGGCGTAGAAGATATTCAACGCGCCTGCAATTTCATGACCATTCACGATTTCTGTACCACCTGCGGGTGTGAAGCGAACCATCGCCAACAATATATGGTGCAGGCCGAAAGGTTTGAGCAGCAGTACACCGACTCCGTAGAGGAAGGGACCAAAGACGCTGGTACTTTGAATGATATGGCCGATTCCGGCGATGCCCATCGCTACGTAGGTCCAGAGCAACGGGATAGCAAGGCCGACAAGTGACAGGGTCAGGGAGGTAATAATAGGCACAAAGCGGATGCCACTAAAAAATGCAAAGGCATCATGTAACACCGTATCCTGAAATCGTTCATGTAGGAAGTAGGTAATTACGCCAGCAATGATGCCGCCCAAAACCCCCATCTCTAGCGTCTGTATACCCAAAACAACGGATTGCCCAACCTGTTTCATGGTTGCTGTATCCGCGAGTTGATGTGTCACTGTCAGATAATAATTGATGCTCATGTTCATCAGCATATAACCGATAAAGCCAGAATAAGCACCTACAGCCTTATTTCTTTTAGCCATACCTAATGGAATAGCTATAGCAAACATTACAGGTAAATAGGTAAATGCGAAACCACCTACCATAGCAATAAAACCAAAAGTTAATTGCGTTAGTTCCCCTCCAAGAAATGGAAAACTTTTTATAGTAGAGGGGCTGGTAATTGAACTCCCGACACCCAATAACAATCCCATAAATGCTAATAGCGATACGGGAAACATAAATGTTTTGCCAAGACTTTGGAAAAATTCCCATATCCGTGACTTAAACGACTTTTCCTGTGTCATGTAGAGTACTCCATTATTTTTATCAGTATAGTCATGAAGGTCATGAATATCTCATCATGACCTTTATAAATTGAGAGGTAAGTAGTAATTAATTTATTATTTATCTTGACCAATAATATATATTAACAATTTAATGTAGTTAGCAACTTTTCATATGAGCCACACACATTGATTTTGCTGCGCACCACTTCTTTCATTGCATCCATACCGACCCGCATGTAGTAGCGCGGATCGTTGCCCTGCGGATTTTCTGCAAACCATGCTTTGACCGCGTCGGCAAAGGCAATTTTCAGCTCAGTGGCGACGTTAACTTTGCACACGCCAAGCTCAATCGTACGGCGAACATATTCGTCAGGGACATCGCTTGCGCCATGCAGCACCAGCGGAATATCCACCACTTCACGAATTTCACCCAGGCGCTGGAAATCGATTTTAGGCGTTTTGGTGTACAGGCCGTGCGCAGTGCCGATGGCAACGGCAAGGCTATCAACGCCGGTACGCTCAACAAACCGTTTGGCTTCCAGTGGGTCGGTGAGGAAGGCGCTTTCGGCATCCACGCTCATGTCATCTTCAACACCACCGAGGCGACCTAACTCTGCTTCCACGCTGCAATCTTTGGCATGGCAAAAATCGACGACGGATTTCACCAGCTTTACGTTTTCCTCAAACGGGAAGTGGCTACCGTCGATCATTGCGCTACGAACGCCAGCATTCACTTTGTGTCGGATATCGTCCAGAGACTCATGATGATCGAGATGTAACGCCAGCGGCATGTCGTAGCTGGTGGAATAAGCGCTGCACAACGCATAGATCTCTTCCAGTGCAATATGCTTAAAGGTGCCTGGCGTTCCGGCGAGGATCACTGGCGATCGCATTTCATGGCACACCTCAAGGATTGCCTGGATCGTCTCGGCGTTGTGGATGTTGAAGGCGGGGACGGCGTAGCCCTTTTTTTGCGCATCCAGCAGAAGGTATTTTGTGGAAATAATGCTCATAAAACGATCCTCTTAGGCGTTCCAGGGGTGAATAACAACGCCCTGTACAACACGGTTCACTGTGCCACTGGCTGAAGGTGTATCCGGCGTATTACCGATATTGATGGATTGCGTCAAAGCAAAGACCTGGGCGTAGATCAGGAAGCAGAACGCCAATTCCATATCAATGAAAGAGCGTGCTGGCGGCAGCAAAATATGTGGACCCGCTTCAATCACTTCATGGGTTTGTGCGGAAATTGCGACCACCCGCAGTGCCTGCCGATCGCGGCGTAACTCTGCTAGCAAATCGAGGTCGTATTGACGTGTATAGGGATGACTGGAAACAAAGACTACGATCAGCGTTTCGTTATCAACCAGCGACTTTGGACCGTGACGAAAGCCGGTCGGGGAATCGTAGAATGCGGCCAGTTTACCCGCTGTCAGTTCCAGGACTTTCAGTGCCGATTCTCGGGCAGCTCCCTGTAATCCACCGCTACCGAGATAGACGATCCGTTTCCAGGGCTCATTGCCAAACACACCGTCGCTGAAATCGCCCAGTGAAGTCAGGATCGCCTGGCACCGATCGGCCACATCACTGAAGGTCTGACTGTTGATTTTCTCCGGGGCGAATACTGCCAGACAGCTGGCCATCATGGTGGTAATGCTGCTGGTCATGGCGAAACCACGGTCATGTGTTTCAGCAGGCATTAACAGAGCAAAAGCGTTGTCGCTTGCGACTGCGTTTTGATACAGGCTACCTGCTTCGTTGCAGGTAATTGGCAGGTGATAGCACTCAGGTACAAACTGATTAGCCAGCTCCACTGCCGCAACGCTTTCCGGGCTGTTACCTGAGCGAGCGAAAGAGACTAGCAACAGCGGATGCGAGGGATTCAGATAATCCATCGGATTGGTGACCAGGTCAGTGGTCGGAACAGCGCTGATGTTTTTTCCGGTATAGCTTGCCAGCCAGGGGGCAATGATGTCGCCAATGAATGCTGAGGTTCCTGCCCCGGTCAGTACGATCCGCAGATCGTTTTTGCGCAGCAATGGCGCGAGAAAGTTGTCAATGGCAGATCGAATGTTGTCGATATTCGTGAGGGATCGGATCCAACTGGCTGGCTGTTGACGGATCTCTTCTTCGGTCCAGGTGCCTGTTACCGCAGTAACAGAGGTATAGGTTTCTGGCATAACTTAAGTCCTTAGTCTCGTAAATTCCACATAAGACGCTGGCGAAAATGTCGCTATCTTTCGTTTCGTTTCACTTGTTCATCTTGTCGATTGATTAAAATCTATAGAAAAGAAATCGAAAGATCAATAATCCAAAATGAAATAAAACGAAATTTGTGATCGTGAGAACGAAGGTTGCAGTTATCTTGTTGATATATAATGAAGAGATTGATTGCAACGTGGATCGGTATTTCCACAAGCGAAAGGAAAAGAAAGGCCTTGCGATCGAAGACCGCAGGCCAACACGAGACAAAATGAAAGGTCAAAGGGGGAGAGCCTGACCCTGAATCCAGATCTGTTGTAAATGCAGCCCGCTATTAAGCGCGATCGCGTCGGCACGTTTTCCCACTGCTAACGATCCCAGGTGGCGATCGATACCCAACAGACGTGCGGGGTGGAGAGAGGCCATATGAATGGCCTCTTCTGCCGTTACCCCGGTGAGCTCGACCATATTACGTACGGCAGCATCAACCGAGAGCGTGCTACCAGCCAGGCCACCGGAAGCGGTACGCACAACACCACTGCACATTTCCACTTCCTCGCCACAGAGCGTATAGCGCCCGTCTGGCATTCCTGCAGCCTGCATGGCATCGGTGATCAGCACCAGCCTGTCTTTGGCGCAACAGCAGCAGAGCTTCATGGCCGCTGGGTGGACATGGTGTCCGTCAGCGATAAGTTCCAGCCAGGCGCGAGGGTCGGTTAACCCTGCGCCAACCATTCCTGGCTCCCGATGATGTAAGCCGGTCATACCGTTATAGCAGTGCACCAGTCCGTCAGCACCGGTGTCAAAGGCCGCGCGGGTTTGTTCCCAGGTAGCTGCGCTGTGTCCCAGCATCACCCGTACGTTGCGCTGCTTCAGATGTTCAATGGCCTGCAATGCACCGGGTTTTTCTGGTGCCAGCGCAACGACGCGCAATGTTTGCTGGGAAATCGCAATCAGTTCATCCAGTTCACTGAGTTCCAGTTCCCTGAAAAGCTCAGGCGGGTGCGCCCCTTTGTTCTGCGGGGTAAAGTACGGGCCTTCAAGATAACTGCCCAGCACCTGCGCGCCAGGTCCACCGAAATGGTAGCGATGCGCGATACGCTCCAACGCCTTGTGAATATCCGGTAGTGGAGCGGTGACGGTGGTGGGTAGCCAGTTGGCTACCCCTTCACGTGCTTTATGCATCGCCAGTTTGTTGAGCGTATCCGGTGCCTCATCCATCACATCGACGCCCGCGCCGCCGTGCACGTGGATATCAATGTAAGCCGGACAAAGCAGCTCTGCATCGCGGGCCATAACGCCGGAGGGAATTGGCTCTATTTCTGCAATGATGCCGTCTTCAATGTGAATTTGATGATCGTCCAACCAGCCCCGTTCGGTCAGTAGACGTCTGGCGCGAAGTAGCTGTGTCATATCCCTTCCTCAACGGGCTTTTCCTCACGACAGCGTCCCAGTTCGTCCACCAGGCTAGTTAAACCACGATGCCCGCACTCCAGCGCTTGCAAGCGAAATTCTTCACTGCTCAGGCCATCGCGCTCCAGCACCATTTCCAGCAGTAGTTGCAGATTAGTGCCGGTGATCACCTCAGTGCCTTGCCTTTGCATAGCCAGCGTGGAAGCGACGCGAAACGGCGTTCCGCCTAACAGGTCTGTCAGAAACACGATGTCTTGCTGCGCATCCAGTTCACTCACCGCCTGTTCAAGCTGCGAGGTGAGTAAGGCGGTGGTTGAGGTTTCCGGAAAGTCGATGGCGATGAACTGTGATTGTTCACCCAGAATCTGTTTCATCGCTTTTTCCATTCCGCTGGCAAACCCGCCATGGCCCGTCAAAATAATACCTAACATCTACAACCCCTCGTATTTACAGGAAATGACAGAACTTGCCCACGACGCCGAGCACCACGGTAATGGCGATAAGGCGCAAAGGGCTCCAGCCACGACGGACCAGCCAGAACATGGTTAATGTGTAGACCAGCGGCAAAAAAGCAGGCATCAGCTTGTCTATAACATCCGTTTGCAGTTTCACAACCGCATCACCAGCCGTGATTTCCAGGGTAGTGCTCAGGCGAACATAGGTTGCAACCAGCGCGCCGATCACCGTCATCCCTACGATGGATGCCGCATGTCCAACCTTTTTGGTATTAGCTTTAATCAGCGGGATGGCAGCAACGCCCATTCGATAAGCATAGTGTGCTAAGCCAAAGCGCAGACCAAGATGAACCACGTTAAACATAACAATAAAGACAACTGCGCCAAGAATAGAGCCTTGCAGCGCCAGACTGGCCCCGATACCGCCGCAAATAGGCAATAACGTTAACCAGAACATGGCATCACCGATACCGCCAAGCGGCGCCCCGACGGCAATCTTAGTGCTTTGAATACTGTTCACATCCTGCTTCGAACGTTCCATCGCCAGGATAATCCCGATAACAAACGTGACCAGAAAAGGGTGCGTGTTGAAGAAGCCCATATGACCTGTCATCGAACGCGCCAGGTCGCGTTTATTGGTATGGATCTTTTTCAGTGCAGGTAACAAGCCGTACAACCATCCTGACGCCTGCATACGTTCGTAGTTAAAAGAGGCCTGTAACAACATTGAACGCCAGGCAACACGGTTGATATCTTTTTTTGTCAGCTCGGCACCGATATTCTGGTCTTCGTAGACGTTTTCGTTTGTGCCAGACAGCAGCGTTTCTTCGGTTTCGGAAACGTTCGGCAGAGTCGTTTGATTAGATGCCATCTTCGAATTCCTCTTTTTGTGCTGCAGGAGCTGTAGGTTCAGGTGATTTACGCAGAAAATCGATCAGCGCCATGGCTAGTGCAGCTGCGGCAATCGCTAGCACCGGGAGTTTGAGCCAGGCTGCTGCCACAAAACCCAGGATAAAGTAGGGGATATAGACGTTTTTCATCATGATTTTTAGCAGTACGGCGAAGCCGATAGCGGGCATGATGCCGCCTGCCACACCGAGGCCATCAATCAGACGAGCTGGCAGAACATCTATAGCGGTTTTGGCATGTTCCGCTCCAAAATAAATCGGCAGGAACGCGCATAAGAAGTAGAAGGTCCCCAGTGCGAGTAACGCCAGATAGTTGACCCGCTCAATCCCTGCGGTATCGGCATTCGCTGCCATGCGATCACACCGAGCCATCACCCCTGACATCACAGAGAACAGGAAGGTGATCCCCATCTGAACTGCTACGGCGAACGGTACCGCCACACCTACGGCAACTTCGGGTTTCACCCCGGTCGTTATGGCAAATGTGGTTCCTACTATGGTGCCGATAATCACGTTTGGCGGCTGAGCTCCAGCCAATGGAGCCAGACCCATCCACACCAGTTCCAGCGTCCCCCCTGTCAAAATACCGGTATGTAGATCGCCCAGAATCAAACCGACCAGCGGCCCGAGAACAACCGGGCGGTGCATATGCGTTAACCCGTTGAACATATCCAGCCCAGCAATAAAGGCGAGAATACCCAACGCAAAAGCCTGCAACAGACTGATTTCCATTGTGAATCCCTCAGAGAAGTTTATAGAGGTCCTGGGCGGGTTCTGTTGGAACGCCCTGAACGAAGCATTCCACCCCAGCGGCTTTTAGCCCGTTGAACGCCGTAATATCGGCAGCGTCTACAGAAACCGTTTTGGCGATTTGTTGCTTGCCGTTGGCGTAGTGCATATTGCCAACGTTGATGCGGTTAACAGGAACACCGCCTTCGACCAGACGGAAGAAATCCGCAGGTGATTTGCAGACCAGCAGAATTTTCTGGCGATCGGCGGCACGGTGAATATTGTCGATCACTTTTTGTAGCGACCAGAAGCGCACGGCGATCCCTTCTGCCAGTACCATTTCCATCAGGTTTTGCTGCACTGGGTCTTCAGCCACTTCATCATTGGCGACCAGCACCAGGTTTGCCCCCGCAAACCCAACCCATTGCACACCAACCTGACCGTGAATCAGACGTTCATCAATGCGACTTAATACAATGTTTGGCATGGTATTTTTTCTCTTTTTTGTTATGCGTTACGCTCTGAAGCACCCTGGCAGGCGCAGTGATATTGCTGCAGTATGTCCTGAATATGGTTAATGATGAGTTCTCGCGGTGTGGCGCTGAGATCTCCCTCGCGCACTTTTACGTACTGCAAGGGTAAATATTGGCTAATCAGCGGCAGTGGAATAGCGTCATCCGCCAGGTTGCGCACCAGCCGTTCGAATGCCTCATCAATATGGCTGTCTGGCCAGTAGTAACGAACCCGATCGGAGTAGCTATATCCGCGAGCCAAACGGCGTGCATTACCATCGCCGTGATAGTGGCTCTGCCAGTACTCTGGTCGATCAAGCATTACGCTTTCCAGCACATGTCGCAGGCCTGAACAGGCTTTTGCAGGCAGTAACTCTTCTTCAATCGCGGCCAGTGAAAACAGTGCTTCGCGCAGAGCGAAGGTCAACGCGGGTCCCACTTTCAGGATAGCGAAGTGATCTATCACAAGTTGGCGCAAAGACTGTGGTGTTTGGTAATCGGTAGAATGCGCTTCAAAAACCAGCGTGTCGTAGTCTTCCACCATTTTGCTGAGCGCCACGGCTTTCTGCGGTTGATAATCAATAATGTGCGTGTGATCGAATTCAACGCCAGGTTGCACTACCAGGGCGATGATACGCGGCCAGATACCTTCCAGACCGCGCTTTTCAAAGGCGTGATAGTGAGCCTGCAGCGTTGCGCGTGCGGCATCGGGGGTTGTTACCGCCAGGTCGGTTAACGTTTCGTGGGCGCCGCCTGGAACCGGCACTTCTGTGCCAATCACATAGACCAGATCCGACTCGCCAAAATGTGCCATACAGGTTTCTTCGGCTACTTTTGCCAGACGCGCGGCGCGTTCCGCGACGATGTCATCTGTCAGTGGAACCGGGTCGTTAGCACAAGACATACTGCAATCGAGGTGGATTTTTTTAAAACCTGCAGTGACATAGCTTTTGATCAGATCGTCAGCGTTGGCCATTGCCTGTTCTGCAGGTAGATTTTGCCAACGGTTTGGTCCGAGATGGTCTCCACCGAGAATAAGCATATCCTGAGAAAAATTAAGCGAGTCAGCTAAATGGCAGACAAAGCTGCGAAAATCCGCTGGTGTCATACCCGTATAGCCGCCAAACTGGTCAACCTGATTAGAGGTTGCTTCGATCAACAGCGGTGTATGGTTTGCATGGGCGTAGCGTATTGCTGCTTCCAGTACGATTGGATGCGCGGAACAAACGGCATAAATACCGTTTGCCTTCCCCCGTTTATGCTGCTCGACCATTTTAGTTAGATGTTTCACTTTCCTCTCCAGGTCAGATAACTTCGACATCAATCTTTCGTTTTGTTTCATTTAATACTGCATCATGGTGTTATAAAAATAAAACGAAAGATAATGGTTTTCCGATCTGTTTCACAAAAGAAACGCAATGAAAGGTTTCAGCGTAAGTTCGTCTGGCTCTTCCCTGCTTGCGGGGCTTGCATTCGCGTAAAAGAAAGGCGTTAATAGACAAAACGAAATAAAACGAAAGGTTCAACTAAAGGATTTCTTATGAGTAACACCGAGTCCTCTGCAGACAAGCGCGTTATTGGCACCAGCGAAAGACGTGAGCAGATCATCCAGCGGTTACGGCAGCAGGGAAGCGTTCAGGTTAACGATCTTTCCTTATTTTTTGGCGTCTCCACGGTCACTATTCGCAACGACCTCGCCTTTCTGGAAAAGCAGGGGATTGCGGTACGTGCCTATGGCGGAGCGCTAATATGCGAGAGCAATGCGCCTGTTGTGGAGCCTTCTGTTGAAGATAAGAGTTCACTTAATACGGCAGTAAAACGCAGTATTGCCAGAGCCGCCGCAGAGTTAATTCAACCGGGGCACCGCGTCATCCTTGACTCCGGCACCACGACCTATGAAATTGCCCGCCTGATGCGCCAGCATACCAACGTCATTGCCATGACCAACGGTATGAATGTCGCCAATGCGTTATTGGAAGCTGAAGGGGTTGAACTGCTGATGACCGGTGGCCATTTGCGTCGTCAGTCGCAATCGTTTTATGGCGATCAGGCTGAGCAATCGCTACAAAATTATCACTTCGACATGCTGTTCCTTGGCGTTGATGCGATTGATTTGGAGCGTGGTGTTAGCACGCATAACGAAGATGAAGCGCGTCTCAACCGTCGGATGTGTGAAGTGGCTGAGCGCATTATCGTCGTTACCGACTCGACGAAGTTTGACCGCTCCAGTCTGCATAAGATCATTGATACTCAAAGGATCCATACCATCATTGTTGATGAAGGCATCCCAGAGGAGAGCTTGCAGGAGTTACGCCGCAGCGGTGTTGAGGTGATCATTGTAGAGTAGTCCCACTCTAAAATTCAAAAATGTGATCCCACACAATTAAACAAAAATAAACCATAAGCGAGCTTTTTCAGAGGCTCGCTTTCGTTTTTTTGCAGACTTCCCGGCTCTTTCTGGCATCCCCCCATTTTTATCCTTTTCGTTTTTTCGTTTTTCTTTATTTCGATTTGTTAAAACGAAAGGAAATAATCGGTTTTGGTTAAATTAAACACTGAGTCTGTGCGCACAAATTCCCCTTAGTGCTTCTGATGTAATATATTCAAAAGAAAACGAAAGTGCTAAAGCGCTAAAACAAAACAACATGAATATTTGATGGAGCAATAGAAATGCTGGATAACTTAAGACGTCGCGAGCAAATAATTGATTTGCTGTGCGATCAGGGGAGCGTTCGTGTCGAGCCACTGAGCGTCCATTTTGGTGTGTCATCGGTCACGATCCGCAACGACTTACGTTATCTGGAGCAGAAGGGATGCGTTATGCGCTCCTATGGTGGGGCGGTTCTCAATCAGCACTTTGCCCTTGATCGGCCTCTGCAGGATAAGGACCGGCTGAACCGCGATGTGAAATCGCGAATTGCCGAAAAAGCGGCCAGCTTTGTGAAAGATGGTGACACGTTAATACTCGATTCCGGATCGACCACTACCCTTATTCCTCCCATGTTAAAAAATCGCCGCGATCTGGTGGTGATGACCAATGCGCTTAACATTGCCTGGGAACTGGCGAATTTTGAGCGCGTAGATGTCATGATTCTTGGAGGGAATGTCAGGCAAAGCGTCTACTCATTGTATGGTCCTTCAGCAGAACACCAGCTCAGACAATATCGGTTTGATAAGCTTTTTTTAGGCGTTGACGGATTCTGTCTGGAAGCGGGGATTACCACGCCACATCCGGGAGAAGCGCATCTGAATCAGGTAATGTGTGAAGTTGCGCAGGAGGTCACGGTGGTCGCTGACTCCAGCAAGTTTGGCCGCAAAAGTTTCTGTATGATTAGCGAAATCAGCGGGATTGACCGGGTGATTACCGACAGCGGGATCCCAGAAAATTACCACCGGACGTTAATCCAGCTTGGGGTGGATGTGGTGATTGCGGATGAATAACTGAAATTGCTGGCGAGATTCCCCCGCCAGCAGTTTTTTAGTGGGTCTGCGTACCCTGTTCAACCAGCAGCAATGCGGCACCGCGAACCCCGCTGGATGCGCCATGGATGGCCGGGAATACGCGGGCAGGTTCTAATCCCGGGAACAAATAACGTGACATGGCCTGCGGCAGCAACGTATAAATTTCTTCGATGTTGGAAACCCCACCGCCGAGAACAAAAGCATCGACATCCAGAATCAACTGCAATTGCGCCAGCGTACAACCTAACATATCTATCCATGCTTCTACGGTGGTGACGGCGCTGGCATTGCCATGACGATAGCGCTCCAGCAATGTCTCCATTTTAAGCTGTTCACCACTGAAGTGTTTGTGGAGCCAGAGTAAACCGGGGCCAGATTGATAGCGTTCCAGGCACCCTTGTAAGCCACAGCCGCACTTCAGTTCCGGCAAGTGATAACGACGCATAAATGTTGCTGGAAGCGGTAAATGGCCAAACTCACTGGCCATTCTGTTGCGGCCCCGATACAGCTGACCGTCAATGACTAACCCTCCACCCATGCCGGTGCCAATAATGGCACCAAAAATTCTGGAGAACTGGCGAGCCTGCTGGGTATGGGCTTCCGAGAGTGCAAAACAGCAGCAGTCATTGTCCAGTTCAACCGAACGATTGAGGCGATGGGCCAGATCGTTCATCACCTGGCGTCCAGTCAAGCAAGGGACGTTAGATGACAGTAACTTTCCGGTATGTCTGTCCATAAGGCCGGGCATGCCGATGCCAATTTTTCCTTGCGTTCCTGTCGCCCAGTCGGCGGTATCAATAAGTGAAGTAAAGGTCGAAAGAAAGAGTTCATAATCCTGGACTGGCGTGGCGACGCGCTTGCGCCAGCAAACCTGCATTTCCTTATCAAAAGCGACAATTTCAGTTTTGGTTCCACCAATATCAACACCGTAAAACATGCCTCATCTCCTCCGGCTTCACAGCGTAACCAGACAGTTTTCCTTGCGAGCGCGCTCTGCGGCAAAGACCATTAAGTGGCTTTCCAGTGACTCATCCGGGCCGGAAAGGATCATATTTTGATCCTTAGCCATCACTGCGTGGATAAAGCGATCCATCAGGTAGTAATCGCCACCGCTATGCCCTCCCATCTGGGTTTGCGTCCCTGCGGCGATCTCCTCTATTTGATGTACTGTCTCTTTATCTGTCAGGAAATCAAACACACGGATCTGTTCGCCGTCACCTTCCAGATAACCTTTGGTACCAAAGAGACGTGTTTTTCGATCTTCCATTTTGGTAAACGCGGTCATGGTAAAGGTCACTGTCTGTTGGTGGGCAAAACGTAAGTTAACAACCTGATGATCCACCACATCATTATCACAACGATAAACGCAACGACCATAAGGCCCATCGCGCAGCGCCTGGCGAACATTCTCTTCGTTGGGGTCTGCAGTCAGTACCCGACGGAAGTGTGGAGTGCATTTGTGGTTTTCACCCAGATAAATTTTGCAGGCTGACCAGGGGCAAGTTGCTTCAACCTGACAATCAAGGCAGCGATCGGCGGCGCCAGCAGGCTGATTCTCTTTCACAAAGTGACTCAGGCTGCCAAATGATCCTACATCCTGGCAGCTGTCGCCCATGATGTAGCGGATCCAGTCCAAATCATGACAGGATTTCTGTAACAACATAAATGACGATTCTGCTTCATTGCGCCAGTTACCACGTACAAACGAGTGTGCCTGATGCCAGTAACCTACGGGTTCGAGATGCTGCATGCTGACAATATCGCCAATTACGCCATCATCAAGCAGCGATTTCAGCTTTTGCGTATAGCGGGTGTAGCGCAGAACGTGGGCGACCGCCAGTAATACGTTGTTGCGTTTGACCGCATCAATAATGATCCGGCAATCTTCTGGTGTAGGGGCGAGCGGTTTTTCCAGCAGAATGTGATAGCCGAGATTGGCAAACGCTACGGCTGGATCTTTGTGCATATTATCCTGGGTGCAAATAAGTACTACGTCGGCCATTTTGGGTTGGGCCGCAGCCTCTTGCCAGTCGCAAAATACGTTGTTTGGGGCAATCTTATGCTGTGCGACAAACTGCTGGCGATATGCCTCTCTGGGCTCAGCAACGCCTACCACCTGCATTCTGTCTGGATGTTCAAGCGCATAGCGAGAATATATTTCTCCGCGCGCACCAGCCCCTACCACTAATACGGTTACTTTATTCGCACACATATAAACCTCTCATTTTTCACTTAGCCTGAATAACGGTCAGGCCAAATTTTCTTCATGTTTTTTATCAAACAAAAAGGCGGCTTCCAGATTAAATTTCACTTTGATAGATTCGCCAGGAAGAGGGTTCCAGTCGGGGGTGGAGTTAATACGTAAGATCATATGTTGTTCACCAATATCAAAATGCAGAAGGTCTTCGTTGCCCATCCTTTCTACGTTGGTAATGTGCGCATCGAACGCAGAGACGTCATGCTGCGAGGCTAACTGAATGGCCTCTGACCGGATGCCGAACCAGACGCTGGAGTGCGGGTATTGCTCCAGTAGGTTACTCAAGCGTGTATTCAATGGCAGGATTAAATTATCAGCCAGGCGGAGGCCACGAGCACCGGGTTCAATATCAAGCAGCAGGATATTCATTGCCGGATTGCCAATAAAACCAGCAACAAATTTATTCCTGGGATGATGGTAGATATTTCCTGGGGTATCCACCTGCATAATACGACCGCCATTAAGAACGCAAATTCTGTCTCCCATCGTCATCGCTTCAATCTGATCGTGCGTGACGTACACCATGGTTGCGCTCACGCCTTCGTGACGCAGTTGTCGATGCAGTTCTGTCAGCCGCACGCGCATTGAAACACGCAGCTTTGCATCCAGGTTGGAAAGCGGCTCATCAAATAAAAAAACGTCTGGCTTACGCACGATAGCCCTGCCAACGGCAACGCGCTGACATTGACCGCCCGAAAGTTGGCCGGGCTTTTTATCGAGTAATGTCTCTATTTCCAGCTTGTGTGCAGCTTCCCGTACGCGGATATCAATCTCTTCTTTGCTCATTTTCCCTAACAGACTGAATGCCATATTTTTATAAATCGTCATGTGGGGATAGAGGGCATAATTCTGGAAGACCATGGCAACGCCTCGCTCCTTTGGTAGCAGGTCGTTGACGCACTTCTCTCCGATTGCTATATGACCATGAGTGATATCTTCCAGACCTGCAATCATGCGCAGCAGCGTTGATTTGGCGCAGCCTGATGGCCCGACAAACACCATGAATTCGCCATCGTGGATTTCAAGATCAACGCCATGGATCGCCTGAAAGCCATTGGGATAGACTTTGCTTACTGCCTGTAATTGAATACCTGACATAACACTGCCCCTTATCCTTTAATTCCGGCACCAGCGATGCCGCGAATAAAATAGCGCTGGAAGAAGATATAAAGTAACAACATCGGGATAATCGCCAGCAATGCGCCCGCCATTAACATCGGATATTCCACGCCTGAGCGTCCGGAAAGCGAGGCTAACCCTACCGGTAATGTCATTTTATCCATGGAGGTATTAACGATCAGCGGCCACATTAAGTTATTCCAGCTCCACAATCCGTTAATAATGACGCAGGCAATCAGCCCTGGTTTAATTAATGGCAGCATAATTTTGAAGAAAATAGTCAGATGGTTATACCCATCCATAATGGCTGCCTCTTCCAGTTCTTTAGGTACTGACAGAAAAAACTGACGCAATAAAAAGGCGCTATATATGCTAAATAAACCCGGTAGCACCAGTCCAGGAATTGAGTTCAGCAAACCGATTTTTTCAACGGTTAAAAACTGTGGGATTAAAAAGATCTGACCGGGCACCATCAGAATTGAAATACACAGCATAAACAGGACATCTCGCCCTTTAAAACGCAGTCGGGAGAAACCGTACGCTGCCATTGCCGCAATCAGTGTCTGCAAAATGACGATGACCAGCGTGGAGACGATCGAGTTAAAGTAAAAGCTGCCAAAAGGCATTTCATGCAAGATTTTACCGTAAGCCTGAAACCCTGGGTTGGCAGGTAGCAGGATCGGCGGAAAGGCGATGCTTTCTGCCTGGGTTTTAAAAGAGGTGATGATCATCCAGATGAAGGGAACCACAGTTACCAGCGTCGCGAGGATCATCAAACCGTAAATTAGCCATTTTTCACGTTTAGTCATGAACATCGTGGTTGCCTCACTGTGCTTTAAGTCGTTTACCAATCCATATTTGCAGCAGCGTCAGGACCATCGTGATAACGAAAATCACCACCGCGATCGCTGAGGCATACCCTTTTTCATGGTAGATAAAGGCGTATTTATAGAAGAGATAGGCGATAGTCATCGTCTGATCGTCCACCATGGATGAACTGCCAAACAGCAGATAAACCACATCGAAAATTTGCAGCGTTTCGATAAAAGAGATCACCAGTACGAAAAACAGCGTGGGGATCATTAGCGGTAAGGTAATAGACCAGAATCCACGCAATTTGCTGATGCCATCCAGCGACATCGCTTCATAAATTTGTTTGGGGATCCCCTGCAATCCGGCGAGCAGAATGATCATCTTCAGCGCGATAGCCGACCAGATAATCACCAGTGAGGCGCTCAGCCGGACGACATCGGGATCGGATAACCACCCGATGGCCGGAAGATCGAAAAAGGCCAGGATCTGATTAATTAAGCCGAAGTTTCGGTTCATCAACCACTGCCAGACCATAGCAATGGCCGCAGGCATAGTGACAGCGGGCAGAAATAACAGCGTGCGAAACAACCACTGACCGCGAATCGCCTGATTCAGGCCAATTGCGAGCAGTAATGACAAAACGGTGATTATTGGTACGCAAATAAATACATAGGCCAGAGTGTTATATATTGCTGAACGAAACTCATCATCGCTGAATAAATTAATATAGTTATCTAAGCTGATCGTCGTCCAGATCTGAAACTCGCCAAGATCGGTGAAGCTATAGAAAACGTTCTGGAAGAACGGAGTAAAGTAGAAAACAATTAACCCCGCCAGTAATGGCAGAATCATTATCCATCCCCAGAAGCGTTCTTCTTTTTCCAGCTTGGTCAGGGACTTTTTTTGCGCCTCCCTGGTCGGTAATTGTGGGGATGCGGCTTCATCTGAATAACTCATACAGACTCCGGGATGCTCACTGTGCAACCAAAATATATTGCGCGGGCGAAAGCGAGAGGGAGCATGGCTCCCTCAGGATTATTTCTGCATTTCTCGTTCAACGCGTTTAGCAACACCAGGCATTACTTTCTCTGGGTCAGTACCCGTCCACACTTTTTTCAAGCCATCATTCAGGATGCTATTCCACTTGGCGGTATTAGAGCCAGCGGTTGGATATTTATGTGAGAAAGCCAACGAATCGATATAGGCTGAAACATCAATATCCTTAAAGCCTTCAGCCCACTCTTTGGCCACTTTTTGATTGGCGGGGATCACGACTTTTCCCGTAGCCAGCGTCTGCTGCGCATGCTCAGAGCTCATGAATTCAATGAACTTCCACGCCGCATCTTTATGCTGACTTTTGGCTGACATAGCAAATGCCAGACTATGGGATACACCTGCCTGCTCTGCCATTTTAGGCATTGGCACTACGCCGACGTGATCTTTAATCAGTTCGTTTTGAGAGAAAGGTAGTGCCCACCATGACCCAGCGTAGACCATGGCCACTCGATTTGACTGGAAGACATCTGAGGCTTCCATCTCGCCTGGGGGTTGGATCAGTCCTGCGTTCAGCATGCCTTGAACATCGCGATAGACGGCGATAGCTTTGTCATTGGCAACATCCGTTTTGCCCCCCGGTAGGACAATCTTATCTCCGGCCTGTAATAGCAGGTTAAAGTAACTATCCTGTCCGCTGCTGAATTCCATTGCCAGTGGATAAGACTGTTTATCCAGCCCTTTACGTAACTGCTCTGATTTTTGTTTTAGATCGTCCCACGTCCAGTTTTTATCGGGATAACTCACACCAGCCTGATCGAACATTTTTTTGTTGTACCAGACGGCAATTGCATCAATATCTCTTGGGATAGCGTATTGCTGCGACTGATATTGGTAGGCATCGACTGAGCTTTTAACAAAATCATCCAGTTTCGGCACTGATTTATCTTTCAGATAATTACTCAGTGGTTCCAGCATGCCATTTTTCACATATTGCTGGAAATTAGGCATGTTCATCCAGAATACATCCGGTGCTACATTTCCACCGACTGCCGAACTGAGTTTGATAAAGTATTGGTCATAAGGCGTTAGTTCAATTTCGATCTTAATACCAGGGTTGTCTTTTTCAAATTCTTTAACGAGCTGTTGTTCGCCAGGGAGTTGATTGCGGTCCCATAATGTGTAGCGTAATTTAACAGGCTTTGCTTCCGACTGGCCTTCAGCACTCGCGACGACAGGTGTTGCCAGTAAACAGGAAATAAGACAGGCCAATGCGACGTTATTTTTATTCAGGGTATACATAACTTCCCTCTTTATTCAGGTCAGAATGCTAATGAGGTAAATTACAGGAGCCTATGAATAATCTGTTTAACATCGGAGAAAGTCAAAGCAGTAAAAAAGAGAGGTTTATCGCATTAAAACAAGATTGTCTTTCGGTGGGTTTCTCTTTTATCAAAACGAAAATATAACGTAAAACAAGGTTGATATTATTTCTTTTTATTTCATATTGTTAGGTTCATTTTTCAGGTTTGAAACGAAAAAAACAGGCGTTAAAAAAAACCTCTAAAAATGCGAACATTATCACTTTATCTGTTTAGGCATCGACATAAAAAACGGGGATAAATCCCCGTTTTTTCTTTGGCTTTCGTTTCGATAATCAGGTCACTGGCGCCGGGTTAAACACCGCCAGCTGGTTATGCAGCCCCCACTGATCTGAGAATGTTTTCTTACGTCCGCTGGCGACGTCGAGAATAAACTCGAACAGTTTCAGACCCACATCTTCAATCGTTTCTTCTCCGGTGGCGATGGTGCCTGCGTTGATATCCATCAGGTCAAACCAACGATTGGCCAACTCGGTACGCGTCGCCATTTTTATCACCGGCACGGCCATCAGGCCATACGGTGTACCGCGACCGGTGGTAAAGACTTGTACTGTGATCCCGGAAGCAACCTGTTGCGTACCGCAGACAAAATCGCTGGCGGGGGTGGCAGCGTAAATCAGGCCACGTTTGGTTGGACGCTGGCCCGGCGACAAGACTTCGACAATCGCGCTCTTGCCCGACTTCGCAATAGAACCCAGCGCTTTTTCCACCACGTTTGCCAGACCACCTTTCTTGTTACCTGGAGAAGGGTTAGCGCTGCGGTCCGTTTTGCCCATGTCCAGGTAGTTGTCGTACCAGGCCATCTCCTCGAGCAGGCGTTTACCCACATCTTCGTTAATCGCACGTGGAGTCAGAAGGTGGATGGCATCGCGTACTTCGGTAACTTCAGAGAACATCACGGTGGCGCCACAGCGTACTAACAGGTCGGAGGCATAGCCTACAGCCGGGTTGGCCGTTACGCCGGAAAACGCATCGCTGCCGCCGCACTGCATGCCGACCACCAGTTCTGATGCCGGGCAGGTTTCACGCTGGCGCTGATTGAGCTTTGCCAGATGGCGTTCGGCCACCTGCAAAATATCGGCAACCATCGATTGAAAGCCGACGTGTTTTTCATCCTGCAGGCTGACGATGCTGGCGCTGTCGACCGGAATGCTTTTTACATCGTGCGTGCCTTCCAGCAGGCGCTCTGGCTGCAGTTTTTCACAGCCGAGGCCAATGACCATTACCTCACCGCCAAAGTTCGGGTTTAGCGCAATATTGTGAATAGTTCGAATGGGCACGATGGCGGCTGGAGCGTTAATCGCCACGCCGCAGCCGTACAGATGATTGAGCCCGACTACGCCGTCGACATTCGGATATTTGGGCAGCAGGTCGCGCTCAATGATTTTCACTACATAGTCCACCACGCCCGCCACGCAGTGCACGCTGGTGGAGATGCCGAGCAGATTCTTGGTGCCAACGCTACCGTCAGCATTGCGGTAGCCTTCGAAGGTATAACCCTCGAGAGGCGGCAGAGGCTCAGGCACTTTGGTTGCCAGCGGCAGCGTCTCCAGCGGCGGGGCCTTGGGCAGCTCAACCATTGATTCATCAATCCAGCTGCCACGGGGGATATCGCGAACGGCATAGCCTATCACTTCGCCATAACGCACGATTTCGCCGTGAACTGGAATATCCACGAGCGCCACTTTATGACCCTGGGGAATATGTTCAATTAGCTCCAGTCCGTCCGGAAAACGTGTCCCGGCTTTCAGACCATTGTCATTGACAATAATCGCCACATTATCTGTGTCGTGAACTTTAATATAAAACGCCGTTGGCGATTCTTGTCTAATTTCGATGTCGGCCATTGTCCAGTATTCTCCAACAAGTGGTGATAATAGTGTAGGTATTTATATTTTGAATCTCATTGTCAGTAATAAAGATTCGGTATCGTGAAATAAGAATGCCAGGAGTTTATCGCGAAGAATGTGACAATGATCACTTAAACTCAGCAAGGCCGTCCCACCAGGGGTAGCAATACGTAAATGTGTGGATTAGCGCCCATGCATGTGTGCATATGCCCAAAACATTATTTTAATAACTCGTGTTTAATGAGCGCTTGCACAATGATTAACCTTGGGCTGCTGATTATACTAAATCACGGTTTTATAGCGTCTGATAAATAATTATACGTTTTTATTATCGGTAATTTATCATCAGGGATATTTGCCAAATAATAATAAAAACTTTATGTACCCGAGGTAATTAGAATGATACTGGATACAGTTGTCGAGAAAAAGAAAGGTACGCACACCCGTTACTTAATATTACTAATCATATTTATTGTTACCGCCGTTAACTATGCGGACCGTGCGACGCTGTCTATTGCCGGCACGGAAGTGGCGAAAGAGTTGCAGCTCAGTGCCATATCAATGGGTTACATTTTCTCCGCCTTCGGTTGGGCTTACCTGTTGATGCAAATCCCTGGCGGTTGGCTGCTGGATAAGTTCGGTTCGAAGAAAGTCTACACCTACAGTCTGTTCTTCTGGTCGCTGTTTACCTTTCTGCAGGGTTTTGTAGACATGTTCCCGCTGGCCTGGGCGGGTATTTCAATGTTCATCATGCGCTTTATGCTGGGCTTCTCGGAAGCGCCGTCCTTCCCAGCGAACGCCCGTATTGTGGCGGCCTGGTTCCCGACGAAAGAGCGCGGTACGGCATCCGCGATTTTTAACTCCGCACAATATTTCTCCCTGGCGCTGTTTTCGCCGCTGCTGGGCTGGCTGACCTTTGCCTGGGGCTGGGAGCACGTCTTTACCGTGATGGGCGTTATCGGTTTTGTGCTCACTGGCCTGTGGGTAAAGTTTATCCATAACCCAACCGATCACCCGCGTATGTCGCAAGAAGAGCTGAAGTTTATCTCTGAAAACGGTGCGGTCGTGGATATGGACCATAAAAAGCCCGGCGATGTGAAATCAGGTGGCCCTAAACTGCATTATATCAAGCAGTTGCTGACAAATCGTATGATGCTTGGCGTGTTCTTTGGTCAGTATTTTATTAACACCATTACCTGGTTTTTCCTCACCTGGTTCCCGATTTACCTGGTACAGGAAAAAGGCATGTCGATCTTGAAAGTGGGGCTGGTGGCGTCGATTCCTGCGCTGTGCGGATTTGCCGGGGGCGTGCTCGGCGGTGTGTTCTCTGATTATCTGATTAAACGTGGCTTCAGCATCACTCTGGCACGTAAGCTGCCGATTGTGCTCGGAATGTTGCTCGCGTCGACCATTATTCTGTGTAACTACACCGATAACACCACTCTGGTGGTTGCGCTGATGGCGCTTGCGTTCTTCGGCAAAGGCTTCGGCGCGCTGGGTTGGCCGGTGATTTCCGATACCGCGCCGAAAGAAATCGTCGGTCTGTGCGGTGGGGTATTTAACGTATTTGGCAACGTAGCCTCTATCGTCACCCCGCTGGTGATTGGTTATCTGGTGAGCGAGCTGCACTCATTTAATGCTGCGCTGATGTTTGTAGGGTGTTCGGCGCTGATGGCAATGGTTTGCTACCTGTTTATTGTCGGTGACATTAAACGTATGGAATTGCAGAAATAAACAAAGGTATAGGCGATGAATAACACGATTTTCCCGAATAAGTTTAAAGCGGCCCTCGCGGCGCAACAGATTCAGATTGGCTGCTGGTCTGCATTAGCCAGCCCAATTAGTACCGAAGTTTTAGGCCTGGCGGGTTTTGACTGGCTGGTGCTGGACGGCGAACACGCGCCGAACGATATCTCGACGTTTATCCCGCAATTGATGGCGCTGAAAGGCAGCGTCAGCGCGCCGGTCGTGCGCGTACCGACCAACGAGCCGGTGATTATCAAGCGCTTGCTGGATATTGGGTTTTACAACTTCCTGATCCCGTTCGTTGAGACGGAAGAAGAGGCAGTGAACGCCGTGGCGTCGACCCGCTATCCGCCGGAAGGTATTCGCGGCGTGTCCGTCTCCCATCGCGCCAATATGTTTGGCACCGTACCTGACTACTTTGCGCAGTCGAATAAGAACATCACCATCATCGTGCAGATTGAAAGTCAACAGGGCGTCGATAACGTTGACGCCATCGCGGCGACCGAAGGCGTTGACGGTGTCTTTGTCGGTCCAAGCGATCTGGCTGCGGCGTTAGGCCATCTCGGCAATGCATCACATCCTGATGTGCAGAAAGCTATCCAGCACATTTTTGCCCGCGCGAAAGCACATGGCAAACCAAGCGGCATTCTGGCCCCGGTAGAGGCAGATGCGCGTCGTTATCTGGAGTGGGGCGCGACGTTTGTTGCCGTTGGCAGCGACCTTGGCGTGTTCCGTTCAGCCACGCAGAAACTGGCTGATTCTTTTAAGAAATAACCACCATCGACAGTAGAGAGAGATAAAGACATGACAATGAAAGTTGGTTTTATTGGCCTCGGTATCATGGGTAAACCAATGAGTAAAAACCTCCTCAAGGCAGGTTACTCGCTGGTGGTTGCTGACCGTAACCCGGAATCCATTGCGGAAGTGATTGCCGCAGGTGCAGAAACCGCCGCCACGGCGAAAGATATTGCCGAGCAGTGCGATGTGATCATCACCATGCTGCCGAACTCTCCGCACGTGAAAGAGGTGGCGCTGGGGGAAGGCGGTATTATTGAAGGGGCGAAGCCGGGCACTGTGTTGATCGACATGAGTTCCATCGCGCCGTTAGCCAGCCGCGAAATCAGCGAAGCGCTGAAAGCGAAAGGCGTGGATATGCTGGATGCGCCGGTCAGCGGTGGTGAACCAAAAGCGATTGATGGCACGTTGTCGGTGATGGTTGGCGGTGATAAAGCGATTTTTGACAAGTATTACGATCTGCTAAAAGCGATGGCTGGTTCGGTGGTACATACCGGTGACATTGGCGCGGGTAACGTTACTAAGCTGGCGAACCAGGTGATTGTGGCGCTGAACATTGCGGCGATGTCTGAAGCGCTGACGCTGGCGACCAAAGCGGGTGTGAACCCGGATCTGGTGTATCAGGCGATCCGAGGCGGACTGGCTGGAAGCACCGTACTGGACGCGAAAGCACCAATGGTTATGGACCGTAACTTTAAGCCGGGTTTCCGTATTGACCTGCATATTAAGGATCTGGCGAATGCGCTGGATACCTCGCATGGGGTCGGTGCGCAGTTGCCACTGACTGCTGCCGTCATGGAGATGATGCAGGCGCTCCGCGCAGATGGGCTGGGCACTGCCGATCACAGTGCGCTCGCATGCTACTACGAAAAACTGGCGAAAGTGGAAGTCACTCGCTAACAAGAAGGGCGCGGATGCGCGCCCTGTATTTCTTGCCTTGCGCGGCACAGTCAGGCTACATAACTATGAAAATCGTAATTGCCCCAGACTCTTATAAAGAAAGCCTTTCTGCCACCGAGGTAGCTCAGGCAATAGAAAAAGGATTTCGGGAAATTTTCCCCGATGCGCAATATGTTTCAGTTCCGGTGGCCGACGGCGGCGAAGGAACGGTCGAAGCCATGATCGCCGCCACGCAAGGGAGTGAATATTCCGCGTGGGTGACGGGGCCGCTGGGTGAAAAAGTGAATGCCTGCTGGGGTATGTCCGGAGATGGGAAAACTGCGTTTATCGAAATGGCGGCTGCCAGCGGTCTGGCGTTGGTTCCTCCTGAGAAGCGCAATCCGTTAGTCACCACGTCACGCGGTACCGGGGAACTGATTTTGCAGGCGCTGGATAGCGGGGCGCAGAGCATTATTATCGGCATTGGCGGTAGTGCGACCAACGACGGCGGCGCGGGTATGGTGCAGGCGCTGGGCGCGAAGCTCTGCGACGCCAATGGGACAGAGATTGGCTACGGGGGCGGCAGTCTGATGAGCCTCAACCGCATCGACATTTCCGGTCTGGATCCGCGATTAAAAACCTGCTCCATTCGCGTGGCCTGCGATGTGACCAATCCACTCATCGGTGATACTGGCGCTTCGCGAATCTTCGGCCCGCAGAAAGGGGCGACGGAAGAACGCATTCTCGAACTGGACCGTAATTTATCCCACTATGCTGACATCATTAAAAGATCGCTGCGGGTCGATGTGAAGGATGTTCCCGGAGCCGGTGCAGCTGGTGGAATGGGTGCCGCGTTAATGGCTTTTTTAGGCGCGGACCTGCGCAGTGGTATTGAGATTGTGACCCAGGCGCTCAACCTGGAAGAGCATATTCACGACTGTACGTTGGTGGTGACCGGAGAGGGGCGTATCGACAGCCAGAGTATTCATGGCAAAGTGCCGGTAGGTGTGGCGAACGTCGCGAAGAAGTACCACAAACCAGTAATTGGTATTGGCGGCAGCCTGACGCGTGATGTAGAGGTAGTGCATCAATATGGTATCGATGCGGTATTTAGCGTCTTGACCAGCATCAGCACGCTGGAAGAGGCCTTCCGCGGGGCATTTGATAATATTTATCGCGCTTCAAGGAACATCGCCGCCACGTTGGCGATAGGAATGCGCAGTGCGGGGTGACATTGACCCGCAAACCCTCTATACTGCGCGCCGAAGCTGACCAGACAGTCGCCGCTTCGTCGTCGTCCTCTTCGGGGGAGACGGGCGGAGGGGAGGAAAGTCCGGGCTCCATAGGGCAGGGTGCCAGGTAACGCCTGGGGGGGAAACCCACGACCAGTGCAACAGAGAGCAAACCGCCGATGGCCCACGTAAGTGGGATCAGGTAAGGGTGAAAGGGTGCGGTAAGAGCGCACCGCGCGGCTGGTAACAGTCCGTGGCACGGTAAACTCCACCCGGAGCAAGGCCAAATAGGGGTTCACAAGGTACGGCCCGTACTGAACCCGGGTAGGCTGCTTGAGCCAGTGAGCGATTGCTGGCCTAGATGAATGACTGTCCACGACAGAACCCGGCTTATCGGTCAGCTTCACTCTTTATAAAACCCCGCTTCGGCGGGGTTTTTGCGTTGCGATTGGTTCACCATGGTTCAGGCGTTTATTTCTCCTTCATCTAATCTTTTATTTGACCTTTATTTATTCGGCGGGCTTCTTTTATTTTATGGAATGCTTCGTGGGATAATTCATTTTTTGTGATGGTTAGCACAAAACGCTGTGCGATACGTTTTTATCGAGAATAATCGAACGCAATCGATCGACATCACAAAATTACTTGCTAATAAATTGCACAAAATCACTGTTAATGAGATGTTGCATATGATGTTTTATTGTGTGTTTTTAATTAATAATTAATAAACACAATGTTTCTTTGCAAACAAATAAGGCTGGAAAATGTGATGCATGGCGTTATTTTATCACCACAAACGATAAAATATAATTATATTTGATAAATTACTTATTAAATTTAAGCGCCATTTTGACCGATAAATACTCTGTAATTGATTGAAATATAGCCTTTCCTGGTTTGTATAAATAACGGATAAAATGGTGATGTTATAGCCATAAAAAATCGTTATCCCCCCATCTTTTTTTGATTAAAGTCAGAATAAAGTGAGATCGATATTTCATATCCATATGATTTATAAGTGGTTTCATTTTTTATAATAGTCTTACAAAATGTAAGTCAAGGGGATTTGTGAGTGGTCGCACATATCCTCGAATGCTTAATTTGCTACACTCCCTGCCGTCAACAAAGTAATTAGCACAGGTCGATATGAATACTATTACGCTCCCTAAAACACAGCACTTAGTGGTCTTTCAGGAAGTCATCAGAAGCGGTTCTATCGGCTCGGCTGCAAAAGAATTAGGTTTAACTCAACCGGCTGTCAGCAAAATCATAAATGATGTAGAGGCTTATTTCGGTATTGAGCTGGTCGTACGTAAAAATACAGGCGTGACATTAACTCAGGCTGGTCAGGTAATGCTCTCGTGGTCTGAATCCATTACCCGTGAAATGAAAAACATGGTTGATGAGATGAACAGCATGACGAGCAATGCAGTCGTTGATGTGTCGTTTGGCTTTCCGTCACTGATTGCGTTCACCATCATGTCCGGCATGATTAAAAAATTCAAAGAGGTGTTCCCGAAAGCGCAGGTTTCCATGTATGAAGCTCAGCTCTCCTCGTTTTTACCTGCGATTCGTGACGGGCGTCTGGACTTCGCCATCGGTACGCTAAGTGATGAGATGAAACTGCACGATCTACATGTTGAGCCGCTCTTTGAGTCAGACTTCATCCTGGTCGCCAGCAAGTCCCGAACATGCACCGGCATCACCTCGCTGAGCGCGTTGAAAAACGAACAGTGGGTGTTGCCACAAACGAATATGGGGTACTACAGCGAACTTCTAACTACGTTACAAAATAATGGCATCAGCAGTGAAAACATCGTTAATACCGACTCCGCCGTCACCATTTATAATCTTGTTCTCAATGCTGATTTCTTAACAGTAATTCCCTGTGATATGACCACACCATTTGGCTCAAACCAGTTTATTACTATCCCGGTAGAAGAGACGTTACCCGTCGCGCGTTATGCCGCCGTGTGGTCGAAAAATTATCGAATTAAAAAAGCAGCATCTATTTTGGTGGAATTAGCCAAAGAATATTCATCATATAATTGTCGAAGACGAAGGCAATTAATTGAAGTTGATTAAAGATTGAATTTTTTTTAACACAAAATAATCGCCATCTGTCTATATCTGACAATGGTCACGGCTATCTATTTACTTTAATACCCTAGTAAGAGGTTCTAATGCACATTACATACGATCTCCCAGTTGCAATTGAAGATATCCTCGAAGCGAAAAAAAGACTGGCGGGGAAAATATATAAAACGGGAATGCCTCGCTCTAACTATTTTAGTGAACGTTGCAAAGGGGAAATATTCCTCAAGTTTGAAAACATGCAGCGTACCGGTTCATTTAAAATCCGTGGCGCTTTTAACAAGCTCAGTTCATTAACAGAAGCAGAAAGAATGAAGGGCGTGGTGGCTTGCTCTGCAGGTAACCATGCGCAAGGGGTTTCTCTCTCCTGCGCTATGCTCGGTATCGATGGCAAAGTGGTGATGCCAAAAGGCGCGCCGAAGTCTAAAGTGGCGGCAACCTGCGATTATTCCGCAGAAGTGGTACTGCATGGCGACAACTTCAACGACACCATCGCGAAGGTTAGCGAGATTGTGGAAACGGAAGGCCGTATTTTTATTCCACCCTATGATGACCCGAAAGTGATTGCCGGTCAGGGCACTATTGGTCTGGAAATTCTGGAAGATTTGTACGATGTCGATAACGTAATTGTGCCAATTGGCGGCGGCGGACTGATTGCGGGTATTGCAGTGGCAATTAAGTCAATTAACCCGACCATTAAAATTATAGGTGTACAGGCTGAAAACGTTCACGGCATGGCGGCTTCCTTCCACGCTGGAGAAATAACCACGCACCGAACGACCGGCACCCTGGCGGATGGTTGTGATGTTTCCCGCCCGGGTACTTTAACGTATGAAATAGTTCGTGAGTTGGTGGATGACATTGTCCTGGTCAGCGAAGATGAAATTCGCAACAGCATGGTGGCATTAATTCAGCGAAATAAAGTTGTGACTGAAGGTGCCGGCGCGCTGGCATGCGCAGCATTATTAAGCGGGAAATTAGATAGCTATATCCAGAACAGAAAAACAGTCAGCATTATTTCTGGCGGTAATATCGACCTTTCTCGTGTATCTCAAATTACTGGTTTAGTTGACGCTTAATATACTTCGTTGAGGATAGGATATGAGTACTACTGATAGCATTGTATCCAGCCAGACAAAACAGTCGTCCTGGCGCAAATCGGACACCACCTGGACACTGGGTTTATTTGGTACAGCCATCGGCGCCGGGGTGCTGTTCTTCCCAATCCGCGCAGGTTTTGGCGGACTGATCCCCATTTTGATCATGCTGGTGCTGGCATACCCCATCGCCTTCTATTGCCACCGTGCGCTGGCGCGCCTGTGTCTTTCCGGTTCTAACCCTTCCGGCAACATCACAGAAACGGTTGAAGAGCACTTTGGTAAAACGGGCGGGGTGGTTATCACGTTCCTCTACTTCTTTGCGATTTGTCCGCTGCTGTGGATTTATGGCGTCACCATTACCAACACCTTTATGACCTTCTGGGAAAACCAGTTGCAGATGCCAGCGTTAAACCGTGGCTTTGTAGCTCTGTTCCTGCTGTTGTTGATGGCATTCGTCATCTGGTTTGGTAAGGATCTGATGGTTAAAGTGATGAGCTACCTGGTATGGCCGTTTATCGCCAGCCTGGTGCTTATCTCTCTGTCACTGATTCCTTACTGGAACTCTGCGGTTATCGATCAGGTTGACCTCAGCAATATCGCACTGACCGGGCACGACGGCATTCTGGTTACCGTGTGGCTGGGTATTTCCATCATGGTGTTCTCTTTCAACTTCTCACCTATCGTTTCTTCCTTCGTGGTGTCTAAACGTGAAGAGTATGAGAAAGATTTCGGTCGTGAATTCACCGAGCAGAAATGTTCCAAAATCATCTCCCGCGCCAGTATGCTGATGGTTGCCGTAGTTATGTTCTTCGCCTTTAGCTGCCTGTTTACGCTGTCTCCGGCGAATATGGCGGATGCGAAAGCACAGAACATTCCGGTACTGTCTTACCTGGCGAACCACTTCGCGTCACTGTCCGGTACGAAGTCCACCTTCGCGACCGTTCTGGAGTACGGTGCTTCTATCATCGCCCTGGTTGCTATCTTCAAATCGTTCTTCGGGCACTACCTGGGTACGCTGGAAGGTCTGAATGGTCTGGTGCTGAAGTTTGGTTATAAAGGCGATAAAACGAAAGTTTCCGTCGGCAAACTGAACACCATCAGCATGATCTTCATCATGGGCTCCACCTGGGTTGTGGCTTACGCCAACCCGAACATCCTGGACCTGATTGAAGCAATGGGCGCGCCGATTATCGCCTCACTGCTCTGCCTGCTGCCGATGTATGCCATCCGTAAAGCGCCGTCACTGGCGAAATACCGTGGCCGTCTGGATAACGTGTTTGTTACCGCGATTGGTCTGCTGACCATCCTGAACATTGTCTACAAACTGTTTTAATCCATAAGCTCAGGATGAGCGGAGTAGTGAAATGAATGAGTTTCCGGTAGTACTGGTTATTAACTGTGGTTCATCCTCCATTAAATTCTCAGTGCTGGATGCAGCAAACTGTGAAGTTTTACTGGCGGGAATTGCAGACGGTATTAACTCTGAAAATGCGTTCATAGCAATTAATGGAGGAGAGCCAGCTAAGCTGGCTCACCACAGCTACGAAGACGCATTAAAAGCCATTGCTGTTGAACTTGAGAAACGTAATTTAATGGACAGCGTGGCCTTAATTGGCCACCGCATTGCCCACGGCGGAAATATCTTTACCGAATCAGCCATTATTACTGATGAAGTTATAGAAAATATCCGCCGGGTATCGCCTTTAGCTCCTTTACATAATTATGCGAACCTGAGCGGGATTGAATCTGCTCAGCATCTTTTCCCTGGCCGGCAGCAGGTTGCGGTATTTGATACCAGCTTCCACCAGACGATGGCTCCTGAGGCCTATTTGTACGGTTTACCGTGGAAATATTTCGAAGAGTTGGGCGTTCGTCGTTACGGCTTCCACGGCACGTCGCATCGCTATATTTCTCAGCAAGCGCATGACCTTCTCGACCTGCAGAGTGATGACTCGGGGCTGGTTGTGGCTCACTTGGGGAACGGTGCGTCAATCTGTGCGGTGCGTAATGGGCAGAGCGTTGATACCTCAATGGGCATGACGCCGCTGGAAGGGCTGATGATGGGGACACGCAGCGGCGACGTCGATTTCGGCGCGATGGCGTGGATTGCAAGCGAAACCAACCAGACGCTGAGCGACCTTGAGCGCGTAGTGAATAAAGAGTCCGGTTTACTGGGTATTTCTGGTTTGTCTTCTGACTTACGTACGTTAGAAAAAGCCTGGCACGAGGGACATGAGCGTGCGCAATTGGCAATTAAAACGTTTGTGCATCGTATCGCACGTCATATCGCCGGACATGCCGCATCGCTGCATCGTCTTGATGGGATTATTTTTACCGGTGGAATAGGTGAAAACTCGGTATTAATTCGTCGCTTGGTTATTGAACACCTTGCTGTTTTAGGTGTGAATATCGACAGCGAAATGAATAGTTTGCCAAATTCACATGGCGAAAGAATTATCTCAAATAAAGATGCTCGTGTTATTTGTGCGGTTATTCCCACAAATGAAGAGAAAATGATTGCACGTGATGCCATTGCGTTAGGCAAAATTAATACCTCAGTAGCATTTGCATAATTAATTTTCAGCAGAGAGATTATTTTTCATGAAGGTAAATATCGATACCAGCGATATGCTGTATGCCGAAGCCTGGAATGGCTTTAAAGGTACGGACTGGAAAGAAGAAATTAATGTCCGTGATTTTATTCAGCACAACTACACACCTTATGAAGGGGATGAATCTTTCCTCGCCGAAGCCACGCCTGCAACCACGGCATTGTGGGAAAAAGTTATGGCGGGCATCCGTATTGAAAACTCGACGCATGCGCCGGTAGATTTCGATACCAATATTGCCACCACGATTACCGCACATGATGCGGGTTATATTGAACAGGAACTGGAAAAAATCGTCGGTTTGCAAACGGATAAGCCGCTCAAGCGTGCTCTGCATCCGTTTGGCGGCATCAACATGATCAAAAGCTCTTTTGATGCTTATGGCCGTGAGATGGATGCTGATTTTGAATACCAGTTTACTGAACTGCGTAAAACCCATAATCAGGGCGTATTCGACGCCTACTCTCCGGATATGCTGCGTTGTCGTAAATCCGGCGTGCTGACAGGTCTGCCGGACGGCTATGGCCGTGGTCGTATCATCGGTGACTATCGCCGCGTGGCGCTGTACGGTATCCGCTACCTGGTGCGTGAGCGTGAACTGCAGTTTGCCGATCTTCAGTCGAATCTGGAGTGGGGGCAGAATCTTGAAGCCACGATTCGTCTGCGTGAAGAACTGTCTGAACACCGTCGCGCCCTGCTGCAAATGCAGGAAATGGCGGCAAAGTATGGCTGCGATATCTCCCGCCCGGCGCGGAATGCGCAGGAAGCGGTGCAGTGGGTGTACTTCGCTTATCTGGCTGCAGTGAAATCTCAGAACGGCGGCGCGATGTCGCTGGGTCGTACCGCATCGTTCCTCGACATCTACATTGAGCGCGATTTCAAAGCGGGAATTTTAAACGAGCAGCAGGCGCAGGAGCTGATCGACCACTTCATTATGAAGATCCGTATGGTGCGCTTCCTGCGTACGCCGGAATTCGACACCCTGTTCTCAGGCGACCCTATCTGGGCGACCGAAGTTATCGGCGGTATGGGGCTGGATGGCCGCACGCTGGTGACGAAAAACTCGTTCCGCTATCTGCATACGCTGCACACCATGGGCCCGGCACCTGAGCCGAACCTGACGGTGTTGTGGTCCGAAGCGCTGCCGATCGCCTTCAAAAAATACGCCGCCCAGGTGTCTATCATCACCTCGTCTTTACAGTACGAAAACGACGATTTGATGCGTGCCGACTTTGACAGCGATGACTATGCCATTGCCTGCTGCGTCAGCCCGATGGTTATCGGCAAGCAAATGCAGTTCTTCGGGGCGCGTGCCAACCTCGCCAAAACGTTGCTGTACGCAATCAACGGCGGTGTGGATGAGAAACTGAAAATCCAGGTCGGGCCGAAAACGGCACCGCTGATGGATGACGTGCTGGACTACGACACGGTGATGGAGAGTCTGGACCACTTTATGGACTGGCTGGCCGTGCAGTACATCAGTGCGCTGAACATCATCCACTACATGCACGACAAGTACAGCTACGAAGCATCGCTGATGGCGCTGCACGATCGTGATGTCTATCGCACGATGGCCTGCGGTATGGCGGGCCTGTCTGTGGCGGCGGATTCTCTGTCGGCTATCAAATACGCCCGCGTGAAACCGATTCGCGATGAGAACGGTCTGGCAATTGATTTCGAAATCGAAGGCGACTATCCGCAATACGGTAACAACGACGAGCGCGTGGACAGCATTGCCTGCGACCTGGTCGAGCGCTTTATGAAGAAAATTAAGGTGTTGCCAACCTACCGTAACGCGGTGCCGACGCAGTCCATTCTGACCATCACCTCCAACGTGGTGTACGGCCAGAAAACCGGTAACACGCCGGACGGACGTCGCGCAGGTACGCCGTTTGCGCCAGGGGCGAACCCGATGCATGGCCGCGATCGTAAAGGTGCGGTTGCGTCGTTAACGTCTGTTGCCAAACTGCCGTTTACCTATGCCAAAGACGGTATCTCGTACACCTTCTCGATTGTGCCGGCCGCGCTGGGCAAAGAGGACGGGGTGCGTAAAACCAACCTGGTCGGTCTGCTGGACGGTTACTTCCACCATGAAGCGCATGTGGAAGGCGGACAGCATCTGAACGTGAACGTCATGAACCGTGAAATGTTGATGGATGCCATCGAGCACCCGGAAAACTATCCAAACCTGACGATCCGCGTGTCTGGCTATGCGGTACGCTTCAACGCGCTGACCCGTGAACAGCAGCAGGATGTTATTTCGCGTACTTTCACCCAGGCGCTTTGACGCCGGAGGGACTATGAGAAAAGTTATTGCAACCGAATGTGCGCCAGGGGCCATCGGGCCTTACGTACAGGGTGTGGATCTGGGCAGCATGGTGTTGACGTCAGGTCAAATTCCGGTGTGTCCCCAGACCGGTGAAGTGGCAGAAAACGTGGCCGATCAGGCCCGTCAAAGCCTGGAAAACGTGAAAGCGATCGTCGAGTCTGCAGGGTTGAAAGTGAGCGATATCGTGAAGACGACCGTTTTCGTTTCCGACCTGAATGACTTCGCCACCATTAACCAGGTGTACCAGCAGTTCTTTGATGAGCACAAGGCTATCTATCCCACGCGCAGCTGCGTGCAGGTCGCTCGCTTACCGAAGGATGTGAAGCTGGAGATTGAAGCTATCGCTGTACGTGGCGACACGCTGTAATCCCTTGCGGGGCGATCTCAGGATCGCCCCGATCCTTAATGAGTGTGAAACCTGGTCTTCACTGAACGGCAATCCGAGGGTGTGGATATGATTAGCGCATTCGATATTTTCAAGATTGGCATTGGACCTTCCAGCTCCCATACCGTGGGGCCAATGAATGCAGGTAAAAGTTTTATCGATCTGTTGGTCAGCAGCGGGGAACTCCCCAAGGCTACGCATATTGTGGTCGATCTTTACGGATCACTCTCTCTGACCGGAAAAGGTCATGCGACAGATATCGCCATCATGATGGGGCTGGCCGGTAACAGTCCGCAAAATGTGAATATAGATTCAATCGCTGGTTTTACTCAGGAAGTGGCCCGTACCGGACGGTTACCGGTGGCAGAAGGCGCGCATGTTGTCGATTTCTCTCCAGATGAAAATATTCTCTTTCATGCCGAAACGCTGCCGCGCCATGAAAATGGTATGCGTCTCACCGCGTGGAACGGCACCGAGACGTTGTTAAGGAAAACCTATTACTCCGTCGGCGGTGGTTTTATCGTTGAAGAGGAGCAATTTGGTCAGGCGCATGATGTTGAAGCACATGTGCCCTACAATTTTCATTCCGCCAGCGAACTGCTGAAACTGTGTGAGCGCAACGGGCTGTCTGTTTCCGGCCTGATGATGCAAAACGAACTGGCGATGCGCAGCAAAGAAGAAATCGATGCTGGCTTTGCTGCCATTTGGGACGTCATGCATACGGGGATTGAGCGCGGCATGAATACCGAAGGCGTTCTGCCGGGCCCGCTTAATGTACCGCGCCGCGCCGTGGCATTACGTCGGTTGCTGGTTTCCAGCGACAACCTGTCCAGCGACCCGATGAACGTCATTGACTGGATCAACATGTTCGCGCTGGCCGTGAGCGAAGAAAACGCCGCCGGGTGCCGGGTTGTGACGGCGCCGACCAACGGTGCATGTGGAATTATTCCCGCCGTATTGGCCTATTACGACAAATTCCGCCGTCCGGTAAATGCAAATTCCATTGCCCGCTACTTGCTGGCCGCGGGGGCGATAGGTGCGCTGTATAAGATGAACGCCTCGATTTCGGGTGCAGAAGTCGGTTGCCAGGGTGAGATTGGTGTTGCTTGTTCAATGGCGGCTGCCGGGCTGACAGAGTTGCTTGGCGGTAGCCCGTCCCAGGTGTGTATTGCGGCGGAAATTGCTATGGAGCATAACCTGGGGCTGACCTGCGATCCGGTGGCTGGGCAGGTGCAGATCCCATGCATTGAACGTAATGCGATCAATGCGGTTAAAGCCGTCAACGCCGCGCGTATGGCGCTACGTCGGACATCAGAACCACGCGTTTCGCTCGATAAAGTGATCGAGACGATGTATGAAACGGGCAAAGATATGAATGACAAATACCGTGAAACTTCACGCGGTGGGCTGGCGATCAAGGTGGTTTGCAGTTAACTGAATTTGTGTTTATTTCTCCTTTGGGCGCACTTGAGTGCGCCCTTTTTTTGTTGTGATCCGCCTCAAAAAGAGAAAATAGTTCCATTTTATAAATATAAATAAGAAAAATTTTATTAAACATTGTGAAATAAAGGGGTATGTTTGTGAAGTTTTTCTCTGACCCTCGGCGTATGATTTCTCCATTCTAACGAACTCGCCTGCACGACTCGTTCCGCGTATCGCATTGATGCAGAACGGAAAAATAATAAAACCTTACCCTACATTTTGAGCGAGATTTTTATGGAAACGGCAACGAATAACAGCGTAATACTCGACGCATCTGCCCCGGCGCGTCGGGCGGGAATGACCGAAAGCGAATGGCGTGAAGCCATTAAATTCGACAGCACGGACACTGGCTGGGTCATTATGAGTATCGGTATGGCGATTGGCGCAGGGATTGTTTTTCTTCCTGTCCAGGTCGGGCTGATGGGGCTGTGGGTGTTTTTGCTCTCCTCTGTTATTGGCTATCCAGCCATGTATCTGTTCCAGCGGTTGTTTATCAATACGCTGGCTGAGTCCCCGGAATGTAAAGACTACCCGAGTGTGATCAGCGGCTACCTGGGTAAAAACTGGGGCATTCTGTTAGGTGCGTTGTATTTTGTGATGCTGGTTATCTGGATGTTTGTTTATTCCACCGCGATCACCAACGATAGCGCCTCTTACCTGCACACTTTTGGCGTTACTGAAGGTTTACTGTCCGATAGCCCGTTCTATGGTCTGGTGTTGATTTGCATTCTGGTGGCTCTCTCGTCACGTGGTGAACAAATGCTGTTTAAAATCTCTACCGGCATGGTGCTGACCAAGCTGCTGGTAGTGGCAGCGCTTGGCGTGTCAATGGTAGGGATGTGGCATCTGCATAACGCAGGTTCACTGCCGCCGATGGCGCTACTGATCAAAAACGCGATCATCACGCTGCCGTTTACGCTGACCTCGATTCTGTTTATTCAGACCTTAAGCCCGATGGTTATCTCGTATCGTTCGCGCAATAAATCCATTGAAGTGGCGCGCCATAAAGCCCTGCGTGCCATGAATATCGCGTTCGGCATTCTGTTCGTGACCGTCTTTTTCTACGCCGTTTCCTTCACGTTGGCGATGGGCCATGACGAAGCGGTTAAAGCTTATGAGCAGAATATTTCCGCTCTGGCGATTGCCGCGCAGTTTATCAGCGGTGCGGGTGCTGGTTGGGTGAAAATCGTCAGCGTTGTTCTGAACATCTTTGCCGTTATGACCGCTTTCTTCGGCGTCTACTTAGGTTTCCGTGAAGCGACTCAGGGGATCGTAATGAACGTGCTGCGCCGCAAAATGCCAGCCGAGAAAATCAACGAAACCCTGGTTCAGCGCGGCATTATGGTTTTCGCCATCCTGCTGGCCTGGAGCGCAATTGTGCTCAATGCGCCGGTGCTGAGCTTCACCTCTATTTGTAGTCCTATCTTCGGCATGGTGGGTTGTCTGATCCCGGCCTGGCTGGTCTACAAAGTTCCTTCACTGCACAAATACAAAGGCGCTTCCCTGTATCTGATTATTATCACGGGCCTGCTGCTGTGCGTTTCTCCGTTCCTGGCATTTTCCTGAGTTATCTGAGCAAAGGTTGTTGTTATGTTTGAGACTACATTGAATCCATTATGGGATAGTTTTATCCGCGCGGTACAGGAGGAGGTTAAGCCTGCGCTGGGTTGTACGGAACCTATCTCTCTGGCGCTGGCGGCAGCGGTCGCATCCTCTGAGCTGGACGGTGCGGTTGAACGTATTGATGCGTGGGTCTCACCGAACCTGATGAAAAATGGCATGGGCGTTACCGTGCCGGGTACCGGAATGGTCGGGTTACCTGTCGCGGCGGCGCTGGGTGCGCTGGGGGGAAATGCCCGTGCCGGTTTAGAGGTACTGAAAGATGCGTCGCCACAAGCGATCGCTGATGCGAAAGCGATGTTGAGCGATGGCAAGGTTGCGGTGATGCTGCAGGAGCCTTGCGAGGATATCCTCTTTTCCCGCGCGAAGGTTTACAGCGCTGAAGGATGGGCGTGCGTGACGATTGTTGGTGGGCATACCAACATTGTGCATATCGAGACCAATAAAGGCGTGGTGTTCACCACAGAACAGAACGCGCAGGAAGAGGAGCAGGAGTCACCGCTGGCGGTACTTTCTCACACCTCGCTGGAAGAGATTCTGGCGTTCGTAAATGCGGTACCGTTTGAGTCAATCCGCTTTATTCTTGATGCGGCAAAACTGAATGGTGCGCTGTCTCAGGAAGGGCTGCGCGGTAACTGGGGCTTGCACATCGGAACCACGCTTGAGAAGCAGTGCGCGCGTGGCCTGTTGGCGAACGATCTTTCTACCTCTATTCTGATCCGCACCAGTGCGGCATCGGATGCGCGAATGGGCGGGGCGACGCTGCCAGCCATGAGCAACTCCGGTTCCGGTAATCAGGGGATTACCGCCACCGTCCCGGTGATGGTGGTAGCTGAACACTTTGGCGCGGATGAGGAGAAACTGGCGCGTGCGCTGATGCTGTCTCACCTGAGCGCTATTTACATCCATCATCAGCTTCCGCGTTTGTCTGCGCTGTGCGCGGCAACCACGGCGGCGATGGGCGCTGCGGCAGGGATGGCATGGATCGTGGATGGCCGCTACAACACCATCGCGATGGCGATCAGCAGCATGATTGGTGACGTGAGCGGCATGATTTGCGATGGCGCTTCAAACAGCTGCGCGATGAAAGTTTCAACCAGCGCATCTGCGGCGTGGAAAGCGGTGCTGATGGCGTTGGATGATACTGCAGTAACCGGCAACGAGGGGATTGTGGCGCATAACGTCGAGCAATCTATCACTAACTTGTGTGCGCTGGCATGTCGTTCGATGCAGGAAACCGACAAACAGATCATTGAGATCATGGCCAGTAAGGCACATTAATCTCCAGGCCGGGTAACGTGGAGTCGTCATCCGGCATAAGTCAAAGCCGCCTTTTCAGGCGGCTTCTTCGTCTTCCAGCCGTAGCTCAGCATCGGCCACAATTGCTTCCAGCTCTGTCAGCATTTCTTCATAGCCGAAGGGAACTGTTTCTCGTTTTTCCGGCGCAACCTGCGGCTGGCGTTTTTTTGATGTTTTCTTACTCAACAGTCGTACTCCGTTGTTTTCTCTGACTATACGGGCAAATCTATCAGCAAAGCGCGCAGCGAGGTATCGGCGACTAACGTTATGTTAGTTTCGTCACGAATAAATGCGCCATCGCCGCAGGTAAGTGCTTCCTTTTCTGCGCCAGCGGTCACCGCATGGAATCTGCCGTGGATCGACTGTAAGTAAGCCCGTGGCCCATGTAACTGAAAACTCAGCGATTCACCTTGTTGCAGTTCAACGTGGTGTACCCATACCTGTTGGCGCAGGTGCAGGCTGCCTTGTTCACCGTCCGGCGAGGCCAGCAATTGATGCTTACCGGCACTCAGCGTGGCTTTCTGTACGCAGGCATTTTCGCGCTGCGGGCAGGCGTCCAGCCACAGCTGCATTCGGGTTAACGATTTATCCTTGCTGATATTGTGTTCGCTATAGCTGATCCCCGGCTGTGTCGCGAGAAGTAAAACCTCTCCCGCTTTGGCCTGGATATGGTTGCCTTCGCTATCGCGATACTCCGCTTCCCCTTCGAGAATCAGATTGACGATATCCACCTTCGGATAGGTACGTGGCTGGAAAGAGGCCCCCGGTGCCAGAACTTCCTGGTTCAGAACACGCAGCGAGGCATAACCCAGCAGTTTAGGATCAAAATAGTGTCCAAAGGAGAAGGTATAACGAGCCTGCAGCCAGCCGTAGTCTGCTTGCCCGCATTGTTTGGCTGTACGGGTAGTAATCATAGTTATTGACCTCTCTTTACTTCCTTTTATGTTAAATGGCTAGACGCTGCATTGTTAGCCAGATATTCTGCCCGGTATGTTCAAATTTCCTGAATGAGAACGAGATGGCCAAAGAAAGGGCTTTAACGCTTGAAGCGTTACGCGTCATGGACGCAATAGACAGGCGCGGCAGCTTTGCCGCAGCGGCAGACGAACTAGGGCGCGTGCCTTCCGCGCTCAGCTATACCATGCAGAAACTGGAGGAAGAGCTGGACGTGGTGCTGTTTGACCGTTCAGGCCATCGCACAAAGTTCACTAACGTCGGGCGTATGCTGCTGGAGCGTGGACGCGTACTGCTGGAAGCCGCGGATAAACTGACCACCGATGCCGAAGCACTGGCTCGCGGTTGGGAAACGCATCTGACCATCGTTACCGAAGCGCTGGTGCCGACAGCGGCGTTTTTCCCGCTGATTGACCGACTTGCCGGGAAGGCCAATACCCAGCTTTCCGTTATTACCGAAGTCTTGGCCGGAGCATGGGAGCGTTTGGAGCAGGGACGGGCGGATATCGTGATTGCGCCGGATATGCATTTTCGCTCATCCTCAGAAATCAATTCGCGCAAGCTATACTCGCTGATGAACGTCTATGTGGCGGCTCCGGATCATCCCATCCATCAGGAGCCAGAACCGTTATCGGAAGTCACCCGTGTGAAGTACCGCGGGATCGCGGTGGCGGACACCGCCCGTGAACGCCCGGTACTCACGGTCCAACTGCTGGATAAACAGCCGCGTCTGACGGTGAGTACGATAGAAGATAAACGCCAGGCGTTATTGGCCGGCCTGGGCGTGGCGACAATGCCGTATCCGCTGGTGGAAGAGGATATTGCGGCAGGTCGGCTGCGGGTAGTAAGCCCGGAATCGACAAGTGAAATTGATATTATTATGGCCTGGCGTCGGGACAGCATGGGCGAGGCGAAATCCTGGTGTCTGCGGGAAATCCCGAAACTGTTCGCGGGTAAATAAGAAATACACCCCTTCAACGGAAGGGGCGTATTTGAATTCAGGACAGCTGTTTGGGGTCAGCGCCGAAGCGGTTGCTCCCCGGAGTGCCGTTTTGACAGTTGAAAATAATGATGACCAACCAGCCGACGATCGGGATCAATAGCACCAGTAGCCACCAGGCTGAACGATCGGTGTCATGTAAACGCCGGAACTGTACCGCCCACCACGGAATAAAGACCAGAACCCCATAAATCGTTGTTAATATGCCTTCTCCTCCGGCGCGTTCCCAGCCAAGCATTCTGTCCAGAATGCCCAGCACGAACGTGAAGATGATGTTGACCAGCACAAACATCCAGTATTCTTTACGACGCGCGCGGCCACCAAACCCAAAGTAGTTCTTTAATACGTTTAAATACCAATCCATTTTTGCCTCGTTCTGCGTTCAATTACTTGTTTTTAAAGCAATCAAATTAAGAATAGCTGCGAATGGAATGCTGGTAAATGTTTGTAGTATTAATTATTTGGCCCCAAACGGAGGCCAGTGTAAATCAGGCGAAACGCTCGTCACGCCCATGAGGTTCGTCGAGGTTCTGCCACGGGCCGATTGAAATAATACCGGTCGGGTTGATTGTTTTGTGGCTACGGAAGTAGTGATGACGGATGTGGTCAAAGTTGACAGTATCTGCAATACCCGGCATCTGGTAGATATCGCGCAGAAAACCGTACAGATTCAGGTAGTCACTGATACGGTGTTTGTCGCACTTGAAGTGGGTCACATAGACCGGATCAAAGCGTACCAGCGTGGTCCACAGGCGAATATCGGCCTCAGTTAACTGGTCGCCGGTCAGGTAGCGATGCTGACCCAGGATCTGCTCCAGTCGTGCAAGCGATTGAAAGACTTTTTCCACGGCATCGTCGTAGGCTTCCTGGCTGGTGGCAAATCCGGCTTTATATACACCGTTATTGACGTTGTCATAGATCCAGCCGTTCAGCTCGTCGATTTTACTTTGCAGAGTTGGTGGATAGTAATCCCCGGCTTTCGCACCCTGCGCATCAAACGCAGTGTTAAACATGCGGATGATTTCTGCGGATTCGTTACTGACAATGGTGTGGTTCTTTTTGTCCCACAATACCGGAACGGTCACCCGACCGCTGTAGTGTGGATCGGCGTGTAAATACAGCTGATAAAGAAATTCGTGCTGATACAGGGTATCGCCAGTTGCCGCCGGGAAGTTGTCGTCAAAGGTCCAGCCGTTTTCCAGCATTAACGGATGCACAACGGAAACGGAAATAAACGGTTCCAGCCCTTTAAGTTTACGCAAAATCAGCGTGCGATGCGCCCACGGGCAGGCCAAAGAAACGTACAGATGATAGCGGTCTTTTTCGGCGGCGAAGCCACCTTCACCGGTTGGACCCGGAGCGCCATCCGCGGTGAGCCAGTTACGGAAAGCCGATGCAGAGCGTTGAAATTTCCCCCCAGTTGATTTGGTGTCATACCAGGTGTCGTGCCAGACGCCGTCAATCAGTTGTCCCATGATTTTCGTCTCCTCAGATAGCAAAAGCGAGGAGATATCTCCTCGCTTTTTGATGTGTTCAGTATAGCTCGCTTACCACTTTTTATTCAGTACACGGTCAATACTGAATGCGCCCGGACCGGTGATAGCCAGCAGCAGGAAGCCGCCTGCGATGGTCAGGTTTTTCATAAACATCAGAGAGTTCATACCTTCAGCAAAGTTGCTGTGGAAAAGGAACGCCGTTAGCAGCGTGAAGCCTGCGGTGAACAGCGCGGTAGTACGAGTCAGGAAACCGAACAGAATTGCCAGACCGCCGCCAAACTCAAGCAGAATAACCAGCGGCAGCATAAATCCTGGGACGCCCATGGCTTCCATGTACTGTTGGGTACCCGCATATCCGGTGATTTTTCCCCAACCTGCGGTAATAAACAGGATAGGCATCAGAATGCGCGCTACCAGTACACCAACATCTTCTAATTTCTTCATCATACTCTCCAGGAAACCACTCAGGCGGCTTATTGTGTTTTTTTGTGCAACGACGCCGCAGAGTGCGTCGTTGCTGTCGATGGAGAGAATCATAAACGCGGCTAATGACAATTGTTAGCAAGGAAAACTGTCAGAAATCTTCAAAAAATTTGAGGTTAGGTGGGAGACGAGAGGGTCAGCCGCGCAACTGCTGCTGTCTGATGGTCGATTTCACCAGACGCCAGATGCTCCAGACGCTAAAGCCGCGTTTAGCCCAGCGTACCAGCAGGTTAGGATTACGGATGGTGCGAACCGCCATAATACTGCTCCCGACTATCACCCATCCGCGCAGGTTCAACAGCGTTTTCCAACCGCGATCGTAGACTTCGGTTGCCTCCAGCCAGTCACGACGAGCGGCAGACAGATCCAGCCGTTGCTGCTGGATCTGTCCAAGCAGTTGCGCCTTACGTTGTAGACGTTCGACTTTACTGCTCATTATGCCTCATCCTCCAGGGCCTTCCTGTCGTTAGCGAGTTCATTACGCGTATGGCGTAGCAGCGTTGTTTTACGCGCTTTTCGCAACGTCCATAGCCCGCCGATAAACGCTAAAAGCAACAGCACAACGGTAGTGGCAATCATGGCGTTCAGGCGATATTGAGGATCGATGGCCCAGATGATAAGCACCATCAGACTCATCAGGCCAAACGCCGCGAACAGCATGGTCAGCCCAAGCATCAGCAGGATCTGGATGAGATTGGCTTTTTCCTCTTCCAGCTCAACGACGGCCAGCCGCAGCCGCGTCTCTACGATCTCAACGAGAATCGTCAGGATCCGCTGTCCAATACCCAGTACGCCTTTGCCTGGACCTTGTGCGTGTTGAGAGTCTGCCATTGTTAGCGGCGCGACAGCAGTACACCAAGGACCACACCGACTGCAGCGCCAATGCCGACGCCTGTCCATGGGTTTTCGCGCACATAGTTATCGGCTTTTGCCGCAGCCTCACGGGTCTGTTTGGCAATCACATCGCTGGTTTCGCTCAGGCGATGGCGACTCTCGCGCAGCGCGTGTTCGGCTTTGCTGCGAATTTTACTTATCTCTTCCTTCGACTTATCGCCAGAGGAGCTAAGTACTTCTTCAAGCGTATCCGCAAGAGATTTCAGCTCAGCGCGCAGGTTTTCCGTAGCATTATCTTTCGACATAGTTTTCTCCAGTTGAGTGGCTAGTTACCGTACTTAGTAATCGCGGGTCTCGAGTTCTTTCAGCTCTTTCTGAGCTTCAGCAAGCTTATGCTCGCGCTTTGCGATTTTATCCGCATCGCCTTTTTGCTTCGCCTCGGCCAAATCACGTTGACGCTCGGTTATCTCATTTTTCTGTTCTGCGATTTTTTTCTGATGGTCGGCGCGCAGTTTACTGTCAGTACAGTTGGCCCTAACTTCGCTCAGCGCTTTGTTCAGCCCATTGATGCGGCTCTGATTATTGTGCTTTTCGGCATAGCTAATCTCCCGCTGGATATCCTGTTCTTTTTCCTGACAGAGGGTGGATGCGTAACTGCCGGCACTGAGAGCGAAAAGGCTAATTGCTAAAGCGATGCGGTATTTCATTCTTGAACCTTCCATTGTGATTCGACCTTGTGGCTTATGGTCGGTGCTCCAGAATAATAAAGCGTTGAGTCATTAACCCAGTTTATTAATCATAGGCGCTAAACGATGAAATCACCAAAGTGAGTGATCTAATTCAGATTCCTGGAGATTAACCAAAGCGGTGTGGGGTATCACGTAAGCGAGATAACCACTGCACCGCCTGATTATCATCATCCTGCTGAGCAATAACGAAACCGTGCGGTAACGTTCGGTCCAGCACGACTTTTGCTGCTGCGCTCTGCGCGCTGGAATCAAAGGTGATCAGCAGCGCGTCATTTTGCGGAGTTATACTTTTAAAGCGAATGCCGTTGGCGTCCAGGTGATGCCAGATAGAGAAGCCATCAGGCATGCTGGCTCCCTGGTTTACAGCACGAATGGCAAGCGTTGACTCCTGCTGGCGGATGACCGACAAGGTCAGGAGCAGCGCGCCGATAAACAGCATAAAGGTGGTGGACCAGGCAAGTCGTCGGAGCGTTATGCGTGATTTCAGCATAATTTACCCTCGGTTCCCGTATTTCTTCTTCCAAAGAACAACCAGTGAACCTGCCAGACCAAACACCAGTAGCACAACGGGAAGCAGCATCAGGCAAGACATCAGCTGATCTTCATACTTGAGAAATACCGGTGTTTTGCCCAGCAAATAGCCAAGCGTTGTAAGAATCAGAACCCAAAGCAGTCCGCTCATCCAGTTAAAGAACTGAAAGCGCGCATTGTTCAGGCCGGACAATCCTGCGATGGTCGGTAGTAATGTTCTGACAAACGCAATGAAGCGACCGACCAGCAGCGCAGACAAGCCATGCTTATGGAACAGATGATGCGCGCGCTGATGGTAATGCGCAGGCAGATGAGATAGCCAGTTTTGTACGGTGCGGGTATTCCCCAGCCATCGCCCCTGGATATAGCTGAGCCAACAACCCAGGCTGGCCGCGGTGGTAAGTAGCAATATCGTTTGCGGGAAACCCATCGCGCCTTTGGCGATAAGTACGCCGACCAGCACCAGTAGACTGTCGCCAGGTAAAAAGGCCGCTGGCAGCAGTCCGTTTTCCAGAAACAAAATGGTAAATAGTACGAAATAGAGCAAGCCAATCATGGAAGGATTGGCCAGCGTTTCAAAATCCTGAGCCCATAAAGCATTCAGTAATTGAGTCAGTAGTTCCATTCAATATTCCTGGAGAATCGGTTGTCGTCATGCCGGTTTTCTGGAGTTTGTAACGCCGCAATTTTATTGGTGTTTTTTACATGGATCGCGGTCTGACACAAATTCACGGCCTGAACTATTCCCTGTAAAGTTGTGAAGTAAGCAAGCTCTCAAACACAAAAATTCAAATAACAACTAATTGTAACAAAGGTCAACGTTGTCCGTTATAGAAATTACGGTTGTTGAACTGTGATTTTGCTTATCGCAATGGAGGGAGGCGAGAGGATTTACACAGGCTGACACTTTATACCTAATGCTTACCAAGCATGAGAAACAGGCGCTTTGTTGCGCCTGGATCGAAAAGATTGCTTATTTAGCGCTGTTAACTGCAGTATCGAGGTGAACGACAGGATTTTCCGCAAAAAGATAACGGTCAGCGTTGAACTCAAAGTCATCGCTGGTCTCGTTGAACAACATGATTTTGGTATTCTCCAGGTGTTGCCACATGGCCAGTTTTGCCGCGTTCGGATCTTTACGGATCAGCGCTTTGAGAATTTGGTCATGATCATCGCACCAGTTATCGACGGTACGTGCGTCGATATGCTCGTGCAGTTTTTTCCAGTACGGGTTGTGGCTACGCTGGGTCCACATTTTTTCTACGATGGCGGCCAGCGCAGAGTTCTGCGTGGCTAGCGCGACCTGAATATGAAACTGCAGATCCCACTCGGAATCGCGAAAGCATTTTTCATTCCGCGCATGTTCCTGAATGTCCATCAGTTTCATGATGTCTTGCTTGGTAACCTGTGTAGCAGCAAATTCAGCGATATTGCTTTCAATCAACTGACGAGCCTGAAGCAGCTCGAAAGGACCATAATTGGCGAATTCAAGTGATTCGTCGGTGGCCTGCTGGTGACGCGCCTGATTTGAAATGACATGAATGCCGGAACCTTTGCGCACTTCTACATAGCCCTCAACTTCGAGCATGATAATCGCTTCACGAACCACGGTACGGCTGACATTTTTTTCATCGGCGATAAAGCGCTCGGCGGGGAGCTTTTCACCCACCAGATAGACGCCCTGCTCAATGCGTTCTTTCAGATCAGCGGCAAGTTGTTGGTACAAACGTCGTGGTTCAGTGATTTCCATATGCGCTCCAGGCATGATACGGCAGACTCTATTTGTTATACCACTTTTGCGATTACGGCTCCACTCGCGCTGTTAAAAAAGCCGCCAGATAACTGGCGGCTTAGCATTACATAACTTTATTAAATCTTGTCTGGTTAACTTTGCGCGGCGGGATCGCCAGTTTGCGACGCTGACTCTACCTCGCTGGCCGATTTGTTCTGCAATACCGTCCAGATGACTAGCGCGCCGAGCAGGTCGAATACCGCCAGTACGGCAAACAGCGGGCTAAAGCCGATGGTGTCAGCCAGTGCACCGACGACCAGCGCAAACAGCGTACTTGCGAGCCAGGCGGACATACCGGTCAGGCCGTTCGCAGTTGCCACTTCATTACGGCCAAACACGTCAGAAGAGAGTGTAATCAGTGCACCGGACAGCGCTGGTGAGCAAAACCACCGACGCACAGCAGGGCAATAGCAATGTATGGGCTGGTGAACAGACCAATCATCCCCGGGCCAATCATCAGTAATGCGCCCATCGTCACGACCATTTTACGCGAAACGATCAGGTTAACACCGAACCAGCGCTGGAACAGCGGCGGTAAGTAACCCCCAACGATACAGCCCAGGTCAGCAAACAGCATAGGCATCCAGGCAAACATCGCAATCTCTTTCAGGTTAAAGCCGTAAACTTTGAACATGAACAGCGGAATCCAGGCGTTGAACGTTCCCCACGCCGGTTCTGCCAGGAAACGCGGCAGCGCAATTCCCCAGAACTGGCGGTTACGCAGGATCTGACCGAGCGACATTTTCTTCGCGGTGCTGTTTTTATGCTGAGATTCCTGACCATTCAGAATGTAATCACGTTCTTCATCAGACAGTTTTTTCTGGTCGCGTGGGTGTTTGTAAAATACCAACCAGCACATGGCCCAGATGAAGCTCAGGGCTCCTGAAATAATAAATGCCATCTGCCAGCTGTGCATGACGATAGCCCAGACGACCAGCGGTGGAGCGATCATCGCGCCGATAGAAGAACCAACGTTAAAGTAACCTACGGCAATTGAACGTTCTTTTGCCGGGAACCATTCAGAACTGGCTTTCAGGCCCGCAGGGATCATCGCGGCTTCGGCAGCACCTACAGCACCTCGCGCCAGTGCCAACCCGCCCCAACTTCCAGCCAGCGCGGTCGCACCACAGAAAACGGCCCAAAGAACGGCGAACATCGCGTAACCTACTTTTGTGCCGAGCACATCGAGTACGTAACCGGCAACGGGTTGCATTACGGTGTATGCAGCAGAATAGGCTGCGATGATATAGGAATACTGTTGAGTGGAGATGTGTAACTCTTCCATCAGAGTTGGCGCAGCTGCCGCCACAGTGTTACGCGTCAGGTAACCCAGCACGGTGCCAAGCGTCACCAGTGCAATCATGTACCAACGTAACCCTTTAATTTTACGCATGTAAAACCTCATCGTTTTGTTATGTCCGCGAACGAGCGGTCATCTTCCAGTCCAGAGCGGAGGATGTTTTTTACGAGGGGGTAACCGAAAAAAAAGCCGGTACTCCCCGAACATTGCCATGTCAATATTTGTGCTAATTCGGTTTCCGTACCGGTCAATCCGATGGTGATACATCGGTAATTTGCATTCCGTCGGCTTATGTATCGCGACGGCCAAAAGATAACTTGTCATACAGCTTTAAAAGGTGAGTGCCATCACAAAAGTGTGAATCTTCGTGTGGTCATTATTTCGATTCAACAAAGCCAGTACTGGCGCGGTTTGACGTGTGATTTACCTCTTTGAGAGTAATTTTTTTGTCATCATTTGTTGATCTAGCTCACGAAAATATCTTCAGTGCATGGAAATTGGTGTGATAACTTTGTCAGCATCGCAACATAAGCAATCTGACGCACTCGCTGAGAGGAAGACGATAATGACCCCGTTTATGACTGAAGATTTCCTGCTGGATACCGAATTTGCCCGCCGTCTGTATCATGATTACGCTAAAGACCAGCCGATCTTCGATTACCACTGCCATTTACCACCGCAACAAATCGCGGAAAACTACCGTTTCAATAACCTGTATGACATCTGGCTGAAGGGCGACCACTATAAGTGGCGTGCGATGCGTACCAACGGCGTTGCTGAACGCCTTTGTACTGGCGATGCGTCCGATCGTGAAAAATTTGACGCGTGGGCCGCCACAGTTCCGCACACTATCGGTAACCCGCTGTACCACTGGACCCATCTCGAATTACGTCGCCCGTTTGGTATTACAGGTAAGTTGCTGTCTCCGGCAACGGCTGACGAAATCTGGAACCAGTGCAACGAACTGCTGGCTCAGGATAAATTCTCCGCGCGCGGCATCATGCAGCAGATGAATGTGAAAATGGTCGGTACCACCGATGACCCGATTGACTCTCTGGAGCACCATGCGGCCGTTGCTAAAGACGGAAGCTTTGATGTGAAAGTGTTGCCGAGCTGGCGTCCGGATAAAGCCTTTAACATTGAGCTGGCGACCTTTAATGACTATATGGCGAAACTCGGTGAAGTGTCAGATACCGATATCCGTCGCTTCAGCGACCTGCAGGTTGCACTGACCAAACGTCTGGATCACTTCGCGGCGCACGGCTGCAAAGTCTCTGACCATGCGCTGGACGTGGTGCTGTTTGCCGAATCTAACGAAGCGGAGCTGGACAGCATTCTGGCCCGTCGCCTGGCTGGTGAAACCCTGAGCGAGCATGAAGTGGCGCAGTTCAAAACCGCCGTTCTGGTGTTCCTCGGCGCAGAATACGCGCGTCGCGAATGGGTGCAGCAGTACCACATCGGTGCGCTGCGTAATAACAACCTGCGCCAGTTCAAGCTGCTGGGCGCGGATGTTGGCTTTGACTCCATCAATGACCGTCCGATGGCGGAAGAACTGTCCAAACTGCTGAGCAAGCAGAATGAACAAAACCTGCTGCCGAAAACCATTCTGTACTGCCTGAACCCGCGTGATAACGAAGTGCTGGGGACGATGATCGGTAACTTCCAGGGCGAAGGCATGCCGGGGAAAATGCAGTTCGGTTCCGGCTGGTGGTTCAACGACCAGAAAGACGGGATGGAACGTCAGATGACGCAGCTGGCGCAGCTCGGCCTGCTGAGCCGTTTCGTCGGCATGCTGACTGATAGCCGTAGCTTCCTGTCTTACACCCGCCATGAATACTTCCGTCGCATCCTGTGTCAGATGATTGGTCGTTGGGTTGCCGCAGGTGAAGCGCCTGCCGACATCCAGCTGCTGGGTGAAATGGTGAGAAATATTTGCTTCAACAATGCGCGTGATTACTTCGCCATTGAACTGAACTAAGGTCTGGGTGACGGTATGCAATACATCAAGATCCATGCGCTGGATAACGTCGCAGTTGCGCTTGCTGATTTGGCTGAAGGAACCGAAGTCATCGTCGACGGTCAGGCGGTAATCCTGCGTCAGGCAGTCTCTCGTGGTCATAAATTCGCTTTACGCGATATTGCGAAGGGCGAAAACGTCATCAAATACGGTTTGCCAATCGGCCACACGCTGGTGGACGTTGCGGTGGGTGAGCATATACATGCCCATAACACCCGCACCAATCTGAGCGACCTGGACACGTATCGCTACCAACCGGATTTCCAGGCCGAAGTCACGCAGCCTGCCGATCGCGATGTGCAGATTTATCGCCGCGCGAACGGTGACGTTGGGGTGCGTAACGAACTGTGGATCCTGCCAACGGTAGGCTGCGTTAACGCGATGGCGCGTCAGATGCAGAACCGCTTTTTGAAAGAGACCAACGACGCCGAAGGTATCGACGGCGTGCATCTCTTCAGCCACACCTACGGCTGTTCACAGCTGGGTGACGACCACATTAACACCCGCACCATGCTGCAAAACATGGTGCGCCATCCGAATGCGGGGGCGGTGTTGGTCGTTGGTCTGGGCTGTGAAAACAACCAGGTGGATGCCTTCCGCGAAACTTTAGGTGAGTTCGATCCTGAGCGCGTTCACTTTATGGTCTGCCAGCATCAGGAAGACGAAGTGGAAGCGGGGATTGAACATCTCCATCAGTTATACAACGCGATGCGTAATGATAAGCGTGAGCCGGGTAAACTGGGCGAGCTGAAGTTTGGTCTGGAATGCGGCGGCTCTGACGGCTTGTCCGGTATTACCGCCAACCCGATGCTGGGGCGTTTCTCTGACTACGTGATTGCGAACGGCGGCACCACGGTGCTGACCGAAGTGCCGGAAATGTTCGGCGCCGAGCAGTTGTTGATGGACCACTGTCGTGACGAAGAAACTTTTGGCAAGCTGGTTACGATGGTCAATGACTTCAAGCAGTACTTCATTGCCCATGACCAGCCGATCTACGAGAACCCATCGCCGGGTAACAAAGCGGGCGGTATTACCACCCTGGAAGATAAATCGCTCGGCTGCACCCAGAAAGCGGGGTCCAGCAAAGTGGTTGACGTTCTGCGCTACGGCGAACGCCTGAAGACGCACGGCCTGAACCTGCTGAGCGCGCCGGGTAACGACGCGGTCGCCACCAGCGCGCTGGCGGGCGCGGGCTGCCACATGGTGCTATTTAGTACCGGACGTGGAACACCGTACGGTGGTTTTGTGCCGACAGTGAAAATCGCCACCAATAGCGAGCTGGCGGCGAAGAAAAAACACTGGATCGATTTTGACGCCGGACAGCTGATCCACGGTAAAGCGATGCCGCAACTGCTGAGTGAGTTTGTTGATACCATCGTTGAGTTCGCCAACGGCAAGCAGACCTGCAATGAGCGCAACGATTTCCGGGAACTGGCAATATTTAAGAGCGGCGTAACGTTGTAATTACCCTTCATCTTTCGCGCGGCAGCTGCGTTGACTGCGTTCATTCACCCCGGTCACTTACTTCAGTAAGCTCCCGGGGATGAGCGAACTTGCCGCCTTGCTGTGGCACGAAATCGATTGGGTAATCGAAATGGAGTGGATTTAAAAAACGGCGTTTCATCATTTGGAACGCCGTTTGTTTTTGCATTACCTGATAAGGATCATTCATGACCGCGTATTGGCTGGCCCAGGGCGTAGGTGTCATCGCCTTTCTGATCGGCATTACCACCTTTTTCAATCGTGATGAGCGCCGGTTCCGGCTGCAACTGGCCGTTTACAGCGCCACCATTGGCGTGCATTTTTTTTGATGGGCGCCTGGCCTGCGGGAATGAGCGCCGAGCTCAACACCATCCGCACGCTCGTCTCAATGCATACCCGCAAACTGTGGGTAATGGCCGTTTTTATTCTTCTCACCCTGGTTCTCGGGCTGGCAAAGTTACAGCATGCAATGGAGCTGTTGCCGATAATCGGCACGCTGGCCAGCACCTGGGCGCTGTTTCGCTGCCAGGGGTTAACCGTGCGCTGCGTGATGTGGTGCGCAACCGCCTGCTGGGTTATTCATAATTTCTGGTTGGGATCGATTGGCGGGACGATGATCGAAGGCAGCTTTCTGGTGATGAATGGCCTGAACATTATTCGCTTCCGGCGGATGCAAAAACGCGGCATTGATCCGTTCAAAATTGAAAAAAGCGTACAAGAAAAGAGCCCCTCCGCCCGATAACGGAGGGGCGCAGGGATTAGCCGCGCAGAGCGTTATTTGCCAGACGTTCGTCTTCAGCCTGGCAGGCTGCCGCGGTAAACAGAACGTCAGTAGAAGAGTTCAGCGCCGTTTCACAGGAATCCTGCAGTACGCCGATGATGAAGCCAACGGCTACCACCTGCATGGCGATGTCATTTGGGATACCAAACATATTGCACGCCAGCGGGATCAGCAGCAGGGAGCCACCTGCCACGCCCGATGCGCCACAGGCGCACAGCGACGCCACCACGCTCAGTAACAGCGCCGTCGGTAAATCAACCGGAATCCCCAGCGTATTCACCGCCGCCAGCGTCAGTACGGTAATGGTGATCGCCGCGCCCGCCATATTGATGGTTGCGCCAAGCGGGATAGATACCGAGTAGGTATCACGATCCAGATTCAGCTTCTCACATAGCGCCATATTCACCGGAATGTTGGCGGCAGAGCTGCGGGTAAAGAAAGCGTATACGCCGCTTTCGCGCAGACAGGCCAGCACCAGCGGATATGGGTTACGACGAATTTTCCAGAATACCAGCAGCGGGTTGACCACCAGCGCCACTAGCAGCATACAGCCTACCAGCACGGTCAGCAGATGAGCATAGCCCCACAGCGTGGCAAAACCGGTGGTTGCCAGGGTAGAAGAGACCAGGCCGAAGATACCGATCGGGGCAAAACGGATCACCAGCTTCACCATAAAGGTGACGGCGTTGGACATATCATTGACCAGGTTTTTGGTCGTTTCATTACCATGGCGCAGCGCAAAGCCCAGACCAACGGCCCATACCAGAATACCGATATAGTTGGCGTTAAGCAGGGCATCAATTGGGTTGGAAACCATGCTCATCAGCAGTCCACGCATCACTTCAACAATACCGGATGGCGGCACGATATCGCTGGCGCTGCTGGAAAGATGCAGTGTAGACGGGAAGGCGAAGCTGAAGACGACGGCCGCTAACGCGGCTGAAAACGTTCCGAGCAGGTAGAGGAACAGAATCGGGCGGATGTTGGTTTTTTGCCCGTGCTGGTGGTTGGCGATAGAGGCCATTACCAGCATCAGAACCAGAATTGGCGCGACGGCTTTTAATGCGCCGACGAATAGCGTACCCAGCAGACCAACGGCTTCTGCCGCAGGTTTTGACACCAGTGCAAGTAAAATCCCCAGTACCAAGCCGATCAAAATTTGTTTAACCAGGCTCCCTTGCGCCAAACGCGAGAGTAGCCCCGATGAACGTTGCGTAGTCATGTCGTGATCCTTTCATTGTGTTGTTGCTCATCCATCGTGCGTTCTCAGGACGCATCTTTCTGGATGTAACAAAGTGTTTGCCTGGTTGAGTATAAGGAAAGATAAAGCTTCGGGAAGAGAAATATGCTGGATTCCACGTTGAGATCATATTTTATAACTTTGAGTTAACATTGTTTTGACATGATAAACAAAAAGCCCAACGCACGCAGTGTGCCGTCGGGCTTTTCAGCTAGCAGATAAAGTTACTGTATTTGCTGCTTTTTATCGTGCTGGTGGTTGACCCACGCGTTGACAATCAATGTCACAAACAGGATGCCAAATACCACGCCTAGCGAGATAGCGATCGGGATATGGTAGAAATCGACGATCAGCATCTTAATACCGATAAACACCAGAATGACCGCCAGACCGTACTTCAGCATGGAGAAACGCTCCGCCACGCCCGCCAGCAGGAAGTACATCGCGCGCAGACCCAAAATAGCAAACAGGTTCGAGGTCAACACGATGAACGGGTCGGTAGTGACGGCGAAGATTGCCGGAATACTGTCGACGGCAAAAATCACGTCGCTCAACTCAACCAGAATCAATACCAGCATCAGCGGCGTGACAAACAGCAGCCCGTTCTTACGCACGAAGAAGTGCTCGTTTTCGATGGTATCGGTCATGCGCAAATGGCTACGTAGCCAGCGTACCAGCGGTTTGTCGCCAATGCCTGATTCATCCTCTTTTGCCAGCGCCATTTTCACCCCGGTAAACAGCAGGAACGCGCCGAACACGTACAGCAGCCATTCAAACTGGGTGATAAGCCAGGTGCCAGCGAAGATCATGATCGTACGCAGAACAATGGCTCCCAGCACACCATACACCAGCACCCGACGCTGCAATGCAGGTGGTACGGAGAAGTAACTGAACAGCATCAACCAGACGAAGACGTTATCTACAGCCAGCGATTTTTCAATTAAATAGCCGGTAAGGAACGCCAGTGCCTGCGGGTCAGCAACGGCTCGGCCCTGGGTTTGCGCCAGATACCACCAGAAGGCGGCGTTAAACAGTAACGACAACGTTACCCAGACGATGGACCAGGCCGCAGCCTGCTTCATCGACATCGTATGCGCACCACGACGCCCCTGCAACAGCAGGTCGATGGCCAGCATAATTACCACCACGACAGCGAAGCCACCCCATAACAACGGTGTGCCAACAGTATTCATTGTATTTCCCCATGCATAAAAAAAACGGCCAACGCCGAATGACGTTAGCCGCTGCTTTTTATGCATAGACCTTGCCATTCGGCAAGGTCTCACTTACAACAACAAAGGAATACGATGGCGTATTCCTTTGTTATCGCCCGGTGACCGGATGTGGTTTTTCACCACATCGTAATGACGATCAACCGACAACGAAGTTACTCCCCTTTGCGGGTTACAAAATATTACAGGCCATGCTTTCAGTCAATGGCCTGCAACATTCCATTTACACACTTTTACGCAGTCAGCGAGGTTACCGTTTCGTCTGCCGGGAAAACCACGCCGGTCTGGCGGCGAATCTCCGTTTGCAGTTTAGCGGTGATACGGCTGACGGCCAGTGCCGGGTGATCCACTTCGCCGGATTCAACCAAATGAGCAAACGCCTCTGCCTCATACAGCATAGTATTGATGTGCTGAGGCGTCGTCAGATCCTGTGTTTTCCCCCCGCGCGGAACGAAGCACACTTTTTGACATTCGGAGATGTGCTCGATCACCAGCGATCCTGACTCGCCCTGAATTTCACTGGCTAATACCGAGTCGCTGACTTTTGAGTGCTGAAGCGTGACGCTAAAGTCACCGTAATTCAGCACCACCACGCCGTGGGCGTCCACGCCGCTCTCCAGCAGGCTGGCGCTGGCCTGAACGCTCTGCGGCTCACCCCATAGCGCAACCGCTGAGGCCAGGCAGTAAAAACCAATATCCATAATCGAGCCATTTGAGAACGCTGGATTAAACGTATTTGGATTTTCACCGTCCAGATAGCGCTGGTAACGTGAGGAGTACTGGCAGTAATTGATAAATGCTTTTCTGATTCTTCCAACTTTGGGTAGCGATTGCTGCAACAACAGGAAGTTAGGCAGGCTGGCGGTCTTAAATGCTTCAAACAGTACCACCTGGTTTTCGCGCGCGCAGGCGATAGCGGCTTCGGCTTGCGCCAGGTTTGAGGCCAGCGGTTTTTCGCAAATAACATGCTTTTTGTGCCGCAAAAACAGCTCTGTCTGCGGGAAATGCAGAGAGTTTGGACTGGCGATGTAGACGGCGTCAATCGCCTCGCTTTGCGCCATCGCTTCCAGTGAGGTAAACAGATGCTCAACGGGGTAATCGTTGGCGAAGGTCTGCGCCTGCTCAAGGCTACGGGAATAGACTGCGGTTAACTTATATTTGCCGGTTTCATGGGCGGCATCGACAAACTGGCGGGTGATCCAGTTTGTGCCAATTACTGCGAAACGTATCATAAAGGCCTTCAGGCTGTGGAAAGGGATTCTTTCGTCAATTTAGCATGCCCTGAAGACAAAGCCAGTGCGCTACGGCGCAGTTTGCTTTAACGAATGTTGCGTTAACCACAGGCGGGTATCGAACTCCAGTTGATGATACTGAGGCTCCATATGGCAGCACAGCTGGTAAAACGCTTTGTCGTGCTCTTTTTCTTTCAGATGCGCCAGCTCATGCACGACGATCATGCGTAAAAAGGGTTCAGGGGCATTGCGAAACACGGTGGCGACGCGGATTTCTGCTTTAGCCTTTAGCTTACCACCCTGCACACGAGAGACGGCGGTATGCAGGCCCAGCGCATTTTTCAGAACGTGGATCTTACTGTCATACATGACTTTATTCAGTGGTGGGGCGTTACGCAGAAACTGATTTTTCAGATCCTGAGTATATTGCCAGAGCGCTTTGTCGGTCGCGAAATCATGCGTACCCGGATAGCGCTTCTCCAGCACTGCGCCCAGACGCTGTTCAGCAATCAGCGTTCTCACCTGAGAAAGCAAATGTTCCGGGTAGCCCTGGAGGTAAGTTAGTTGGTTCATTCATGTCCCATCCACTTCATCCTTCAAGCTGCCTCTGTGTTGGCTGCGTTCGCGCACCCCAGTCACGTACTTATGTACGTGACTGGGGATTCACTCACTTGCCGCCTTGACGCAACTTGAATGATTTTGTGTATTCAAAATGTTGTATACTCACGCACCCTTTTCAGGGATACGCCGAAATTTTACCATTCAGGAGGGCCGATGAGCCACATAGACAACGGTTTCCGTTCGCTGTCACTTAAACGTTTCCCGGAAACGGATGACGTTAACCCGCTGCTGGCGTGGGAAGCAGCAGATGAATATCTGCTGCAACAGCTGGACGATACCGAGATTAGCGGCCCGGTGCTGATCCTGAATGATACCTTTGGTGCGCTGGGCTGTGCGCTGGCGGAACATACGCCGTACAGCATCGGCGATTCCTACTTAAGTGAGCTTGCCACCCGCGAGAACCTGCGTCACAACGATATTGCCGAGTCGAGCGTCAAATTCCTCGACAGTACCGCTGAATATCCGCAGGCACCGGGCGTGGTGCTGATTAAGCTGCCAAAAACCATGGCGCTGCTCGAACAGCAGCTGCGCGCGCTGCGTGAAGTAGTGACGCCGCAAACGCGCATCATCGCGGGCGCGAAGGCGCGCGATGTGCATACCTCGACGCTGGAGCTGTTCGAAAAAGTGTTGGGGCCAACCACCACGACGCTGGCGTGGAAAAAAGCCCGTCTGATCAACTGCACATTCAGCAAACCTGAGCTGGCCACTGCCTCGCAAACGCTGAGCTGGAAGCTGGAAGGCACTGACTGGACTATCCATAACCACGCCAATGTTTTCTCCCGTACCGGACTGGATATCGGCGCGCGCTTTTTTATCGAGCATTTGCCGGAAAACCTCGAAGGGGAGATTGTTGACCTCGGCTGTGGTAACGGCGTCATCGGTATGACACTGCTGGCGAAGAACCCAGAAGCCAGCGTGGTATTTGTTGATGAATCGCCCATGGCGGTGGCTTCTAGCCGTTTGAACGTGGAAAGTAACATGCCGGAAGCGATGGATCGCTGTGAGTTTATGATCAACAACGCGCTGTCTGGTGTCGAACCGTTCCGCTTTAACGCCGTATTGTGTAATCCGCCGTTCCACCAGAAGCACGCGCTGACCGATAATATCGCCTGGGAGATGTTCCACCACGCCCGCCGCTGTCTGAAAATCAACGGCGAGCTGTACATTGTGGCTAACCGTCATCTCGACTACTTCCACAAGCTGAAGAAGATTTTTGGCAACTGCGTGACCATCGCCACCAATAATAAATTCGTGGTGCTGAAAGCGGTCAAAACCGGTCGTCGTCGTTAAGCCCTTGTGCCGGATAGCGGCTAACGCCTTATCCGGCCACCGGGATACAATTTGTTAAATCTCCAGCGCCAGCCTCGTCCCTTGCGCAATAGCGCGTCGGGCATCCAGTTCCATCGCCACGTCGCAGCCGCCGATCAGATGCACCGTTTTACCCGCTGCGTGGAGCGGATCGACCAGCTCACGGCGCGGCTCTTGTCCGGCGCAAATCACCACGTGATCCACGTTAAAGATCACCGGTTCGCCGTTCAGCACAACGTGTAAGCCATCATCATCAATTTTCTGATAACTGACCGCCGGGATCATTTTCACACCGCGTGAGAGTAAGGTGGCGCGATGGATCCAGCCTGTCGTTTTACCTAAACCTTGCCCCGGTTTGCTGGCTTTGCGTTGCAGCATCACTATCTGGCGTGGGCTGCGGGATAAATGCGGACCTTCCGGGCGTAAGCCGCCAGGCTGTTGCAGGCTGGTGTCGATTCCCCATTCCACGCAGAACTCCGCAATGTTCTGGCTGGTGGGATCGCCTGATTGGCTCAGGTACATGGCAGTATCGAATCCTATCCCGCCGCAGCCAACGATCGCCACGCGTTTGCCCACCGGCGTTTTATCGCGCAGGACGTCAAGATAGCTCAGTACTTTAGGGTGGTCGATCCCCTCGATCGGTGGCATGCGAGGCTCGATCCCGCTGGCAAGGATCACTTCGTCGAAGATGTGCAGATCGCGTGCGCTGACAAAATGATTCAGCTTCAGTGTCACGCCAGTCACGTCGATCATCCGGCGGTAGTAGCGCAGGGTTTCATAGAATTCTTCTTTGCCGGGGATCTGTTTGGCGATATTAAACTGCCCGCCAATCTCACCATGCGCGTCAAACAGCGTCACGTGATGCCCGCGCGCAGCGGCATTAATGGCGAAGGCGAGGCCCGCAGGGCCCGCGCCAACCACCGCCAGATTTTTCGGCTGAGTGGCCGCAACGATCGGCATTTTGGTTTCATGGCAGGCGCGAGGATTCACCAGGCAAGAGGTAACTTTGCCGACGAAGATCTGATCCAGGCAGGCCTGGTTACAGCCGATACAGGTGTTGATCTCATCCGCTCGTCCGGTTTGCGCTTTTGACAGCAGTTCGGCATCGGCGAGGAACGGACGGGCCATCGACACCATATCGGCATCGCCACGGGCCAGAATGTCATCGGCGACCTGGGGATCGTTAATACGGTTGGTGGTGACCAGTGGGATTGTCACGTGCCCTTTCAGCTTACGTGTCACCCAACTAAACGCGCCGCGCGGTACCGGGGTCGCGATAGTGGGAATACGTGCCTCATGCCAGCCAATACCGGTGTTAATAATGGTGGCGCCTGCGGCTTCTATCGCTTGTGCCAGCTGGACGGTTTCGTCGAAGGTTCCACCGTTTTCCACCAGATCGAGCATCGACAGACGGAAGATGATTATGAAGTCATGGCCCGCACGCTGGCGTACTGCCCGTACCACCTCAACGGCAAAACGCATGCGATTGGCATACTCGCCGCCCCATTGATCATTGCGCTGATTGGTGCGCAGAGTCAGGAATTCATTGATGAGATACCCTTCGGATCCCATCACTTCAACGCCATCGTAGCCTGCTTCCCGCGCCAGTTGGGCGCAATGGGCAAAATCTTCAATCAGTTGTAGCACTTCATCATGCGTCAGTTCATGTGGCGTAAAACGGTTGATTGGCGCCTGAATAGCGGAAGGCGCCACCAGATGCGGCTGATAGCTGTAACGCCCGGTATGCAGGATTTGCAGGGCGATTTTGCCGCCTTCGTCATGCACGGCATCGGTAATGACGCGATGGTGTGCGAGCTGGCTGCTGTCGTTCAACATCGCGCCGCCTTCCATCCCCACGCCGGAAAGCGCAGGCGCAATACCTCCGCTCACAATTAACGCGACCCCGTGACGGGCACGTTCTGCGTAGAACGCGGCCAGCCGTTCAGCGCCATCAGGGTACTCTTCCAACCCGGTATGCATTGACCCCATCAGCACGCGGTTTTTAAGCGTAGTGAAGCCTAAATCGAGCGGGGCGAACAGCGACGGATAGCTCATAAAGGTGTCCAGTATGTAAAATTATTGTTATGTGGTCGGATGAGTTCTAATTTAGCCGTCGTGGCGTAAAAGGGAAAAGGGGAATGCCGTGATTGTGATGGGATTCAAAAAAGAGGCTCTCCTTTACAGGAGAGCCAATTGACGTTACTGCTGTTTTAGAAAATCGTTATACAGCATATAAAGATGCGCTGCGCTCCAGGAGAAGTTTGGCGCGCCCTGTTGCGCACCGGTTAGCGGGTTATAGTTCTCCTGAATCGGACCGTCTGCGGTAAGGCCTTTGGCGTGGCTGAAGAAGGTATCTGCCAGTTTTAACGCTTCATCGCGATAGCCATAACGCTCCATCCCTTTTAGCCCGAACCAGAACTGATCCACCCACACACGCCCACGCCAGTAAATGTCTGCACCGAAGGCCGGGTTGGTCAGCGCTGCCGTACCAAGCGGGACAAAGGTGTTGAACTCTTTGGGATCGAGCATCACCTTAACCACCGCGTCCGCATGGGGCTGCGTTGCCGCCCCGTTAAACAGCGGCGACCAGCCTTCCGGCCCTTTGCCGCGTTCGACGATTGGTTGGCCCGCACAGCCATTAGCCAGCGGTTTATCTTCAATACGAATGTCGTAATAGAAGTGTGTTACCGGGTCGAACATACAGGTATTGATGTAATCGGCGAGTTTTTTCGCCAGCGCCTGGTAGCGTTTGGCATCGTCGGCTTTGCCGAGAATTGTCGCCATTTCTGCCAGATAGTGATTATCGCTATACATGTAGCTGGCCTGATCGACCGATTCCTGCAGCAGCGAGTAACCCAGTAACCTCCCGTCGTTACTGCGATTATCGGCAAATTTCACCACCCAGTCGCTGCGTTTCCCACCCTTAGCGACGTATTTATCCAGTTGCTCTTTGTCGATAAAACCGAAGACTGCCGCATCGTCACGCCCGGATTCCCAGGAGGCGGCAACCTGTGCTGGGATCTCGAGGCTGTCATACTGGCCTTTACTGATGATATTGGCGTAGTTTTTCAGCCCGGAGAGGGTCTCTTCTTTGTCGCCTTTTTTCACCGTGAACAGCATTTCACCGCTGTCGGTATTGTGAGCTTTATCGCGCGTTGCACCATATTCAGGTACGCCGTTGCCGTTATGATCGCGGTTTCGTAGCCACCAGTCGTGATATGCAACCAGCTTCGGATACATCTCTTCGAGCCAGGCCTTGTCCTTGGTGACATTGTAGACCTCCATCACCGACCAGGCCGCCAGGCTTGGCTTGGTGTTGCGTTCGTTCCAGTTGCCGCCGTCGCCGCCGCGCTCGGGGATTTTGTTCCAGGTAACCAGATCGAGGATCATGCCTGCATCCTGGGGACGTACCGGATCGTTGGGCTGAATTTGCCAGTCAAAGAGTGCGCGAATACTGTCTTTCGCAATGTCCGGGTTGAAGTGCACCATCGCATAGGCAATCTTCCAGCTATCCCACGCATAGGTCTGATTCCCGGAGAACCAGCGAGCGGTAACCGACGGGGTAACGGTGTTATGCCGCACAGCGCCTTCTGGCGTTCGCCAGTTGCCCGTCAGCGTTTCTATCGCTTTCACCGCGACGCGGGTCTGCTGCGGGGTAGCATCAGGATTGTTTAATCCTTTTTGCAAATAGGTGTCCCAGCGCTGTTGTGAGGCGAGCATATAAGAAGAGGGACGCGCCAGAATATCGCGGATTTGCGGCTGTTCTTTGCTCACTTCCTGCGCGGTCAATAAGTGTGAATAGGTGGTGTAGAACGTGGTAGAGCTGTTGATATGCGCTTTGCTGGTGAAGCGAAGACCGTCGACGGCTGTTTTCATCGGCAGCGACTTATGCACCTGATATTCTGATTCGCCGGAGGTGAGCAAATCCCAGGTTGAACGCACTTTGCCGAACGTGACTTTCAGACCGTCGTGGGTGGGGACAATTTTACGCCGGTAGTCTGGATACTGCTGGTCGACGGTTTTATCTGACGTTGCTTTGCCGTCCTCTGCTTCCACTTTATTCAGCAGTTCGCCATCCCACACCAGATCGAGCGGCGTGGCGCTGGTAATTTTGGTTTCCAGCAGCGAGGTATGGTGGCTGGCAAAACGCAGCGTCATTTCTATCTGCACATTTTTCGACGACAATTTCTGCACCAGCGCGCCAGGAATGCTGTAAGCCTCAAGGGTGAAATTGACCTTTTTACCCTGCTGGTACACCGTCAGACGATCGAAGTTCGTCGCCATAAAATTGATGTACTCTTCCGTCAGCAGCGCCACGCCCGGAAAACCGCCCATGGTATCCGGGCCATCCGGCAACAAATGACCGTGCCAGGAGCCAAGATCGAAAAACGGGCTAAACCGCTGGTGGTGATCGCTATTGCCATCACGCATATATTGCGGCGCGCCGTGACGATCGATCAAATCTTTAAAGTCTGTCGCGGTAACGGCATGGGCCGACAGGCTAAATAAAAGCATGCAGGTCAGCGGGGTTAATGAATATAACTTTTTCATAATAATGAAGCTCCTTTCACATTCACTGTGAAATAAAAAGAAAAATTAATGACCCCAGTAGTAATACTGCATCAGGAATATCTTGTTATCCGAGTCGTCGGTACTGTTTCCCAGGTTGAATCTGCTGTCGAAGGCGGTGGCGAATTTACCGCCGCAATATTCGTACCAAATACCGAATTGCGCATAGGATGTCGTGGTGTCCGGATCGTTATCCAGATTGTGCTGTGCGTAGCTATATGCGGTAGAGAGGTAGAATCCTTTGAAGGCTTCATACATAGCGCTAACCATCGCGCCGGTTTCTGTTCCGGGGTTACCGAGGCCCTCGCCGCGCCCGGTATGATGCCAGACGCGGACACCGAAATTCGGCGTCAGAACCCCGGTCACGAAGAGTTGTCCGGTGCCATCGGTGATTTCTGTGCCGCCCATCCAGGTGACGTCTTTCATCAGGTCGTACTGGATATAGCCGTTCATCATCGCGGGATAAATATATTTATCTGAGTAGCGATCGTATTTACCAAAATGCAGCCAGGCTTTACTTTCATCAGCATGTCCTGCGGGAGTGGCGATGACGCTATAGCGGAAATCGCCGCTCAGGTTTTGCACTTTAAGCGCGGTGGCGATATCGCGGGTATTTGGGATTTCGTAACCAAACTCTGGCGTAAAGTCGGCCCAATATTGCAGGTCGTCCAGGGAGGAGTCGTTATGTAGGCTCAGGATAATTTCGGTTTTATCATCTGTCCTGTAGCCTCCCCAAAAGCGGTTAATACCGCCTTCGAAACCACCCCAGCCATGGTCGGGCTCCCAGGCATTGCCTTGGTGGTCCGCCTGTACGGTCCAGCCCTCGCCATAAATCAGTCCAAACCAGTGACCATACTGACCTTCCACACCGCCTTCAATATAGGTTCCGTCTTCATATTTATGCTTGTAGTCTCCCTCCAGCGCCGTATACCCGCCAAGCCCCATTTCGCCATAAAAACGGAATGAAGGTGCGGGGGATGATTTCGGCATTGCGGGGCTGGCAGATGTTTCGACCATTTCGGGAATTTTTGTATCGTCATGCATGGCGGGCTGCGGGACATCGATATGCGGCGCTTTTTCTTCGGCCACCAGGGGTAACGAGCAACAAAAGGACAACGCCATCAGTGCCTTGCCAGCATTAATGTTAAATTTCATTTTCTATTCCATCAGAAAAAATACTATTTTTATTTACCAAAACGTGAGCGGCAAAATGAAAAATTTTGCCGCTCAATAATTCGTTGTTTTAGATTTTATTAAATAATGAATGGTCGTCAGGGTTTTTTACGCGCCAACGATTAAACATCAGACTGCAGTAATAAAATACGGCGATAATGCTGACTGGCCCAAGAATAACCTGAATTAACGATCCTGTGAAATTGGCATCCCAGTCTTCTGGCCCAGGAACCAGCGCAGCAACGGTGGAGGCGGTAAAAATAATAACCATTGGTACCACCGAGAGTAATGCCCAGAAACGACCGGTGCCCAGAAAATGGAAATCGCGTGCATAATTCGGATCGTTGGGACGATATCTCAGCTTAATATAGCCTGCCAGCATAAAGAGGACCGGGATGGTTGCGGCGCCGCCGTCGAGATTTTTTACCGCCACCAGAATGGTGTTCATCTCGGAGTTAAACTGACCCAGCATAAAAAGAATAATGATAACGGTGACGATAATACCCTGTATCTTCAGCGCGTTAACCGGTGTACCTTCTTTATTTACCTCTGACAATTTGTCGCCGAAAATTCCTTTCGGCGCATCGACAAATAACATTTTTACCGGCGCGGCAGTCCACAGCATGAGCGAACCGCACAGCGTGGTGATCATCAAAAACAGGGCGATAACGTTGGTCCACCAGACGGGGAAACCCAACTGCTGGAAGGCAACATAAATGGCTGATAACAGACCAAGATTCGCGGCCTGCTCTGCCGGTAAGATGAAGTTCAGCAGCAGGGAAGAGATAACGATAATGGTTGAAAAGATAAAGACGTTGAGCACTAAACCCAGGCGGAAATTGCGATCGCCGCCGCGAATATTACGCTTGTAGGCGGCTAACGCTTCCAGTCCGCCTAAGGATTGTAAAGCCCATGACATTGACGCTACCTTTGACCAGGATAAATCAATGTGTTGCATATATTCTGGGGCAATGGCCGTACCATTAAAGGTGACGGTGCCGGATGAAAGTTTATAGACTGCCGAAACAATAAAAAGCATGGTTAGCGCGAATCCTGCGTATCCAGAAAACGACAGCGCGCGGGATAACCATTTTGGCCCTTTCATTGATACCCAGGTCGCGATCCAGAAGAGAATAATGGAAGTAATACTGATCACCGGTTTAAACCATGTCTGACTGGTTAACTGGGTGACCCACGCCACATCGCTACTACAGGTGTAGATAAAGTAGGTGATAATATTGGGAAGCAGATCGACAAAGTAAAAAATATTGACGTAGAAATAAAAGAAACCGGCAATAAACCCTAATTTTTTACCTAAGATCAGGTTTAACCATGTTTGATATCCACTTTCGGATTCGCGTAATTTCTTGATGGAGGAAAGCTCGATAATCATAAAGGTATACGGAATTGCATAAAGCAGAGAAGCCACAGCATAAAGTAGCCAGGAGTTGTTTCCCCAATCGGTATACTGACTGACCACGCCTTTCAGCACAAAACCGCCGCCGGCAATGGAGAAGAATAAAAATGTTATTAATGACATCTGATATCTTGCATCGGATTTTTCAGACATAACCATTCCCTTCACATACGTGTAAATGTATTTGTTTTGACAGTGTTGTGAATGTCCTCTTACGAACATTCACAACCAGTTGCTTAATTTTTTATTTCTGTATCGGGATGTACTGGCCGCAAATAAAAGGCGTAGTGATACGGCTTAACGGATAACTGATACTCTTCTGGAGGTAATGATCCCCAGGAGTTTTGTCCTCCTGTCCCCATTTGCACGAGATCGATGTTCCACGTGGTAATGTCTCCCGGCTGAACATCAACACCATGTTTATGTGATAACGGTGTTAATCCCGAGGCGCTGCTGCCATCATTATCAGCGACAAAATCAAGCTCGCTTGCAGCGAAAGGCCACGCGCTGGTATTGAGTAATTGCCCGTCGGCAATCGCTTCAAGGCCGAACCCGTCATGATTTACGATGCGCACCCAACGAACATCCGTTTTATTACCGCTTTCCTGCGGTCTGGGGTAAGCGTGGAATTGTTCCCATGTTGTTCCGCCGTAGATACCCGCTTTGGCTCCCTTTCTGTCCGCATAGGTTTCTACCGGGCCACGGCCAAACCACTGGATATACTTGAATTCACAGGGCAGTGTCAGCTGAGAACCCATGCGTAGCAGAAGAGGAAGTTCGCGGTTCCCTGGCGTGAAATCAATGCTAATGCGCATTTCACCCGTCGCGTAAATGGCGTAGGTCAGCGTATATTTGCAGTCGACCGTCGGCAGCGTAAATTCGCTGGTGACGATCGCTTCGTAGCTGGATGGCTGCTCGATTGTGAGGCCGGATAATACGCGTTGTTTGCCCGCGTCTTGCCAGATTGCTGATTTATCGAAAAGTTTAGCGCCGAGATCGTTATCTGTCAGTCCCCGCCAGAAATTGGGCTCAATGCCGCAAAGAAGCAGATCTTTCCCGGCAACCATCAGACGATCCATTTGACCCGTTTTGCGCCCGAAGGAGAGGGTAAAACGCTCGCTGCTGATATCAATAGATGCCGGTGTCTCCTGCACTGATAAGCGGAGGGTGGGCGCATCCGGGCTAATATGAAAAACGGCGGGCGGCGTTACGCTAAATTGTTCCCAGGCAATTTCATATCCACTGCCAACCAGCGGGGCTTCATCTTTGGTTACCGCGCAGAGCGTGACCAGGTATTCTTTATTTTCCGCAAGCGTAATGTTTTTGACTGGGACGTGAATTGCCTGGCGCTGAGCGGGTTTTACCGCAAAGCAACCCAGGCTGCCATTGGCTATTTGATGTCCGTTTTCAGTGATACTGTACTGAATATCGCAATGAGACAACGTAATGAAATCATAGCGATTTTCTATTTCAAATAGTCCGGCAAGCGGGTCCGTTACGTGAAAACGAATAGGTTGATAAACCTTTTTCACTTCCGCCATATGTGGATGTGGCGTGCGATCGGCGGCAACCAACCCATCATTCATAAAGTTGCCGTCGCTGGGTTTATCCGGATGATAGTCTTTGCCATAGCCCCAATATTTCTGACCGCGTTCATTGGTTAATTCCAGCGCGTGATCCATCCACTCCCAGATAAAGCCGCCTTGCAGATTGTCATGCGCGTCGATAATGTTCCAGTAATCTCGCAGAATGCCCACGGAGTTACCCATGGCGTGCGCGTACTCAATCATGATCATCGGACGATCGCTGCCCTTGCAGGCAAACTGCTCTAATCGCTCCAACGTGGGGTACATTGGGCACACAATATCGCTGTAATGCGCTTCGCCAGCAGGTTCATACTGTACCGGTCGGCTGCTGTCTCTCTCTTTTATCCATTGATAAAGCGTTTCAAAAACACATCCGGTACCCGCTTCATTCCCCATCGACCAGACAATCACGCAGGGGTGATTTTTGTCGCGTTCGACCATCGCCTGGACGCGATCCAGATGAACCGGGATCCAGGATTCGGTATCGCCGATTTGTGTTTCGGGTTTTAGCGCCAACGGATGGGATTCAATATTGGCTTCATCAACAATATAGATGCCATATTCATCGCAGAGCTGATACCAGCGGGAATGACAGGGGAAATGACTGGTACGAACCGCATTGATATTGTGCTCTTTCATCAACCGAATGTCGGTCAGCATGTTTTCTTCGGTGGGAACATGCCCAAGTGTAGGGTGCAGCTCATGGCGGTTAACCCCTTTTATCTTAATTGCTTTACCATTGACCGTGAGCTGGCTGTTGATAATTTCTACTTTGCGAAAGCCTATTTTATGGCTTGTCGCTTCAATAGTTTCGCCTTGCTGATTGGTCAGGGTAACTAATAACGTATATAAGTTGGGCGTTTCTGCGCTCCAAAGTCGAGGAGACTTCACCCGATCGGTGAAATGAAATTCCTGCTCTGTTCCATTGCGAATAACAGATTGGTTTTTATCTATTAATGTGGAGAAATCGCAAGCGTCATCCAGCAGTTTTACATTCAGTGCAAGTTCGCCAGGTTGGTTATCATAATGCTTCAGACTGACGCTGACGTTGAATGTGCCTTGTGTATAATCATCATTGAGTTCTGGTTGGCAATAAATATCATAAATGCGTGTTTTCGCGGTGGAGTAGATAAACACTTCCCGCTCAAGACCCGACATATCCAGCATATCTTGCTTTTCTACATAGCTGGCGTTGGACCAGCGGTAAATTTCAAGCGCGATGGTGTTTTCACCCTCTTTGACGTAGGGCGTAATATTAAATTCGGCAGGGTTTTTAGCATTTTGGGTATAACCTACGCGCTGGCCATTTATCCAGACGAACGATGCGGTTCTGGCTCCGGCCAGTTGCAGGAATATTTCGCATCCGGCCCAGCTGTTGTCCAGATTAAAAGTACGGCGATAAGAACCTACCGGGTTATAGTCGCGAGGGATTTCTGGCCAATGGGTGTTAAAAGGAAAACGTTCGTCAATATAAATAGCTTTATCAAAACCTTGAGCTTCCCAGTTGCCTGGAACCTTAATGGTATCCCATGCGGAAACGTTATAGTCTTCTTGATAAAATGTTTTGGGTCTTGAGCGCGGATTGCTTGCGCAGTTGAATTTCCAGATCCCATTCAAGGACAGGTAATTACTGGCTTCTGCGGGAATATTTTTTATCGCCTGGCAGGTGTTGGTGAATGGGAACAGGTAAGGTCGCGGTAATTCCTTATTGATTCCATTGATCCGATGGTCTTCCAGGACGGCAGGGACATGATCGCGTTCCGCATATAAAGAAATAATATGCTTTTTGTCAGAGACAATGACACTCATAATCTATCTCCAGATCTCATAATATTTAAGATTGTTATTTGTTATATGTATTTATTTTTTAAATACATAACCGAAAAATAGTCCACGGCCTCTACCGCGCGCTAATACGAATTACTGGCTATATTGGGTGGATAAATCCGTCAGACATTATTTTAATCACCAGCTTTTTTACAATTGAATGAGTAATGAATCGATACGCTTCATCATTATCACAAATGATTATCTGTCCTTCCTCGACCTGCACGGTTTGCCCTAAACCTTTCAGATATTCCCGGTCCATTTCCTCCCGGTAACAATCCACAGGCCGGAGTTGCGCTTTCGCCGCATATTCAATTTTCTGTGTGCCACGTAAAAAACAATGCACTTCTACGTAACGACGATGGCCGATGAAGAGTGCATCCGTGGTGCTGTCAAACCTTACGTCGTAGCTCAGGAAGTCTCCCTGTGAATGGACGAAGCCGGGAGTGATGCCTTCGATGTTCTCCATCAAAGCGGCACAATGTTGCCAGTGATGCTGCGTATGGGCATGCTGTTGGAACAGTTCGAAGCTTTCTAGAACCCTCATTTTTCTTCCTCTGCGCATAGAACCATCATCAACAGCCTGGTGAGGCTGCATCAATGGTAATCATTTTAGTAAAAGTTTTACTAAATAAAACAGAGGAATTTGATTTACTTTAACTCGATCACGAAATGGAGAAATTTGGCGGGTAACGACAGAAGGGAAGAAGCCCGACCTGACCGTCGGGCAAACGAGTATTAACGGGTGGTGCCTCGCAGCTGTAACTGGCTTGGAACATAGACCTGAAGCGGTAGAACACGACCATCACGCGCTTTTTCTATTAACAGATTAACACCCTGAATCCCCATCATCTCTGAGTGGATGCGCACGGTTGAAAGCGGAGGGAAGGTGAAACGCGCGGTTGGGATATCGTTGATGCTGATGAGTGAAATTTGCTCCGGAATACGGATTTCATGTTCATGAATCGCACGCAGTACGCCGATCGCGATAGAGTCTGAAGCTACGAACAGGGCAGGAGGGTAATCTTTTTTAGCCAACATTTGGGTTGCTAGTTCATAGCCAGATGCACTTGAGAAACTGCCACGATAGATATCCGTTTCGTATACAACACCTTTCAGCCGGCCATAGTCTGCAAACGCGGCTTCACGAATATCGACTTCGCCGGGCACATCTTCACCGCCAATAAAGCCAATTCGCGTTGCGCCTTGCTGGATAAAAAAGTCGATAATTTGCTGGCTAATCTGAGTCAGATTGGTATCGACGAAGTCATACTTACCGCCCGGGGGCTGAAAATCGATAAAGCAGATATTTTCCGTTAGCGAAGCGGCTGTATGACATATCGCTTCGCTGGCCTTTCCGATCACCAGTACTCCTGTGAGTTTTTTGACGGTGGGCACACTATGGTGCTCATAGCAATTAGTGAGCTTGATGCCAAGCTTTTCACACTGGGTTTCGATACCGTGACGTATAGACAGATAGTAGGGATCGTTGATCTCCAGCTTCTGCTGGTAGCTATAGAGCGCAAGAATATGATGTTGATTGACGATGCTGACCTGTGTTCTATGGGATAAACTGCTCTTGTATTCCAGCTTTTCTGCTATTTCGAGAATACGATGCCGGGTCTCCTCTTTCACATTCAGAGTGGGATCGTCATTCAAAACTCTTGAGACCGTCGCCAGGGAAACGCCTGCTTCCGTTGCTATATCTTTAAGTGTTGCCATATATGCCTTTCAATCCACCATTCGACCGCATGGGATGTGTATTGTAAATGAAGCCTCATGAGATGCATCTGTTTTTAGTAAATTCATCCCCCTTGGTCTTCCATCAATACCGTGCTATTTTTTAGTAAAATTTTAACCTGAAGGTGGAGAAATGGATACCGTCGCATTTGCTGATTTTGCCCGCTTGGAAATACGTGTTGGAAAAATCGCACAGGTAAAGCGCCATGACAATGCCGATAAGCTGTATATCGTGCAGGTTGATGTGGGAGAACGTACGCTGCAAACCGTGACCAGCCTGGTGCCTTATTACAGCGAAGAGGAGCTGATGGGGAAAACGGTGGTGGTACTGTGTAATCTGCAAAAGGCCAAAATGCGCGGTGAGACATCAGAGTGTATGCTGCTGTGCGCTGAGACGGACGATGGCAGCGAAAGCGTGCTGTTAACGCCAGAACGCCTCATGCCTGCAGGCGTACGGATTGTTTAAATTGTGCTGCCTTATCCGGCCTACGTTTGTAAACGCAGGCCGGACAGACATCTTTTACACCTGCTCCACGCTCACCCGTAATGCTGCCAGGGCTTTGCGCGTCGATCGTAATACCAGATCGCATTGTTCGATCGTTAACGTTAACGGCGGTTCGATGCGGATCGTCTTGGCATTATTCAGCGTGCCGGCAACCAGCACCCGCTGGCGGAACATCTCACTGGCAAAGTTGTAGCCGATTTCATTATCGACAAACTCGATTGCCATCAGCATGCCCTTGCCGCGTACATCATGCACCAGGTCCGGATATTCCCGCGCAAGCTGGCGGAAACCATCCAGCAACATATCGCCTTTCTGCTCCGCCTGGGCCGGTAAATTTTGCTCCAGCAGGACGTTAATGGTGGCCAGCGCAGCCGCACACGCGAGCGGATTGCCGCCAAAGGTGGTGGTATGCAAGAAAGGATTGTCGAACAGAACCGAGAACACCTCTTCGGTGGCAATGGTTGCGCCAATCGGCATCACGCCCCCGCCCAGCGCTTTAGCCAGGCACATAATGTCGGGCTGCACGTTTTCGTGCTCGCAGGCGAACATTTTGCCAGTACGACCCATGCCGGTTTGTACTTCGTCAAGGATCATCAGCGCGCCATACTCATCGCAAAGTTTACGAACGGTGGTCAAATACCCTTGCGGCGGCAGGATCACGCCTCCTTCACCCTGGATAGGTTCAAGGATCACAGCTGCAACGTCATCACCGGTTTTTTTACACTCACTGAGCATAGTGCGCAGCGCGTTAACATCGCCAAACGGCACATGACGGAAACCTGGCAGCAGCGGCATAAAGGGTTTGCGGAAAGTTGATTTCGCTGTGGCAGAGAGCGCGCCCAGAGATTTGCCGTGAAATGCGCCGCTGGTGGCAATAAACGTAAATTTACCGCGCGGCGATTGATACGCTTTCGCCAGCTTCAGAGCGGCTTCAACCGACTCGGTCCCGCTGTTACAGAAAAAACTGTATTTCAGTTTACCGGGTGCCAGTGCGGCAAGGGTCTTTGCCAGCATGGCCCGCAGAGGGTCAAGTAACTCCTGGCTATGCAGAGGTTGTTTCGCGAGTTGATTCTGTACGGCGGAAACCACGACTGGATTACGGTGCCCCACGTTGAAAATTCCAAAACCACCCAGGCAATCAACGAACTCCTGTCCCTGGGTGTCGACAAGCGTATTCAGGCTTCCCGCTTGCCACTCTACGGCTCCGTAATCCCCGCCTGCAGTTACAGATTTTCGATACTCTAAGAACCCCGGATTGACATGCTCCTTGAAGTATTCAATCACCTCTCGGTTTAATGATTTCATTTCCTCATGATCAAGCGTGCGCTTTTCGATGAGATTCAGTGCGTGTGCGCTGCAGGCCAGGGCCGATGCGCTGGAAGGTAACCTGTTCAAAATATGCTCCCGGAGCTGGCGTATCACATGATACTGAATTAAGTATTGCAGGGATTGCGCCATTCCGGCGCGCTTAGCAAAAATCGGGATAAACACCAGGAAACATCTTATTTGTGCAACATTTAATGCCATCTTTTAACATTTGCTGGCATTTTGCCCAAGTTCAGACTGCGAAAACAGATCGGAAACTCCCTTTTCTGCGCTAAAAATGAGCAAGTTTCGCACTGTGACGGTGCATTGGTAGAAGTGCAATGGAATAGTTTCTGATTGAAAGTATTTTAAATCAATGGATTAGAATGCGTATAGATTTTGAGGTTTAATCGCAAATTGCGATCTAAATCAAATTTAACAACTAAAGATAAAAAAATTATCGCCGAAATAACATAAGCCGAAAGAGTTAACAACCAGATAACCTGCACAGGACGCAATCATGTCTTCTCATCCCTACGTTAGTCAGCAAAATACACCGCTGGATGATGATATCACCCTCATGTCGACCACCGATTTACAAAGCTATATTACCCATGCGAACGACACTTTCGTTCAGGTCAGCGGCTATCAACTGAATGAGTTGCTCAATAAGCCGCACAATCTGGTTCGTCATCCGGACATGCCAAAAGCGGCGTTTGCGGATATGTGGTACACCCTGAAACAGGGCGAGCCATGGAGCGGGATTGTGAAAAACCGGCGTAAGAATGGCGATCACTACTGGGTGAGAGCCAATGCGGTGCCGATGGTGAGGGAAGGACATGTAACCGGGTATATGTCGATTCGTACCCGGGCAACTGACGAGGAAATTGCGACGGTAGAGCCTTTATATAAGGCGCTGAATGAAGGGCGTTGCAACCGACGTATCCATAAAGGACTGGTGGTACGTAAAGGCTGGCTGGGGAAGCTCCCGGCACTGCCGATTCGCTGGCGGGTGCGCAGTGTAATGGCGTTCATGTTTATTGTACTGGCGGCTGCGTTGCAACAAATGGGCGCGGAATGGCCGTTACTGCTGATGAGTGCGCTGGTAATGATGCTGGGAACGGCGATTTTCGAATGGCAGATTGTGCGCCCCATTGAGAATGTCGCTCGTCAGGCGTTGAAAGTGGCGACCGGTGAGCGAAACAGCGTGTCGCATCTTAACCGCAGTGATGAACTGGGTCTGATGCTTAGAGCGGTCGGGCAACTGGGGCTAATGTGCCGCTGGCTCATCCATGATGTCTCCAGCCAGGTGAGTTGTGTGCGCAGCGACAGCGAAACGCTGGCGAAAGGTAGCGATGATTTAAACAAACATACGCAGCAGACCGTTGAGAACGTGCAGGAAACGGTGGCGACCATGAACCAGATGGCGGCATCGGTGAAACAAAACTCACAGACCGCCGCCGCGGCAGATAAGCTCTCCATCGCCGCCAGCAGCGCGGCGACACACGGTGGTGAGGCGATGGATACCGTCATCAAAACCATGGACGACATCGCCAACAGCACCCAGCGGATTGGTACCATTACCACGCTGATTAACGATATTGCCTTCCAGACTAACATTCTGGCCCTGAACGCCGCCGTTGAAGCCGCACGGGCGGGTGAGCAGGGGAAAGGATTCGCCGTGGTGGCGGGAGAAGTGCGTCATCTTGCCAGCCGCAGCGCCAGTGCAGCCAATGATATCCGCAAGCTGATTGATGCCAGCGCCGATAAGGTGCAGTCCGGATCCGACCAGGTTCACGCCGCAGGGCGCACGATGGACGATATTGTGGCGCAGGTGCAAAACGTGACTCAACTGATCGCCCAAATCAGCCACTCAACGCTGGAACAGTCGGATGGTCTTTCCAGCCTGACCCGCGCGGTGAATGAACTGAGCAACATTACGCAGAAAAACGCCGAACTGGTTGAAGAGAGCGCCCAAATTTCTGCGATGGTGAAACATCGCGCGGGGCGTCTGGAAGACGCAGTCACGGTTCTGCACTAAGAATCACAATGCAGGCGAAATCCAGGGGAATGGGTTTCGCCTGCTGAGCAGATTAATCCAGTTGGGTAATATCCAGCGCAGCGCGATCGATAATACCGATGATTTTTTTGATTTGCGCATCGCTGGTATCACCATGATTGACCCGTAGGTCCAGCACGGCTTTGAAGTTCTCCAGCGCGCGTTTCATCTGCGGGTTCTTGCGCAATTCAAAACCCACGCAGCGGGCTTTGATCCGTTCGTGGATATGGTCCAGATGCTCACGGTTTTCATCCAGCCACTGCTGGCCCAGGGCGGTGATCGCAATCTGTTTACGCCCACCTTCCTCATCGCTGATAGTGATCAGCTCCTGATCCTGCAAGAAGTCCAGCGTCGGATAAATAACGCCTGGGCTCGGGGTGTAGTTACCCTGAGTCAGGGTTTCAATCGCTTTTATCAGCTCATAGCCGTGGCTGGCGTCGCGGGTCAGGATATCCAGAATCACCAGGCGTAATTCTCCGTGACCGAAGAAGCGCTGGCGACGACCGCCGCCGCGACCGTGGCGGTGTTCGCAACCCTGTTCAGGGTGGTGTGCTTTGTTACAACCTTCATGGCGATGTTCTTCACCTTTGCAGCAGCCTGCGTGGTGCTCGTTGTGGCGGCCTTCATGGTGATGTCCTTCACCCTTGCAGCAGCCTTCGTGTTGGTGCTCTGTATGTTTGCAGCAACCTTCATGATGGTTTTGCATCATCGTCTCCTGATGTTGTTTAGATATATCTAATTTATATCTAAAAATAATGCTCTTGCAATATCATTAGTTTGGTTTTTTTTAATTTATTGATTTTCAGGTGTTTTTATTTGGTCTTTGAAGGTGATTAATCAGAGTGTGGCTATATCAAAAAAGTGCTTGCAATCCTTGTGATTAGCAATCATTATCATTTAAAAATAAATTTAGATATATCGTATTATCTTTTAAAGGCGAGAAAATGACAAAAAACACCTCACGCTACCCGCAGCGCGTTCGCAATGAATTGCGCTTCCGTGAACTTACCGTCCTGCGCGTTGAACGTGTTAGCGCGGGCTTTCAGCGCATCGTACTGGGCGGTGACGCTCTGGACGGTTTTAGCTCGCACGGCTTTGATGACCACACCAAGGTCTTTTTCCCGGAACCGGGCTGCCATTTCGTGCCGCCAGTAGTCACTGATGAGGGCATCGTCTGGGCCGACGGGGTGCGTCCGCTCTCCCGTGACTACACGCCGTTGTATGACGAAGCGCGCCATGAGCTGGCACTGGATTTTTATATTCATGACGGTGGAGTGGCGAGCACATGGGCGATGAATGCTGGCGTGGGTGACAAGCTGACGATCGGCGGACCGCGCGGTTCGTTGGTGGTGCCAGAAGATTATGCGTATCAGGTTTACGTCTGTGATGAATCGGGAATGCCTGCGCTGCGCCGACGGCTGGAGTCGCTCAGCCGCTTAGCGGTACGTCCAAACGTCACGGCGCTGGTCAGCGTGCAGGATGCAGCGTACCAGGATTATCTTGCCCATCTCGACGGATTTACTATTGAGTGGTTTATCGGCCATGACGCGCAGGTAGTGAATGAACGCTTATCGCGACTAACCGTGCCCACAGATGATTATTACATCTGGATCACTGGTGAAGGCAAGGTGGTAAAAAACCTGAGTGCTCGCTTTGAAACCGAGGCGTTTGACCCTCAACGGGTGCGTGCGGCAGCCTACTGGCATCAGCGTAAAGCGGCAGATTAATAACTAGACGGCGGCACGCCAAATGCCTGGCGGAAGGCATAACTAAATGCCGCGGTGCTTGAATACCCTACGTCGAGCGCCACGGCGGTCACGCTTTTATTTTTTTTCAGCATTAATACGGATTCCAGAATACGCATTTTTTGTTTCCAGACGCTGAAAGGCAATCCAGTTTCTTTTTTGAAATGGCGTGAAAAGGTTCGGGCAGACATACCCAGATGATGTGCCCAGTATTCAACCGAATGCTCCAGAGCGGGGGATTCTTGTATGGTTCGGCATATTTTGGTTAATTCGCGATCCTGCGGCCAGGGTAATACAAAAGCGACTTCCGGGAGTTGCAGAATAATGTCGACCAGCACGCTCACCAGTCTGCCCTCTTTGGAGCGGCTATCATAATGCCCCGAAACTAAATTGGTGGCGTAATGAATAAACTCTCTGGCGAAATCACTGATAGCGACCACTTTACATTCATTAATGCGCGCTTCAAGAAAGCCCGGTTTAATATCCAGGTTCTCTAAATACACATCATCCAGAGCCCAAACTGCATGCTCCGTATTATTGGGGATCCAGATGCCATAGTGCGCCGGGATTATCCAGCACTTGCCGGCAACATCAATACGCATACTGCCTTTGCGGGCGAAATGGAACTGCATAAAAGAGTGTGAATGCGGCGGAACATGGTGGTTGGCTTCTAATACATAGGAGCGAAAATACACGTCCTGCGGCAGTTCCGCCATGGAGTTATCCGGGAAGAAGTTCCACTGTTTTTGCGCGAGAGTTTCCATAAATAAATCGTCAATGCTCCCGGTGGTGTGGCCGCTGCTCGATAGATCTTGTCCGCAGATCATAATACATACACCCTGTTTTCCATAATAATCTTGCGTAAGAATTTTTAGCCCACTTTTGGTAAATACCATGAACTCGCTTTGTTCAGATGCTGTCATCGTCAATGAAACAAATGATAACTGGACCCGAATGGGAAAAGAGCTGCTTTCGCAAGCAGATATCAGGATTAATGGCTCCCGTCCCTGGGACATTCAACTTCATCATGCTGGTTTTTTTAAACGAGTATTGCAGCAAGGCTCGTTAGGGCTTGGTGAAAGCTATATGGAAGGCTGGTGGGACTGCGAGCGGCTCGATATTTTGTTCTGCAAAATCCTCAAAGCAAAACTTGACCAGCAGATGCCGGGTAATCTGAAAGATATTTTACGTATTGCCAGTGCGCGCCTGTTTAATTTGCAGTCGCGCAGCCGCGCGTGGATTGTCGGCAAAGAGCACTACGATATTGGTAACGATCTCTTTGCGTTGATGCTTGATCCGCATATGCAATATTCCTGCGGTTACTGGAAAGACGCGACCACATTAGACGATGCGCAAAATGCCAAATTAAAAATGATCTGTGAGAAGTTGCAACTTGAACCGGGTATGCGTTTACTCGACATCGGTTGTGGCTGGGGCGGGCTGGCGGAATATGCGGCGCGTCATTACGGTGTGGTGGTAGAAGGCGTTACTATCTCCAAAGAGCAGCAGAAAATGGCCCAGCAGCGCTGTGAAGGGCTGGACGTTAATATTCTGCTGCAGGACTATCGCGACCTTGATAAACACTACGATCGCATTGTTTCCGTGGGGATGTTTGAACATGTAGGGCCGAAAAATTACGACACCTATTTCAGCATCGCCGACCGTTGTTTAAAACCGGATGGGCTGTTCCTGTTACATACCATTGGTAGCAATAAAAAGGGGATGAGCGTCGATCCGTGGATCAATAAATACATTTTCCCGAACGGCTGCTTACCGGCGATCTCCCATATTGCTGAGGCCAGCGAATCACGGTTTGTGATGGAAGACTGGCATAATTTTGGCAGCGATTATGATAAAACGCTGATGGCATGGCACGAGCGTTTTAATCAGGCATGGCCGGAGCTGTCAGCACGTTATTCCGCCACCTTCAGAAGAATGTTTAATTACTATTTATGCGCCTGCGCCGGTGCTTTTCGCGCCAGAGATATCGAACTTTGGCAGGTGCTGTTTAGCCGCGGCGTGGAAGGTGGGATTCGCGTTTACCGTTAACGTTTTGCCTGATGACGCTTGTGTCATCAGGCATTGATTAAAACTTAGCTCACCATCTCCTCCGCCAGGGCTTTAAACACCATCGCTACGGCGTGCGCGCCGGGGTCCATATTGCCGAGCAGGCTTTCGCTGTTCAGATAAGATGCGCGCCCCGCATTGGCTTTACTCGACAGACAGGTTCGTTCGGCACCCGCTTGCGCAGCGTCGAATGCGGCCTGCATATTTAGTGGCTGTGCGAGCAGCGACGTCAGGGCCGGCTGCAGTGCATCAATCATGGTGCGATCGCCTTCATCAGCGCCGCCGTAGAACTTCATCTGCGCCAGACCCGTATTCAGCGCCTCGGCAACGTTAGCGCCCTGTTCGAGTTTCTGTCCGGCGGCGGTAAAGAAGATCGACATCAGCACACCGCTGGAACCGCCCATCACCACGGTCAGACGTTCGCCAATCAGCGCGAACAACGTGGCAAGGTTATCCAGCGGTAGCTGCTGGCGATGCAACAGGCTGGCAATCTCACGCGCGCCGGCGGCAAAGGTCGAACCGGTATCGCCATCGCCAACTTTGGCATCCAGCGCATTCAGATGTGTCTCCAGACCGGAAAGAGTTGCGGTGACAAGTTCCACAATCCCGGCTACCAGGGTGTTTTCCGAAGGCTGAAACTCCACGCGCGCACTGCGCTGAGATGACGGTACGCAACTGATTTCTCGTGGTGGGATCGGGGTTGGCCAGTTACTGGTTTCCACCTCTGTGAGTAGCGCTTTTTCGATGCTTTCTTCGAGCACGATGGCCGTAAGTGAAAAACCTTTCATATCCAGCGCGGTGACCAGCGAAGCTGGGCCAATCAACCAGTCGATACGCGGATGCAGTGGGCTGCTGATCAGTTCGCGGGTAATGATGGCCATTTCGGCCACGGACACGCCGCCAAGATTGTTAATCATCACTGCCAGACGACCGGTTTCAGGCAGGACCGCCAGCAGTTTATCCACCATCAAATTCACCACTTGCGCACTGTTTTGCGTGTCGATAACCAAAGCACCCGGTTCGCCGTGAATGCCCATCCCCAGCTCCGCATGACCAGGATGATGACGCGGTGCGGCGTCTGTTTCTTGCGGCAGATGGCAGCTGGAAAGGGCGACGCCCAGGCTGAAAGTGTTGTTGGCTGCGTACTGCGCTTCACGCAGGACGGTGGCGAGGTTGTAGCCGCATTCGGCGAAATAGCCTGCGATTTTATGCACCAGGATGGTTCCCGCAATGCCACGCGGGTGTTTGTTATCCGGCAGAGAGATGTCGTCGCCGACAATCAGCATTTCAACGTTATAGCCAAGGCGACGTGCTTTCTCGGCGGCGAGACCGAAATTAAGGCGGTCACCGGTGTAGTTTTTCACGATCAACAGACAGCCAGCCTCACCGGTCACCGCCTGAATAGCGGTCAGTACCGCATCTACGCTCGGAGAGGCGAACACATCTCCGCAGACCGCAGCGGTGAGCATCCCTTTACCGATAAAACCAACGTGCGCGGGTTCGTGTCCTGAACCGCCGCCAGAAATGACCGCCACATTATTTTTGTTGAGGTCACGACGGATCACGATGCGGATGGCTGGATCGCTTTCCAGACGCGCAAGGTTATTCCACGGGCTGGCGATAATCGTGCCGTCGATGACGTCGCTTACGAGATGGGTACGGTGGTTAAAAAAGAATTGAGACATAACGACTCCTCGAGGTTGAGTGAAAGACAAACCCCCGAATGTGTAACCATGGTGCGGAGGCGATGGAGAGATTCTGGCGAACTCAGCGTGGAAAAAAACAACGCTAAAATGAGTTTCATTACGGAACGTCATCGTTATTTTTTGTTTCGAAATGAAACTTAAAAAGTTAGGGAATCATCGCAATGCGAGCTTGCTCGACTTTTTTTTCCTGCCAAAAGTACAGGTCATACGGTGTAGTCGGCCTTTTTTTGTCGGTTTTAAATGCAGCGAAGTGAGTAAAAGGGAAAGTGGGATTGGTGATTGCCGGAGATTTGGCGGGAAATGAACGGATCGGGATCGCAAACCTTATCATTTTTGTGGATAAGCGTTCCAATCTGGAACGTTCGTGGTTTTTATCTGTTTCATATCAGAACAAAAAGACGAAAGATTTTTTTGTGTACGCCTCGCCATACAGTTATTGCATCGCTCCGGTACCTCCCGTTTTCGCCGTCAGCATTCGGCCTAACAGGTTAACGCCAGGGCTCACCATGTAAAAACATGTACTTATTTGAGGATGAAAGGAATGCTAAAAGTTATTCAATCTCCAGCCAAATATCTCCAGGGTCCTGACGCTTCCACCTTATTTGGTCAATATGCTAAAAATCTGGCGGACAGCTTTTTCGTGATTGCGGATGACTTCGTGATGAAGCTGGCGGGAGAGAAAGTACTCAACGGTCTGCACAGCCACGATATTAGCTGTCATGCGGAACGCTTCAACGGGGAATGCAGCCATGTCGAAATTAATCGCCTGATTGCCATTCTGAAACAGCACGGTTGCCGTGGCGTGGTTGGGATTGGCGGTGGAAAAACGCTGGATACCGCTAAAGCGATTGGTTACTACCAGAAGCTGCCGGTGGTGGTGATCCCGACTATTGCGTCTACCGATGCGCCAACCAGCGCGCTGTCCGTTATCTACACCGAAGCTGGTGAGTTTGAAGAGTATCTGATCTACCCGAAAAATCCGGATATGGTGGTGATGGATACCGCAATCATTGCCAAAGCGCCGGTCCGTCTGCTGGTGGCCGGGATGGGTGATGCGCTGTCGACCTGGTTTGAAGCGAAAGCCTGTTATGACGCCAGAGCGACCAGCATGGCGGGCGGACAGTCCACTGTGGCGGCGCTGAGCCTGGCGCGCCTGTGCTATGATACCCTGCTGGCGGAAGGCGAAAAGGCACGCTTTGCCGCGCAGGCTGGCGTGGTGACCGACGCGCTGGAACGTATTGTCGAAGCGAACACTTACCTCAGCGGCATCGGCTTTGAAAGCAGCGGTCTTGCGGGAGCGCATGCTATTCATAACGGATTTACAATTCTGGAAGAGTGCCACCATTTGTATCACGGTGAGAAAGTCGCCTTTGGTACGCTGGCGCAGTTGGTGCTGCAAAACAGCCCGATGGAAGAGATCGAAACCGTACTGAATTTCTGTCAGAAAGTCGGTCTGCCGGTAACGTTAGCGGAAATGGGCGTGAAAGATGACATCGACGGCAAGATTATGGCCGTGGCCAAAGCGACCTGCGCAGAAGGTGAAACCATACACAATATGCCGTTCCCGGTGACGCCTGAAAGCGTTCATGCCGCTATTCTGACGGCAGACCTGCTGGGACAGCAGTGGCTGGCGCGTTAATCAGTCGTCGGTAAGTTTTTATCCGACATCTTCTCCCCCTCTGACAGTCTCTGCCGGAGGGGTTGTCTATGGTAAAACAGCGGAAAGGGATATGACGGCGCACACGCATAGCATCGGGAAGGAAGTCTCTTCGGTTCTTGCCCAGTCATGGCATCGTTGCAGCAAGTTTATGCAGCGGGAAACCTGGCAGGCGCCGCATCAGGCGCAGGGGCTGACCTTTGAGTCGATTTGTCGTCGCAAGACGGCGCTGCTGACGATTGCTCAGGCTGCGCTGGAAGATGCCTGGGAATTTATGGACGGCCGTCCGTGCGCGCTGCTGATTCTGGATGAGTCGGCCTGTATTCTCAGCCGTTGCGGCGATCCGCAGACGGTGGAACAACTGGCGGAGCTCGGGTTTCGCGACGGCAGTTACTGTGCGGAAAGCATTATTGGCAGCTGTGCGCTGTCGCTGGCGACGATGCCGGGGCAGCCGACAAAAACCTCTGGCGATCAGCACTTTAAGCAGGCGTTGCATCCGTGGTCGTTCTGCTCGACGCCGGTATTCGATAACCATGGTCGACTGTTTGGCTCCATCTCGCTGTGCTGTCTGGTAGAGCATGAGTGCGTTTCTGATTTATCCCTGACGCTGGCGATTGCCAGAGAAGTCGGTAACTCTTTACTGACCGACAGTCTGCTGGCTGAATCCAATCGTCATCTGAACCAAATGTACGGACTGCTGGAAAGCATGGATGATGGCGTGATGGCGTGGAACGAGCAGGGTGTGTTGCAGTTCCTTAATGCGCGGGCGGCGCTGCTTTTGCATCTCGACGCGCAGGCCAGTCAGGGGAAAAATATTAACGACCTGCTCAATCTGCCCATGCTGCTGCGTCGGGCGATCAAACATGCCCGCGGCCTGAATCACGTCGAAGTCACCTTTGAAAGTCAGCATCAGTTTGTTGATGCCGTCATTACCCTGAAGCCGATTGTTGAAGAGCAGGGCAACAGCTTTATTCTGTTGCTGCATCCGGTTGAACAAATGCGTCAACTGATGACCAGCCAGCTCGGCAAGGTGAGCCATACCTTTGAGCAGATGTCGACAGACGATCCGGAAACCCGGCGCTTGATCCATTTCGGTCGTCAGGCGGCGCGGGGGAGCTTCCCGATTCTGCTGTGTGGGGAAGAGGGGGTCGGTAAAGAGTTGTTGAGCCAGGCTATTCACAATGAAAGCGAACGCGCCAGCGGGCCGTATATCGCCGTGAACTGCCAGCTGTATGCCAACAGCGTGCTGGGTCAGGATTTTATGGGCAGCGCGCCTACCGATGATGAGAACGGTCGGTTGAGTCGTCTTGAACTGGCCAATGGCGGCACCCTGTTTCTGGAAAAAATTGAGTATTTAGCGCCGGAGCTGCAATCCGCGCTGCTACAGGTGATTAAGCAGGGGGTTTTAACCCGCCTGGATGCCCGGCGGCTGATTCCGGTGGATGTGAAAGTGATTGCCACCACCACGGTCGATCTCGCTAATCTGGTGGAACAAAACCGCTTTAGCCGTCAGCTGTATTATGCGCTGCACTCTTTTGAGATAGTCATCCCGCCGCTACGGGCGCGGCGTAACAGTATTCCCTCGCTGATTTATACGCGGCTGAATAGCCTGAAAAAACGCTTTTCAACCAGCCTGAAGATTGACGACGATGCGCTGGCGCAACTGGTGGCCTACTCGTGGCCGGGTAATGACTTTGAGCTGAACAGTATTATCGAAAATATCGCCATCAGCAGTGAAAACGGTCATATTCGGCTGAGCAATCTACCGGATTATCTGTTTGCCGAACGCCCTGGTCTGGAGACGGCATCTTCACTGCTGCCAGCCAGCCTGACATTTACCGCCATCGAAAAAGAGGCGATTATCCACGCCGCCCGCGTCACTAGCGGGCGCGTGCAGGAGATGTCGCAGCTGCTGAATATTGGTCGCACCACCCTGTGGCGCAAGATGAAGCAGTACGACATCGATGCCAGTCAGTTTAAGCGCAAACATCTGGAGTAGTTTCTTCGATTCTGGCCATCGAAAACAACACATCCGACAGTCGGTTGATGTAACGTTTGGCCTCATCGCGTAACGTCAGGGTTCTGTCCATCGCGATCAGGATCCGCTCCAGCCGACGCACCAGGGTTCGCGCAACGTGTAGCTGTGCCGAGGCCAGATTTTTCCCCGGAATAACAAACGCTTTGAGCGGGCCGCTTTGCGCCATATTACGGTCAATAAGCTGCTCCAGCGCCTGAGTATCCTCTTCACCAATACGCTGCTTTAAGCGGGTAAGTCCTTGCTCATCACTGGCGAGCTCTGCTCCAAGTACAAACAGCATCTTCTGTATGGCGTGCAGTTCCTGGCGTAGCTCGGCCTGGCGCGTGCTGGCATAGCAGACGCCAAGCTGGGAAATCAGTTCATCCACGGTGCCGTAGGCGTCAACGCGGATGTCGTCTTTGTCGATGCGGCTGCCGCCATATAGCGCAGTGGTGCCTTTATCGCCGGTTCGGGTGTAGATGCGGTACATTTATGTTATCTCGCTGAAAGGAAGCACTTTAACCAGTTGACCGGCATTGGCGCCGAGCACGCGGATCCGGACAGCCCCGGCGCAGATACGCCCGCAGACCAGCGCCCGATCCTCGGGCAACTGGGCATGGGTTAAAGCAATATCACCCGCGTTATTGAGGCCGAGCCCCACGCGTAGCGTCGAACTTTTGGCCGCCAGTTGGCCCAGCGCCAGCGCGCAGTCATGATCGTCGCAACAGATTGCCCGGTAAGGAACGCCTTGCTCTTCCAGTCCCCAACACAGCTCATCAAGCACGTGAGTATCCTGCCAGCGTGAGTGATAAAACAGATGTACGGCCGGTGATGAAAGTGACATGGCGTCCCCTGCGTTATCAGAATGCCTGACGGAAGATCCCGGCAATTTCTTTCTCGTTCCCTTTGCGTGGGTTGGAGAAGGCATTGCCGTCCTTCAGCGCCATTTCCGCCATATAGGGGAAATCGGCTTCTTTGACGCCCAGATCGCGCAGATGCTGCGGAATGCCGATGTCAGCAGAGAGGCGAGCGATGGCGTGAATCGCCAGTTCGGCCGCATCCATGGTGGAAAGTCCGTTAGTGTTTTCGCCCATAAACTCTGCGATGTCGGCAAATTTTTCCGGGTTAGCGATCAGGTTATAGCGTGCCACGTGCGGCAGCAGTACGGCATTCGCTACGCCGTGCGGCATGTCGTACAGACCGCCAAGTTGATGCGCCATCGCATGAACGTAGCCGAGGTTGGCGTTGTTGAAGGCCATGCCCGCCAGCAGCGAAGCGTAGGCCATATTCTCACGTGCTTTCAGATTGCTGCCCAGCGCCACGGCCTGCCGTAAATTACGGGCGATCAGGCGGATCGCCTGGATAGCGGCGGCGTCGGTGACCGGGTTGGCATCTTTGGAAATATAGGCTTCCACGGCGTGGGTCAGGGCGTCCATCCCGGTCGCCGCGGTCAGTGGTGCGGGTTTGCCGAGCATCAGCAACGGATCGTTAATGGAGACTGACGGCAGGTTGCGCCAGCTGACAATCACAAACTTCACTTTGGTTTTGGTATTGGTCAGCACGCAGTGGCGGGTAACTTCGCTGGCGGTACCGGCAGTGGTATTCACCGCGACAATCGGCGGCAGTGGATTGGTCAGGGTTTCAATCCCGGCATAGCTGTAGAGATCGCCTTCGTGGGTCGCCGCGATACCGATACCTTTACCGCAGTCATGTGGGCTACCGCCGCCGACGGTAACGATGATATCGCAATGCTCTTTGCGAAAGACTTCCAGACCGTCGCGCACGTTGGTATCTTTGGGGTTAGGTTCAACGCCGTCAAAAACCACCACCTCAATACCGGCTTCACGCAGATGGGCGAGAGTTTTATCTACCGCGCCGTCTTTAATCGCTCGCAGACCTTTATCAGTAACCAGCAGCGCTTTTTTACCACCCAACAATTTGCAGCGCTCGCCGACAACGGAAATAGCATTCGGGCCAAAGAAGTTCACATTTGGCACCAGGTAATCAAACATACGATAGCTCATAATATACCTTCTTAGATTTAAATTATAATTCAGAGAAACAATTCAGTGCGGTTTCTGCTAATAATCTGTCTTGTTCGACGGTACCACCGCTTACGCCTACGGCACCGATTAATTTACCGTTTAATATGACGGGTAAGCCGCCGCCGAAAATAACAATGCGCTGTTGATTAGTAAGCTGCAAACCATACAGAGAAGCCCCCGGTTGTACTGCGTCGGTAATTTCATGGGTACCCTGTCGCAGGCAGCAGGCGGTATACGCTTTATTAAGAGAGATATCACAGCTGGTGACAAACGCATCGTCCATGCGTTGCATCAGCAGTGTGTTTCCGCCACGATCAACCACGGAAAAAACCACCGGAACGTTAATTTCAAGCGCTTTAGCCTCGACGGCCTGCGCCATTTTTTTTGCCGCCGCCAGCGTAATGGTGGCGATTTGTTGGCTCTTATTCACAGTCTCTCCTGAAAATGTTGTAGGGCTGAGGTCACGAAAAATATCGCGTAGCAGCTATTTTTATCATTGGCTTTACCTTATTTTCTCGCCGCACGTTATTTAGTCAATAGGGCGAAAATTCCAAAAATATTAAATTAAACTTCCCGGATTTGCGTTTATTGATAATGATCATTTAACCTCGTCACAATTTGATGTGGATATTCCTGAATTGCGTTTCAATATGAAACGATGCGTTTTTATCAGGTGCCAAATTGGAACGAAATTAATTTTATTTTTTTATTGTTCTGCTCATTTAGAGTTCGACCATTGCTGATGAAAGGCGAATGCCGGGTGTTGTGTCCCCGGCAATGCGGCCCGGCGTCCCTATTTTTTATCTTTTGAGTCAATAAATCATGAGAAGATCAAAACGATTCGAAGTGCTTGCGAAACGGCCTGTAAATCAGGATGGGCTGATTGGCGAATGGCCTGAAGAGGGGCTGATCGCCATGGAAAGCCCCTACGATCCCGCTTCATCGGTGAAGGTAGAATGTGGTCGTATTGTTGAGCTGGACGGTAAGAGCCGCGCCGAGTTCGACATGATTGACCGTTTCATTGCCGACTACGCCATTAACGTGGCTGAGGCCGAGCGCGCCATGCAGCTCGACGCGCTGGAGATCGCCAGAATGCTGGTGGATATCCACGTCAGTCGGGAAGAGATTATTGCCATTACCACCGCCATCACCCCGGCGAAAGCGGTGGAAGTGATGGCGCAAATGAACGTGGTGGAGATGATGATGGCGCTGCAAAAAATGCGCGCCAGACGCACCCCCTCCAATCAGTGTCACGTGACCAACCTGAAAGATAACCCGGTACAGATTGCCGCCGACGCCGCCGAAGCGGGGATCCGTGGTTTTTCCGAGCAGGAAACGACGGTCGGGATCGCCCGTTATGCGCCATTTAACGCCCTGGCGCTGCTGGTGGGGTCTCAGTGCGGTCGCCCCGGCGTGCTGACGCAATGTTCCGTTGAAGAGGCCACGGAGCTGGAGCTGGGCATGCGCGGGCTGACCAGCTACGCCGAAACGGTGTCGGTCTATGGTACGGAGTCGGTATTTACCGATGGTGATGACACGCCGTGGTCAAAAGCGTTTCTCGCCTCAGCGTATGCATCGCGTGGCCTGAAGATGCGCTACACCTCCGGCACCGGTTCGGAAGCGCTGATGGGCTATTCCGAAAGTAAATCGATGCTGTACCTGGAGTCGCGCTGCATTTTTATCACCAAAGGCGCAGGCGTACAGGGGCTGCAAAACGGCGCGGTCAGCTGTATCGGCATGACTGGTGCAGTACCGTCAGGGATCCGCGCGGTGCTGGCGGAAAACCTGATAGCCTCAATGCTCGACCTTGAAGTGGCCTCCGCCAATGACCAGACCTTTTCCCATTCCGATATTCGCCGTACTGCCCGTACCCTGATGCAGATGCTGCCGGGCACCGACTTTATCTTCTCCGGTTATAGCGCGGTACCCAACTACGACAACATGTTTGCCGGATCGAACTTCGACGCTGAAGACTTCGATGATTACAACATTCTGCAACGCGATCTGATGGTTGACGGGGGCCTGCGACCGGTCACGGAAGAGGAAACCATCGCTATTCGCAATAAGGCCGCCCGTGCCATTCAGGCGGTGTTCCGCGAACTGGGCCTGCCGCTAATTAGTGATGAAGAGGTGGAGGCAGCCACTTACGCTCACGGCAGCAAAGATATGCCCGCACGCAATGTGGTGGAGGATCTGGCTGCTGTGGAAGAGATGATGAAGCGCAATATCACCGGACTGGATATCGTCAGCGCGTTAAGTTGTAGCGGTTTCGAAGACATCGCCAGCAATATCCTCAACATGCTGAGGCAGCGCGTCACCGGTGATTACCTGCAAACGTCGGCCATTCTGGATCGCCAGTTCGACGTCGTCAGTGCCGTCAATGACATCAATGATTATCAGGGACCCGGCACCGGCTATCGTATTTCTGCCGAACGCTGGGCGGAAATTAAAAATATAGCGGGTGTGGTTCAGCCCAGCGCGATCGAATAAGGCGGTAGACAGTGGAATGCACAACTGAGCGTAAGCCGGTTTTTACCTTGCAGGTGAGCGAAGGCGAGGCGGCTAAAGCGGACGAACGCGTGGATGAAGTAGTGATTGGCGTCGGCCCAGCCTTTGATAAGTATCAGCATAAAACCCTTATTGAGATGCCGCACAAAGCGATTTTGAAAGAGCTGGTTGCTGGCATCGAAGAAGAGGGGTTACATGCGCGGGTAGTGAGGATCCTGCGCACCTCGGATGTTTCTTTTATGGCGTGGGATGCGGCAAATCTTAGTGGTTCTGGTATCGGGATTGGTATCCAGTCGAAAGGAACCACGGTGATTCATCAGCGCGATCTGCTGCCGTTGAGCAACCTGGAGCTGTTCTCTCAGGCTCCGCTACTGACGCTGGAAACGTATCGCCAGATTGGTAAAAACGCCGCGCGCTATGCACGTAAAGAGTCGCCCTCGCCGGTGCCGGTGGTGAATGACCAGATGGTGCGCCCTAAATTTATGGCTAAGGCCGCACTGTTTCATATCAAAGAAACCAAACACGTGGTGCAGGATGCTGCGCCCGTCACGCTGCATATTGCACTGGTAAGGGAATGACCATGAACGACAACATCATGACCGCGCAGGATTACCCATTAGCGACCCGCTGCCCGGAGAAAATTCAGACCCCCACCGGGAAACCGCTAACCGAGATTACCCTTGAGAATGTGCTGGCGGGCCGCGTAGGACCGCAGGATGTGCGTATTTCTCAGCAAACGCTGGAGTACCAGGCACAGATTGCCGAACAGATGCAGCGTCACGCCGTGGCGCGTAATTTCCGTCGTGCGGCAGAGCTGATTACCATCCCAGATGCCCGCATTCTGGAGATCTACAACGCGCTGCGCCCGTTTCGTTCTTCGTTTGCTGAGCTGCAGGCCATTGCCGATGAACTGGAATATACCTGGCATGCCACGGTGAACGCCGGGTTTGTTCGCGAGTCGGCAGAGGTGTATCAGCAGAGAAATAAGCTGCGTAAAGGCAGCCAATGACGGAGGGTGTATGCCGCTAATTGCAGGGATTGATATCGGCAACGCCACCACTGAAGTGGCGCTGGCGCAGCATGGCCGGTTTATCGCCAGCGGGATTGTCGCGACTACCGGCATGAAAGGGACGCGGGATAATATTGCAGGGGTGGTGGCCTCCCTGCAGCAGGCGCTGAATAACACGCCGTGGTCGCTTCAGGACGTGGCGAAAATCTGTATCAACGAGGCGGCACCGGTAATCGGCGATGTGGCGATGGAAACCATCACTGAAACCATTATTACCGAATCAACGATGATTGGGCATAACCCGCAAACGCCCGGCGGTATTGGTGTGGGAATAGGAACCACCATCACAGTGGAGAAGCTGGCGGCGGTGAGTGAAGATCATTTTGCTCAAGGTTGGATCCCGCTGGTAGGCGAGGAGATGGATTTTCTCGAGGCGGTTTGGCTTATCAATGAGGCACTGGATCGCGGTGTCAATGTGGTGGCGGCAATCCTGAAAAAAGATGATGGTGTACTGGTGAACAATCGTCTGCGCCGGACCATGCCAGTGGTAGATGAAGTTACCCTGATTGAGAAGGTGCCGGAAGGCGTGTTGGCGGCGGTGGAAGTGGCGGCCCCGGGACAGGTGGTGCGGGTGCTGTCGAACCCTTACGGCATTGCGACTTTCTTTGCCCTAACGCCCGAGGAAACGCAAGCTATCGTCCCCATCGCCAGAGCGCTGATTGGCAACCGTTCTGCCGTGGTGCTGAAAACGCCGCAGGGCGATGTGTGTTCAAGAGTGATCCCGGCGGGCAAGATCGTTATCCGTGGCGAAAAGCGCGGCGGTGAAGCCGACGTTGCGCATGGCGCGCGGGCCATTATGCAGGTGGTAAGCGCCTGTGCGCCCGTGTGTGATATTCGCGGTGAAGCTGGTACGCACGCAGGTGGCATGCTGGAGCGGGTGCGTAAGGTGATGGCCTCACTGACCGGTCATGACATGAACACGGTGCACATTCAGGATCTGTTGGCGGTAGATACATTCATTCCGCGCAAGGTTCAGGGCGGTATTGCCGGGGAGTGTTCAATGGAGAACGCCGTTGGCATTGCGGCGATGGTGAAATCCGATCGCTTACAGATGCAGGCCATCGCCAGTGAGCTCAGCGCCCGGCTAAATACCCCGGTTGAAGTCGGTGGCGTAGAGGCCAACATGGCCATAGCCGGAGCGTTAACCACGCCCGGTTGTGCTGCACCGCTGGCGATCCTCGATCTGGGCGCAGGATCTACCGATGCCGCCATTATCAATAGCGACGGTGCAGTGAAAGCGGTTCATCTGGCCGGTGCGGGAAATATGGTTAGCCTGTTGATTCAAACAGAGCTGGGCTTAAGCGATCCGTTTTTGGCAGAGGAAATTAAAAAATACCCGCTGGCAAAAGTGGAGAGTCTGTTCAGCATTCGCCATGAGAACGGCGTGGTGGAGTTTTTTCGCGAGCCGCTCAGCCCGTCGGTGTTTGCCAAAGTGGTGTATCTGAAAGACGGGGAGCTGATCCCGATAGATAACCAAATCTCGCTGGAAAAAATTCGGCTGGTGCGCCGACAGGCTAAAGAGAAGGTTTTTGTGACCAACTGCCTGCGTGCGTTACGCCAGGTATCTCCCGGTGGAACCATTCGCGATATCTCTTTCGTGGTGCTGGTAGGCGGTTCCTCGTTGGATTTCGAAATCCCACAGATGATAACCGACGCGCTGGCGCATTACGGGGTTGTCGCCGGACAGGGCAACATCCGTGGTACTGAAGGGCCGCGTAATGCGGTGGCGACCGGGCTGGTTTTGGCTGGAATGGCGAATTAATCGCGCAGAAAACAGTCGCGCAAGCGTTTAGCTGCGGGGTAAATCAAATAAAGGTGATGTTCTCTTTGATATCCCGGCGGAGTTGGGTACATAGTATGAATGTGTCTCTCACGTGGTTAATTTTAAGGATAAGAGCATGCCAACAGCAATTGAGAAAGCATTGGATTTTATTGGTGGTATGAACACTTCGGCGTCAGTACCCCATTCAATGGATGAAAGTACCGCTAAGGGAATCTTAAAGTATTTGCATGACTTAGGTGTGCCAGCGAGTCCGGAAGTAGTGATGGCACGGGGTGAGCAGGAGGGATGGAATCCCGAGTTCACGAAAAAAGTAGCCGGATGGGCAGAAAAAGTCGCCTCCGGTAACCGCATCCTTATCAAGAACCCAGAGTATTTTTCAACCTATATGCAGGAGCAGCTCAAAGAACTGGTGTGAGCTGACTATAGGATCAAACTCTAACGGACGTTTCCATCTCTGATGGCAGCGTCCTAATGGCGTGCCAGCGATATAGGCTGGCGCAGCGTATGATATAACCTTATTCCCCGCATGGGGCTGTAAGATCATTTCCGAAGCGATGGCTTATCGCGAGAATTTCAGTCAGCGTGAGCTGATGGTCATCTGGCCTGATTTACTTTCATTGGATACCACTGTGAACGCTATTTCGACGGCCACGCTACCGCGTTTGCACCAGGGCTGCGTGCTTACATCGACCAGACTGCCAGTTGGCACAAAACCAATCTAACGTCGGTGTACAGGGCGTCACCGGCATCAATGTCTCAGTCTTTCGGGACTTGCAGGCATCCGGCACTGATGCCGACCTGATCTACCTGGTCGGGGTCACGACACTGGTGAGCAAGGATGGCTTCAACTTCTTCTAGAGTCGGCGGATCTCGGCCTGAGCATCTGACAGTTCTTTATTGGTGGATGAGTCCGGCCGTACTCCTTTATCCTCGCGTACAGACTGTGTGGCAATATTGAGACGTTTTGCTCACGCTAAAAACGGAATCGCCACGCTAAACAATCTGTTTGGCTGTTTCAACTTTACACTCTTCGGGATACCCCTTACCGCTGGGTAACCCTCTTTAAGTCCTCAGAAATGACGCTAAGATCTTTGTTAAATCCGAAGCTATTCATACCTCTAAACTGGTACAGAAACCTGATTAAAGGTTGCCATAAAGAACTATCTTCTGGCAAATCGTAAAACTCAGGTCGCACGATGATAATGGTCGGATACAACTAAATAAATCAGAAATCAAAACGGGAAAAATGCTCGAACAATAACGTGTTTTAGTTGATCGCTATAATGTGAGCTAGTACAAAAAAACTTTTAATTTTTAAATCAGTCTGAAGTATTGTTAGGTTATCATCCTGAGTATGTTTCCTTCCACGAATTACAGCTTTCAGGTAGCCTATGAATGAGTCTCGGTCCCCTACCGCCGTTATTGTGGATGACCATCCCTTGGCTCGCATGGCCATACGCGGCATGTTGGAAAAACAGCACATTACCATTATCAAAGAATTTGAGAACGGAGCGGAAGCCCTAAAGGAGTTGACGAAAACAGCTGTCGATATCGTCGTTGTGGATGTCGAGATTCCTGGCATAAATGGCGTTGAGCTGGTGGAGAAACTCAGGGCACAATGTTTTACTGGTGTGTTAATCGTAGTATCAGCAAAAAATGATCGCTATTACAGTAAACGCTGCGCGCAGGCTGGCGCGAATGCTTTTATTAGTAAAAAGCAAGATATGGAAAATATTCTCGCAGCGATTAATGCGGCGAAAAATGGTTATATCTACTTTCCCTTTTTCATGGAGGAACCGTCGGTAGAACTAACGGATAATCAGCGTCTTGAATCTCTCTCCGCGCAGGAGATGAAAGTAATGAGCTATATGCTAAGCGGCCTTGATAATACGCAGATTGGCGAAGCGATGTATATAAGCAGCAAAACGGTAAGTACCTATAAAACTAGATTAATGGAAAAATTAGGCTGTAAATCACTAGTCGAACTACTCTCTTTTGCTCATCAGAATAAGCTGACCTGAAGATGGAACTGCGTCTTGTACTTCTCCTGCTCCTCTGGGTTTTCAGCGGATGTGCTGCTTATGCTCAGGATGTCTCCCCCACTGAGCTAGAGCTGTCGGGATATAGTTACATTACTCCGGTGCCTGTGTACTTGAGTGAGGATAACAAGCGCTGGCTGTTGCAAAAAAGAGCGCTACGCATTGGAGTTTATCAACCTGAGCAGGCTCCGTTGGTGCAAACCACGCTCAGTGGGCGCTACAGGGGAATGAACGCTGACTATCTGACGCTAATCCATAATTCGCTAAATGTCCGTATCGCTGTACTGAGCTATAAAAATCGCGCTGATGCAATTCGCGCGCTACGTGCGGGCGAGATTGATACGGTATTGACTGGTCTTGATACGTTTCCTTTCGCTGAGGAGGGCATTCAGCTCTCGGAGACACTAGTACATTCCTGGCCCGTGCTGGTGACTTCGCTCTCTAACGTTATGGGTCCCTTGCATAGTCCGCAGAGTGCTCGTATTGCGGTTGTTGAGGGCTATCCTGGCACTGATTTCATTCATGAGGCATTTCCGAATGCCGAAATAGCCAATTACGCCAGCTATCAGGAGGCGCTGAACTCCATTATTACCGGGCAGAATCGATGGTTTATGGGTGATTCGCTAACTACTAGCACTTGGCTTTCCCAAGAGTTCAGCCTAGCTTTGAGCGCGGTTAAATATTGGCCTTCACCACAAAAAATGAGCCATTTTTTATTCTTACCGGGACAAGAGCGTTTACTGAGCATCATTAATAGCACCATCAATGCAATCGATGAAAATCAGCATGGACAAATAGCGCAGTCGATGATCGACAAAGGTAACCTCTCTTTTTTACTTCAACCACTCAATCTGACGCCTCGTGAAAAACAGTGGCTAAAAACAAACAAAACGCTACGGGTAATTATTAATCCGTGGTTTGCGCCTTACACCATGGCCGACAATAATCAGGAAGTTCGGGGGATTGTAGGGGATATTCTTAATCTGATTAGTCTGCAAACTGGCCTGCAGTACGAAACGGTTGTCGTAAACTCGCGTGAAGATATGCTTTCAGAGATGAAAAAGGGCAACTGGCATATTGTACAGGCAGCCACCTTTGATTTGAGCCTCCAAGACACCCTCTCTTTCACTCATCCCTTTATTACCACCCAGTTTGTTACCGTTGTCAGAAAAGAGGATGCCCAGGCGATAGCGCTAAAGGCAGGAGCGCACGTGGCGATAAGCATCGATCATCCGTTACTGATACAGATGAAAGCCCGTCATCCGGATATCTATTGGCAAGAAGTAGAAAACTCCAGTGTGGCATTAAATCTTGTTGCAACGGGAAAAGTTGACGCGGCGATTTCTAATCAGCTGACCGCTCGTTATCTCAGTGAACATTATTATCCCGATAGGCTGACATGGCTCCCGTTGCCAGAGGTGCAACCGGCAGCAATCAGTTTTGCTGTACCGCGCTCAGAACCTGAATTAAGGCAGATCCTTGATAAGGCCTTGGATGATATCCCCCAGAAGGAAATTTTACAGATTGTCGGTAAATGGGTACGTCTGCCGGACGTCCAAATAGATACCTGGGAGTTGTATAACCGACCCTTCTATCTGGTAGCAACTCTCGCGACCCTTCTTGTCGTGAGTACCTTCCTCTGGGTGCTCTACCTGGCACGGCAGGTGCGTAGAAGAAAAGAGTCGCAGCGTTTACTGGAGAAGGAAAAGACCAAAGCACAGAAAGCTAATGAAGAGAAACGAGCCTTCCTCTCTCATATGAGCCATGAGATTCGCACCCCAGTAAGTGCCATTGTGGGATTTCTGGAACTGTTACAAAACTCAACGACAAACTTCAGTCATGAAGATAAAACTTCTATCGATCATGCAGTTACAGCTTCGCGATCGCTGTTGAAACTGATTGGTGAGATCCTCGATCTGGAGAAGATAGAATCCGGTTTGCAGGAGGTGATGCCGAAGTGGGTGCATGTTGATGCGATGATCAAAGAAAAAGTATTACTTTTTACCGCGCTTGCCGCGCAGAAAGGGATAGCGCTGGGCTATGACTCGCATCTGGAGCCAAAAGAAGCCATGCAGCTAGATCCACAGATGTTGGAACAGGTGCTGATGAATCTTATCGGCAATGCGGTGAAATTTACACGTCATGGAGAAGTTCAGGTCTCAGCGAAGAGACTGAATCACGCGCTGGTAATTTCCGTGAATGACACGGGGCCCGGTATCAGTAGCGAAGAACAAAAGTCGCTTTTTATGCCGTTCAGTCAGGGGAAAATGGGGGAGCTTCATCACGGGTCAGGGCTAGGATTGGCTATTGCAAAGGCATTGATGAACCAGATGGGGGGCACGATAGATTTGCAAAGTGAAGTTAATCAGGGGACCAGAGTGACGCTGAATTTGCCAGTACAAATTTCGTATGATGCACTCACTGACGTCGTTGAAACCGAGTCACCACCACCTCCTGTTATTGGCAAGACACTGCGGGTATTAATTGCCGACGATCACCCTTCCAGTCGTCTACTGTTAAAACGTCAGCTAGCCTCCCTGGAAATTGCTGCGGATGAAGCGGAAAACGGCGAAGAGGCATTACGTTATCTTCAGCAGGATCGTTACGATTTATTGATTACCGACCTTAACATGCCCGTGATGGATGGTATTGCACTTACTCGCGAGGTGAGACGATTTGATAGTGATCTTCCTATCTGGGGTCTGACCGCTACAGCGCAGCAGCATGAGCGTGAACGCTGTCTTGCGGCAGGAATGACCGATTGTCTATTTAAGCCAATTACCCTCGCGCAGCTCACTCGTCTGTTAGCCGGAGTAAGCCAGACGAACGAATTAATGTTCGATGAGAAGCGGTTGGCGGTACTAGCACAAAACAATCGGGTGCTTATGCTCGCTGCGCTGCATGATGCGCAACGGGAAAATCGACACGATTTAGAAGCAGCCAGAACAGCCGCATTTGACGAGGACTATCCATCGGTGAAATATCATATTCATCGCCTTAACGGTACTGCCCAATTGCTGGGCATTAATGAAGTCATCACTGTTGCTCAAATGCTGGAAGAACGATTGCCTGATGCTATTACTGCGGCGGAACTGTTCGACTCTTTGAACCGAATCGAAAGCTCGCTCAATAATCTGGAACAATCCATAGAAAAATTTCAACAATAGCCCTTTTCCTACGTATGTAGGCGCTTGCTGACAGAATAATAAGCTCTCGCCAATGTTGCTCCACTGTTAACCAGGTAAAATTAGCCCTGTTCCGGTGAAGTATCTTTTGTTAAGTGACAATAGAATATTCCCTAAGAAAAATCCAATTCGATGGTTATTACAAGTTCTGGCTATCAAACAACTATAGATCATTAAGTTGCGCCTATGTTTCATGGTAGTTTTAAATGCTATAACTTAATTTTTAACTGGTGTTTTTATTTGTAATCTATGGTTTCTAATGGATTAATTATCTTTGAAAGGTGAAAAAATAGTAGAAACGATCGTTTTTTATTCCCAGCTCGAAATCCATTACTTTTGTGCTGCTATAAACATATAATTTCTGTAAATCTCACAATGAAACATGAGAGGGATTACTGACGCTAAATAATAAAGAGGATTATGCCTGGAAGGTAAATTTATGGATTTGTCAGGTTCCATTTTTTCTGATGATTATTTTTTTATTGTCGGCATGAGTGAATTGTTAACTCCAGAGTTAATTGATGAAAATTATTGTATCATAGACATTGAAACAATATGCATATCAGAGGTGCGTAAGAACATAACTCCGGGGAAAAAAGTTATTATTTTTATCAGTAACGTTCTTGACTACTATGCTTTAAAGCATATGTCAGACTTTGTTTTTATTGATAAAAAGTGCCGGCTGAATGAAATTCTCTCCTGTTTGTTGGTAAAGAGTTCACAATATAATTACAGAATGAAATACTCACTTTCTCAGCGTGAGGAAGAAGTGCTCTATTGTATGCAAAAAGGGCTGGATGTTAAAGAGATTAGCCAGCGACTAGGAATGACAAGAAAAACATTTTATGCACATCGCCGCAGTCTGATTTTTAAACTACAGCAAGGTAATCGTGTTGTGCTGTATCAGAATATCGCGCGCACTGAGCTCTATACGCAGAATACTCATGAATATGAGTGACTAGTATATTTTATTAACTGTTGTTTTATGAATGTAAGGTTAACATTAATTTTTAAAGCTTCACATTTATTTTTTCAATTTAACTAACCATATGGAATTTATATATGAAAAAGATTGCACTGATTTCTGCTCTTGTGTCTCTATCCATTTCTCAGGTTGCAAATGCTGCTGATGGGGTAATTAACTTTACCGGTAATATCACGGGTACGGCATGCGTGGTTGATGCAACATCTATCGCTCAACCAGTTGAGCTCGGCACAATTTCAACCGCAGCCTTTGCCGGAGGTAATAGCACTACGGCAGCGGCGAAACGTTTTAACATTGTGCTGAAATCCTGCCCGGCCAGTATTTCGAGCGCCAGCATTCGCTTTGATGGCACGACCAACACCGCTAATCCTTCCATTCTGGCGCTGACCAACGGGCAAACTGCAACTAACGTTGGGGTAGCCATCTATGAGCAGGACAGTACGACGCTGATTCCGGTTGGTTCTCCCTCAGCAAGGGTGAATCTGTTGGAAGATGTTAATAACACACTGACTTACTTTGCTAAATATATGGCAACGGGAGTTGTTGGTGCTGGAACCGCAAACTCTTCGACATCATTTACCGTGACTTACCAGTAAAAGTAGGGCCATTTGTGGCCCTTGTTATTCTCTCAGGATTTCTTCATGTTACAGGAAATATTTAAAAAAATCGCCGTGAGTTTATTACTTATCTCTACGGCGGCAATTAGTGGTGTGGAAATAGGTGGCACGCGACTTGTTTATAATAGTGGCGATAGTCAATCAGCAATCAGCGTGAGAAACCCGGACAATACACCATATCTAATTCAGTCATGGGTAAGTAACAATGAAAATAGTGACGATGGTGACAGTCCATTTATTACCACGCCGCCTTTATTTAAACTAAATCCCAATACCCAGAATTCGGTTCGCGTCATGTTAATTGGTAATTCTGTGCCTCAGGATCGGGAAAGCATATATTGGCTAAATATTAAATCAATACCGTCATCATCGGCGGATGCTAAAAACGAGTTGCTGATAGCAGTAAAAAGCAAAATGAAGGTTTTTTATCGCCCTGCGGGCCTAAAAGGAGATCCTTCACTGGCATATCAACAGCTAATTTTTTCAGTCGCTGATGGGAAACTGAATGTGCATAATCCGTCACCTTATAGTGTGTCGCTTTATGATGTAAAAGTGAATGGAAAAGAATTATCTAAACCTCCAATGGTTTTACCATTTCAAACCTTATCGCTATCTCAGTCGGCGTTAACTGGTGGTGAAATATCATGGCGTGCGATCAATGATTTCGGAGGCATCACGGCTGAGCATACATTTAATTTTTAGGTTTATCATCCATGTCTCAGGTCAATGTGGTGTCAGGTTTTGCGAAATTAACCAAGTTATCTTTACTTGTTTTTTTATGTTTACGCGTTCAAACAGGGTTGGCTGAGGATTATTTTTCACCAGACTTTATTGAAACTCACGGGAATATCCCACGAGACATTGATATCTCCCGTTTTAGCAAAACCAACGGGCAGGTTCCCGGAGTCTACCATGTAGAAATTTATCTTAATGGTAGCTATGTGGAAACACGCGATATCTCATTCATCTGGAATGAAAGTGCCTTATCACCGACTCTGAAACGGGAGGATTTTTCGCGCTGGGGGGTTAAACCCAACGCACAGCCCGGCTGGATGGATATGGATGAACTGGCGACGATCAACAATATCAGCGAGCTCCTGCCGGGGAGTCTAATCCATTTTCAGTTCGATGGCATGCGGCTTGAAATCTCGGTTCCGCAGGAATATCTGCGGCGAGATCCTCAGGGTTCCGTATCGCCGGAGCAATGGGATGACGGGTTGAATATGCTGTTTGTAAATTACAACTTTTCAGCTGCGAATAACCGTGGCGATGTCGAATCGCACAACGACAGTTATTTAAATCTGCGTAGCGGTATCAATGCAGGTCCCTGGCGGCTGCGAAATTATTCAACTTATAACAACAGCAATGGAATAAGCCGCTGGAACACAATTAGCACCTCGCTTGAGCGGGATATTAAGGTGCTGAAAAGCCAATTTAGCGCTGGCGATGGTTATACCCAGGCAGGGGTCTTCGACAGCGTGAATTTCCGTGGTGTGCAGCTTTATTCAGATGACTCTATGCTGCCGGAAAGCGTCCGCGGTTTTGCACCTGTGGTTCGCGGTATCGCGCAGAGCAACGCTCAGGTGACCATACGTCAGGGCGGGAATATTATCTGGCAGTCATATGTTCCCCCGGGACCTTTTATGATCGACGATCTTTATCCCACCGCCGCCAGCGGCGACCTCGACGTCTCGATTCGTGAAGCGGACGGCTCAGTGCATCAGTTTATCCAGCCATTTTCTGCGGTACCGGTGATGCAGCGCGAAGGTCAATTCAAGTATGCGCTGGCAGCGGGGAAATATCGCGCGGCAAGCTACCAGGATAAGGAACCGATATTCCTGCAAAGCACCTTAGGCTATGGCTTGCCTTGGGATACAACGGTGTATGGCGGGATGATCGTTTCTGAAGATTACTGGTCCGGCGCATTAGGTATAGGTAAGGGGTTTGGGGATATTGGTTCGTTCTCTTTTGACACCACGTTTGCTCGTTCGCAGCTACCTGAAAAGACGCAAAATGGTGTGTCGTTACGCGCGCAGTATGCCAAAGATTTCGCCACGACGGGAACATCTTTGAATTTGACCGGATATCGTTATTCTTCATCGGGCTTTCGCGATTTTCAGGAAGCAAACGGCGATGTGAATCCGTTTCGTATTACAAGCGATGAGATGCAGCTTGATGACAATTGGCGCTATCAGCGAAATAAACGCAGTAAGGCCCAGATAACACTGAATCAACGGCTTAGCGACTGGGGCAACCTGAATCTCTCAGCCTGGCAGCAGGATTACTGGGGAGGCGATAGCGAGCGTAGCGTTAACGTGGGATACAACACCAGCGTTAACAATATTAATTACGGCCTGAACTACAGCTACTCAAAGGGGCCATGGCGCAACGACAATGATCATATCGTCGCTTTTACGATGCAGATCCCGCTATCACGTTTTTTGCCAAACAGCTGGATGACCGTTACTGCTAACGGCAATAAAAAAGGCGATAGCGTTTCACAGATGGGATTATCCGGTACTGCGCTGGAAGATAACAAACTGAGCTGGAACGTGCAGCAAGGCTATAACAGTAAAGGTTCCGACACGATGGGTAGCGCTTCCGCCAATTATAAAGGCAACCACGGGGAATATCAGCTGGGCTACAGCTATTCCCGTGATAACCGCCAGTTTTCCGTTGGCGCGATGGGCGGGCTAGTGGCTCATCCATACGGCATCGCCGCGACTCAGCCTCTTGGCGAGACCCTGGCGCTGGTGAAAGCAGATAACGCTGCCGGAGTGAAAGTGGCAAACAATAGTGGTATTTACACCGACAGTAAAGGTTTTGCGGTGGTGCCGTACGTTACACCATATCGACAGAACAGCCTGTCGCTTGATACCGCCACGCTGAATAACAATACCGATGTGCTCAATGATACGCGAACGGTAGTACCAACAAAAGGTGCTTTGGCCCTGGCAGATTATCCTACTGTAACGGGTTACAAAGTTTTGCTGCAATTGACTGGAAGTGAAATCCCGTTCGGGGCGACGGCCATTATTAAAAATCGCAATAACGTGGCGAACGGCATTGTGGACGATCATAAACGGGTCTGGCTAAACGGCGCACCAGAAAAAGGTACCGTTGAGGTTCGCTGGGCTGGCGAAAGCTGCCGTGCGACTTATCAGATAACACAGCTCTCTGACAAAACGCACAACGTTACTGCGCTATGTCATTGAACCGGAGTGAAAGAAAAATGAAACTTATATTAAATATCCTGATTTGCGCTGCGCTGGGGATGTTTTCTCGTACGGTCCTTGCTTGGGATTGCACAACAACAACACCGTCAACTACTGTCTCACCACAGAATATTACGATTTCGCGCAATCTTCCCGTAGGTGCGGTTATCGGGACACAGCTTGTGACACCGACGATCAACTCGTTTAGTTGTTTCAATTCGGATCAGGGTTTGATCTCTAGTCAGGTTTTCGGCGTCATGGCGAACGGCACATTTGATTCGATGGTGAACGGCCGGCGAGTGTATAAAACCAATGTCGACGGTATTGGTTATTCCATCTCGGGTTCCACGACAATATGTGCTGGCGGCAGCGCCTCAGTCACCGGAAGTAATACTATTCGGGGCGATGTCAATACCGCTAAGCTCTGTGAGAACACCAGTGGAATGGTCAACCCGACATTGAGTGGCACCGTGACAGTAACGTTTTATAAAACGGCAACGGAAACGGGGTCCGGAACGATAACCGCAAGAACGGTAGGTGCACTGGTTTTGCTGAATAACGCGTTGCTGTGGCAATCACCTCAAGCGAATGTCAGTATCAATGCGTTCACGGTGACTACCCCTGCCTGTAATTTAACCACGACATCAATACCTGTTGATATGAAAGAGGTAGATAAAAAGGCATTTAGCGGCAAAGGATCCACGCCCGGCGATACCTACACACAATCGTTCATCCTGCCGATGACCTGCAATGCCGGAACAAAAGTTAGCGTGAAAATGGAAGGGAGTATTTTTGATGCTAGCAGAGGAGTAATCAATACTGCCGGTGGCAATAACGCAGCGACTGGCGTGGGGATTCAGCTGCTTTATAACAATTTGCCGATGGCGTTGGGTTCCGATATCTCCGTTGGAACTTCCTCAACTGGCGGTAGTTTCAGCGTGCCGCTCAAGGCGCGCTATTATCAGACCGGGGATACGATCACTACAGGCACCGCTAACGGCGTGCTGTCATTTACCATGACGTATCAATAGCGATATTAACGCCAGAGGAAAGTTGGTACCTCAAGCTAACCCTGTCGAAAATTCGCATAAGATAAGCAGTGGCTTATTATTACTTACGTCTTTGCCTACAGATTTAATTGTCCTATGACAATTACAGATAGCTGGATGTTGTTCATTACTTATTAAATAAATTTATTTACGACTTCCATTTTGAATGAAATCATCTGGAGCCATATGCGTTACCGCAATAGCATTATTATTAGTATAACTCTTTTTTTTCTCCTCTGTGCCGGAGGCACAAGTTTTCTTTTTCACCAATTAATAACAAATCAAAAAAAACTGACCCAGAACTATCTCCAGGCTATTATTAGTAAACTGGACAGTATTATAAGCAATGCAAGCATTGCGGGTCATCGTGCGACAGATCTGCTTAATGGTCAATGTGGCAATAAAGTACAGACTGAAATACGTAAGCTGGTGGCTACACTGCCAGATGTAACAACCATCAATTTACTACAGGGGAAAAACCTTTATTGTTCTTCAGTTTTTGGCAGTGTGAGTTTTACATCAGATGCACATTTCTTCCCCGCTAAATCATTATTTTTAATGAGCGATAGCTCCGTCAATCCTTCTAAATCACTGCTGGTCTATCATGTGTCTCGTGGAGAAAATAGTGTTATGGTAGGCGTAGATAATTATTACATTCAAAATGAATTAAAAAAATATCACGGGAGTTATTCTTACATCATGACGGTGGATGGTATTTCGCTTGATGCCACTGGAAATATTTTCAAAAATCAGTTGTCTGATGGACAGGACACGTATTCCTCGACGCAATTTAAATATAGTGTCAGTGCGTTACCTTTGGCACCGCTTAGTTTACTAACTTTCTGGCAGAGTGAACATGACAGGATTTTACTTATTTTTATAATTTCCGGGGGGCTCTCGATATTATTTTTAAAATACCTTATTCATCGTCAATCGATGTTCTTTATGTTACGAGAAGCGATCGATAATAACCAGCTAGAGCCTTTCATCCAACCGATTGTAGAGGCTCGTAGCGGCAATATTGTTGCAGGTGAGATTTTGATGAGGTGGCAGCACCCGAAATGGGGCAATATTTCGCCGGATCGGTTTATTCCTCTGGCTGAGAAAAATGGTTTGGTAAGCCGCATCACCGAATTGGGCATCCAATCGGTAATCCGAAGCTTTGAATTGTTGGATTTGAAATCGCTTCCATTAACGACGCTATTTTTCAACGTCTCGGCTGCGGATTTTGGGGGCAATAGCTTGTTAAATGCCTGTCAGTTGTTCAGGGATAAAACGGCGAACACGGCATTACATATTGGGTTGGAGATTACCGAAAGAGTCGCCGTTGAGGATTCCGCGTTTGTCAGAGAGGTTTGTCAGCAACTTGATATGCTGGGGGTGACACTCTCAGCAGATGATTTTGGTACTGGCCACTGCAATTATAAGCTGTTGATGCAACTTCGTCCGCGCTACATCAAAATCGATAAACATTTTACCCAAGAAATTGAAACTGACGAGGGCAAAGAAGCCATCGTCCGTAATATCATCGCTATTGCTAAAGACAGGGGGTGCCTGACCATTGCGGAAGGTGTGGAAAGTGCCTCGCAGCGTGAGAAATTGGTCGCGATGGGGGTCAGCTTTTTACAAGGTTACTTCTTTTCGAGGCCTATTGAGGCTGCAGTTTTCTTTGAGAGGTTGCAGCGTTCCACCGCTTTTGTTGAATAAATAAGATTCCGTGTGAACATACGTGCTCGCAATAATCGATATTATAATTGTTATCTGTACATTTTCATGATATATCCTGTATTCATCAAAATATAGATGAAAGTGAACTTAACGATACAATAAATGATATTGGAGTCGAAATGCCACTTCACCATAGTAGTTATATTGATAATAGTAAATTACCTTACTTTTTGAGTTAATGCTCAACCACATTCAGATGATTCGTAAAAATTTCGCGTTGCAATATTAAAGAATGTCGGCGTACAAACAGAAACACAACCTGAAGGGAACGCCGACAACACTAAAAGAGCCATCTTTTGTAGTTTGTACCTTTTTACAAGGTGTTCTTGTAAATAACGCCATCCTTCATAATAAGTCTGAAAGCCTCCCCTGGGTTGGCAATTAGCTGAATATCGGTCAGCGGGTCACCATCAACAAGGATCAGGTCCGCCAGCGCATCTTCTTCAATTACACCTAGTTTGTGTGGGTATGGATTTCTTGGTCCCGACATTGCGCACAGTTCGGCATTGGTACTGGTGGCCATCTTCAGGATTTCAACGGGTTTATACCAGCGTGTAAGTTTGGCGAGTTGCGCCCCCTGACGTGTAGCCAGATGAGCATCAAAGAGAGTATCAGTTCCCCATGCGGTTTTTATCTTATATTGCTTTGCCAGTTGATAGGCTGTGTCGGTACCTGCACACATAACCAGTTGTTTAGCTCGCGACGAGGGCGTCGCCATAGTGACCGCATCTTCATCATCAAGAAAGGGTTGCAGGCACCACCAGATGTGCTTCTCTGCCATCAGTTTTACCGTATCTTCATCAACCATTTGCCCGTGTTCAATACATTTAACTCCACCACTTATCGCCATTGTGACTGCCCGGGACGTATAAGCATGAACGGTTACGTAGGTACCCCAGTTTTCTGCAGCGGTAACGGCAGCCGCTATTTCCGGGACAGACCCTTCAGTCACATCAATACCATCGTACTGTGATGCAACCCCACCACCCGCCATTAATTTTACCTGCGAGGCACCGCGCATAAGCTGCTCTCTGGCACGTAGCAGGACCTGATCCTGACCATCAGCAATAGCAGTAATCCCGACGCGCTCGCTGTAACTTAATGCTTCATTTGGTGCTCGAGGAATATCGCTCAACATTCGAAAATCACCATGCCCACCACTCTGGCTAATAAATGCCCCAGAAGGATAAATACGGGGCCCAATTGCAATCTGTTCGTCAATTGCTCGTTTGAGTCCAAATACCGGGCCGCCCATGTCGCGCACTGTGGTAAACCCGCGTAGCAGCGTGGCTTTTGCTTCAGCGATAGCCAGGGCCTGGATATAGTTAAAATCTGCCGTCATGGCAGTCATCATTGAAGGGCGAGCCATAATAGCGTGCCAGTGTGCATCAATAAGGCCTGGCATTAACACGCCATTATTTCCGTTGATGGTTTCTATGCCTGGAGGGAGAGGTAATCTTGCCGGGACGACCGCTTTGATTTTATTTCCTTCAACGATGATATTAAGCCCGGTACGCAGTGAATCAGAAATACCATCAAACAGGCGTATGTTCGTAAACGCGACAACTCCGGGTGAGGTGGGTTCCGCATCATGAAGGTAACCATCGTTTATAGAAAGTGCTTCTTTAACTGTCTGCGCTGAAACCGGTGGGGCCTGGCGAGCCTCACGTGTCAGGATGGTATTTATTCGGATGAATGCCGGGCTGTGACACAGACAGGCTTCATCATGCATAGGCTCTGTCTTAAGCAAGCGTTTGAGTGCCATGAACTGAATCTCTCGGTAAAGGTAGGGGAATATGGTTTTATAATCTTCGTGTTAAAAAAAACAGTCAAGTAGGTGTAATTGAATACAATATAAAAATCTAACGAAGGTGTTTTATTTGCTTTTAAAATTTAAAAAATAATGCTTTTACAATTAAAATGGTTTAATTGCTAATTAATCGGCAGGCTGGATATTCTGAATGGAATTTTTATGCGATTTATTTGAGCTGCGTCTATGTTATTAAAAGATGACATTGACAATTCTTATGAGGGAGAATGATTGTCGTATTAAGAATGCGAGATGTCGATGAGTGCTTTATTACTGGCGTTTTAATTGCATCTTTATTCCTGGTTTTGTGGTGATTGTTAAAAGTGGAGACACATTTCTTGTATGCCCATACATTTTTCAGTGGATGATTGTGATATCTGTATTGTTATTTTTTGAGGTTAGATATTATTGTTGATAATTATGTTTTTTTCGCTATGGGGGAAATATATTACCATTTATGACAGGGGTTATATCCAGTAAAGTTCCGTCTGATGGGAGTAGTGAAAATGATGATATTTATGCGTCGGTCTTTTTTGCTGCATCGTTGAAAAGAATACGTTCCCTGTTGTTGGGTATTTCTGTACACCTGTCGCAGGTGAGAGCAATAAACGAGATCATCGTTTTTGTATATCATACTGTTGTGACAGAGGTTAACGCTAATCTGCATGCATTTGTTGACGTGGCGAATGGCCAGAATCGCCTGGCGGGACGGAGTTAGTTCACATATTGATGCCGGGATTACCCAGGCCGATAAGTACTAACTGGTTCGTTTCGCTCACAGAGGGTCTGGTTGGCAGGAGCAATCACCTTATCTTCGCACGGTCGATATCCTGTGGGCACGACAAGCAACGGGCTTGCTGCGACGAAGTCGCGATACGCTGCATTGTAATATTGCGACCGGAATTAATGGCTTACATTAATATCTGGGGATGTTGCAGAGAGATGAAGACGGCAGGGACGCTAATTCATTACCTGACCAAAATTCGACCCAAAGAAAAAGGACTTAGATAATCACTTATCTAAGTCCTTGATATTTGGTGGCCCCTGCTGGACTTGAACCAGCGACCAAGCGATTATGAGTCGCCTGCTCTAACCACTGAGCTAAGGGGCCGTGGCGATGGATTATAAAGTAACTCCGCGTTGCAATCCAGACATAAGCGTACGGATGCTGTTTTTATAAACAATGTATTTTCAGTCCGTTATACTTGTTCCTCTGATGTATTGTTCGGAGTAATTATGGTTAAGGACATACTGGCACCGGGGCTGCGGGTGGTATTTTGTGGCATCAATCCGGGGCTCTCTTCTGCGGGTACAGGATTTCCCTTTGCGCATCCCGCGAATCGCTTCTGGAAAGTCATTCATCAGGCGGGATTTACCGATCGTCAGCTTAAGCCCGAAGAGGCGCAACACCTGCTGGACTTCCGCTGCGGCGTGACGAAATTTGTCGACAGGCCGACGGTACAAGCCAATGAAGTGAAGCTCCTGGAGATGCGCAATGGCGGTCGTCTGCTCATTGAGAAAATAGAAGAGTATCAGCCCGCCGCACTCGCAATCCTCGGTAAGCAGGCATTTGAGCAGGGCCTTAGCCAGCGTGGGGCACAGTGGGGGAAACAGACGTTGACCATTGGCGCGACGCAAATATGGGTATTGCCGAATCCCAGCGGTTTAAGCCGGATCACGCTGGATAAACTGGTGGAAGCGTATCGGGAAGTGAACGACGCCCTGCTCAGGCGGGGACTATAAAGAAAAACGCCACCTTGCGGTGGCGTTTATGCTTAAGCGGCGAGATTAATCGTCGAGGAAGCTACGCAGTACTTCAGAGCGGCTCGGGTGGCGCAGTTTACGCAGCGCTTTCGCTTCGATCTGACGGATACGTTCGCGGGTAACGTCGAACTGTTTACCGACTTCTTCCAGCGTGTGGTCGGTGTTCATATCGATACCAAAACGCATACGCAGAACTTTCGCTTCACGAGCGGTCAGGCCAGCCAGAACGTCGTGCGTTGCGGCACGCAGGCTCTCGGTAGTCGCAGAGTCCAGCGGCAGCTCGAGGGTGGTATCCTCGATGAAATCACCCAGATGCGAATCTTCATCATCGCCGATCGGCGTTTCCATGGAGATAGGCTCTTTAGCGATCTTCAGCACTTTACGGATCTTGTCTTCCGGCATCAGCATGCGTTCAGCCAGCTCTTCCGGCGTCGGCTCGCGGCCCATCTCTTGCAGCATCTGACGGGAAATACGGTTGAGCTTGTTAATGGTCTCAATCATATGCACCGGGATACGAATGGTACGCGCCTGATCCGCGATAGAACGGGTGATCGCCTGACGGATCCACCAGGTTGCATAGGTGGAGAACTTATAACCACGACGGTATTCAAACTTATCAACCGCTTTCATCAGACCGATGTTGCCTTCCTGAATCAGATCCAGGAACTGCAGACCACGGTTGGTGTATTTCTTGGCGATAGAGATAACCAGACGTAAGTTCGCTTCAACCATCTCTTTTTTCGCACGGCGGGCTTTCGCTTCACCGATGGACATACGACGGTTGATATCTTTAACCTGCTCGATGGTCAGGCCAGTTTCTTCTTCAATCTGCTGCAGTTTCTGCAGGCCGCGCTGAACGTCATCTGCCACATCGTGCAGTTTTTCAGACCACGGCTTGTTCATCGCGATTGCTGCGTTGAACCAGGTTTCGCTGGTTTCATTGCCAGTGAACAGAGTGATGAAGTTTTTCTTCGGCATTTTGCACTGCTCAACGCAGAGCTTCATGATCAGACGTTCCTGAGTACGCACGCGGTCCATCATGACGCGCATGCTGTTTACCAGGTAGTCGAACTGCTTCGGCACCAGGCGGAACTGTTTGAACACTTCAGACAGCTTCTGAATTTCTTCCTGCGCGGCTGCATGGCTGCGGCCTTTCGCTTTGATAGTGTCGCGAGTGATTTCGTACTGAGTACGCAGTTCACCGAATTTCTCACGCGCTAATTCAGGGTCGATGCTGTTGTCATCATCGCTGCTGTCGTCGTCCTCTTCTTCATCTTCGTCTTCATCGTCGTCCATCTCTTCCTGAGAGAGTTCAGAACCGACGTGTGTCGCCGTTGGCGCCATGTCTTCTTCCGCGTTCGGATCGACAAAGCCGGTGATCAGATCGGAAAGACGTGCTTCTTCAGCTTCTACGCGATCGTATTGCTCAAGCAGGTAGGTGATGGCTTCCGGGTATTCGGCAACAGAGCATTGAACCTGGTTAATCCCGTCTTCGATGCGTTTAGCGATGTCGATTTCGCCTTCACGGGTTAACAGTTCAACGGTACCCATTTCACGCATGTACATACGGACCGGGTCCGTTGTACGACCTATTTCAGACTCAACGCTGGACAGAACCTGGGCAGCCGCTTCTTCAGCGTCTTCATCGGTGCTGTTGGAGGTTTCAGCAAGCAGCAGATCATCGGCATCAGGTGCTTCTTCCATCACCTGAATACCCATGTCATTGATCATTTGGATGATGTCTTCGATTTGATCTGAATCGACGATATCTTCCGGCAGATGGTCATTGACCTCGGCATAGGTCAGATAGCCTTGCTCCTTACCACGTTGGACAAGAAGCTTCAGCTGTGACTGCGGGTTTTGCTCCATAAGACGGTATCCACACTTAATTCGTTTGATTGGTGTTAGGCGGTAAAACCGCCAACGGCAAAACGAGGGCATACTTATATTTTGCCGCTGCCTCTCCGTGCGGCTGTCGGGGGCTTCCCGATAGGTATTCGGCAGTTAAGCCGTTAAATTCATTTTTTTTCCAGGGCCTGTCTGATTTCCCAGAACTCCCTGCGCTCTTCACTGCTCAAACCGTGCGTGCGATCGCGAGCTATCAACTCTTCCTGTCGCTGTTCAAGCATTGAATCAAAAATTCGGTTTAGCGTGTCGGTGAACATTTTTTCAACATTCTCATCCTTTATATCGTTCCAGGTTGAGAGTTTTTCAAGTGTTGCGTATTCACTTGCTCCGCGATAATTCTCTAACAGTTGACCCGTTGTCAGGCCGGGTTGCGCCACACACAGGTTGACCAGTTCGCTGAACAGGTTGAGCCCCGGTAGCTTTGCCTGAGCCAGCCCATGCATAGGTGGTACAAGTGGTGCCAGATTTGGGTTTTGCACCAGTAGTCCTATAAGTATACGCATAGGCGTCTGTTTTATCTGCTGAGGCGGGCGTACCACGCCACTTTCTGCCTGTTTTGGCATTAAACGATCAAGCGCCGCATCGTCAAAGATGCCCAGCTTCAGTCCCAGCGTCTGGCGCAGCTGAATCCGGTGCGCGTCACCTGGCACCTGGCTTATCAGCGGCAGGGCCAGCGCGGCGAGCTGCGTGCTGCCGTCCGGTGAACTGAGATCAACCTGCGGTAAGAGACTGTTAAATAAGAAGACGGAGAGCGGTTGTGCGTGCTCCATCCGTGCTTCAAAGGCCTCTTTACCCTCTTTACGTACCAGCGTGTCCGGATCTTCACCTTCGGGCAGGAACATAAAGCGTAGCTGACGACCGTCGGTCATGTACGGCATCGCGGTTTCCAGCGCACGCCATGCGGCGTCGCGGCCGGCGCGGTCACCGTCGTAACAGCAAATCACGTTGTTTGTCGCACGGAATAACATATGAATGTGGTCCGCCGTGGTCGACGTACCCAGCGAGGCGACGGCGTAGTTGATACCGTATTGCGCCAGCGCGACAACATCCATATACCCTTCGACAACCAGCAGACGCGGTGGTTCAGCGTTGTGCTGCTGGGCTTCATAAAGGCCATACAACTGACGGCCTTTATGGAAAATATCGGTTTCCGGGGAGTTGAGGTATTTTGGCGTATCGTTACCGAGTACGCGGCCACCAAAACCAATCACCCGGCCTCGTTTATCGCGAATCGGGAACATCACGCGATTGCGGAAACGGTCGTAGGTTCTTCCCTGGTCGTTATTGACCAGCATTCCGGCATCGAGCAGCAGCTTCCTGTTGTCGACATTTCCGCCGAAACGTTTTAAGGCGTTATCCCATCCCGGCGGCGCAAAACCAATAGCAAACTGCTGGACAATCTCGGCACTCAGACCGCGTTGCTCCAGATACTGGCGTGCTGGCTCGGCGATGGGTTGGGCGAAGGATTGCTGATAAAAATCATTTAACCCTTCCATTAGCTGATAGAGATTCTGACGCTGGTGACGCTCTATCTGGCTAAGACCTGTTCCGGCTTCATAAGGCACTTCAAGGTTGTGCATTGCGGCCAGTTCTTCGACGGTTTCCACAAACTCGAGCTTGTCATAGTTCATGAGAAAGTCGACGGCGTTGCCATGCGCGCCACACCCAAAGCAGTGATAAAACTGTTTTTCACCGTTTACAGTGAAAGAGGGGGTTTTTTCGTTATGGAACGGACAGCACGCGTGATAATTTTTGCCCTGCTTTTTCAGCTTTACCCGCGCGTCGATGAGATCGACGATGTCGGTTCTTGCCAGCAGGTCATTGATAAATACACGTGGGATTCGTCCAGCCATATGCCCCGTTATTACACTTCATCCTTCAAACTGTCTCTGCGTTGACTGCACTCGCTCACCCCTGTCACTTACTTAAGTAAGCTCCGGGGATTCACTCGCTTGCCGCCTTGATACAGTGTGAATGATTTTGTGTAATTGCTGATGTATAAACGAAAACAAGCCGCGCATTCCTTCCGGAAGCACGGCCTTACAACTACAACTCAGTCTGAATTGAGAGCTTTGGCTCTCAATAGATTAGTACAGACGAGTACGGCGTGCGTTTTCGCGAGCCAGTTTCTTCGCGTGACGTTTCACAGCAGAAGCTTTAGCGCGCTTACGTTCGGTAGTCGGTTTTTCATAGAACTCACGACGACGAACTTCCGCCAGAACACCTGCTTTTTCGCATGAACGCTTGAAGCGACGCAGTGCTACGTCGAACGGCTCGTTTTCACGTACTTTAATTACCGGCATGTAACTCTCACCTTTAATAAATTCGGTTTGCCGCTGGCATCAACGCCAGCTTATTTCAAAATGGTGCGGAATTTTACTGCAATTGCTGCTGCTTTGTAAAGCACCGACGCGATTTTGAAAGGGACTTTTATAAGGACAAGGAGTATACACGAGCGAAACACCTGGGGCGAACAAAGTTTTACATCAACCCGCATTGGTCCTACACTGCGCGGTAATAAAGCGAGGTAAAACAAGTCATGCGTGTACTGGGTATTGAAACATCCTGCGATGAAACCGGCATCGCCATTTACGACGATGAAAAAGGTCTTTTAGCCAACCAATTGTATAGTCAGGTGAAATTACACGCTGACTACGGCGGCGTAGTGCCAGAACTGGCCTCGCGCGATCACGTACGTAAAACCGTACCACTGATCCAGGCCGCGCTGAAAGAGGCGGGACTGACGGCAAAAGAGATTGATGCGGTGGCGTATACCGCAGGTCCTGGTCTGGTTGGCGCGCTGTTGGTCGGCGCTACCGTAGGACGCTCCCTGGCGTTCGCCTGGGGCGTGCCGGCAATTCCTGTACATCATATGGAAGGGCATCTGCTGGCACCGATGCTGGAAGATAATCCTCCTGCTTTTCCGTTCGTCGCACTGCTGGTTTCCGGCGGGCACACGCAACTGATTAGCGTCACCGGTATCGGTCAGTATGAATTGCTGGGCGAATCAATTGATGATGCCGCTGGCGAAGCGTTCGATAAAACGGCCAAGCTACTGGGGCTGGATTATCCAGGCGGCCCAATGCTGTCAAAGCTTGCCTCGCAAGGCGTTGAAAAACGTTTTGTCTTTCCGCGCCCGATGACCGACCGTCCGGGGCTGGATTTCAGCTTCTCCGGCCTGAAAACCTTTGCCGCGAATACCATTCGTAATAACGAAAATGACGATCAGACGCGCGCAGATATCGCTCGTGCGTTTGAAGATGCGGTAGTTGATACGCTGATGATCAAGTGCAAACGCGCGCTGGATCAAACCGGTTTTAAACGTCTGGTGATGGCAGGGGGCGTGAGCGCAAACCGTACGCTACGCGCAAAATTGGCCGAGATGATGCAAAAACGTCGTGGTGAAGTATTTTACGCGCGTCCGGAATTTTGTACTGATAACGGGGCGATGATCGCCTACGCGGGCATGGTGCGTTTTAAAGCGGGCGCAACGGCAGATCTTGGCGTGACCCTGCGTCCACGCTGGCCGCTGGCGGAATTACCGGCGGCGTGATTTTTTGCCCGGTGGCGGCTTCGCTTACCGGGCAGACAAAACCGTGGGCTGCCCCCCGGTGATAAACTGCACTACATCCGCAGCATCCCTTTCTCTTCAAGAAACGCGATAATTTTTTCCAGACCCTCTCCGGATTTTAAATTACTGAACGTCCACGGACGCTCGCCGCGCATACGCAAGGTATCGCGTTCCATCACCTCCAGCGAGGCACCGACGTATGGGGCCAAATCGGTTTTATTGATCACCAGAAAATCGGATTTAGTGATCCCCGGACCACCTTTGCGTGGGATCTTCTCGCCTTCGGCAACGTCGATCACATAGATCGTCAGATCTGCTAATTCCGGACTGAAGGTGGCGCTCAGGTTATCGCCGCCGCTTTCTACAAAAATCAGATCCAGATTGCCGAATTTCTCGCTTAATGCCTCTACGGCAGCCAGATTCATCGATGCATCTTCGCGGATAGCGGTATGCGGGCAGCCGCCGGTTTCCACACCGACGATCCTGTCTGGCTCCAGTGCGCCCGCTTCGGTGAGAATGCGCTGATCTTCTTTGGTGTAGATATCGTTGGTGACTACTGCCAGTTGATAGCTGCTGCGCATGGCTTTACATAACGCTTCCAGCAGCGCCGTTTTGCCCGAACCGACCGGGCCGCCAACGCCCACGCGCAGGGGATGCTTGCTGTTACTCATTTTTTCTCCTCAGGAGCGGAATAATCGGGAATATTGCGTTTCATGCCGGGCAGATGCGATTGCAGCCAGCGGCGTTGCGGAGCCGAGACTGGCATCAGGACACGCCAGCGCCTGTGCCAGGCCCTGCGCATAGCGATCGCATAGCGCAATAATCAAACGCTGGGCTGCCTGTTGACCAAAGGGAACCAGTTTGACGCCAGCCATCACTGCGCTCTCAATCCAGCTGTAGCCGAGGCTTAACGCCAGTTCGGTCAGGGGGATTTTCCAGCGCACACCCAGCCAGGCCATGCCGCAAAGCTGGCTGTCGACAAAGAGCGTTCGCCACTCCCGCGAGCAATCTGCTTCCCAATCGGTGACCAGTCGCGTAAACGCTGCGCCCCGACAGCGTTCTTCATCCCGCAGTTCGCGGGTTTCCCGGCAGGCCAACAGGTAAGCGGTCCAGCGGCGCGCTGCGGTGAGATCGCCCTGCTCGCAGGCGCGATACAGCCTCGCCAGCAGCGGTAGGTCGACGGTAAAAAAGTTCTGCTCCATCTGCTGAATTTGCCAGTCAGAGAAGTCATCGACGCTTTTCACCCAGCCGATTTCCACCGCCCATTCCAGGCCCTGGGACCAGGTAAACGACCCCACCGGGAGCGCGCTGCTGGCGAGCTGCATCAGACGTAGCTGTTGGGTGTTATGCATCAGTGTGCATGCCCGTGATGATGCCCGTGGGATTCACTGGCATAAGCGCCTGCTTCCGGTTCAAACGGTAGCTGAGCGAACGTCACCTCGAGGTTGAACTGGCGCAGCATGGCGTCCAGCACGTGATCGTGGTGGTAGCGCAGCTCATCGGGCAGAATTTGCAGCGGAACGTGGCGATTGCCGAGGTGATAACAGGCTTTGGCGAGCAGGAAAGGATCGACGCAGTGCACCACGGAAACCGACTCCGGCGCGGCGATCACTTCGATCACCTCGCTGCCATCTTCGGTGGCCAGCAGGTCGCCACCGCGTAACAGCAAACCGCGCGGTAGCATCAGCCCGGCTTCGCGACCGTCGTTCAGCGCTACTCTGGCGCGACTTTTTACGCGCATATCAATGGGTAGCGTGACGCTTGCGGTGACGCGGTGGGCGTGGTCAAGGCGTTGGGTCAGGTAGATCATCGTCACTCCTCAAAACAGAAAATAGCGTTGCGCCATCGGCAAAACGTTTGCCGGTTCGCTGGTAATCAGTTCGCCATCAATACGCACCTCGTAGGTCTGAGCATCGACAGTGATATTGGGTTGCAGGTCGTTGTGGATCATGTCGGCCTTTTTCACCGTTCTGCACCCTTTGACGACGGCGATGGCGCTTTGCAGGTTGAGATGCTGCGGGATGTTTTGCGCGTCAGCGGCCTGCGAAATAAAGGTCAACCGGGTGTGATGCCGCGCTGCACCAAGTGCGCCAAACATCATGCGGTAATGCACCGGCTGCGGGGTGGGAATCGAGGCATTGATGTCGCCCATCGGCGCACAGGCGATCATCCCGCCTTTAACGATCGTCGCCGGTTTTACGCCAAAGAATGCCGGTGACCACAGCACCAGATCAGCCAGTTTGCCAGGTTCAACGGAGCCGACTTCATGGGCGATACCGTGGGTTAGCGCCGGATTGATGGTGTATTTGGCGACGTAGCGTTTAACGCGCAGGTTGTCGTTGTCGCCGGTTTCTTCAGCCAGTGGGCCACGCTGCGCCTTCATACGGTGTGCCACCTGCCAGGTGCGCAGGATCACTTCGCCCACGCGCCCCATTGCCTGTGAATCGGACGAGGTCAGGGAAAACGCGCCAATGTCATGCAGCACATCTTCGGCAGCGATCGTTTCCCGGCGAATGCGTGATTCGGCAAAGGCCACGTCTTCGGCGATATCTGGATCGAGATGGTGGCAAACCATCAGCATGTCGAGATGCTCGTCGATGGTGTTGACGGTATAAGGCAGCGTCGGGTTGGTGGAGGAGGGCAAAATATTCGGATGTGCGCAGGCGGTGATGATATCCGGCGCATGACCGCCGCCCGCGCCTTCGGTATGGAAGGTATGAATGGTACGATCGCCAATCGCCGCCAGCGTATCTTCCACGAAACCGGACTCATTGAGCGTGTCGCTGTGCAACGCTACCTGGATGTCCATTTCGTCGGCCACGGTCAGCGCGCAGTCGATGGCGGCGGGCGTGGCGCCCCAGTCTTCATGGATCTTCAGGCCAATGGCACCGGCCGTGATTTGCTCGCGCAGGGCGTCAGGGTTTGAGCCGTTACCCTTGCCCAGCAAACCAATATTAACCGGCAACGCGTCTGCCGCCTGCAGCATGCGCGCGATGTACCACGGACCCGGCGTACAGGTGGTGGCGTGAGTTCCGGCGGCCGGTCCGGTGCCGCCGCCTACCATCGTCGTCACGCCGGAAACCAGCGCTTCTTGCGCCTGCTGCGGGCAGATCCAGTGAATATGCGTATCCACGCCGCCCGCGGTGACGATCTTACCCTCCCCGGCGATGACTTCAGTTCCCACACCTATCGGGATCGTGACGTTGGGCTGAATATCAGGGTTGCCCGCTTTGCCGATGGCGAAGATCCTGCCAGCTTTGATGCCGATATCCGCTTTCACGATCCCCCAGTGATCGACGATCAACGCGTTGGTTATTACCAGATCCACACACGCTTGCGCGCACATTTGTCCCTGACCCATACCGTCGCGGATCACTTTGCCGCCGCCGAATTTGACCTCTTCGCCGTAGGTGGTGAAGTCTTTTTCCACCTCGATCCACAGGTCAGTATCCGCCAGTCGCACCTTATCGCCGGTGGTTGGGCCAAACATGTCGGCGTACGCCTGCCGGGAAATTTCACTCATTATCTGCCTCCAGCGCGCCCATCACTTCGCTGCGAAACCCGACGATCCTTTGTGCGCCAGCGACGCGCACCAGTTCGACTTCGCGTTTTTGTCCCGGCTCAAAACGTACCGCCGTGCCCGCCGCAATGTTCAGACGAAAGCCGCGTGCGGCCAGCCTGTCAAAGCGCAGTGCCGGGTTCACTTCAGAAAAGTGATAGTGCGATCCCACCTGGATGGGTCTGTCGCCATGATTTTCCACCACGATCGTGCAGGTCTCCCGCCCTTGGTTGAGCGCGATATTGCCTTTTGCGATTTGATATTCACCTGGGATCATTACCGCTCCTTAGACGATCGGGTTGTGGACGGTGACCAGCTTCGAGCCGTCCGGAAACGTGGCTTCAACCTGAATATCCGGGATCATTTCCGGTACGCCTTCCATCACCTGATCGCGACGCAGCACGTGACGTCCGTCTTCCATCAGTGCGGCCACGGTTTGCCCGTCGCGCGCGCCTTCCATGATGAAAGCGCTAATCAGCGCCACCGATTCCGGGTAGTTCAGCTTCAGCCCTCGGGCCAGACGACGTTCCGCTACCAGTGCGGCGGTAAACAGCAACAACTTATCTTTTTCTCTGGGAGTCAGTTCCATAAGGGTTCTCTTAGGTTTGCCAGATTCGCGGTAGTACAGGCGTTTTATGTGTCAGCAGCGGGCGCAGGAATTGCCAGATGTCACGCATAACGCGCTGTACAATCAGGTTGTCGTCGGCAAGAAAGCGGATTGTCAGCAGCGAGTCATTAAGCGTTGCTCCGGCGTAATCGCCAAGTGATGTAAGCCGTTCGCGCGTGCCCTCCAGCATGTGTTCGCTGGCCGGATAACACAGCAACGTGCCGACCCAGGGATGATGCGCAACGCCACTCAGGTCTCCCTCCTGCAACTGCAAGCGTTCTATCAGCAGCGGCTGGCCATCCCGCCACACTTCCAGACGGTTTTGCAGCACGCCGTGGCTGAAGATTTCTTGCATAACCGGTCGCCCGAGACACAGTAGATCCCAGGCCAGCAAGCGACTCTCTGATGCGATGTGAAAGACGGACTGAATAACAGCGTTGGCGCCGGGAAAGAGGATCGTATCCTGCGGCAGCCACTCCAGCGTGGCATTCGAAGCGAGCGTGAAATGCTGGTGCAGCAACGCTTGTGGCCCACGACTGCGATAAAACTTGCCCGCGCCGGGCTGGGTGATTAACGCATGGCTGTTTTCGTCGAGTGTGACGGCAATATGAAGCTCATCTCCGCCAACGATCCCCGCCGGTGGATGAAGCAAATAGAGGTGACAGACGTCCTCTTCCGGGTAAAACGGACGCTGAACCGTCAATGGACCATGATGACGCGCCGAGGCGAGCACCGTTTTGTGCCCAGTGCGGGTAAAATGCAGATCCAGTTCGGCCTGCCAGCCCCTTGTGAGTGTCTCGTGCGCAACCGTGTCCAGAGCGTTTCTCTTATCAGCATGAGGGTGTTTGCATACAAAAAAGTATGCCTCAGCGCATCGGGAAATCGATCATATGAGAAGCTTATGGATTAAGGGGCGACAATACGCCGCCCCACCAGGGTTTTACAGTAAAACGAGGGGCATCCAGACCAGACCGGTGATCACCAGCAGAACGAGAAAAATCAGGCCAAAAATAGCGCCGAGCCGCCAGTAATCCACCGTCGGCAAATAGCCGCTGCCGTAGTAGATAGGGCTAGGACCGGTGGCGTAAGGGGTCAGAATGCTGCCCAGACCAATGGCGGCACCAACCATCAGGCAGAAGACCGGTAATGGGATTTCCGGCATCGCCAGCGCGGCGGCAATCATCATTGGCGCCAGGGCAGAGGTATACGCCGTGGCGCTGGCAAAGAAGTAGCGTAGCAGGTAGAACACCACGATGAGCGCCACCATCACCATCATCGGCGAATAGCCGCTCAGTCCTCCCGCCAGCAGTTTGCCAAACCAGGAGATAAAGCCGGTGTTGTTCAGTCCGGTGGCGAGCGTGATCAGCGAGGCCAGCCAGAAAAAGACGTTCCACGCGGCTTTATTACTGACGATGTCATCCCAACTGATGATGCGCAAAACCAGCATCAAGGCCACTACGCTGTATCCGACCATCGCGGCGTCAATAAAATCGCCGCCGAAGATCCACAGTACCAGCGCGCCGACCATCAGCACCAGCATCTTTTTCTCGCGAGCGCAGAGCGGTCCCATCGCTTTTAGCTCTGTATCCGCCCAGCGTGGAACCTGATCGCCGGATTTCAGTACCGGTGGGTACAACACATACGCCAACCACGGCACGGTCAACACCAGCAAAATGCTCAGCGGCAGCATGCCTAAGAACCAGTCGCCCCAGCTCAGCGCCGTGTGGGACGCACCTTTCATCAGGCCGATCAACAGCAGGTTCGGTGCCATCGCCGTTAAGAAAATGGCGCTGGTGACGCAGTCGGCGACAATGCCCATCCACATGATGTATGAGCCAATGGAGCGTGAACTGGTACTATTGGGCTGTGAGTTATACAGCGGCGGCAGGTTGCGGATAATCGGGTAGATTATTCCGGCTCCGCGTGCGGAGTTGGAAGGTGTGACGGGGGCGAGGATAAGCTCAGAGAACATCACCGCATAGCCGAGAAACAGCGTCCGGTGCCCCATCTTTTTCACCAGCATCAGCGCGATACGCCGACCGAGTCCGGTTTTCTCATAGCCGGTACCAAACATAAAGGCCGCGAAGATCAGCCAGATAACCGAGTTTGAAAAGCCAGATACCGCCCACGACAGTGATTTGGCGGTAAATTTAAAACCGTCCTGCGCGAGTTGCTCCGGGCTGAACAGCAGCCACGGTGAAAGGACGGCGATGATCGAAATGCCAATCATCGCCACTACCGCGCCCGGTACAGGTTCCAGAATAAGCCCGACAATCACACCGGTAAAGACGGCAAAATAGAGCCATGTATGACTCTCAAGACCGGTGGGGACGGGAAGAACAGCAATAATGGCGATGACCACCAGCGGAGCCAGGTATCGCCACCAACCAGCTAAAGGTGCCATTGTTGTACCCCTGCGAAGAGGGAGAGGCGTTACGCCCCTCCGGGAGGGTTATTTGATGTAGTGCACGTGCTCGCAGATTTCATCGACGATAGGATCGCGACGTTCAGCGAACAGCTTTTTGTTTTCGGCAATCAGGTTATTGCCGTGGGTATCGATGGAAACGATCAGCGGGCCAAACTCTTTTACCCGGCATACCCACAGAGATTCCGGCATGCCGAGTTCGGTCCAGTGTACCTCTTCAATTTCTTCAACCTGAGTTGCCGCCACGACCGCACAGCCTGCGGGGAAGATGACGTGCAGCGCTTTGAACTGCTTACAGCCTTCTTCCGTCAGCGGTCCCATGCCGCCCTTGCCGACCACCAGCTTGACGCCCGTCTGCTCGATAAAGTCTTTCTCAAACGCTTCCATACGCATGCTGGTAGTTGGGCCAACGGAGACCATCTCCCATTTATCACCGTTCTTACGGACGATCGGGCCCGCATGGAAAATGGCTTTGCCGTTCAGGTCATAAGGAATCGGGCGCTTCAATTCGATCAGGCGGCGGTGGCAAACGTCACGGCAGGTCACCAGCGTGCCGCTCAGGTAAATGACATCGCCAACGCGAATGTCTGCCAGATCTTCGGCTTTGATCGGGGTTGTGAGGATCTTTTTCATAACGCGCTCCGGGTGTGAGACAAGTTTTCGAAGGAGAGGTCGGCATGAACCAACAGCGTGCCGCGACGGTGCGCCCAGCAGCCGGTAGAGACGGCAACGCCGATAGTCGACGGGTGGCGCGCGGCGGATTCGATATGTACGCCCATCACCGAGCTATTCCCGGTCAACCCTTGCGGCCCAATGCCCAGACGGTTAAGCCCTTCTTCCAGACGCAGTTCCAGCTCAGCCGCTTTTGGGTTTGGATGGCGTGATCCGATAGGGCGTAGCACCGCTTTACGAGAAAGCACGGCAGCGGTTTCTACAGAGGTGGCTATACCCACACCTACCAATACCGGCGGACAGGCGTTAACAGCCAGCGTGGAGATATTTTCGAAGACAAATTTCACCACGCCTTCATAGCCTTCAGAAGGCATTAACACTTTTGAGCGCCCTGGCAGCGTACAGCCGCCGCCTGCCATGTAGACTTCGATTTCCGCGTCATCATTATCAGGGATGATGTCCCAGGTGACCCACGGCACGCCCGTACCGGTATTTTTTCCGGTATTCACTTCGTCAAAAATCTCAACCGCGTTATGGCGCAGCGGCGCTTTTACCGTAGCGTCTTCAACGGCCTGTTTCAGAATGCTTTGCAGTTCGCCGAGGAGCGGAAAACGGGAACCAACCTTCACAAAAAACATGATCTCACCGGTGTCCTGGCAGGCTGGACGATTCAGGTCGATTGCCTTCTGCATGTTGTCAAACATGGTGTGGTAGATGATTTTACCCATCGGCGAGGTTTCGCCTTCACGCAGTTGCTTTAATTTATCCACAACGTCGTCAGGCATGCGGGTAGAAATCATGGCGGTAAAGTCGGCGACAATGTTCGTCAGCGTAGTTATCGCATGTTGGTTATTTTGATTGCTCATCTTATTAACTCCAGTTCTTTTATTTATCTGGAAATAAACTCTCCGCCACAAATTAACACTAAAAATGTGGATTTATATTATTTGGCACTGTGAATATCCAATTAACAGTTCGTGAATGATGTCCAGATAAGGCAATAAAAATTGCGGCAGAGCAGGGTTTAATACGCATGAGAGAATTACACTGCGGTTAATCACATTACGGATTACCGATCATGCTGAACACGTATCCCCTGGCGAAAGACCTGCAGGTGCTGGTTGAAATTGTTCATAGCGGCAGCTTTAGCGCCGCCGCCGCGACGCTGGGCCAGACGCCTGCGTTTGTGACGAAGCGCATTCAGATCCTTGAGTCTACGCTAGGGGCTACGTTGCTAAGCCGCTCGGCACGCGGCGTGGCGCTAACGGAGAGTGGTCAACGTTGCTATGAACACGCGCAGGCGATCCTCGCAAGCTATCAGCATTTGGTCGATGACGTTACGCAACTCAAAACGCGTCCGGCAGGGATGATTCGTATCGGCTGTAGCTTTGGTTTTGGGCGCAGTTATATTGCACCGGCAATTACAGAATTGATGCACAGCTATCCTGAATTACAGGTACATTTCGAACTTTACGATCGGCAAATTGATTTGGCGCAGGATAATATCGATTTGGATATTCGCATCAATGATGAGATTCCTGATTATTATATTGCGCATTTGTTAACGAAAAACAAAAGGATATTATGCGCGGCACCGACGTATTTACAGAAATACGGTGAGCCGACGACGTTACCAGAATTAATTCGACATGATTGCCTGGTCACCAAAGAACGGGATATGACTCACGGGGTGTGGGAACTGGATAACGGTCAGGAGAAAAAGTCGGTTAAGGTGGCGGGACATCTTTCTTCTAACAGTGGTGAGATTGTGCTGCAGTGGGCGCTGCAGGGAAAAGGGATTATGTTGCGTTCCGAATGGGACCTGCAGCCATTTCTGGCTAGCGGGGAACTGGTGCGGGTGCTGCCGGACTATGCGCAAAGCGCCAATATCTGGGCGGTTTATCAGGAGCCGCTGTATCGCAGCGTGAAGCTTCGCGTGTGCGTGGAGTTTCTGGCGACGTGGTGTCAGCGTCGATTAGGTAAGCCGGTGGAAGGGTATCACATCCCCGAGGCCGGATAAGACGCCGACGCGTCACTATCCGACAATAAAATCACTCGGGGTCTTTTTCGCGTTTTTTCTTCAACTTGGTCCAGATCTTCGGTTCCTGACGACGCCACAGGCGCTGAATGTTGTCATGGTGACGAAGCAGAATTAAGCACGACAACATGGACACCGGGAAAGTGAATTGGGGATTGAACCACCAGACGTAAAAAGGGGCAATCAGTGCGCTGACAATAGCGCCTAACGACGAATAGCCGCTTAACAGGACGGTTAGCAGCCAGGTTCCGGCCATCACGCCGGTTAAATCCCAGCCAATCGGCGCAATTGCGCCAAAGGCGGTGGCAACGCCTTTCCCACCTTTAAAACCGAAGAATACCGGCCAAATGTGTCCCAGACAGGCGGCGATTGCGATCAATCCCAGCCAGAAGGGGCTGATGCCTAGCGCATAGGCACCCCAGACGGGTAACATACCTTTCAGGACGTCGAAAATCAGCACCGCGACGGCGGCTCCCTTGCCACCGATTCGCAATACATTCGTCGCGCCCGGATTCCCAGAACCACTGTCCCGCGGGTCCGGCAATCCAGCAAGGCGGCATACCAGAATAGCACTGGAAATTGAGCCACAGAGGTACGCGAAGATAATCATTCCAGGCGCGATTGCACTCATAAGCTGTTCCGTTTTGAAAATGTCGTGTAAAACGCTACTTCTGTGGATAATACGCATATTTCGCCGGAAGTGGTATCCGGGTTAGCCAAAAAGCAGGCAGGTCGTGATGGATATTGTATTTATAGAGCAACTTTCCGTAATCACCACTATCGGTGTTTACGACTGGGAACAAACGATTGAACAGCAGTTGGTGTTCGATATCGAAATGGCGTGGGATAACCGCAAAGCGGCTAAAAGCGATGATGTGGCTGATTGCCTGAGCTATGCTGATATTGCACAAACGGTTGTTAACCATGTGGAATGTGGGCGTTTTGCGCTGGTAGAACGTGTGGCGGAAGAGGTGGCGGATATGCTACTTAGCCGCTTTAATTCACCATGGGTGCGGATCAAACTCAGTAAACCTGGTGCGGTAGCCCGTGCGGCAAACGTCGGGGTCGTCATTGAGCGTGGCAATAATCTGAAAGAAAATAATTAATTTAATAATTTCTAAATCAAACGGGTATAAAAGAGTCCTTTCGTCGGCTCTTTTTTGCCGTGGTTTCTCTATCTAGGGGTTTATTAATGAGTGATATGCACTCGCTGCTGGTGGCGGCAATTTTGGGTGTGGTCGAAGGATTGACGGAATTTTTACCCGTTTCCAGTACCGGCCATATGATTATTGTTGGCCACCTGTTGGGTTTTGAGGGTGATACCGCAAAAACATTCGAGGTGGTGATCCAGTTGGGGTCTATTCTGGCAGTGGTGGTGATGTTCTGGCGACGTTTGTTTGGCCTGATCGGCATTCACTTCGGCAAGGACCCACATGAAGGGACAGGCAAAGGTCGGCTGACGCTGGGACATATCCTGTTGGGGATGATTCCGGCCGTTGTACTGGGGCTGGTGTTCCACGACACCATCAAGTCGCTGTTTAACCCGATCAACGTGATGTATGCGCTGGTGGTTGGGGGCGTGCTGCTGATTGCCGCAGAATGCCTGAAGCCGAAAGAGCCGCGCGCGCCGGGTCTGGATGATATGACCTATCGCCAGGCGTTTATGATTGGCTGTTTTCAGTGTCTGGCGCTGTGGCCGGGCTTTTCTCGTTCCGGTGCGACGATTTCTGGCGGTATGCTGATGGGGGTGAGCCGTTACGCGGCTTCTGAGTTTTCATTCCTGCTGGCGGTACCGATGATGATGGGCGCCACGGCGCTGGATCTTTACAAAAGCTGGTCGTTCCTCAGCGCATCAGATATACCGATGTTTGCAGTTGGCTTCGTGACGGCATTTATTGTGGCGCTGGTCGCGATCAAAACCTTCCTGCAGCTGATTAAGCGCATTTCGTTCATTCCGTTTGCGATTTACCGCTTTATTGTGGCCGCTGCCGTTTACGTCGTGTTCTTCTGATGACTAACCTGGTGCCGGATGGCGGCGTTCCGCCTTATCCGGCCTGGGGTGATATCCGTTCAGGCGGTGGGTTTAGGACACCGCTTCTCCTTCCAGTTAGCCACCGCTGCGATGCGACGTCGGGTCAGTTCTTCACGAATTGCCTGACCTTTGAATCCCGCTTCCACGACATCTTTCGTGGGTACCGCCTGCGCAACCTGCCAGGCCTCGCGCAACAACCTGCCTTGCGGGTAATCCGCCGCTTCAAAACCGGTTCGCCCACGCACGTCGGCCTCGCTGGTCAGGGCGATTTGCTCCACGCGCTGCGGTTTACGCCAGGCATCGATGGAATCAAACAGCTTAACGATGGTTTTCGGCTGCAGGATCGGGAAGGTATGAATCAGGTCGTGGAACTCGGCCACCAGTTTGGCTAAATCACGGATGTCATTCGGCACGCGCAGGCGCTGACACAGTTGCTCGACCAGCTTAACGCCCGCCGGACCGTGGCCGTGATGGCGCGGCCATAGCGCTTTAGGCGTTAAAGCTTTGCCAAGATCGTGGCACAGCGTGGCGAAACGCACGTCGACCTCCGGGCTTAACATGGCTGCCATCGACAGCGTCATCAGCGTGTGAATGCCGGTATCAATTTCCGGGTGCCATTGCGCGGGCGCAGGGACGCCGAACAGGGCATCCACTTCAGGAAACAGAACGCGCAGTGCGCCACAGTCGCGCAGGACCTGAAAAAAAACGTGTGGATTACGGGTGGTTAAGGCGCCTTCCGTTTCTTTCCACACGCGCTCTGGCGTCAGGTGTTCCAGCTCGCCAGCGGCGTTCATCTCGCGCATCAGCGTCATGGTTTCGTCGGCAATACGAAAGCCGAGGTGTGCATAACGGGCAGCAAAGCGCGCCACGCGCAACACGCGTAGCGGATCTTCGCTAAAAGCAGGGGAAACATGGCGCAGCAGGCGGTTTTCCAGATCGTCGAGTCCATTATACGGGTCGATAATCTCCCCGTCGTCATCGCGGGCCATTGCGTTGATGGTCAGGTCGCGACGCTGAAGATCGGCCTCCAGCGTCACATCTGGCGCGGCGTAGCAGGTGAATCCGGTATATCCTGAGCCTGATTTACGTTCAGTACGTGCCAGCGCATACTCTTCCCGGGTTTGCGGGTGCAGAAACACGGGAAAATCGCGACCTACCTGCTGGTAACCCGCGTTGAGCATTCCTTGCGGCGTGGCGCCGACTACGACCCAATCTTTATCTTTAATCGGTAGCCCTAATAACGCATCCCGAACTGCACCACCGACCAGATAAATCTTCACGCCACTTTCCTTTTGAAAAAAACATTCCTTAATCATATGTCAGTGTGGCGGAGAAGGCGATTCAGTTCATCCAGCGATCTTTGCGTTTACGGCTTGGGATCATGTGTGGCAGAACCAGACCGAGCAGCAGACCAAGACCCAGCACGCCGCCGCCATACATAAACCATTGCATGATGATAGTACGCTGCTTGTCATCAAGCTGAAGGTTGGCTGCGCTCACCTTCTTTTGCGCCACGATAAGTTCGTTCTTCAGCTTCTGGTTTTCTTGTTTCAGCCCGTCAATCACGCTGTCGCTTTGTGCTACCTTTTGCTGCATGTCGGCGGTACGCTGATTCCATGTGGTATCGATATTATTGAGCTTATCGGTCAAGGTCTTAACCTGGTTTTCCAGGTCGGGAACGCGGGTACGCAGGCTCGGCGTACTGTTCAGCTCTTTCAGTGGGATCCAGGCGGTACGTCCGGTGCTGTCTTTCACCTGGGCGTAGTTGGTGTTGGCATCGGTCTGTAATAGCGTGACTTCCTCGCCGGCGTTAACCGTACCCACGAGGCGATAATTATCTCCCGGACCGCTGCGGACCCAGGTGTTCAGTTCGTCAGAGACATAGCGCTTTTCTTCGGCATGAGAGACTGCAGTGGCGCTAAGTGCGAGTAAAGTTAATCCAATCAGGCGTAATTTTGGCATCAGGCTGTCGTTATTGTCATAGAAAGTGGAACGATAGTAGTGGCATCAGTGTCTCTACGCAAAGCATTCGACATCAATCGGAATCATCTGTGTCCTTTTTGCCACCACCCGAAACTTTTACGCCCGTCAAATTGCTCGTTGCATGGCAATTTGGCGCAAAATACTATCTACTGACCATAAAGAACGAACTTAGTTCGCAGTCAGTTTTCTCAACTGTGACATAACCCATAAGTACAAGACCATGGCCCAGGAAATCGAATTAAAATTTATCGTCAATAGTGACGCTGTAGATGCGCTGCGTGAATGTCTGAATACGCTGGGGGGAGAGCATCATGCGCCCAGCCAGTTGCTGAATATTTACTACGAAACGCCGGATGCGTGGTTGCGTAATCACGATATGGGGCTGCGTATTCGCGGTGAAAACGGTCATTACGAAATGACCATGAAAATTGCCGGACGCGTGACGGGCGGCCTGCATCAGCGACCGGAATTTAACGTTGCGCTGAGCGTGCCTGAGCTGGATCTCGCCTTGTTCCCAACGGAAGTCTGGCCAGATGGCGAACTGCCTGCTGAACTTGCCTCTCAGGTGCAACCACTGTTCAGCACCGATTTTTATCGTGAGAAATGGTGCCTGGATGTTGACGGCAGCCGTATTGAAATCGCCCTCGATCTCGGGGAAGTAAAAGCGGGCGAATGTGCTGAACCTCTCTGTGAGCTTGAACTTGAGCTGCTAAGCGGCGATACCCGGGCGGTACTGAAGCTGGCAAACCAGCTGGTTTCGCAAGCCGGTCTACGCCAGGGCAGCCTGAGCAAAGCGGCGCGCGGCTATCATCTGGCTCAGGGGAATGCGCCGCGTGAACTCAAACCGACGCGCATTTTGCAGGTTCCGGCGAAGGCGAGTATTGAGCAGGGGATGGAAGCGGCGCTGGAGCTGGCATTATCACAGTGGCAGTACCATGAAGAGCTGTGGGTACGCGGCGTCAAAGGGGCGAAAGCCGAGGTTTTGGCTGCAATGGGGCTGGTACGCCACATTCTGATGCTGTTTGGTGGCTGCGTGCCACGAAAAGCGAGCGCTCACTTACGTGATTTGTTGACCCAGTCGGAAGCGATCATCGCGTCTGATGTGTCTGCCGTTTCGGCGGTTTACAGCACCCAAACGGCGATGGCCAAACTGGCGTTAACCGAATGGCTGGTGACCAAAGGGTGGCAGCCGTTCCTTGATGCGAAGGCGCAGGGTAAAATTGCCGACTCCTTTAAGCGTTTCTCGGATACGCATCTCTCACGCCATGCCGCTGAACTGAAAACCACTTTCGCTCAGCCGTTGGGCGATAAGTACGTCGATCAGCTGCCGCGCCTGACGCGCAATATTGATAGCATGCTGATGCTGGCGGGATACTACGACGAAAATGTCGCATCGGAATGGATCGCCAACTGGCAGGGCTTACGTCACGCCATTGCGGCCAACCAATATATTGAAATTGAACACTTCCGCAACGAGGCGATCGCGCTGGAACCGTTCTGGCTGCACAGCGGAAAACGATAATTAGGGTTGAGGCCTCAATACGCAAAGGATGTCCCATACATGAAGCAGCTCTCTTCACCGTTACAGCAGTACTGGCCGACCGTTGTTGAGCGGCTGCCAGCAGCAATCTCTGAGTCCTCGCTTAGCGTGCAGGCGAAGTCAGTGCTTACATTCAGTGATTTTGTCCGCGACAGCATGATTGCCCATCCCGAATGGCTGTCTGAGCTGGAAAGTACGCCACCTCAGGCGGATGAATGGCAACATTATGCCGAGTGGTTACAGCAAGCATTGGTCGATGTCAGCGACGAAAACACGCTGATGCGTGAGCTGCGCTTGTTTCGCCGTCGTATCATGGTGCGTATCGCCTGGGCGCAGACACTGTCGCTGGTGACCGAAGAGAGTATTTTGCAGCAGCTAAGTCATCTGGCTGAAACGTTGATCGTCGCCGCGCGTGACTGGTTATACGCCGCCTGCTGTCGCGAGTGGGGAACGCCCTGTAATCCTGAAGGTGTTGCGCAGCCGCTGCTGATTTTAGGTATGGGAAAACTCGGCGGCGGCGAGCTGAATTTTTCCTCTGATATTGACCTGATTTTTGCCTGGCCGGAGCACGGCAGTACGCAGGGCGGGCGTCGCGAGCTGGAGAACGCGCAGTTCTTTACTCGCATGGGGCAGCGGCTCATCAAGGTGTTGGATCAGCCCACAATGGATGGTTTTGTCTATCGGGTGGACATGCGTTTACGCCCGTTTGGCGACAGCGGCCCGCTGGTGCTGAGTTTCTCTGCGCTTGAAGATTATTACCAGGAACAAGGGCGCGACTGGGAACGTTATGCGATGGTCAAAGCCCGCATTATGGGCGATTCCGACGGTACCTACGTCAGTGAACTTCGCGCGATGCTGCGGCCATTTGTCTTCCGCCGCTATATTGATTTCAGCGTGATCCAGTCTCTGCGAAACATGAAAGGGATGATTGCCCGTGAAGTGCGCCGCCGAGGCCTGAAAGACAACATTAAGCTGGGGGCGGGCGGTATTCGTGAAATCGAATTTATCGTGCAGGTATTCCAGCTTATTCGCGGTGGGCGCGAGCCGTCTCTGCAATCCCGATCGCTGTTACCGACGCTCAGCGCCATCAATGAATTGCATCTGCTGTCTGATACCGACGCGGAACAACTGCGCGCAGCCTATCTCTATTTGCGCCGCCTGGAAAATCTGCTGCAAAGTATCAATGATGAGCAGACCCAGACGCTGCCGGGCGATGAACTGAATCGCGCGCGACTGGCGTGGGGGATGAACGTTGATGACTGGCAGCAGTTAACCGATGTGCTGGTCAATCATATGGACAATGTGCGCCGGGTATTCAACGAGCTGATTGGCGATGACGAAGCTGAAACCCAGGAAGAATCGCTCTCTGAGCAGTGGCGCGAACTGTGGCAGGACGCATTACAGGAAGATGATACCACGCCGGTGCTGACGCATCTGGCAGATGACGATCGCCGGCGCGTGCTGTCTCTGATTGCTGATTTCCGCAAAGAGCTGGATAAACGCACTATTGGCCCACGTGGACGCCAGGTGCTGGATCATTTAATGCCGCATCTGTTGAGCGATGTCTGTACGCGTGACGACGCCTCAATACCGCTGTCGCGCATCACTCCGCTGCTGGTCGGCATTGTGACCCGCACCACCTATCTGGAGCTGCTGAGCGAATTCCCGGGAGCGCTTAAGCACCTGATTTCACTCTGTGCCGCCTCGCCGATGATTGCCAGCCAGCTGGCGCGGTATCCGCTGTTGCTCGATGAACTGCTGGATCCGAACACCCTGTATCAACCCACCGCGACGGATGCTTACCGTGATGAGCTGCGCCAGTATTTGCTGCGCGTACCGGAAGATGACGAAGAACAGCAACTGGAAGCGCTGCGACAGTTTAAGCAAACGCAGCTTTTGCGAATTGCCGCGGCTGATATTGCCGGTACGCTGCCAGTGATGAAGGTGAGCGACCACTTAACCTGGCTGGCGGAAGCCATGATCGATGCGGTAGTCCAGCAGGCGTGGACGCAAATGGTCGCCCGCTACGGGCAACCTACCCATCTTGACGAGCGTGAGGGGCGCGGTTTTGCCGTCGTTGGCTATGGCAAACTGGGCGGCTGGGAACTGGGCTACAGTTCGGATCTTGATTTGATCTTCCTGCATGATTGTCCGATGGACGTAATGACGGACGGTGAGCGTGAGATTGACGGGCGACAGTTCTATCTGCGTTTGTCGCAGCGCATTATGCACCTTTTCAGCACCCGCACCTCGTCTGGTATTTTGTACGAAGTGGATGCGCGGCTGCGTCCATCCGGCGCGGCGGGAATGCTGGTGACATCAATCGACGCTTTCGCCGATTACCAACGCAACGAAGCGTGGACGTGGGAGCATCAGGCGCTGGTGCGTGCTCGCGTGGTATACGGCGACCCGCAGTTGACCTCTCAGTTTGATGCGATTCGTCGCGATATCATGACCCTCGTCCGTGATGGAAAAACCTTGCAGACCGACGTGCGTGAAATGCGTGAGAAAATGCGCGCCCATTTGGGCAATAAGCATCGCGATCGCTTTGATATTAAAGCTGACGAAGGTGGCATTACCGACATTGAGTTTATTACGCAATATTTAGTGCTGCGCTATGCGCATGAAAAACCGAAGCTGACGCGCTGGTCGGATAACGTGCGCATTCTGGAATTACTGGCACAAAACGACATTATGGATGAGCAGGAAGCGCTGGCACTTACCCGCGCTTATACAACGCTGCGCGACGAACTGCACCATCTTGCGTTGCAGGAACTTCCAGGCCATGTAGCGCCGGAACACTTCAACGCTGAACGTACGCTGGTGCATGACAGCTGGCAGAAGTGGCTGGTTGCCGAGTGAAGTGTGCTATTATCGCGCGCAAATTTTAAGACCCTCAGAGAATCTCTCAGGAGACAGGAATGAAAGTAACGCTGCCAGAGTTTGAACGTGCAGGAGTCATGGTTGTCGGTGATGTGATGCTGGATCGCTACTGGTACGGTCCTACCAACCGTATTTCACCTGAAGCGCCGGTTCCGGTGGTGAAGGTCGATACCATCGAAGAACGTCCCGGTGGCGCAGCAAACGTGGCGATGAACATTGCCTCTCTGGGTGCAAATTCCCGTCTGGTGGGTTTGACCGGTATTGACGACGCGGCGCAGGCGCTGAGCAAAACACTGGCGGATGTGAACGTAAAATGCGATTTCGTTTCCGTGCCGACGCATCCGACAATCACCAAACTGCGCGTGCTCTCCCGCAACCAGCAGTTGATTCGCCTGGATTTCGAAGAGGGTTTTGAAGGCGTGGATCCGCAACCGCTGCACGAGCGTATTAATCAGGCGCTGGGCTCTATTGGCGCTCTGGTGCTCTCCGATTACGCCAAAGGCGCGCTGGCAAGCGTGCAGCAGATGATTGCGCTGGCGCGTAAGGCTGGCGTGCCGGTACTTATCGATCCGAAAGGGACCGATTTTGAACGCTACCGCGGCGCAACGCTGCTGACGCCCAACCTGTCTGAGTTTGAAGCGGTAGTCGGTAAATGCAAAAGCGAAGATGAACTGGTTGAGCGCGGCATGAAATTGATTGCTGATTTCGACCTTTCCGCACTGCTGGTTACCCGTTCAGAACAGGGTATGACGTTGCTGCAACCGGGCAAATCGCCACTGCATATGCCGACGCAGGCGCAGGAAGTGTATGACGTGACCGGTGCGGGCGATACGGTAATCGGTGTGCTGGCGGCGACGCTGGCGGCGGGTAATTCACTGGAAGAGGCGTGCTATTTTGCTAACGCTGCAGCCGGTGTTGTGGTCGGTAAACTGGGAACCTCCACCGTTTCTCCGATTGAACTCGAAAACGCTGTGCGTGGCCGGGCTGATACTGGTTTTGGCGTGATGAACGAATCTGAGCTGAAACAGGCCGTTGCCAGCGCGCGCAAGCGTGGTGAGAAAGTGGTGATGACCAACGGCGTGTTCGACATCCTGCATGCGGGCCACGTTTCTTATCTGGCGAATGCGCGCAAGCTGGGCGATCGCCTGATCGTGGCGGTAAACAGCGATGCATCGACCAAACGTCTGAAAGGCGAAACGCGTCCAGTCAACCCGCTGGAACAGCGCATGATCGTGTTGGGCGCGCTGGAATCCGTCGACTGGGTGGTCTCGTTTGAAGAAGATACACCGCAGCGTCTGATCGCCGGCATCCTGCCGGATCTGCTGGTTAAAGGCGGCGACTATAAGCCGGAAGATATTGCGGGTAGCAAAGAGGTATGGGCAAACGGCGGTGAAGTGCTGGTGCTGAACTTCGAAGATGGCTGCTCAACGACCAATATCATCAAGAAGATCCAGAAAGACAGCGATAAGTGAGCTCTGACCTGATAGCCGGATAGCGACACTATCCGGCATTATTACGGTTTATTCCTGAGTCACAGCGTTGCTTTCCACAGATTTCAGCGGCTCGGCCAGTGCCGACAGTGAACCGCCGGATAAGCCAATTTCATTTAACAGCGAATCAATCAGCGGCGCTTGTGTACGATAGGCAAGAGCTGCTGATAATGCCTGCTCAGCCAAATTTCCACTGCTTACGTTACCTGCGCTTACTTCACCGACGGCGCCGCCACGATTCAGGCCATCAACCTGAATAATCTTGATTCCGTCGATAGACTTCATTGGCTCAACGGATTTCTCAATAACCGCTGGCAGAGACTGCAGCAGAGCCAGCTTAAATTTCAGGCTGGTCTGTTCGTCGGAAAGCACGTTGATGGCATCGTTGAGCGCACGCTGGGCTTCGGCTTCCGCCAGACCTTTTTTCCGCGTCGCTTCGGCCAGTTCAACAATTGCTGCCGCCTGCAATTCTGCGGCTTCTTTTTCGGCTTTTGCCCGGACGGTCAGTTCAACCGCCTGGGTTTCTGCATCCTGCGCAGCGGCGATCAGCGCAACCTGTTTGGCTCGATCCGCTTCTGCGGTCTGGCGGGTGGTTTCTACGTTCTGCTGGGCGCGAACCGCTTCGGCCAGGGCATCGTTAGCACGCGCTTCGGCCTGAGACTGCTGTTCGGACTTGGCGGCAATGGCGATGGACTTGGTTTGGTTGGCGATCTCCGTTGCCTGCTGCTGTTCGATCTCTTTGATGCGAACTTCACGCTCGGCCTCGACTTTTCTTGATCGCACCGCCTGTTCGCGCTCGATTTCCGTTTCCTGAATCTGGCGTTCGGCAAGAATGCGTGTCTGCTCAGCTTCACGATGACGTTCAGCTTCGAATGCGGCAATTTTGGCGTTTTGCTCGGCCGTGCGGGTCTTCACCTGCTGCTCCTGCTCAAGCGTCATGAAGGCTTCCTGCTGCTCGATCTCCAGCTTGCGCGCCAGCGCATCACGGTTTTTCTCGCGCACCGCAACTTCAACGTCCTGCTCGACTTCGTTACGTTCGCGGCGACGGCGTTCTGTTTCCTGGGTCAGCTTGGTCAGACCCTCGGCATCAAAGGCGTTATTCGGGTTGAAATGGACTTTTTCGGTCTGGTTAAAGTTGGTGAGTGAAACGCTCTCGAGTTCCAGGCCGTTTTTGGACAGGTCTTCCGCGACGGTATTTTGTACGCCCTGAACGAAGTTTTCACGCGTATCCTGCAGTTCATGCATGGTCATCTGCGACGCAGTGGCACGCAGGGCATCGACAAACTTATCTTCTATTAGCACACGTAAATCCTCTGGTGACAGCGTTCGCTGTCCCAGCGTCTGTGCGGCGGTAGCAATCCCTTCAACAGACGGTTTTACACGCACGAAAAAGGCGACGACAACATCCACGCGCATACGGTCTTTGGTGATGAGGCTGTCGACAGTCGAACGGCTCACCTCAAGTTTGAGGGTGTTCATGTTGATAGGAATAATTTCGTGGAAGATGGGCATGACAATTGCGCCGCCGCTCATCACCACTTTTTGCCCGCCAAGTCCGGTACGTACAAACGCCTGTTCAGCAGACGCGCGGCGATACAGGCGGGCAAAGATAATCCCGATAATTAATAAGACGACCACCGCCACAATGGCGGTAAACATCCATGAAGGTAACATGCCAAAAACATCATCCATTGTGTTATTCCCTTAAAGTAAAAATTACAAAACATTTGGCCAGGGGTTTAGCTCGGCCAGGTAACGCGTTGCGGAGAGTCGGCAGATAATCAGCACCTTGTCTCCTTTTTTGAATTCTTGGCCTGCTTCAGGCTCCAGCAGCACATAGTGAGTCTGCCCGAACTTATCGGTAAATTTGCCTTCGCAGGGGGTTCCTGCACTTGCGGAATGTCCGGTAATAATCGCCATGCAGCCGATAAACTCATCTTCTGCGAGGGCGGTGGTTTCATCCCGCGGCAGCCAGGGAGCAATGATTTTTCCGCTGTAATGCACGGCAAAGACGGCAAGAATAAAACTCACCGGAGCAAGCAGTAGGTTGCTGAGCGGTACTTGCCATAGCGTGATCGAACCATGTTGAAGAAGGATGCCGAAGAGTCCGAAGAACCCTGCGAGTAAACACAGCACGATAAGTGCGGGAATACGTCCGATATTCAAATAGTGCAGCGCCTGGCCGATATTGCCGGAAGTCAGGGCATCGTAATGTTCAAGATGCGCATCAAGCGCACCCGAAAGGAAATGCCCGAAAATAAGAGAGATGACTTCCAGTAAGCCAATCAGCAGGACAAATGAAATAGCAAACAGGTAGGGGGCGTTATAATCCGTGAATAAAACCAACTTTCTTCCTCCTGCGACCGCGTTCCCTGATAGTGTCAAAAGTAATGGTTTTACCTCTTACTTTTACATGACGTTACAATAACATGCGTTCTCCTTGTCTTGAATCCGAAAAGAGGCACATCCCCCCTCTTAGATTTCGTAGGAAACTGTGAAGCTGGTGGTTTTTTTGCGCACAATATGTGCAGAATAACTTCGCATCCAGGGAAATACTGAAATCAGAAAAAGCATATGGCCTTAGCAGATATTCAATAACTGGAGGGTATGCTCATGAACAGTAGTATGTATTCAATGAACAATTTCGATTTCCTGGCCCGCAGTTTTGCCAGGATGCAGGCTGAGGGCCATCCCGTTGATATCCAGGCGATAACTGGGAATATGGATGAAGAACACCGTAGCTGGTTTTGCAAACGCTATGCGCTGTACTGCCAGCAGGCGACGGAGGCCAGGAAGCTGGAACTGGAACACTAACAGAAAACGGGCCTTGCGGCCCGTTGTCGTTTTTACTCTTGCGGATCGACTGACGGGATCGCGGGGGCAGGCTTAGTTTCTGCCGTTGTTTCACGCGATTCCAGCTCGGTCAGACGTTGCTCAAGCAGCGCCAGCTTTTCACGGGTACGCAGCAAAACCTGAGTCTGTACATCAAACTCTTCACGGCTTACCAGATCCAGACGGGTCAGCTGTGACTGAAGCGTTTGACGAATTTTCTTCTCAACGTCTTCGCCAAACTCGCGGATCCCTTTCGGCATCGACTCATGAACCTGACGAGCAATCTGCTCAATTTTTTTCGGGTCAATCATTGTGGTTTCCCTGAACTGGTACGTGTTGCTGCATATTGTAGTGCGAACTGGCACAAGCATAAACCAGAATTGTGTGAAGCTAAGCCGAGCAAAGGCGTTGATGAAGGTAATCAATAGCGTTATAGTTAACGCGCTTATTCTCAGGGCGGGGCGAAATTCCCCACCGGCGGTAAATCAACTGATGTTGAAAGCCCGCGAGCGCTTTGAGTGCAAACTCAAAGGTCAGCAGATCCGGTGTAATTCCGGGGCCGACGGTTAAAGTCCGGATGGGAGAGAGTAACGATCCAGTCGGGCATGGACCCGCTCACGTTATTTTTTGCCGCTTAGACGGTACTCCTAAGACTGCCCTGATTCTGGTAACCATAATTTTAGTGAGGTTTTTTTACCATGAATCAGACGCTACTTTCCTCTTTTGGTACGCCTTTCGAACGTGTTGAACATGCGCTGTCTGCGCTGCGTGAAGGACGCGGTGTGATGGTGCTTGACGACGAAGATCGTGAAAACGAAGGCGATATGATTTTCCCGGCAGAGACCATGACCGTTGAACAGATGGCGCTGACCATCCGTCACGGAAGCGGTATTGTTTGCCTGTGCATCACCGAAGACCGCCGTAAACAGCTCGATCTGCCAATGATGGTTGAAAATAACACCAGTGCTTATGGTACCGGCTTTACCGTGACCATTGAAGCCGCTGAAGGCGTGACCACCGGCGTTTCCGCTGCAGACCGTGTTACAACGGTTCGCGCGGCAGTTAAAGAGGGTGCAAAACCGTCCGACCTGAACTGTCCGGGGCACGTGTTCCCGCTGCGTGCTCAGGCTGGTGGCGTGTTAACCCGCGGTGGTCATACTGAAGCGACCATCGACCTGATGACGCTGGCAGGGTTTAAACCGGCAGGTGTGCTGTGCGAATTGACTAATGATGATGGCACCATGGCGCGTGCGCCACAGTGCATTGAGTTTGCCGGCAAGCACAATATGGCTGTAGTCACTATCGAAGATTTAGTGGCTTATCGTCAAGCGCACGAGCGTAAAGCCAGCTAATTGTAAGACGAACTGGTGAAATAGCAAAAAGCCGATGCAACGCCATCGGCTTTTTTACGCTTAGTTGTAGTTAATTTTAAATAAAACTACTGTTTCAAATGGCCCAGTCTTCACGGTGTCGCCGGTGACCTGACTTAATTCAGCCTGATAGCTTTTCTCTCTGGTCAGTAATTCTGTGTCAAACTCGGCATATTCAGAGTATGCGTTAAAGGTGGATAAGGTATTATCTTCCATATTGCGTATTTTTAACTGCAAACCATTACCGATTCTTAACGATTTATCATCCTCAGCCAATTCTTCTGTCGTATAAAATGAGGACGAAACTTTAAACGTGTCGGTACACCCGCTTTCTGCACCCTGATTCTTGGTTGTCTTAATGGAAAAGCTTTTGGTCAAGGTTTTGGCGTTAATTTCCATATTATTAAAGGTGCCAAAATCGATGGTTTGGTTTTCCGGAAAAATGTTGAATTTTACGCTGCAGTCCAGTACGCGGATTTGATCTAATCCCGTAACATGATATTTGAGATTGGCAGCATCCGGGCTAACGTTAATACCGCCAACGCCATCAAACTGCACCAGAATATAATCGCCGATACTGCTGGTGTAGTCGTGGGGAGGCATGGATATGATTTTTACGTACAGACGCATACGGGCCACAAACGTTCTCGAGTAGTGCGTATCGTCCGCGTTTCCTGAGCAAAGGTAGTGCTCCCAACCACTGGCTCTGATTTGCGCTGGGGTATAGATCTTAAGCTTCTGATTATCAATGCACTGGTGCGTATCAATGCTGACCGCACCTTGCGTGGCGTCATAATCAATGCCTTCATAGGTGACGCCCAGTTGATAATAGGTATCGTTGACTGAGGTGTAGGGGTTGACCCATGCGTAGACGTTTTCGCTGCTATAAGCATTTTCGGAGGTTGCGTTATCGCAGTAGACGGGGATTTTTATATCGTTGCTTTCCCAGATTTTGTCCCCGGGTTTAGCGTTGTTAGGGACTGCAAACGGCTCGATAGCGGTATAACCTTCAACAGGACCACCGGAGGCTCCCAGATAGCAGTGAACCGCCAGCGCGGAACGAAAAGGGATAGCGATGAATATTAACAACAGAAATAACCGTAGCGTGCGGATCATTTTCTGGCCTCCGGCACGATAAGATCGCACTGACCATAGCATTTCACGTTCAGCATGCGCAGTCCGCCATAATCATCCATATATCCCAGTGCGAATGTATTTCCGTTATAACCGCCGGCATTTAATGTGGCAGAGGAAAAAGGGGGAATCATCTTACTGCTAAAGCCCGACAATTGGCTTTTGCTGTCTTTGCCAAAAAAAGCCAACGTAATGTAGTAGGCGGTAGGATTATTGACCAACAGCGTATTTCCCTGCTGACTTATTTTAAGCTGATGTTCGACTTCGACTCCCGGTTTTTTCTTTAATGCGGCGGGTCGCCAGAACAATTTCATGCGGGATTGCAATGCCATTTGTACTACGGCATTGCTACCTTTATTTTCTGGCTCAGGTGGAATTTCCCGGACATTAAAATAAAACAACGATTCCCGATCCTGAGGCAGTGAACGCGCTTTATCCTGCTTAACGATCCTCACTTGTGAAATTGCGCCGGGATTTAACCGCTGGATTGGTGGTAGAGCAACTAAAAAGGTGTCATCTTTATTTCCTTTTTCATCTTCAATCCATGAGTAAGCCAGATAAGGCAACTGCTTGCTCTGATTTTCGAGCTTCAGGCTGCTGGCTTTTTCGTTGCCGTTAAATATTATCCGCGTTCTGTCGGGCTGAATTGCCGCCTGGCAGGTGAGTGATAAGGCGAGTAGTACTATTGTTAATCCTTTGAATAATGTCATTTTTCATCCTTAATTAATGACAAGGTAAAATCAGACCTTGCATGGAGATATCCAGCGAGTCCGGTAATGCGATGGTGCAGGTCTGTTTGTCACCCCACTGCACGGTAAATTGCTGCCTACTGTCGACACCACCAAGCCACGCATGGCCATCTTCGCTGACCATTCCCACTTCGGTATTGCTTTCAATCTGCCGCACGATCGCGCCGAGCGGCGGGAAGTCGCCATTTTCCATTCTGATGCCGACGGTAATATTTTTGCCAGCGCGGGATATCAGCCCTTTGTAGCCAATGGCACCTTCGGTCCAGGTTTGGCGAGTGATCGTTTCATCAACGGTCACGCCGTCAGGCAGATCGTTCATATTGACCGCGATGGTTGAGGGCTGGTAGCTGGAAACCATTGGCACCACCGCATAGCCCAAACTGTTGGTGCGGTTGCTATCTCCCTGTACAGGAATGTCGGCCACGCCATCGGCCCCGACCATGACCCTGGGCTCATTGCCAAAGCTACGACGATGCAACGCGATGCCGCTGCCTGTTGCGGTCATTGAACCGCTCCAGCTTGCGCTGGCGGAAGTATAGTCGCTGGCCGCGTAGCTTCCGGAGAACTGTAGTTCGCCAGCGGGGGTGACATGCTGGTAGTTGCCTCTGAACTGCGCGCCGTTATGTGGCCTGTCGGTTGCGGTTCCTGCGGATACGCCCCAGGTATTATGCGGATCGGATGAATCATTCCATGAGAGCGTGTTAGTCGTATTGCTACTGTTACGCATGTCATAATTCAACCGTCGACCAAAGTCGAAGGGAGCGGAGAGCGAAACGTAAACTTGCTTATCGTTATCACTCTCCTCGTAGTGCGTTGTGCTGAAGGATGTTGACAGTGATAAACCTTTCCAGTCGCCAATATCGAAATTAAACCCGGCGGTAACCGATGCGGTAGTGGAGCTGTCGCCATCCCACCATTGCTGACGCAGTGCGCTGACGTAGAGATTCATCCGCAGAGGATCAATTGGCTGATTGAAGGCGATGCTTACGGTCTGCTTTTCGTCCTGAGTATCAGCTTCATTGTACTGATGGGCGACAAAGTTGGCATAACTATGAAATTCACGTTCGGAAAAACGGTAGGCGGCGAGTGAGATCTGGCTGTTCGTTGCATCAAAACGTTTACTGTAGTTCAGACGATAGCTGAGACCACTTTCTTCATGACCGTCCTCGAAAGTACTGCGGGAGTGCGTAACGTCAAATGAGAGCGCGCCCAGCCAAAGCATGTTTTGTCCAATACCCACTGCCGCTGAGCGATAATCGTTGCCCGCAGCGAGGATCCCGCCATAGAGAGATGTGTTCGACAGCATTCCCCATGAAGCTTCGCTACTCACGAAGGAGTCATCAATCACGTGATGCGAGATGTCCGGGCGTGCACGACCCGCGGCGATTTTGTAGCGAACTTGCCCTTCGCGGGTCAGGAAAGGTGTGGAGGCTGCAGAAACCTGAAATGTATTGGTTCGGCCGTCTTCTTCGGTGATTTTCACGTCCAGCGTTCCCTGTACCGATTGATTGAGATCGGTAATAACAAAGGGACCAGGGGCAACTTTGGTTTGATAAATTACGCGACCGGAATGGCTAACGGTGACTGTGGCATTGGTTTGCGCGATGCCGCTGATTTGTGGGGCATAACCACGTAATTCCCACGGCAGCATACGGTCGTCGCTGGCCAGAGATGCGCCATTATAGGAAAAGCCATCAAAGATATTGGAGCTTAAATCTGTCTCGCCCAGCGTGAGTTTCGCTCCTATTGTAGGGAGGGGGCGAAAAAGATAGGTACGCGAAATACTTCGCGTCGTTTGGATATTTTCGTCGCTGCGATTTTGGCTGACCTGATAATCGCTGCGTAAGCGCCAGGCACCCATGTTCAGGCCCGCGGTGCCATAGGAGTTTAGATTTTCTGTGCTTCCACCTGTGTCGGGGCGATAGGTGCTGGCGAATAGGTTGTAGTCGAACAGCAGACCGTTCACACCATGATCCCAGCTTGAGGGGGGCATCCAGCTTTCTGACTTCCATGCCAATAAAACCTGGGGGACACTGATATCCAGGCGTTGATTTGCCATATCTAAGTTGAAGGCAATATCGTTGTATTCGGCAAAATCTATGCAATCGTGGTGTACTGGCAGTGAATTTAAAATCTTTTCTTTCAACCCCAGTTGCCTGGCGAGGTCAGAAGGAATACAGACGGCAACGCTCTCACCATGTTTTTTCCAGGTCAACTGGCGGCCTGATGATATTTGGTTTTTATTCACAGCGACGGTAACAAAGTAGCTCCCTGGCGCTATTGCGGAATCATCTTTTAATAGCGAGAGATCAACACTGTTACGCATGGATTTATCCAGCACGTTCAGGTTGAATTCGACGGCCATAGCTGAAAATGACAACAGCAACCCACATCCGCAGGCCGCAATCTTGCAGGTATTCATGGCAATCCTTACCTATACCCAAGCGTTACAAGTGTTAAATGGTGGCCATCCGGCCACCATTGCGTGACTACTTATAAGTCAGTCTGTAGGTTGCCGTTGCGGCGACAGCACCTACGGTGACATCCGTTGAGCCAATTTTTTGCATATAGGCCATAAAGGGAAGGATTTGGGTTGCGGAGGTGGAGATTAAATCAATGCTTTTGGCTGTTCCCAGAGTAATATTTGTACTTGATTTGTCCAACAGACGTACGCCAACATTCTGCGCGCCGCTGGCGAAGGTATTGCTCAACAGGCTGGTGTCTTCCGTTGTAACGCTGTCGCTGTTGAAGGTGACTTCGACTTTACTCACGGGTACGTCGCTGCCATTGTTCGAGTTTGGCAGATTGCAATTGATCAAATGCAGGCTTGAATCTACCGCATCAGAATGCCCGTTAGTATTAATGTAGGAGGCAGGCACTTCACCCAATTCGACCTGCTTATCAATATCGTCAGGTTGAATAGCGCATGGCGCGTTGATAACGGTACCGGTGAAGGTGATTTTGCCGCTACCGCCGTCAACATCGGCGAAGGCATAGCTGGAGGTTAATGTGGCAATAGTAAGAGCCAATAACGCCTTATTTACTGATTTCATATACATTCCTTTAGTGGTGAAAATATCCTTGATATACAAGTCAAAGCACGCCGCCTTTTTTAAAATTATATCATCAGGTATTCCCTGGATGTTCGTGCTTGCACTGAATTCAGAATTTGCCCCGCCACTAATTAAATTTAAATATATATAAATTTAATATTATATTTGCTTTAGTGCTAAAAATCGGAATGTGTGAGGTTTTATTATGTTTTCTTGTACCAGAAGCAGAAAGATATTTCTTTAAAACTGTGAGCTGAATGCACTATTTTTCTTAAAATCAGAATATATCAATATGGAAAAATTATCATTGATGTTAAGAGAAGATAAATTTGGAATGTTTTTAATTCGAAAGGGGTAATACCAATTGAATTGTATAGCTAATGTGAGAAAAGCAGAAGTCTGGATGCAGACCTCTGCTTTAGTATTAGCATTCTAATTATTTGATTCTGGTCATTTTTAAAGCCCAGACACAGCTCATTATCACCAACAGCAGCAAACATAGGCCAAAGGCCAGTAAGCAAGCCTGTGCCATGTTCATAAAATGCCACGGTGGAAGCAGATACCAGCCTTCAGACTGTTGGTATAGATCGATAAATCACGTTTGCGTACCATAGTGTCACGGTCTTTCTGATATTCGATAACCGAGGTGATGGGACTATAGAAATCGTAACTGCGCTCTTTGCCGTATTCCCAGATTTGCTGAACGGTACCTTTTTTCTCGTCAACTTTATATTCGACGAAACGAGAGTATTTCATCGTCGGCAATGCCGGTTGTTCGAGCCCACGACCATCGCCGTTGTCAAAGATGGTTAATGTTCCTTTGCTCGAGAGCCATGCGGTGTGCTGTGTATAAGTAAAATCGAAATCGGTGTTTTCACACTTGCCGTTTTCGTCACATTTTAGCGCATTGCCTTTACTATCAATCGGTTTTAACAGCTTGCTTGCCAGCGCCTTATTCCAGCCTTTCGACGGAGCGAGGATCCATTTCACCTGTTTATCACGACCGATTTTGACGACGCCCTGATGGCGGGAAGAGATAATAATGGAGTCATCTTTGGCATCATAGGCAATGGAGTTAACGTGCGCCAGTTACGACCCGCACCCACTCCGAGGGCGTCACCGTAAGGAGTATCTGGCTCCAGTTTCGCCTGTTGACCGGCATGAGCGAGGTCAACGTTGACGCTACCGCGCTTGCGTCCAGTGCGCCCAGAAGCGCATCACGCATCGGATCGAGTATTTTTGTCAGATCCCATACGTCAACCACACGACCTGACTTGTCTACTTCAATTATCTGATCGCGGATAGTTTGCACATGGATGCCATCTTCTTTGCGATAATCGCGTTTGCCCGCGCGAAGCAACATGGTGTCGTTGATTGTTTCGAGCGATTCATGCGACGCGTCGAGGAAGCCGCGCGGTAGCTTATGATCGGCCAGAATCTGCCCCATCATATCGAATTCGTACCAATGCTGACCCTGAACGGCTGTGAAGGTGCCGCGCGGCGTTTCCCGGATACCCATCAAGTAACCGCGCTTATTGATATCCATGTCATGGCCATTGTAAAAGGTATCTTGATCCAGCCACCAACGATATTCACCTTCCGTATCGACGATAAAGGTGAAGGGGGCAATGTCAAAGGGTAATGCCCGCCCGCAGGACCCGCATCCAGAATGCCGGCATTTTTATCTTTTTCGCCATGCCAGTGGAATTCCGCCCCTTGTGCCTTGAAGATATGGGTATTCACCAGATAGAGACGATCTTCAAAACCAGGCGCTACCTTAATAACTTTCGTTTGCTGTAAATCGGAAACAGAACGATTATCCATGTAGTGATTAACGATGGCGGACGTTTGCACTACATAATCATCCTTCATGGCTTTGCCATTTTCTTTATATTCAACGGTGACCTTATTAGCAAACTTTTGATAAAGACCAAAAATAGGCACGCCGTCATAGGTTGCTAATGATTCTTTGCCAACAGTATAAGTAACAGGAACTCCTTTCTCGCCTTTGCCATGAACGGTGACTTTAACATCTGAAATAACGTGACTGTCTAATTCAACCAGTGCGGTAAGTGGGGCGTTTCCATAAAGATCAACGACTATTGCGCCCAGATTCCCTGCGGGTTGGCGGATTGAAAACCCGCGGCAAAGGAATTTCCAACTGTTAATCCAAACGTCAGTGCCAGAGTGCCTGCGAGAAGTGTTTTTCGATATTGCCTAAACATGGATATATCTCCTTATATTACCTATAAAAATAACCTCAATGAATATATTATGTTTTTAAGGTATGGCTAAAAATGAAAAAGGTACTACTGATGTCACTTTTATTGTGGGTATATAAATATTGATGAAGTGTATTATTTTACAAGATCTAATTTTTATTGTTTTCTGGATAGTATGAGTGAGGTATTTTAAGGACAATGTTTATTATTGCTTAGTGTGATCTCGTCGACAGAGTTTTATTTTTTATAACTGTTTTCGCTATTGGCATAGCTGCTGGTTTATATGATCGAAATCATATATTTGTTTCTGAAATATGCCACTATAGGGGTATGTCAGAATAAGCTTATGTAAAATTTTAACGTTAAATGTTTAATGATGTTAAATGTTAAGGGTAAAAGAATGTTTATTGCCTGGTATTGGATCGTATTAATTGCACTCGTTGCATTGGGTTATTATTGCCATATGAAGCGTTATTGTCGGGCATTCCGACAGGACAGAGACGCATTGCTTGAGGCACGAAACAAACTCTTCCGTCGTTCTGGAGAAGATAACAGCGTGATTAAGGAACAGGAATAGTCCTTCACGTTCTGCTATGGATGAGCGGATGCTGTAAAATAGCAGGGTGGCATCCGCCCTCTGGATTATCCGATTCCCATGGACTGGAGGATGACGAGACTTAACCCCATCACCGACATTCCGCACAGGACCCCATAGCTGGGATTATTATTTGGGTCGATCTCTTTTGCCAGTGGCATCAATTCATCGACTGACAGCGCCACCATGATTCCGGCGACCGCCGCCATTATTGCCGCCATTACCACCGGTGAAATCAGACTACCAAGAATTAACCACGCCAGCACGCCGCCCAGTATTTCCGCCATTCCCGAGATCCCGGCCCAGAATATCGCGGTACGTTTTGAACCCGTGGCGGCATAAACGGGCCCGGCAACGGCTAAACCTTCAGGTATATTATGTAATGCGACAGCAAGCGCAATGCCAAACCCCAGTTCGAGGTTGCTGCTGGCGGTAACAAAAGTCGCAATCCCTTCCGGGAAATTGTGCAGGCTAATGCCGAGCGTAAGTAAAATAGCGGTACGTTTAATGGAGCTGGGTAGAGGTTGCTTTGTTTTCTGTACCAGATCCTGAGGGTGGGCGTGTGGCAATAGACGATCCAGGCCAAAATAGCCCAGCAAGCCAAAGATAAACATCCCGTAGCCCAAAACTGGCGACATGCCTTCAGCAGCCAGAGCGGCGGGTAGCATCTCCATCAGGGAGATCAGTAACATTATCCCGGCGGCGAAGCCTAAAGAAAAGGCGAGAACGCGGTTGGAGGGCTTTTGCCCTAACACACCGAGAAATGCGCCAATAAACGTAGCGGCACCTGCCAGTAAAGTCAGAAGTAAAGGTACTGACATCGACAAATCAAACTCCTTATCAATCTACCTTTCGGGCCAGATCGTCAAAATAACTGATGATCTTCATCATGGTTATCTGAGTTCTTCATCAACCGAATAAGCGTATTGTGATGGTATCAAAATGACTCCCTCAGTAAGGATATCATCATGTCTTCAACTCGTATGCCAGCATTGTTTTTGGGCCACGGCAGCCCGATGAATGTTCTGGAAGATAACGTTTATACCCGTGCCTGGCAGCAACTGGGGGAAACGTTGCCACGTCCGAAAGCCATCGTGGTAGTCTCAGCGCACTGGTTTACGCGCGGCACTGGTGTAACCGCGATGGAAGCACCTAAAACGATCCACGATTTCGGTGGTTTTCCGCAGGCGCTGTATGACACACATTACCCGGCACCGGGCTCGCCAGAACTTGCGCAGCACCTGGTTGATTTACTTGCTCCTGTGCCCGTCGCGTTAGACAAAGAGGCGTGGGGTTTTGACCACGGTTCATGGGGCGTGCTGATCAAGATGTACCCGAATGCCGACATCCCGATGGTGCAGTTAAGCATTGATAGTACAAAACCGGCGGCCTGGCATTTCGAAATGGGTCGTAAGCTGGCAGCGCTGCGCGATGAAGGTATTATGCTGGTGGCCAGCGGTAACGTGGTGCATAACCTACGCACAGCACGCTGGCACGGCGAGAATACACCGTATCCGTGGGCGACCTCATTCAACGATTATGTTAAGGCAAACCTGACATGGCAGGGACCGGTTGAACAGCACCCGCTGGTGAACTATCTCGATCATGAAGGTGGATCGCTGTCGAATCCAACGGCGGACCACTATCTGCCGCTGCTGTATGTACTCGGCGCGTGGGATGGCAAAGAGCCAGTGACTATTCCTGTTGATGGGATTGAGATGGGTAGCCTGAGTATGTTGTCAGTGCAGGTGGGATAAAAACGTAGGCCCGGTAAGCATTAGCGATACCGGGCACAGCGAATTACTCGACAAAAATATGCGGATAGAAACGGGAAAGATCCTGTGTGATCAGCGCGCGGTCTTCGCGAATGCCGATACCTGCAGGTTGATCGTTGATTAGCCAACTGCCGATCAGCATGTAGCTGTCGCCGAACTTCGGTAGCTGATGGAACTGCTGCACGATCATTCCCTCTTCACCGTACGGACCTTCCACCGCTTCGATCGTTTTACCGTTCTCAACGATCGACACGTTAGCGCCTTCACGCGAGAAGATCGGTTTCACGACGAATTTCTCCATCTGCGGATAGTCGTCTTCGGCGAAGTACGCCGGCAGAAGATTCGGATGGTTCGGGAACATTTCCCACAGCAGCGGTAACAACGCTTTGTTGGAGATAATGCTCTTCCAGGCCGGTTCCAGCCAGCGGACGCCGGCATCTTCCAGCTTAGTGGAGAACATCTCGCGCAGCATAAATTCCCACGGATAGAGCTTAAACAGGTTGGCAATCACCTGATCCTCTAAATCCGTGAACTGACCTTTTTCACCAAGACCAATATCTTCAACATAAAGGAATTCAGTGGCGATTTCTGCTTCGGCAGCGCAATCCTGCAGATACTGGATCGTTCCGCGATCTTCAACGGTATCGCGACAACAGGTCAGATGTAGCAACTGAAAACCATATTGCTCACGCAGTGCGGTGAAGCGCTCGATCAGCTTTTCCTGCAGACTGTTGAACTGATCGCTGCCTTCCGGCAAATTGCCTGCATTGAGCTGATCTTCCAGCCAAATCCATTGGAAAAATGCAGCTTCGTACAGCGAGGTGGGCGTATCGGCGTTGTTTTCTAAAAGCTTAGGTTCACCGGTTCCATCCCACGCCAGATCGAGGCGGGAATAGAGCGACGGTTGCTGTGTCAGCCAGGACTGACGGACAAAGCCCCAGGTATGCTTCGGAATGCGAAATTTGGTCATCAGCTCGTCGCTGGCAATGACCTTTTCAACCACCTTGAGGCACATCTGATGCAGCTCAGCGGTGACCTCTTCCAGCTTTTCGACCTGAGCAAGCGTCAGCTTATAGTATGCGTCTTCACACCAGTACGGCTCGCCGTACATGGTGTGAAAGTTGAAACCGTATTCGGTGGCCTTATCGCGCCAGTCCGGGCGCTCGACAATACTGACTCTTTCCATGACGATCAGCCACCCATTGAACGTGTGGTAGTACCGCTTGCGCTACGCTGCATGGTGCTTTGTTTAGCGACTGATTCACCAAATCCGCCGCGGGTTACGGTAGAGGTGGTGGCTGGTTTCGGCGCCATGGCAGTTTTGGGTACGGTCATGGTGCGACCCGGCGTTGCTGCACCGTAGTTTTTGCCGCTGGCGTCAGTATATTTGCCGTATGCAGGGCTGGCTGGGTTTTTCGAGCTGAACAGCGGTTGCTGAGCGCCCATTCCGCCGCCCATCAGTCGGCCCATCATGTAGCCGGCCATCAGCGGCATCCAGAAGCTGCCGCTGCTTTGGTTCTGCGCCTGAGCCTGGCCTTCACCGGTCGGCGCCATGCCTGCTTGCGCAGGTGCCTGCTGGCACTGGCCTTCGCCGAATTCAGCAATACAGTCTTCGCGAGTGGCGTATTTTGGCGCGGTGCGTTCGGCTTCTTTCAGCGCGTTGTTAAACGCGGTGGTACATTCAGCGCTTTTACCCGGATTAGCCGCAGAGCAGTCGTCCGCATTTTGATAAAGCGAAACCGTTTCGTCACTCTTTTCACAGCCCGCGAGCATAAACACTGCGGTAACTGCCAGGGCGACAGGAGTCAGGTGGCGCGCGCTCCAGCTTTTGCGGAACGAGGCGTGATGTATCGATTTTGTCCGTTTCATTTTTGTCTTCCAGGACCCAGTGGTAAACACAGTAAATAATGCTCAGGATAGAGGATGACTGGTCGAAATTGAAGCGGGAAGAGGCGAGAATGCGCAGGAAGAGGCGGATCTTTACGTTGCCTTACGTTCAGACGGGGCCGAAGCCCCGTCTTCAGCATCAATTACGGAACGGGTTGTTACCGTTGCTGCTGGTTGAACGTGCAGCCGTCGGCTGAGCCGCAGGCAGATTGCCAGTGCCGTTATAGTCATTCACGGCGGCATCTTGTTGAGGATTTTGCGGTGCCACGGTATCCGGCGTTGTGGAAACCGGTTTACCCAGCGTATTGTTCAGCGCCACCAGATCCTGCTCGTTCAGCGTACCGAGCGCAGATTTGACGTTTAGCTGGTTGATAAGATAGGTATAACGCGCATTAGCCAATTGTTGTTTGGCGTTGTACAGCGTGGTGGTGGCATCCAACACATCTACAATGGTACGTGTACCTACGGAATAACCGGCTTCCATCGCATCCAATGAGCTTTGGGCAGAGACAACCGCTTGTTTGTACGCGTTAATGCTACTAATGGAGGCATTAATGTTGTTGAATGAAGAACGAACGGTCTGCACCACGCTACGGTGCGCGCTTTCCAGTTGTTCACTCGCGCCAACAAAGTTGTACTGCGCTTGTTTCACCTGCGAGTTAACCATTCCGCCCTGGTACAGTGGCAGCGAGAAGCTCAGGCCGATTTTGTTCTGACCCATGTTGCTGTCGTCATACTGGGAGCCGGTTGCACCACGGGTTTTAGATCCACTATAAGAGGTGTCAGACACGCCGGTAGAGGCGGTTAAATCCAGCGTTGGTAAATGACCGTCCTGCGCCTGACGAATCTGTTCGCGCGCCAGATCCTGGCTCAAACGTGCCTGCAATAAGGTCAGGTTGCGGTTTTCCGCTTCTTTCAGTAGCGCATTCACCGCCTGCGGTTTGTTGGTTTTAAAGCCATCAACGTTCAGCGAAGCAAGTTCCGGGTAGTAGTTACCGGTCACCTGACGCAGCTGTTCTACCGCGTTATCCAGATTGTTACGTGCAGTCACTTCATTCGCTAATACGGTATCGTATTGTGAGCGGGCGTTTTGTACGTCAGTGATGGCGACCAGGCCAACGTTAAAACGCTGAGTGGTCTGATCTAACTGACGATAAACCGCATCTTTCTGTGCCTGGGTGTACGACAGCACGTCAATCGCGTTCAGTACGTTAAAATAAGCGGTGGCGGTATTCAGGATCAGCGTTTGCTGATCGGTCTGGTACGTCACGTCCTGGATGCCCGCTGATTTTTCTTGCAGCGTCAGGGCACGCCATTTAGACATGTCGAACAGCGTCTGAGTCAATTGTAATGACGCGCTGGTAGCGTTGGAGTTGACGCCGTTTGCATCACGGTAGCCATTGCTGTAGGTGTAATCGGCACCTAAACCCAGTTGCGGCAGTAATGGGCTACGCGCTTCGTTAATTTTTTCGAATGCAGCATCGCGATCGGCGGCCGATTTACGCAATTCCGGGTTGCTCAGGCGTGCTTGCTGATAAACCTGCATCAGGTTTTCTGCCTGGCTCAAAGTACTGAACCCCGACAGGCTCAGGCCGATAAGGATGGGGAGCAATTTCTTCATTTGCATTCCTTGTTGTGAAGCAGTATTTAGCGCTGATCAAATTATAAAAATATTTGCTGATTCTAGCAGAATCTGCCACTGCAAAAAGTTGGCGTTACGTGCCATACGGCGTTAATTTGCATCAATTTAACACAAGGGCGTTCAAACATCAGTCAAACTACCTTGAAATTCACATTTTAATCACTATTGGTTTCAGGACAGAACAATGCGTAAACCAGACAACTTGCCAATGACTTTCACTAAAAATGATGTAGAAATTATTGCACGAGAAACGCTATACCGCGGTTTTTTTTCACTGGATCTTTATCGGTTCCGTCATCGCCTGTTTAACGGCGGTATGAGCGGTGAAGTAAAGCGCGAAATTTTTGAGCGCGGACACGCGGCAGTCTTGCTACCCTTTGACCCTGAGCGGGACGAAGTTGTACTGGTCGAGCAGATCCGTATCGCGGCGTTTGATACCAGCGAAAGCCCGTGGCTACTGGAAATGGTGGCCGGCATGATCGAAGAGGGCGAAACCGTTGAGGATGTGGCCCGTCGTGAAGCGATGGAAGAAGCCGGGCTGGAAGTTAAACGCACGAAACCCGTTCTGAGCTATCTGGCAAGCCCAGGTGGTACCAGTGAGCGCCTGTCTATTTTAGTTGGCGAAGTGGACGCCACGACCGCGAGCGGAATTCATGGTCTGGCTGATGAAAACGAAGATATTCGTGTTCATGTGGTGAGCCGGGAGCAGGCTTATCAATGGGTAGAAGAGGGGAGAATCGACAACGCGGCTTCTGTCATCGCCTTGCAATGGTTACAGCTGCACTATCAAGAGTTAAAAACTGAGTGGAAAAAATGAAGCGTTACACACCTGACTTCCCTGAAATGATGCGCCTGTGCGAAACCAATTATTCGCAATTGCGCCGCCTGCTGCCGCGTAATGACGCAGCCGGTGAAACAGTGAGCTATCAGGTAGCAAACGCACAATATCGGTTAACGATCGTGGAATCGACCCGATACACTACGCTTGTCACGATCGAACAAACGGCACCGGCTGTCACTTACTGGAGCCTGCCGTCATTAACCGTGCGCCTGTATCATGACGCGAGGGTGGCTGAAGTGTGTTCAAGTCAGCAGATCTTTCGCTTCAAAGCGCGGTATGATTATCCAAATAAAAAGTTGCATCAACGCGACGAAAAGCATCAAATTAATCAGTTTCTGGCCGACTGGTTACGGTACTGTTTAGCACATGGAGCGATGGCGATTCCGGTTTATTAGCGTCGTGAAACCTAAGGACACCATTTGGAAAGCCTGTTAACCCTTCCTTTGGCTGGTGAGGCCAGAGTCAGGATCTTACAAATTACAGACACTCACCTGTTTGCCGAAAAGCATGAAACGCTGCTGGGTGTGAACACCTGGGACAGCTATCAATCCGTACTGGATGCCATACATGCAGAGTCGCCTGAGTACGATCTGATCGTCGCGACGGGGGATTTGGCGCAGGATCAATCCGCTGCGGCTTATCAGCATTTTGCTGAGGGCATCGCAAGCTTTCGTGCGCCCTGCGTTTGGTTACCGGGTAATCATGATTTTCAGCCGGCAATGTACAGCGCGCTTCAGGACGCGGGCATTTCTCCGGCCAAGCGCGTTTTCATCGGCGAACAGTGGCAAATATTATTGCTCGACAGCCAGGTGTTCGGCGTTCCCCACGGTGAATTAAGCGAATTTCAGCTCGAATGGTTGGAACGTAAACTTGCCGATGCGCCTGAGCGCAATACCTTGCTGCTTCTGCATCACCATCCTCTGCCCGCGGGCTGCAGCTGGCTCGATCAGCATAGCCTGCGCAATGCCGCGGAGCTGGATAACGTACTGGTGAACTATCCGCGCGTGAAATATCTGCTGTGCGGGCATATTCATCAGGAACTGGACCTGGACTGGAACGGACGCCGTCTGATGGCGACGCCGTCGACCTGCGTGCAGTTTAAGCCGCATTGTTCCAACTTCACGTTAGATACCATCAGCCCCGGCTGGCGGACGTTGGAGCTTTTTGCTGACGGGACGTTGCAGACTCAGGTTCGCCGTCTGCAGGGTAATCGTTTCCACCCTGATACCGCTTCAGAAGGCTACTGATGTCTACGCTTCTCTATCTTCACGGATTTAACAGTTCTCCTCGTTCGGCGAAGGCGTGCTTACTGAAAAACTGGCTGGCGGAGCATCATCCGCACGTAGAGATGATCGTGCCGCAGCTACCACCGTATCCGGCCCATGCTGCAGAGATGCTGGAATCGATCATTCTTGAACATGGCGGAGAGTCGTTGGGAATTGTCGGCTCCTCGTTGGGCGGCTATTACGCCACCTGGCTGTCGCAATGTTTTATGCTGCCAGCCGTGGTGGTGAACCCCGCTGTACGGCCTTATGAACTACTGGTCGACTATCTCGGTCAAAACGAGAACCCCTACACGGGGCAGCAATATGTGCTAGAGTCACGCCATATTTACGATCTTAAAGTCATGCAGATTGACCCGCTGGAAGCGCCGGATTTGATCTGGCTGCTTCAACAAACGGGCGATGAAGTGTTGGACTACCGCCAGGCGGTGGCGTATTACGCCTCCTGCCGTCAGACAGTTATTGAGGGCGGAAACCACGCATTCACGGGCTTCGAAGATTATTTCAACCCGATTGTCGATTTCCTTGGACTGCACAGTTTCTGACGATCAATTCGAATTGCTTATTTAAACCATGACGCAAACTTATAACGCTGATGCCATTGAGGTACTCACTGGGCTTGAGCCGGTACGCCGTCGCCCAGGGATGTACACCGATACAACCCGTCCGAACCATCTTGGACAGGAAGTGATTGATAACAGTGTGGATGAAGCACTGGCGGGCCACGCGAAACGCGTGGACGTGATCTTACATGCCGACCAGTCTCTGGAAGTCATTGATGATGGCCGCGGCATGCCGGTAGACATTCACCTTGAAGAAGGCGTTCCGGCGGTAGAGCTGATCCTCTGTCGTCTGCACGCGGGTGGTAAGTTCTCCAATAAGAACTACCAGTTCTCTGGCGGGCTGCATGGGGTAGGGATCTCCGTGGTCAACGCCCTGTCGAAGCGTGTCGAAGTGAACGTGCGCCGCGACGGGCAGGTGTACAACATCGCGTTTGAGAACGGTGATAAGGTGCAGGATTTACAGGTAGTCGGTACCTGCGGTAAACGCAATACCGGAACCAGCGTGCACTTCTGGCCGGATGAAAGCTTCTTTGACAGCCCGCGCTTTTCCGTTTCGCGCTTAACGCACGTACTGAAAGCCAAAGCGGTACTGTGCCCGGGCGTTGAGATCACCTTTAAGGATGAGGTCAACAACAGCGAACAGCGCTGGTGCTACCAGGATGGTCTGAATGACTATCTGAGCGAAGCGGTGAATGGCCTGCCGACGCTGCCGGAAAAACCGTTTATCGGTAATTTCAGCGGTGAAACAGAAACCGTGGACTGGGCGCTGCTCTGGCTGCCGGAAGGCGGCGAGCTGCTGACCGAAAGCTATGTGAACCTGATCCCAACCATGCAGGGCGGGACGCACGTCAACGGCCTGCGTCAGGGCCTGCTGGATGCGATGCGCGAGTTCTGCGAATACCGCAATATCCTGCCGCGCGGCGTGAAGCTGTCGGCGGAAGATATCTGGGATCGCTGCGCGTACGTTTTGTCTGTGAAAATGCAGGATCCACAGTTTGCCGGTCAAACCAAAGAACGTCTGTCTTCACGTCAGTGTGCGGCGTTTGTTTCTGGCGTGGTGAAAGATGCCTTTAGCCTGTGGCTGAACCAGAACGTGCAGTCAGCCGAGCTGCTGGCTGAGATGGCGATTTCCAGCGCCCAGCGTCGTCTGCGCGCGGCGAAAAAAGTGGTACGTAAAAAGCTGACCAGCGGTCCGGCGTTGCCGGGGAAACTGGCGGACTGTACCGCACAGGATCTCAATCGCACTGAATTGTTCCTCGTCGAAGGTGACTCGGCGGGTGGCTCGGCCAAACAGGCGCGCGATCGTGAATATCAGGCGATCATGCCGCTCAAAGGTAAGATCCTTAACACCTGGGAAGTCTCTTCCGATGAAGTGCTGGCCTCACAGGAAGTTCACGATATTTCGGTGGCGATCGGCATCGATCCGGACAGCGACGATCTGAGCCAGCTGCGCTACGGTAAGATCTGTATTCTGGCGGATGCGGACTCCGATGGCCTGCATATTGCCACGCTGCTGTGCGCATTGTTTGTGAAGCATTTCCGTACGCTGGTGAAACACGGACACGTTTACGTGGCGCTTCCGCCTTTATACCGTATCGACCTGGGTAAAGAGGTGTATTACGCGCTAACGGAAGAAGAGAAAGCGGGCGTACTGGAGCAGTTAAAGCGCAAGAAAGGCAAGCCGAACGTCCAGCGCTTTAAAGGTCTGGGTGAAATGAACCCGATGCAGCTGCGCGAAACGACGCTGGATCCGAACACCCGTCGCCTGGTACAGCTCATCATCGATGATGAAGACGATCAGCGTACCAACGCCATGATGGATATGCTGCTGGCCAAGAAGTGTTCTGAAGATCGTCGTAACTGGTTGCAGGAGAAGGGCGACCTGGCGGATCTTGAAGGTTAATTGACCGTTGAATGCCGGAAAAGCAATGTGCTTTCCGGCGTTAATGTTTATGCCGCTTGCGATACTGCAACGGCGTCTCGCCAATGCCTTTGCCGAAGGCGCTGATAAAGTACGTTACCTCCGAAAATCCCACCTTTTGAGCAACTTCCCGCACGCTGATTTCACTGTGTAACAGCGCTTCACAGGCTTTTCGCAGTCGCAGCGTATTGAGATAGTCAAGAATGCTCTCGCCCGTTTCCATCTGGAAGCGTCGGGAAACATAGCTTTTTGATTTATTCAGCTCCTGCGCCAGCGCTGCCAGACTAAATTTGTGAGTGTAATGCTCATCCAGCCAGAACATCACCTGACTGGCAATACCGCTGCTAATTTCCGGCATATTGCCATTATCGTCGGGTAACAGGCCGAGTAAGTTGACTAACAAACAAGCAACCTGTTCTGTATTTAGCGGTTTCTGAGTGACCATTTTTTCATAACGGCTGAAGAGAAAATCAACATGCGGATGAACATCCGCCGCGTCGACGACCCATGCTTCACTGCCGCGAATGCTCAGATTTTGCAGATGCTGCTGAGTGTGTGGCAAGTCGCGAAGCACCTTCAGCACCGCATGTTGATCGAGATGAATGATGGTACGCCGATAACTATCCCGTGCCTGCTCATCGACCCAGATCTTGTGTAGAGTAAACGGTGGGAAAAAGAACATGCGTCCCGGTCGCATGGTGAACTGCTTATGGTCAACCGTGACCACGCCAAAGCCTTCTTCCACATACAGCACTTCCAGACACTGATGCCAGTGGTGATAACGCACGGTATTAGCGAATAAACGACTGAACGATGCAACCGCATCATTGAGGGCGATCAGCTCCAGACGTTCTTGCGGTGAGGATAAAGTCATAGTGCAATAAATTTAAATTTTTGCCGCCGAATGGTAATTTATAAACCCTATTTTTAAATTTTCTCAATCGCTGTTTTACTTTAATTCTGGTGGTGTGATTGACGTAACATTTCTGCTGGTCTGCGATTCACTATTCTTTAGCCACTTAATTCAGAGGGGCAGAGTATGTGGTCAGCAACTGAAGAAAAATCAAATCCATTGTCATCACGCAAAGACGTAATGTGTGCGGTTAACGCCATTTTACGTGCGCTGGATCGGCAGTTTCCGGCGGGGCAGGCTCAGTTTTCTCTTGGCAATACCTGTGCTCACTACAGCGCGGATATTGCCAGTATGGAAGGGCTTTCCCGGGCGTTGTGGGGGCTATTTCCGCTGATGGCTGGCGGGGCTAAAGTGCCGTTTGCCGAAAAGTACATTCAGGCGATAAAACTCGGTACTGACCCACAAAGCCCACATTACTGGGGAGATACCGGTCCTTACGATCAGCGTCTGGTTGAGATGGCGGCTTATGGCCTGGGTCTGGCATTGTTACAGACGCAATTAACGGAGCATTTCTCCCTGAGCGAACGCGAGAATCTGCACCGCTGGCTGAATCAGATAACCGACTCGCAAATGCCGGACAGCAACTGGAACTATTTTGCGATTATCGTTCAGCTTGGTTTCAAGCGTGCGGGTATGCCTTACGATCAGGCGGCTATCGATCGCCGCTTTGAGCTGATGGAAGCCTACTATCTTGGCGACGGTTGGTATTCCGATGGTCCCGGTCGACCGAAAGATTACTACATCTCAATGGCTTTTCACTTCTACGGCCTGTTGTATGCCACCCTCAGCCCGGATGATACCGAACGCGCTGTCGTTCTGCGTGAACGTTCGCGCTTGTTTGCAGAAGATTTTATTTACCTGTCCGCCGCTGACGGCGCATCGGTGCCATTTGGTCGCAGCCTGACCTACCGTTTTGCCATGGTTGCCTTCTGGAGCGCGGTGGCGTTTGCCGAACTGGATGTTCTTTCGCCAGGCATAATCAAAGGAGTGATCCTGCGTCATTTGCGCTGGTGGCAGAAGCAGCCGATTTTCGATCGTGATGGCATTCTGACGCTGGGGTTTGCCTACCCGAATCTGGCGATGTGTGAAGACTACAACTCGCCGGGATCGCCTTATTGGGCATTGAAGGTCTTTTTGATTCTTGCACTGCCGGAGGATCATCCATTCTGGCAGGCTGAAGAGCTGGCGCTACCGCGACTCGCTGAAAAATGCGTTATCCCCCATGCTGCGCAGATCCTGCAGCATAGTGAGCATTCTGAGCATGTCATGATGCTGACCTCAGGCCAGCTTGAACTGAACAACTACGTTAATACCGAAGCCAAATACACCAAATTTGCTTACTCCAGCCGCTTTGGTTTCACCATTGAGCGTGGCCGTTACGGCATCAAGCATGCAGCCTGTGACTCTATGCTGCTGTTGGCGGACGGTGATGGCTACTATCGTGGCCGCCGTCAGTGCGACGAGGTTCAGGTCGATGAGAATTATATCTGGTCCCGCTGGTCTCCCTGGCATGACGTCATGATTGAGACCTGGCTGATTCCGTTTGGCGAATGGCATCTTCGCCTGCACCGTATTAACAGTGCGCGAACGCTGCAAACGGTGGAGGGAGGATTTGCGGTGATGAAAGCCGAGCCTCGGTTACGTGAGCGTGGATGTCTCCTTGCGGCATGCAACGGAACCAGCGTTATCGTTGATCTGTCGCCGTCCATATTTCGTCAGCCAGATAGCGTGGTCACGCCACCGAACAGTAGCATCATGTTCCCGGAATGCGCGTCGATTCCTGTGTTGACCAGCGAAATCCCGCAGGGCCAAAGCTGGCTTTGCTGCGCCGTGAGCGCCAGCGGGCAGCAAAGACAGTACGCCACCGTTCCGCAGCTATCTATCAACAATAACCAGGTTGTTATTCAGCAGCCTGAAAATGCACGCCAGTTGTCGTTCTTTTTATAGCGAGGGTGGTATGAAAAATAATTCAACGGGAAATCGGACTGAATATTATAAAATAAGCAGTTTTATATTCCTCTATTTCTTTACCTGGTCTGCAAGTATTGGCTTGTTGGCTATCTGGTTGGGGCAAAAGGCGCAGTTGAGCGGTACGGTGATCGGCACCGTATTTGCTGTGAATGGTATATTCTCGGTTATTCTGAAACCTATTTATGGCTATATCCTCGATAAAATAGGTATGAGTAAATATCTGCTCTATTTCGTCGTGGTGATGTCAGCGTTAATGGCACCGTTTTTTATTTATGTCTATCAGCCATTATTACTCTCCAATACCATGCTGGGTATTATTGTTGGCGCGATTTACTTGAGCTTTGCATGGTATGCCGGGGTGGCTGCCTGTGAATCTTATTCTGACCGCTACAGCCGTCTGAACGGCATGGAGTTTGGGCAGATCCGTATGTGGGGGTCGCTTGGCTGGGCGGTGGCGTCATCGTTCTCTGGCCTGCTGTTTAACCTCTCACCGGCCTATAACTTTATGCTCGGCAGCCTGGCGTCAGTGGTGATGCTGGTTGTTCTGGTGAGTCTGAAAGTCAATGTCAATGCGGCCAATGCCTCGGAGGTGCTAACCAAAGAGAAGATCGCACCCGCGGATGTTTACGCCCTGCTGCGTAATCGCAAATTTTGGGCATTCTGCCTGTACGTTGCGGGCGTGGCGTGGATGATGTTTATCGCGGAGCAGCAGTTCTCCCGGTACTTCGTTACTTTCTTTGCCGATGTACATGAAGGGAACGCCGTCTTTGGTTATCTGGGCACCGTACAATCGGGAATGGAATTTTTCATGTACATGGTCATTCCGCTATTCGTCAATTATGTTGGTGCGAAGCGTGGCCTGCTGATTGTTGGGACGCTGGTGGGCGCACGACTGGTTATCTCAGGCCTGTGCGACTCCCACCTGCTCATTTCTGTGCTGAAGCCACTATACGGTCTGGAGATCTGTTTATTACTGGTTTCTGTCTTTAAATATATTGCCGAGCATTTTGATAAACGTGTCAATGCGACCATGTATTTACTGGGTTATCAGGCCATGCTGTATGTCGGTAACGTGGTGGTTTCCTCTCCCGCCGGATTAATGTACGACCGGATAGGCTTTGAGAAGACATATATCATTATGGGCATTGTGGCGCTGACTTTTACATTGATATCGGCATTTACTTTATCTGCCTGTCAGAGTAAACGAGGCAAAAATATCGCTCTCGATATTGCTGAAAATAACCCTGCAAAATAATTTACGTCATAAGGAACCGAAATATGTTAAATCATATCGTTGAGGAATCGTTGCGCACATTTCCTGGCAGTCCGGTTAATCCCGGCAGTTTTCAGGATCAAATAAGTTGCGCCCGAGAACATGTCCTCGAATTGATTAGCCGTCATTTAACGGAATTCGGTGAACAATTCCCTGCCGAAACCTGTGTGCAAGGTTATTACCCACTGACAGAGAATGTGGAATGGACGACCAGCTTCTGGACTGGGCAGTTATGGCTGGCGTGGGAAATGAGTGGTGAGAGCAAATTTCGTGAGATGGCGGAGAAGCATGTGCGTTCGTTTGGCCTGCGTATTGCCGGACGCCACGATACCAACACCCACGACCTGGGATTCCTCTACACGCTTTCCTGTGTGGCGGCCTGGCGGTTGACGGACAATCGCGATGCTCGAGGTTTTTCCCTGATGGCGGCTGAAGCGCTGTTGGAGCGTTTTCATGAAAAGGCGCAGATCATCCAGGCGTGGGGCGATCTTCGCGATCCCGATCAGGCCGGACGGATGATCATTGACTGCAATATGAATCTGCCGCTGCTGTACTGGGCGAGCGAGCAAACGGGCGATCCGCGTTTTGCGAATGCGGCGAAGGCCCACGTTGCGCAGGCAGCCAAATATCTGATCCGCCAGGATGCGTCGACCTTCCACACCTACTATATGGACGTGCAAACCGGCGCGCCGCGTTATGGTAATACCCAGCAGGGCTATGCTGATGATTCTTGCTGGTCGCGTGGGCAGGCATGGGGGATTTATGGTTTTCTGCTGAGCTATATTTACACTGGCGATAAACAAATGGTGCAGTTGTCGAAAAAGCTGGCCAACTACTTTCTTAATCGCCTGCCGGAAGATGCCGTTTGCCACTGGGATCTGGCATTAGTCGGAACCGATGCGCTGCGCGATTCATCTTCGGCGGCGATTACCGTCTGTGGTCTGCTGGAGCTGATTAAACATCTGCCGGTGACCGATCCGGATCGCGAGCGCTATCAACAGTGGGCGATGGGGATCATGTCCTCGCTGACCAGGCATTATCTGATGGGTAAAGATGAACAGGGGAACGGGCTACTGAAACACTCGGTGTATCACCTGTCGAGCAACAAAGGGGTCGATGAGTGTGCAAGTTGGGGGGATTATTTCTACGTTGAAGCGTTAATGCGCTTCACTCAGAGCTGGAAGCTCTACTGGTAAGGAGTGCCCGGTGGCGCTGCGGTTGAATGCCGGATGGTGGCCTAAAACGCCTCATCCGGCAACTCGGCAATCTTAAATGCCTGACTCCAGAATACGGATATTCATGTCCAGCACATCGCCTTTCACTGCTTCGCTATAGGCTTTCATATGCGGTGTTTGCAAATGCGCTTCAAGGTGCGCAATGCTTTCCCACTGTTCAACCATCACGATTGAGTCCGGTGCCGTGGTCTGAAAACTGACGCCAGCAGCATGATCGACCATCGGCGCGTAGCCGTGACAACCTTCTTCTTTCAGTACGGTCGGAACGATTTTAGCGAACTGATCAAGTACCGCCTGGCGGTGATGTTGACCTGGACGTGTACGGATTTCTGCAATAACGGTAAGCATGGTTAACTCCTTCTAATTCCAGGTTACCAGTTAACCAAAAATTTCGTTCAGATGCTTGCGATATTCTGCGATATAACGCGGGACGTCTGGCATTTTAATCACGTCATTGGTGATAAAGGTCGGCAGCGCTTCCATTCCCAGGAACTGGTTTGCTTTATGGAACGGGAGATAAACGCCATCAACGCCAACGCCATGGAAGAACTGGTCTTTTTCAGTGAAGGCTTCCATCGGTGCGTTCCAGGTCAGAGACAGCATGTAGGTTTTGCCCTGAATCAGCCCGCCGGATCCGTATTTTTTAGACGCATCTGAACGTGTGCGGCCATCGCTGGCGTACAGCGTGCCGTGCCCTGCGGTGAATACATCATCAATGTATTTTTTCACCGTCCACGGCGCGCCCATCCACCAGCCAGGCATTTGCCAGATAACCGTATCTGCCCAAACAAAATTCTGCACTTCTGTTTGTGCGTCATAGTCGCTGTCTGCGCGTACGACTTTAACATCATGCCCGAGGTCGCGCAGGAAGCCGTCCGCGACCTCGGTCAGGGTGTCATTTAGTTGGCCATTGGAATGGCCGAATTTTTTCGCACCATTGATAATCAGAATGTTGCTCATGTTGTGTCCTCAAAGAATAACGTTTGAGGGCGATTTTACCCCTACCAGCACTGCGGTGAAATTAGCAAAATGTGCAAAGTCTTTTGCTACGTGAGCAACAATAATGCAATTACCAACTGACTTTCGCTTCAAACCCACCTTCCGGCGCATTGCTAAACGAGGCTGACATTCCATGCAGCGTCGCAATACGACGGACGATTGACAGGCCGAGGCCGCTGCCGGTCACGCTTTGTCCCGGGGGACGATAAAAGCGTTCACCGATGTGCGTCAGGACTTCCGGCGCAACGCCTGGCCCGTTATCTTTAATGCTGAAATTTCGGGCGTTGAGCGTCACTTCCACAATGCTTCCCCGCGGGCTGTAGCGAACCGCATTATCCAGGAGATTGCGGACCATCAGGCTGAGCAACAGTGGTTGCCCGGTGCGTGTAATGTCGTGCGCGTTAATCTGCAAACGCACATCGATGTGGGCCTGCTGCGCCGGATGGTAGATGTCCATCACTGCAGATTGCAGGAGCTGCTCCAGCGAGATTTCCGCCACATCCTGAAGATTATCGAGGGAGTCGAGGCGCGAAAGCGTCAGTAGCTGATCGACCAGACGCGTGGCGCGGTCAATTCCGGTTTGCATCTGCATTAACGCTTTTTGTCGTGCCTGCGGATCATCGTCGGACAGCTGCACCACTTCGGTCTGTACTTTCAGCGCGGTCAACGGGCTGCGCAGTTCGTGGGCGGCATCTGAGGTAAAGCGCCGCTCGCGTACCATGGTGGTATGAATACGTGTAAAAAGTTGATTGAGCGATTCAACCAGTGGGCGTACTTCGCTTGGCACACCTTTCGGGTCGAGCGGCTCTTCCGATTCCGGTGAACGCCAGCGCAGAGCCTGCGCCAGTTTTTTTAACGGCCTGAGTTCGCGGCTCAGCATGACCACCAGGATCAGCAACATGAGCGGCAGCGCAATCAGCCAGGGCGTTAGCTGAGCGGTGACGATCGACAGCGCCATATCCTCCCGATACTCCCATTCCTGACCCACCACGATGCGGTATTTACCGTCTGCGGAATTTAGCCACAGAAAGCGCCACGGATCGTTGTCGCCATTGAGTTGGCCATCACTAAAGCCTTCCCGGCTGTAGCTGTAGGGAATATCCTGGCCTTTATCGCCATCGTGCAAGACCATTTTGCCGTCGGTGGAATAGATGGCAAACGCCAGCGCGTCATCATCAATATGGCCGTGCTTCAGCTTCTTCGGCGTGCGGGCCATATTATGAGACGTAGTAACGTCGCTGATATCCAGCGTGCTGAGACGCTTGGCGAACAGCATCAACTGCGTATCAAACAGCTCATCGACATTATCGGTGGTCTGCTTCCAGGCCACAAAGCTGGAAACGGCCCAGGTCGCAGATGCAAGAATCAGAAAAATCAGTGTTAGCCTGATGCGCAGGCTGAGGCGTTGTGTGAGTTTCATGCGTCACCCAGGGTATAACCAATGCCATGCACGGTACGGATAAAGTCGCTGCCGAGCTTACGGCGTAGGTGATGGACGTGTACCTCAACCGCATTACTGGAGACGTTTTCATCCCAGTTATACAGTTTTTCTTCAATATGTTTGCGGGGGAGTACGCGCCCTTTGTTGCGCATCAGTAGTTCCAGCAGTGCGAACTCTTTTGGCTTGAGTGATAATGGCTCATCTGCGAACGTGGCGACCAGCGCGCCGGGGTTAAGCGTCACCTGACCGTGGCGCAGTTCGCTGGTGGCCTGGCCGCTGGCACGGCGCACCAACGCCTCCAGCCTTGCGGCAACTTCGATCAGCGCAAAGGGTTTACACAGATAGTCATCCGCGCCGAGGCGCAGACCTTCCACGCGTTCCGCCAGCGCGTCACGGGCGGTCAGAATCAGCACCGGCTCTTGCTTCCCGTTGGCTCGCCATTCGCGCAAGATGTCCCGCCCATCTATGCCTGGCAGCGTCAGGTCGAGGATCACCGCATCATAAGGGGCGCTGTAGAGCGCTTCTTTTCCCTGACGACCCTCAGTAAACCAGTCGATGCTGAAACCCATTTTACTCAGACCTGTTTTCAGGCCGTCGCCAATCAACGTGTCATCTTCTACCAGTAAAATACGCATATGCTCTTCCCTGCGGTCACTCTCATTACCGTCAAGTAAACCTGTGGCTACAGCCTCTGTACAGCAAAAAAAGTATCTTTTTTTGCCTTAAGAACTTGTTAAGGATTAACTTATTTAATAGTCGTAAACCAACATGAAAGGGAGACATGACGATGAAAAAATTAGCTGCAATGGTTGCCGTAATGGCACTGTGTTCCGCACCTGTTCTGGCCGCGCAGCAGGGCGGCTTCTCTGGACCGACAACGACTACACAAAGCCAAAACGGCGGCTTTGTTGGCCCTAACGGCAGCAGCACGACGGTAGAAAGCGCCAAATCGCTGCGTGATGACACCTGGGTTACCCTGCGCGGGAACATTGTAGAGCGCATTTCCGACGACCTGTACGTGTTTAAAGATGCGACTGGCACAGTGAATGTCGATATCGACCACAAGCGTTGGAACGGCGTAACCGTCACGCCGCAGGATGTGGTTGAAATCCAGGGTGAAGTGGATAAAGACTGGAACTCCGTTGAAATAGACGTGAAACAGATTACCAAAGTTGCCAAATAATCCTCATCAGGGCCGCATTCGTGGCCCTTTTCTTTGTGACTCAACACGCCAGATAGGGTAGTATCTGCGGCAATATTGCCCTTCAATAAAGGGGTACAAAGTTGAGGAACCACGATTAATGAGCGATATGGCAGAGCGCCTGGCGCTGCATGAATTCACGGAAAACGCCTATCTGAACTACTCCATGTACGTCATCATGGACAGGGCGTTGCCGTTTATCGGCGATGGTTTGAAACCCGTTCAGCGTCGCATCGTGTACGCGATGTCCGAGCTGGGGCTGAATGCCAGCGCCAAATTTAAAAAGTCCGCCCGTACCGTCGGTGACGTACTGGGTAAATACCACCCCCACGGCGACAGTGCTTGCTATGAAGCGATGGTGCTGATGGCGCAGCCGTTTTCTTACCGTTATCCGCTGGTTGACGGGCAGGGGAACTGGGGGGCACCGGACGATCCGAAATCCTTCGCGGCAATGCGTTATACCGAATCCCGCCTGTCTAAATATGCGGAAGTCCTGCTGGGTGAACTCGGCCAGGGCACGTCGGATTGGGTGCCTAACTTCGATGGCACCATGCAGGAGCCGAAGATGTTGCCTGCGCGTCTGCCGAATATTCTGTTAAACGGCACTACCGGTATCGCCGTTGGTATGGCGACGGACATTCCGCCGCACAACCTGCGTGAAGTGGCTAAAGCAGCGATCACCCTGATTGAGCAGCCGAAAACGACGCTGGATCAATTGTTGGATATCGTGCAGGGGCCGGATTATCCGACCGAAGCAGAGATCATTACGTCGCGTGCGGAGATTCGTAAGATTTACGAAAACGGACGCGGCTCCGTACGTATGCGTGCGGTATGGTCGAAAGAAGACGGCGCGGTGGTGATTTCCGCGCTGCCGCATCAGGTTTCCGGGGCTAAAGTGCTGGAGCAGATCGCCGCTCAAATGCGTAATAAAAAGCTGCCGATGGTCGACGACTTGCGCGACGAATCAGATCACGAAAACCCGACCCGTCTGGTGATTGTCCCACGCTCCAATCGCGTGGATATGGAACAGGTGATGAACCACCTGTTTGCGACCACCGATCTGGAAAAAAGTTACCGCATCAACCTGAACATGATCGGGCTTGATGGGCGTCCGGCGGTGAAAAACCTGTTGGAGATCCTCACTGAATGGCTGGCGTTCCGCCGCGATACCGTGCGTCGTCGCCTCAACTATCGTCTGGAAAAAGTGCTTAAACGCCTGCACATCCTCGAAGGTTTGCTGGCGGCGTTCCTCAACATTGATGAAGTGATCGAAATTATTCGTCATGAGGATGAACCAAAGCCAGAGCTGATGTCGCGGTTTGGCATTTCTGAAACCCAGGCTGAAGCCATCCTCGAGCTGAAATTACGCCATCTTGCCAAACTCGAAGAGATGAAAATCCGCGGTGAGCAGGATGAGCTGGCGAAAGAGCGCGATCAGTTGCAGGGCATTCTGGCCTCCGAGCGTAAAATGAGTAACCTGCTGAAGAAAGAGCTGCAGGCTGACGCCGAGGCCTATGGTGACGATCGTCGTTCTCCGCTGCAGGAGCGTGAAGAAGCGAAGGCGATGAGCGAGCATGACATGCTGCCGTCTGAGCCGGTGACTATTGTGCTGTCCCAGAGTGGCTGGGTGCGTAGCGCGAAAGGCCACGACATCGATGCGCCAGGATTAAGCTATAAAGCGGGCGACAGCTTTAAGTCGGCGGTGAAGGGTAAGAGCAACCAACCGGTAGTGTTCGTTGACTCGACCGGACGCAGCTACGCCATCGACCCGATTACGCTGCCGTCGGCGCGTGGTCAGGGTGAGCCGTTGACCGGGAAGCTCACGCTGCCGCCAGGCGCGACGGTTGAGCACATGCTGATGGAAGGCGACGACCAGAAACTGCTGATGGCATCCGACGCGGGCTATGGTTTTGTCTGCACCTTCAATGACCTGGTAGCACGTAACCGTGCGGGTAAAGCATTGATTACGCTGCCAGAAAATGCGCGCGTTATGCAGCCGGTAGTGATTGAAGATGAAACCGATATGCTGCTGGCGATTACTCAGGCCGGTCGCATGTTGATGTTCCCGGTAAGCGATTTACCGCAGTTGTCGAAGGGCAAAGGGAACAAGATCATTAATATCCCCGCAGCGGAAGCGGCAAAAGGCGAAGATGGTCTGGCGCTGCTCTATGTGTTACCGCCGCAAAGCACGCTGACTATCCACGTCGGCAAGCGCAAAATTAAACTGCGTCCTGAAGAGTTGCAAAAAGTTACCGGCGAGCGTGGTCGTCGCGGTACGCTAATGCGCGGCCTGCAGCGTATCGATCGCATTGACATTGATTCGCCTCGACGCGCCAGTCACGGCGACAGCGAAGAATAACGCTACCGTCCAGCTCTCCCTGTTTTCGCGCAGGGAGAGCCAACGTTAAAAATTCCCGTGAAACCGTTGTTTATTCGAGCGTTGCGATTAACAATACGCTTTTCCTTAAGAGCCGTTCTTAACAAAGCCCTAACCTGATGCCGAGTTGTGCATCCGGTGACGTAAAACGCCAGGTTCTTAGGCCTTTAGAGGTTGTTATGCTATATATTTTTCGTGTCATCATTACTGTTATTTACTGCGTTCTGGTCTGTATCTTCGGGTGCATATACTGTCTGTTCAGCCCACGAAATCCTAAACACGTCGCCACGTTTGGCCACATGTTTGGCCGCCTGGCTCCCCTTTATGGTCTGAAGGTCGAATGCCGCATGCCGGCAGACGCGCAGAACTATGGTAATGCTATCTATATTTGTAACCATCAGAACAACTACGACATGGTTACCGCTGCGAATATCGTTCAGCCGCCGACGGTAACGGTAGGTAAAAAAAGCCTGCTGTGGATCCCGTTCTTTGGCCAACTTTACTGGCTAACCGGTAACCTGCTGATTGACAGAAACAACCGCGCAAAAGCGCACAGCACCATTGCAGCCGTGGTTAACCATTTCAAAAAACGTCGCATTTCTATCTGGATGTTCCCGGAAGGAACACGCAGCCGCGGTCGCGGTTTGTTGCCGTTTAAAACCGGTGCGTTTCACGCGGCGATTGCGGCAGGTGTCCCGGTTATTCCGGTGTGCGTTTCAACAACCTCGAACAAGATAAATTTAAATCGCCTCAATAATGGTCTGGCGATTGTCGAGATGTTGCCGCCGGTGGATATTAGCCACTTTGGAAAAGATCAGGTTCGTGAACTGGCAGCGCATTGCCGTACGCTGATGGAACAAAAAATCGCAGAACTCGATAAAGAAGTTGCTGAACGGGAAGCCGCCGGTAAGGTTTAATCCGTGCTATTCGGGTTTTTTACAGGAAAAGATTTCCTGTGTGTTAATCGCCAGTTTTTCATGGAGTTTATATGTCATTCAGTCGGCGTCAGTTCATTCAGGCATCGGGGATCGCACTGTGTGCAGGTGCTGTTCCGCTGAAGGCTAATGCTGCCGGTCAGCAACAACCGTTACCCGTACCTCCGCTGCTGGAGTCCCGTCGGGGGCAGCCGCTATTTATGACGCTGCAGCGCGCGCACTGGTCCTTCACGCAAGGCACGCGCGCACCTGTCTGGGGAATTAACGGTCGCTACCTGGGACCGACAATCCGCGTCTGGAAAGGGGATGACGTCAAGCTTATCTACAGCAACCGTTTGACTGAAAATGTCTCGATGACTGTCGCCGGTTTACAGGTACCTGGCCCGCTAATGGGCGGCCCGGCACGCATGATGTCTCCTAATGCGGATTGGGCGCCGGTGCTGCCGATTCGGCAGAATGCCGCCACGTTGTGGTATCACGCCAATACACCAAATCGTACAGCCCAGCAGGTCTATAATGGCCTTGCCGGGATGTGGCTGGTTGAGGATGAAGTGAGTAAATCGCTGTCTATCCCCAATCACTACGGGGTGGATGATTTTCCGATCATTATCCAGGACAAGCGTCTGGACAACTTTGGTGCGCCGGAATACAGCGAACCCGGCAGCGGTGGTTTTGTTGGGGATACGCTGTTGGTCAACGGGGTGCAAAGTCCGTATGTCGAGGTTTCTCGCGGCTGGGTGCGCTTGCGCTTGCTCAACGCCTCAAACTCGCGCCGTTACCAGTTGCAAATGAGCGATGGCCGTGCGCTGCATGTGATTTCCAGCGATCAGGGCTTTTTACCTGCGCCCGTTTCGGTGAAGCAGCTCTCGCTGGCGCCTGGCGAGCGCCGTGAAATTCTGGTGGATATGACTAACGGTAATGAGGTCTCTATCACCTGCGGTGAGGCGGCCAGCATTGTCGACAGGATCCGCGGATTCTTTGAGCCTTCCAGTATTCTTATCTCCACGCTGGTATTGACGCTGCGTCCGACTGGCCTCCTGCCGCTGGTGACCGACAGCCTGCCAATGCGCCTGTTGCCAACGGAAATCCTCAGCGGTTCGCCGATTCGCAGTCGTGACATCAGCCTGGATGATGATCCTGGTATCAATGGTCAGCTGTGGGACGTCAATCGCATGGATATTACCGCTCAGCAAGGCTCCTGGGAGCGTTGGACGGTGCGGGCGGATATGCCTCAGTCTTTCCATATTGAAGGCGTCTCGTTCCTGATCCGTAATGTGAATGGCGCGATGCCGTTCCCGGAAGACAGAGGCTGGAAAGATACCGTTTGGGTCGACGGCCAGGTTGAATTACTGGTCTACTACGGACAACCTTCCTGGGCCCATTTCCCGTTTTACTTTAACAGTCAGACGCTGGAAATGGCGGACCGTGGTTCGATCGGACAGATGTTAGTGAACCCGGCGCCGTAATGCTCCGGGGTTTCCGTTACGCCCGCCAGAACATGCGCGAGAACAGGATTAGAATGGGGTAAATCTCCAGACGCCCCAGGATCATGGCCGCGCACATCAGCAGTTTTGCTTCATCGTTCAAAGTACCAAATGTCGTTGCGGTGACGCCAAATCCCAGACCCATGTTGTTGATGCAGGCGGCGACGGTGGCAAAAGAGGAGAAAAGATCGTAGCCCATCAGATTGAGCGCCCAGATAAAAAAGCTGGTGAACAAAACGTAAAGAAAGAAGAAGCTCCATACCGAACGCACCACGCGGTCGCTTACCACGCTATTACCCACTTTGATATTCAGTAAAGCGCGAGGATGTGCGAGTTGGTGTAGCTCCTGACGGCACTGCTTGAACATAATTAAAAAGCGCAGCACCTTAATCCCACCGCAGGTCGAGCCCACGCAACCGCCGAAGAAACTGGCGCTGAGCAGCATAAAGATGGTATGCGAGGGCCACTGCGCGTAATCCGCCGTGGACAGGCCATTATCCGTCAGCATGGAGCTGGCGAGAAAAAAAGCATGCACCAGACTGTCCGTTATCCCATACATGCCCGCCCGCCAGACCTGCCAGGTGGCGATCACGGTGACAACCAGCGCAATAAGCAGAAAGAAACGCAGTTCGGCATTGCGACGAAAGGGTTTGAAGGTACGTTTCGCAATAGCCACGTACCAGAGGGTGAAGTTAAAAGCAGACAACAGGGAAAACACCCCAGCGACCAGCTCAATCGCATGGCTGTCATAGAAGCCGATACTCTCACTGCGCGTGGAAAAACCGCCGAGGGAGACCGTCGACAGCCCATGGCACAAGGCGTCGAAAAACGACATCCCGGCTGCCCAGTAGGCCAGAGTACAGATTAGACCCAAAATGACATAGGTCAGCCACAGCGTACGTGCAGTATCGGCAAGTCTTGGCGTGAGGCGTTCTTCTTTAAAGGGCCCCGGCATTTCAGACTGATACAGCTTCATGCCGCCGATACCCAAAAGCGGTAATACCGCCACGGCGAGGACAATAACCCCCAGTCCGCCAATAAAATTGAGCTGGGCCCGATAGTAGAGATACGATTTCGGCAACGCGCTGACGTCGTGAATCACCGTTGCACCCGTGGTGGTTATACCGGAAACCCCTTCAAACAGGGCATCGGCAAAAGAGAGATTTAAGCCGTCGTCCATCCACATCGGCATCGCGCTGATAAACGAAAACAGCAGCCAGAACAGAACGATAATGACGAAGCCATCCCGGGTTCGTAGTTGAATACCCGCATGCTTGGTTGCCAGCCATGCGCCGCCGCCGAGGGTAAAGAAGGTCATAAACGTGCTGAAAAAAGCGAAAAAGCTCCGCTCTTTGTTTAACAAAGCAATGGTCATCGGTGGCAGCATGGAGAAGCTGTAGAGAAGAACCAGAAATCCGCACAGGTGAACAACCACCCGTAACTGGGAAATATGCAGTGAATCGTTGAGTCGCAATGAAAAATCCCCCGCCAAAAAGAGTGACCTCAGCTGGTCGGCATGGCGTTAATAATGATGGATCAAAATGGGCTGCGTAAAATTTAACAATTTATAAATCTTTCTACTCGTCTGGTTCAGACTCCACTTCATTTCTTGCCGACATACAGCGTATAATCCCCGGCCTTTGATTATTTTTTTACCATTTTTGGAAGCACTATGAGCGCAATATCCCTGATCCAGCCGGACAGAGACCTTTTCTCCTGGCCGCAGTACTGGGCTGCCTGTTTTGGCCCGGCACCGTTTTTGCCGATGTCACGCGACGAAATGGACCAACTTGGCTGGGATAGCTGCGACATCATTCTGGTTACCGGCGATGCCTACGTCGATCACCCCAGCTTTGGCATGGCAATTTGCGGCCGTATGCTGGAAGCTCAGGGCTTTCGTGTTGGGATTATCGCCCAGCCGGAGTGGAACAACAAAGACGATTTTATGCGTTTGGGTAAACCGAACCTGTTCTTTGGTGTAACCGCAGGCAATATGGACTCGATGATCAACCGTTATACGGCCGATCGCCGACTGCGCCATGACGATGCCTATACGCCAGACAACGTGGCGGGCAAACGCCCGGACCGTGCCACGCTGGTCTATACCCAGCGCTGTAAAGAAGCATGGAAAGATGTGCCGGTTATTCTCGGTGGTATTGAGGCCAGTCTGCGCCGTACCGCGCACTACGACTACTGGTCTGATACCGTTCGTCGCTCCGTGCTGGTGGATTCAAAAGCCGACATGCTGATGTTTGGTAACGGTGAGCGCCCGCTGGTGGAAGTGGCGCATCGTCTGGCGATGGGGGAAACCATCGATCAGATCCGCGACGTGCGTAACACTGCGATTATGGTTAAAGAAGCACTACCGGGCTGGAGTGGGGTGGATTCCACGCGCCTCGACACGCCGGGCAAAATTGACCCGATCCCGCATCCGTACGGCGAAGATCTGCCGTGTGCCGACAACAAACCGGTCGCCCCGAAAAAGCAGGAAGCGAAAGCGGTAACGGTACAGCCGCCGCGCCCGAAACCGTGGGAAAAAACCTACGTGCTGCTGCCATCTTTCGAAAAAGTGAAGGGTGACAAAGTGCTGTATGCGCATGCGTCGCGTATCCTGCACCACGAAACCAACCCAGGCTGCGCGCGTGCGCTGATGCAAAAGCATGGCGATCGCTACATCTGGATTAACCCGCCAGCTATTCCGCTTTCTACCGAAGAGATGGACAGCGTCTTTGCGCTGCCGTACAAGCGCGTGCCGCACCCGGCGTATGGCGATAGCCGCATTCCGGCCTACGAGATGATCCGTTTCTCGATCAACATTATGCGTGGCTGCTTTGGCGGCTGTTCGTTCTGTTCGATCACTGAGCACGAAGGCCGCATCATCCAGAGCCGCTCTGAAGATTCGATAATCAATGAGATCGAAGCCATTCGCGACACCGTTCCGGGCTTTACCGGCGTGATTTCCGATCTCGGTGGCCCAACGGCGAACATGTATATGTTGCGCTGTAAGTCACCGCGTGCTGAGCAGACCTGCCGTCGTCTGTCCTGCGTTTACCCGGATATCTGTCCGCATATGGATACCAACCACGAACCGACGATTAACCTTTATCGCCGGGCGCGTGATTTGAAAGGCATTAAAAAGATCCTCATTGCTTCCGGTGTGCGCTATGACATCGCGGTTGAAGATCCGCGCTATATCAAAGAGCTGGCGACCCACCACGTTGGCGGCTATCTGAAGATTGCGCCAGAGCATACTGAAGAAGGCCCGCTGTCGAAGATGATGAAGCCGGGGATGGGCAGCTACGATCGCTTTAAGGAGCTGTTCGATACCTACTCTAAACAGGCGGGTAAAGAGCAATACCTGATCCCATACTTCATCTCCGCGCACCCGGGTACGCGTGACGAGGATATGGTGAATCTGGCGCTGTGGCTGAAACAACGTCGCTTCCGTCTGGATCAGGTGCAGAACTTCTATCCATCGCCGCTGGCGAACTCCACAACCATGTATTACACCGGGAAAAACCCGCTGGGTAAAATTGGTTATAAGAGTGAAGATGTGGTGGTGCCGAAAGGCGATAAGCAGCGCCGTTTGCATAAAGCCCTGCTGCGTTACCACGATCCAGCTAACTGGCCGTTAATCCGCCAGGCGCTGGAAGACATGGGTAAAAAGCATCTGATCGGCGGTCGTCGTGAATGTCTGGTTCCGGCGCCTACGCTGGAAGAGATGCGTGAAGCACGTCGCCAGAACCGTCATTCCCGTCCTGCGTTGACCAAGCATACGCCAGTGGCTCATCAGCGCCAGACGCCTGCCGCGAACAAAAAACGCGGCAAAGTTGCGGGGCGTTAATGCCAGATTGAATGCCGGATAAGGTACAAATGCTTTACCCGGCAATCACATCCAACGTTATGCCTCACGAATTCTGGCCGCTAATGCGGCCAGTTTTGCATCATCCGCTCGTTCATGGTCGTGTGATGACAGATAGCCTTCATACTGCTCGAAAAATTTGGTCTGCCGCGACTCAATCGGTTTCCAGTGGGGGAGGTCGCCAGTACCGTGCATAGGGCTTAATTTGCTGTGCACATGGTCTACGCCGAAACCTTCGAAGAACATCCCCGTACGACTGACATCCGGGAAAGCCTTATCCAGTTTCTTAGCCACTTTTTGGGTTGCCATCATCAGGTCAGCCAACGCCTGCGGCGGCATATCGAAGGCATAGCTGGGGTAATGCTTTTTCGGGATCACCACGGTAAAACCGTCAGTGTTCGGGAAAATAGACAGAAAAGCCAGATGGTGCTCGTCTTCCCAGACCTTATGGCAGGGGGCTTTGCCTTCAATAATTTGACAGAAAATACAGGTCATTCCTTTTCTCCGCAGTAAGGTATGTCGTCAGGACGCAGTCAGTTTAGTACAGACCCAATACCTTCCACCACATCAACCCCACGGTGATAAACACCGCCTGGTTAAACAGGCTGATGATAAAGCCTGTGCGCCACCAGACGCCCGTTGGAACGTACCCTGCACCAAACAGGATTGGACCGCGAGCGTGGGTGTACTGGGTGAGCGAGCAGTACAAACTGCTGGTGAAGGCCAGCATTAGCGCCGTGGGGGCAGCGGGGATGTTCAAATGCAGACCGACGCCGAGGAAAACGGCGTACAGCGCGGCAATCTGTGCATTGCCGCTGGCAAAAAAGTAGTGAGTATAGAAATAGGCGGCGTTCAGCAGCAGCAGGACGATTACCCAACTGGTACCGTGCATGGTGCTGCTCAGGCTGTCACCGATCAGATTGCCAAACCAGGTGGTAAAACCCAGTTTTTTCAGCTGGTTTGCCATCATCAGCAGCGCGGCAAACCAAATCAGTGTGTCCCAAGCGCCTTTTTCACTTTTGACGTCTTCCCAGCTCAGAACACCGCTTAGTAATAAAATAGACAGTCCCACGAACGAGGCAGTGGTGGCGTCGACGCCTAACGTATCGCCAAAAATCCACAGCACCAGCAGCACGCCGACGGTAGCCAGCATCAGCCATTCGCCACGAGACATCCGACCCATTTCCACCAGCTCTTTACGCGCCAGATTCGGGGCATCTGGTGTGTGTTTAATTTCCGGGCGTACAATCCAGTAGACCAGCAATGGAACCAGCAGTAAGGAGACCAGGCAAGGCAGCAGCGCCGCCATGAACCAGCCGCCCCAGGTCAGCGTGACGCCCGCATTGGCCGCCAGCTTCACCGCTAACAGATTGCCAGTGTAGCCGGTCATAAATAGTGCGGCAGTGACGTCGTTGACGTTGCCAATACAGGTGATAAGAAAGGTACCGATTTTACTGCGGGACTCATCTTCCGGATTCGAATGAAAACTGCGCGCCAGGGAGTCGGCAATGGGGTAGATGACGCCGCCGCAGCGTGCCGTATTGCTCGGCATTGCGGGGGATAGGATCAGATCGGCAAAGGCCAGACCGTAGGCGAGTCCGAGAGTGCGTTTGCCAAGCAAACGGATCATCTGCAGCGCAATACGTCGTCCGAGGCCTGTTTTGATAAACCCGCGGGCAATCATAAAAGCGACGACGATAAGCCAGATAAGCGAACTGTTCAGTTCGCTTAGCGCTGTGGTGATAGCGCCGCTGGCGGTTTTATCTCCGGCAGCATAGGCGAGTGCAAAAACCGTAATTCCAATAATGCCGACTGCGCCGATGGGTAACACTTTCGCCACGATAGAGGCGATGGTGGCGACGAAGATAATTGCTGAATGCCAGGCTGGCGTACTTAGCCCTGTCGGCGGGGTAAGCTGCCACAGTCCAGCGGAAATGAGTGTTATAAGAATCAATGGGAGCCATTTGACACTATTGCTTTTTTTCTCAGTCACGGTTACGCACCTATAGGTGTTATAAATATATTCATATCATGAATATATTTACTGAATAATTAACAGGTTATGTTGCGTAATGCTGCTCCAGGGATTGCAAGAAATACATCAATATATGTGTGTGAATTGTTTCCTGATATTTCAAATCAGAAAAGGCCCGACGAGAGTGTCGGGCTGGAAGGAAGGGGTTAACCGCCGAACTGGTCTGGATCGGGTCCCAGACGTTTACCCTGATCGAGTTTCGCGATTTCGCCTAATTCATCTTTATCCAGGCGGAAGTCCCAGACGTTAAAGTTTTCTACGATACGCGCAGGGGTGACCGATTTCGGAATCACCACCAGGCCGCTATCCAGATGCCAGCGGATGACAATCTGCGCGGGTGATTTGCCATATTTCTCTGCGAGGTCACGGATTATCTTTTGATCGAAGACATCTTTGCCGCCCTGTGCCAGTGGACTCCAGGATTCGGTCTGGATTTTATGTGTGGCGTTCCAGGCGTGCAGTTGGCGTTGTTGCATGAGCGGGTGAAGTTCTATCTGATTAATCACCGGAGGTACGCCGGTTTCATCCATTAGCCGCTGGAGATGGTTGATCTGAAAGTTGCACACGCCGATGCTCTTAATCAGCCCTTCTTTTTGCAGGTCTATCATGCTTTCCCACGCTTCAACGTAGTGGTCGATCGCCGGAACGGGCCAATGCATCAGATACAGATCGAGGTAATCAAGCTGGAGTTTCTCCATGCTTTCGAGTAAGGCTTCCCGGGGGCGTTTCTGGTCATCATTCCACAGCTTAGTGGTAATGAATAACGCTTCCCGCGGCACGCCTGCATCGCGTATTGCTTTGCCGACACCTTCTTCATTTTTGTACGCTGCCGCGGTATCGATTGAGCGATACCCCACTTCCAGCGCTTTATGAATGGCGGTGATGACTTCTTCGTTGCTTGCCTTCCAGACCCCCAGGCCCAGTTGTGGCATGACGTTGCCATCCTGTAGTTTTATAATGGTTGGAGTGGTCATAATTCCCCCCTTAATGTCTGTCACCGGAACATACTCCGGTGACATAGGTGTGACTTAAGCCTGGTATAAATACCCAAAAACGAAAGGTGGAGGTCAAAAAACCTTAGCGGGCAGCTTCGTAAATCCGACGGCTGACGTCGAGCGTAATGTCCTGATGTTCTCCCAGTTTTGTATTACCATGGGCTTCCAGTTTTTCCAGTAACGCCGGGATAGAACTGCCGTCCAGACCGTAGTCAGACAGGCGAGTCGGTACGCCCATTTGCTCGAAGAAAGCGCGGGTTGCTGCAATGGCGGCATCGATGCGCTGGTCATCGCTTCCTTCGGTGATATTCCACACGCGTTCAGCATACTGCAGCAATTTGGCGCGCTTGGCATCGCGTTTTTCATTCCACAGCGCTGGCAGAACGATGGCCAACGTTTGGGCATGATCGAGACCATGCATTGCGGTCAGTTCGTGACCCAGCATATGCGTTGCCCAGTCCTGTGGTACGCCTGCACCAATCAGGCCGTTGAGTGCCTGGGTTGCCGCCCACATGACGTTTGCACGGACGTTGTAATTTTCCGGCTCCTGCAATGCTTTCGGGCCTTCTTCGATAAGCGTCAGCAGAATGCCTTCGGCAAAGCGATCCTGAATTTTCCCGTCGACCGGATAGGTCACATACTGCTCAACGGTATGAACGAACGCATCCACGACACCGTTAGCAACCTGACGCGGCGGCAGTGTATAGGTGTAAACCGGATCCAGCACGGCAAATACCGGCTGCACAAACGGGGTCATAAAGGCCAGTTTATCGCCAGTTGTTTTACGTGAAATTACCGCACCGGAGTTAGATTCAGAGCCGGTAGCTGGCAGGGTTAATACGGAGCCCATCGGGATGGCGCTTATTACGTCATTACCGTGGGTTTCCAGAATACGCCATGGATCAACGCCGTCCGCGTACTGTGCCGCAGCCGCGATGAATTTGGTGCCATCCAGCACTGAACCACCGCCCACCGCCAGCAGGAACGTCACTTTCTCATCACGTACGATTTTTACCGCGTTCATTAGCGTTTCATAAGACGGGTTCGGCTCAATACCGCCAAACTCAATCACGTCCAGACCTTTTAGCGCGTCCTGAACCTGTGCCAGAACGCCGGTTTTTTTCACGCTGCCGCCGCCGTAGGTAACCAGTACGCGAGCGTCCTGAGGGATTTGATCGCGCAACTGTGCAATTGCGCCTTTACCAAACAGAATGCGGGTTGGGGTATGGAGATTAAAATTGTTCATTGCTCGTTCCCTTATGTGGGTAAAAAAGAGGGCAGGAGAGTATCTGCCGGATGATGAACATTGTGGTCGTCAGTCGCGTAGCTCTCAATGCTCATTTCTGCCGATGTCTTGCCCATTTCTACAGACGACTGGAGAAAAAGTATAAATCTGCGCATTATGGCAGAGTTACAAACCGATGATGAACTGGTGCTCTATGAACCGTGATGAGATCTGCCTTCTGCTGACAGATAAAATTAAGCAGTTGAAAAATAATGAAAATAAACTCAGCGAACTGCTGCCAGATGTTCGTCTGCTCCACGGTACTGAGCCAGCGGCGCGTACACCGGTGATGTATCAGCCTGGCATCATATTTCTCTTTTCGGGGCATAAAATTGGTTATATCAATGAACGCGTATTTCGTTATGACGCCAACGAATATCTGTTGCTGACAGTACCTTTACCCTTTGAATGTGAAACGTATGCGACGCCGGAGGTTCCACTGGCCGGTATTTACCTGAATGTCGATATTCTGCAATTGCAGGAGCTGTTGATGGACATTGGGGAAGACGAGCTGTTCCAGCCCGCCATGGCGGCGAGCGGGATCAACTCCGCGACGCTCTCTGACGAAATTCTCTGTGCCGCTGAGCGTCTGCTGGATGTGATGGAGCGGCCGCTGGATGCGCGTATTCTGGGAAAACAGATCATTCGCGAGATCCTCTACCATGTGCTGACCGGGCCGCGTGGCGGCGCGTTACTTGCGCTGGTTAGTCGCCAGACGCATTTCAGTTTGATAAGCCGGGTGTTGAAGCGAATTGAAACCAAATACACCGAAAACCTCAATGTAGAACAGCTGGCGGCAGAAGCGAACATGAGCGTGTCGGCGTTTCATCATAATTTTAAAGCGGTGACCAGCACATCGCCGCTGCAATATCTCAAGAGTTATCGGCTGCATAAAGCACGGATGATGATGATCCACGACGGAATGAAGGCCAGCGCGGCCGCCATGCGTGTCGGCTATGAGAGCGCATCGCAATTCAGTCGTGAGTTTAAACGTTTCTTTGGCGTAACGCCGGGAGAGGATGCGGCCAGAATAAGAATGATGCAGGGGAGTTGACTTCTTGTCGGCCTGACAGGTACACCGTACGCCTTAAAGCTGCGTGCTATAAGGCGAAATGCCGGAGAGTATCCGGCCTACGGATGCGATTCAGGCGCTACAGTATTTTTTTTTAATCACCACGAACAGCGTTCCCAACAGACCTGCAGTTAACAGGGCAATCGGCAGGATCATTAAAAAGGTCATCACCTGATCTTCATGGCGTTTGACGAACGGGATCATGCTCAGCGCATAGCCGAAGCCGGTGACGACCGTGACCCACAGCAGTCCGCTCAGCCAGTTAAAAAACTGGAATCGACGATTAGGAAGCCCTGAAATACCCGCCATTGTTGGCAGCAGGGTACGAACGAATGCCAGAAAGCGTCCGGCCAGCAGCGCCATCAACCCATGTTGATCAAACATACAAGTGGCACGCTGATGATACTTTTCAGGTAATTGCGCCAGCCAGCCTTTTACCGTCCGCGTGTTGCCCAGCCATCGTCCCTGAATGTAGCTCAGCCAGCAGCCCAGACTGGCTGCGGCGGTCAGAATAGCTATGGTAGGTAAAAAACTCATCACGTCCTGAGCGATCAGTGCACCTGCCAGCAATAACAGGCTGTCTCCGGGTAAAAAGGAGGCGGGCAGCAGGCCATTTTCTAAAAACAGTGTGGCGAACATAACGAAGTACACCACGCTCACAACGTGTGGATCCGCCAGCGCGGCAAAATCGTGTTGCCAGAGCGCGGAGACAATATCTTGAATGACTACCATGGACTTTCCTGTGGAACAGCGTTTATGTGTGGATTGTACTCCTGAATTGTCCGGGATGCCTTGATCCCGGACGCAACAATTGCAGACTTTTCCACCAGAAGTGTCTGCATATATGTCCATCTAGGGCAATTTTACTCGATTCGGGCAAATCCTGCGGCTAAATCGGCAATCAGATCGTCAACATTCTCTAAACCGATATGCAGACGGATGAGCGTTCCACTGAAGTCCACCTCGCCTTGTGGACGAATTGCCGCAATGTGCTCCGGCTGATTAGCGAGAATCAACGACTCAAAGCCGCCCCAGGAGTAAGCCATGCTGAACAGGTTGAAGTGATCCATATACGCGCTCAGCTCCTCATGATTGAGTTTCTTATTCAATACGAACGAGAACAGACCGCTGCTGCCGGTGAAATCACGCTTCCAGAATTCGTGACCCTTACTGCCGGGCAGCGCTGGGTGGTTCACGCGGGCGACCTGCGGATGGCTGGCCAGCCATTCGGCAACCTTTACGCTGCTTTCATGATGCTGACGCAGGCGTACGCTCAGCGTACGCAGTCCACGGCTGGTCATATAGGCAGTATCGGCATCCAACATTTGTCCCATCAGATACGCATTTTCGCGCAGTTGATCCCAGCAGCGGGCATTGGATACCGCCGTGCCGACCATGCCATCGGAATGACCAATCAGATATTTGGTGCCAGCCTGAATAGAAACATCGATGCCAAAATCCAGCGCTTTGAACAGCACCCCGGCAGCCCAGGTGTTATCAATCATGATGATCGCGTCAGGTGCAACGCTTCTGACGGCGGCAACAATAGCCGGAACATCATGCACTTCCATGGTGACAGAGCCGGGCGATTCCAAAAATACGACTTTGGTGTTCGGCTGCATGTGCTTCACTATATCGGCGCCAACCAGCGGATCGAACCAGCCGGTGGACACGCCAAGCTTGCCGAGAATTTTTGTGCAGAAATCCTGGCTGGGTTCATAGGCGGTGTTGGTCATCAGCACATGATCGCCTTGCTCCACAAAAGCGAGGATGGTGTTTGCCACGGCTGCCGCGCCGCAGGGGAATAAGGCGCAACCTGCCCCGCCTTCCAGTTCACACATCGCCTCCTGCAGGGAGAAATGCGTCAGGGTTCCGCGACGTCCGTAAAAAAGTGCGCCGTTAGCCCGGTTATGGGTAGCCTGTTTTTTGGCCTCTAAGGTGTCAAAAACCAGCGAAGAAGCGCGCTGGATCACGCTATTTACCGAGCCCAGCGTGTACTTTTTACTGCGCCCTGCATGCACAAGTTTGGTTTCAAGTTGTTTATCTGCCATGTTGTTTGACCTGTTTTTATACGTCTGGATGTCTAAACTACCATGAATCAAAGATGACGCATCCCGCAGAACAGGCATACAGTAGAAAATAATCTCAAACTGCGTCTGGTGACTTTTTTACTGCGTAAGCGCAAGGAAAAGAAACCAAAGGTGCGGCACTATGTAAATAGTAATGAGAACGACTATCAATTCGACGTCGTTTTGATATCATTACGCACAGATTTTGTGACTTGCGTCCTGGAGATACAGAGTGGGTAATAATTTGATGCAGACGGACCTTTCCGTCTGGGGTATGTATCAGCACGCCGATATCGTGGTTAAGTGCGTGATGATTGGGCTGATTTTGGCGTCAGTGGTCACCTGGGCAATTTTCTTTAGTAAGAGCCTTGAGTTCTTTACTCAGAAACGCCGCCTTAAGCGCGAGCAGCAACTGCTGGTGGATGCTCGCTCTTTAGACCAGGCAAGTGAGATTGCCGCAGGATTCGATGGCAAAAGCCTGGGCGCGCTGTTGATTAACGAGGCGCAGAATGAGCTGGAACTGTCTGAAGGTAGCGACGACAACGAAGGTATTAAAGAACGTACTGGTTTCCGTCTGGAGCGTCGCGTCGCGGCGGTAGGGCGTCATATGGGGCGCGGTAACGGATACCTGGCGACCATCGGGGCTATCTCTCCGTTCGTCGGGCTGTTCGGTACGGTATGGGGCATCATGAATAGCTTCATCGGGATCGCGCAAACCCAAACGACCAACCTGGCCGTTGTTGCGCCGGGTATCGCAGAAGCGCTGTTAGCCACCGCGATTGGTCTGGTTGCAGCAATTCCTGCAGTTGTTATCTATAACGTTTTCGCACGTCAGATTGGCAGCTATAAAGCGATGCTGGGCGATGTCGCGGCGCAGGTGCTGTTGCTGCAAAGTCGCGATCTCGACCTGAACGCTAGCGCATCCGCGCATCCGGTACGTGCTGCGCAGAAATTACGTGTAGGATAATGTTCCATGGCAATGAGCTTTAATGAAAACCTGGACGATAACGGTGAAATGCATGAAATAAACGTGACGCCGTTTATCGACGTTATGTTGGTTTTATTGATCATCTTTATGGTGGCTGCGCCGTTGGCAACGGTGGATGTGAAGGTGAATCTCCCTGCTTCCACCAGCACACCGCAACCGCGTCCGGAAAAACCGGTTTACCTGTCTGTGAAAGCCGATAAGAGTATGTTTATTGGCAACAACCAGGTGACGGACGATACCATGATTAGCGAGTTAAATACGCTGACTGATGGCAAGAAAGACACTACGATCTTCTTCCGTGCGGATAAAACCGTCGATTATGAGACCATGATGAAGGTTATGGATGCTTTGCATCAGGCGGGGTTCCTGAAGATTGGTCTGGTTGGTGAAGAGACTGTAAAAGCGAAGTAATCCTCATTGCCGGGTGAGGGGGGGCCTTACCCGGCCTGCAGCTCCTGATTCAACGTTCTCCACTCGCCCTTATCTGTCTTCATCCAGGGCGACTGTCGTTATCCTGGTTGGCTCGTAGTTGCCTTCAGACAGTTTACGCGTCAGGCGAAGGGTGGCTGTTTCTCGCCTGAGAATATGCTGATATGCGCTTTCCAGCCGGGTCATTATTTTGTCCCGCAGTTCCGGTTGCTGTTCCATAATGGCCTCAATGGCGGCGCCGTAGATCTCTTCTTTAGCTTGTAGCGCATAAATCTCACGGCGATTTTGCCATTTCATTCGTACCAGCGCGGCGGGGATAGAAACAATCTCCTGAGCGACGCTTTCCAGCGTCGCGTTTTTATTGGCAATCAACACGGCTAAATTTTGCTTTAAGACAAACTCATCGCTTTTATGGTCATCTAAAGCCAAATAAACATTATTATCCTCAATATCTTTCATTTTATTTCTTTTCCAGAGAATAAAAAATAGGATCGCTGGTTTCACGTGTGATTAAATTAAGCCAAATTTTATTACCTTGCTCATTTATGATAGCTGTTTTTGTGGACAAAATTTTACTTAATTCTTGAGCGTTAATGTCGCCTTCTGCTTGTAGTGAATTGAGCAAGCGAGTGAATGACTCAATTTTCGCGGCACGAAACAAACGCTCTTTTAAATGACGATCACACTCTTCAAATAACATATTGCGTGCCTGACCGGTAGCTGTAGCGCTAATCAAAATATCGGGTTCGTAATCGCTTAACGTTCTCTTTCCCTGATTCAAATTTTCACTATTATCTACGGGTTCAGTATTGGTAGATGGACTGGATAAGTGAAAATGCGAGGGAACAAGATGCTCAGGAAGCATGTTGAAATATCCTTTGATGCCAATGATATGTTGTTTTAAATAAATCAGGCCGCGTTGACAATAGCATGGCGTAATTTTAAAATCAAAAAAAATGGAGCCAGTATATGAACAGTATATTTTATTCTGTTATAACCCTGCTATTGCTGACCTGCGGGGTACTTTTTTTAATGCGCAGTGTAAATAAAAACCGATATGCAGAAAATGGACATTCTGAAAACCAGCCGGAAATGCTGAGTAAAGAAGAAGGCGAGGACCATTTCTCGGTATTGATGAATTCGATTACCCCAGTCTGGTATTGGCGCGTTAATCACGAATATATCGATTTTATCCACTCCACGATCAAACTGATGACAATGGTGGAGTTGAATGAGATTCCTGGATTATTTGATGCACAGCGGCGTTGCAGCGACCTCAACTCTGCGGTGTATAAATATTACGACAATATTAAAAAACGCTGTTTGAGCGGTGAGAAGGTCCCGCATGCTGACCTGGACGTGCTCAACCTGCGTCAGTGCTTCAGGGAGTTCAGTCTTGAGGCTTATCCTGCACTTGTCGCGCTGGTCTGGCCGGAGTATCAACGCCCGGAGATCAACGCGGAAGAAGTGTGAGGGGACTGTCGGGTCTGCATTACGTGCCGGGGAGGTTAACGACACCTTCCGGCACGGAGTGATAAACAGCTATTTGTCCGATGAGGCCTGCCACAGGTTCAGCTTACCGTCTGCGACGTGCTTATCGATCTGCGCCAGTTCTTCGGCACTGAACGTCAGGTTCGCCAACGCCTGAACGTTTTCCTCCAGTTGCTCCGGCCGGCTGGCGCCAATTAATACCGAAGTCACCCGGTTGTCTTTCAGCAGCCAGCTTAAGGCCATTTGCGCCATCGACTGTCCTCGCTGTTGCGCCATCTCATTGAGCAAACGCAGGCTGGTAAGATTTTCTTCCGTCAGCATGTTTTCCGTCAGCCCACGGGCTTTTTTCCCTTCACGTTGCATGCGTGAACCTTCCGGAATGCCGTTGAGGTATTTCCCCGTCAGCAGCCCCTGGGCCAACGGCGTAAATGCGATACAGCCCATGCCGTTGGATTCCAGTGTATCCAGCAAACCGCTACTGTCTACCCAGCGGTTAAGCAGGTTGTAAGAAGGCTGGTGGATCAGCAACGGAATTTTCCACTCCCGCATCAGCTCGGCCATTTTCTGCGTACGCTCCGGGGAATAGGATGAGATACCGACATACAGCGCTTTACCGCTTTGCACCGCATGGGCCAGGGCTGAGGCGGTCTCTTCCATTGGCGTATTTTCGTCAACGCGGTGTGAGTAGAAGATATCGACATAGTCGAGGCCCATGCGTTTCAGGCTCTGGTCGAGGCTGGCGAGCAGGTATTTGCGCGAACCGCCAGAACCGTATGGACCTGGCCACATGTCATAGCCTGCTTTGCTGGAGATGATCAGCTCATCACGATATTGTGCAAAATCCTCGCGCAGTAATCGGCCAAAATTCTCTTCTGCGCTGCCCGGAGGCGGTCCATAGTTATTGGCTAAATCAAAATGCGTGATGCCTAAATCAAATGCTTTACGCAGCAGGGCGCGCTGTGAATCCAGCGCCTGAACGTGCCCAAAACTGTGCCATAAACCCAGCGATAGCGCGGGTAAACGCAAACCGCTGCGCCCACAGTAACGATAGAGCATCTGCTCGTAACGTTCAGGATTGGCAAACCAGGCCATGAGATCTCCTTAGTGCAGGTGAATTTCGAAACAACGTTTCTATTCTAGCGGGTTCCCGCTGAAGATCCCGTTCACCAGGTCACACTGGGATGAAAAACTGGGTAAAAACAGACCACTGTGTTTTGCGTATAAAAACATCAATCAGGAGCGCTGCCATGCCGCGTTTAACTGCGAAAGACTTTCCACAAGAGTTGCTCGATTACTATGATGGTATCCGAATTAACGAGGGGCCTGCTTATGAGGAGGCACTCAAGGCCAATAAGAGAGTCTATGAGGCATATATCTATCCCGGCGTTAATCATGGTTTTCATAATGATTCGACACCACGTTATGATAACACTGCTGCTGATTTATCCTGGAAACGCACTCTTACATGGTTTAATGAATATTTACGATATAAAACAAAGGATTATTAAATGATTCAGGCTAATCATCTGAATAGTAATGCTAGCTAATTTCATTAGCATTCATGTTGATATAGTGTAAATAGATATTGAATGTACTTAAGAAAGTAAAAAAATAAAGAACGCATTATATCTTCTCTGTTGCCTGCCGATAACAAGGATAAGTATCGCCTGATGGCGAATTCCTCATCAACGGCAAGGAAATTATTATGCGTTTGCTGAAAAACTTCACTATTCGTATTGTCATGTTGGCAATACTAGGACTTTTTTGCCTGCTCTGGTCGGGCGTGGGTTTATTCAGTCTTCATTCTTTATCAAAAATATCTGAAGGCAATGATATTGACCGTCATCTCGTCCATCAGATGACGGTGCTCAGTCAGGGGAACGATCAGTACTTTCGCTTCGTTACGCGGTTAAGTCGCGCCATGGACGTCAAAATGAGTGGCGGAACGCCTGATTTTGCGCCGGCGCAGCAGTCCCTTGAGAACATGAGCAAAAAACTCCAGGAGATGAAAACATTGTCTCCAGGCCCCATGGATCCGGAAGTTGCCGCGGCGGTACTGACGAAGTGGCAGGCGCTGCTGGACAATGGCGTGATCCCGCAAATGCAGCTGGCAAAGCAGGGCACGCTCACGGCCTTTGCGGAACATGCCAGCACCATAACGCCAGCGCTGAGCCGTGAATTTGGCGCCAGTGCCGAACGTTTTAACGCCACGGCAGGAGAGCGGCTTGATACCACCCGTGTTATGGTCGATGGCAAAACGTCTATCATCCGGACGTTAATTATTACTGCCGTGATCCTCGGTATTGCCCTACTGTTCTTTACCGACCGTTACCTCGTCGCCATGATGGTGAAACCTCTGGGACGCATCCGTCAGCAGTTCCAACAGATTGCGCAGGGCGATCTCAGCCATCCTATTGAAGATTTTGGGCGTAACTGCGTGGGCCAACTGGTGCCGTTACTATGCGCGATGCAGGACAGCCTGCGCGAAGCCGTCAGTACCATTCGTTCAGGTAGTGACAACATCTGGCGAGGAGCTACGGAAATTTCCACCGGTAATAACGATCTCTCCTCACGTACTGAAGAGCAGGCTGCGGCGCTGGAAGAGACCGCTGCCAGCATGGAGCAACTGACCGCCACGGTAAAACTTAACGCCGAAAATGCGCGTGAGGCCAGCCAGCTTGCCGATACGGCGACAGAGACGGCAGGTAAAGGCAGCACGCTGGTTTCTGAAGTGGTTGAGACGATGGATGGCATTGCCGCCAGCTCGAAACAGATCGCCGAAATTACGTCTGTTATTAACAGTATTGCTTTCCAGACCAACATTCTGGCGCTTAACGCCGCAGTTGAAGCTGCCAGAGCGGGCGAGCAGGGACGTGGTTTTGCCGTCGTTGCTGGTGAAGTACGTAACCTTGCCAGCCGGAGCGCCGGAGCGGCGAAAGAAATTGAGACGCTGATTGGCGAATCGTCGCGTCGTGTCGATCAGGGCGCTCGTCTGGTTAAAGAGACGGGATTAACCATGGAGGCAATTCTCCGCGGTGCCACCGAAGTGACCGTTATCATGAAACAAATTGCCTCTGCCTCGGAAGAACAGAACAAGGGCATCTCGCAGGTGAGTGTGGCGATCACCCAGATGGATAGCGTCACGCAACAGAACGCTGCATTGGTTGAGCAAGTCTCTGCCGCGGCTGTGGCGCTGGAACGACAAACGGAAGAGCTGCAACGCTCGGTGCAACAGTTCCGCCTGTCTGCGAATGATGTGCAATACGCTGCTGCGAATACCACTTCCCCTTCAGCAGACAGCAAAACGTCTGCGGCCGCCAAAACGGACGAGTGGGTGTCCTTTTAAGCAGGCGCAAAAAAGTACGTGAAACCTCTGGCCTTTGCTTAAAAAATCGCTATATAATTTATTATATAGCGATTGGGGGTTACGCATGGACAATCATTTTGGAAAAGGTCTGATGGCCGGATTAAACGCGTCAAGCGCGGATAGCGCCCGTATGGTGGCCAATTTTTGTGCTGATTATAAACGCGGTTTTATACTGGGATTTTCACATCGTATGTTTGAAAAAACGGGCGATCGGCAGCTTAGCGCGTGGGAGGCGGGCATCCTCACGCGCCGCTATGGCCTGGATAAAGAGATGGTGATGGATTTCTTTAAAGAGAACCAGTCCAGTACGACAATTCGGTTTTTCATGGCTGGCTATCGGCTCGAAGCTTGATCCGAAAGGGGTATTCCGTTGCTTTAATTAATTACACTATTGACCAACACCTTCGTTTTGTTGCTCCGTCGAAGTAATATATCGCACATAACCATATAAAAAGTGTGGTAAATGGCGCGCCGATCGCAATATGCAACATGCGAATGGTGCAAAATAAAAAGCCAGGTCTTCGCAACGGAATAACTATAAAATGACTGGAGATAACTCTCTCATCAATTCGAACGGCATCAATCGCCGTGATTTCATGAAGCTTTGTGCAGCACTGGCCGCTACCATGGGGCTCAGTAGCAAAGCCGCCGCAGAAATGGCCGAATCAGTTTCTCGTCCTCAGCGCCCACCAGTTATCTGGATTGGTGCTCAGGAGTGTACGGGTTGTACTGAATCGCTGCTTCGCGCGACACACCCTACAGTGGAAAACCTCGTTCTGGAGACCATCTCTCTCGAATACCATGAGGTACTCTCTGCCGCCTTCGGCCACCAGGTTGAAGAGAATAAACATAACGCTCTGGAGAAGTACAAAGGGCAATATGTTTTAGTTGTAGATGGTTCTATCCCACTAAAAGATAATGGTATTTATTGCATGGTTGCCGGTGAGCCGATCGTGGATCACATCCGCCGGGCCGCTGAAGGCGCTGCCGCTATCATTGCCATCGGCTCTTGCGCCGCGTGGGGTGGTGTTGCTGCCGCTGGCGTTAACCCAACGGGTGCAGTCGGCTTGCAGGAAGTTCTGCCAGGCAAAACCATTATCAACATCCCCGGCTGTCCGCCGAACCCACATAACTTCCTTGCAACGGTCGCGCATATCATCACTTACGGTAAGCCGCCGAAGCTGGATACCAAAAACCGTCCGACATTCGCCTATGGCCGTTTGATTCACGAACACTGCGAACGTCGCCCGCACTTCGATGCTGGCCGTTTTGCGAAAGAGTTTGGCGATGAAGGCCACCGTGAAGGTTGGTGCCTCTACCATCTGGGCTGTAAAGGACCAGAAACCTACGGTAACTGTTCAACGCTGCAATTCTGCGATGTTGGTGGCGTGTGGCCGGTGGCTATCGGTCACCCTTGCTACGGCTGTAACGAAGAAGGCGTCGGTTTCCATAAAGGTATTCACCAGCTTGCTCATGTAGAAAACCAAACGCCACGTTCCGAGAAACCTGACGTCAATATGAAAGAAGGCGGCAATGTTTCTGCCGGAGCGATTGGGCTGCTTGGCGGCGTAGTAGGACTGGTTGCCGGTGTCAGCGTGATGGCGGTTCGTGAACTGGGGCGTCAGCAGAAGAAAGATAACGCTGACTCACGGGGAGAATAACCGTGAACAGACGTAACTTTATTAAAGCAGCCTCCAGCGGGGCATTGCTGTTGGGCGCCGCGCCGTCCATCAGCCATGCGGCTGCAGAAAACCGTCCGCCGATCCCTGGTTCTTTGGGGATGCTCTATGACTCGACGCTGTGCGTAGGCTGCCAGGCCTGTGTCACCAAGTGTCAGGATATCAACTTCCCGGCGCGTAACCCGGAAGGCGAGCAGACCTGGTCGAACAACGACAAACTGTCTCCGTATACCAATAACATCATCCAGGTGTGGCGTAGCGGAACAGGTGTGAACAAAGACCAGGAAGAAAATGGCTACGCATATATTAAGAAACAGTGCATGCACTGTGTCGATCCGAACTGCGTCTCCGTTTGCCCGGTCTCCGCGCTGAAGAAAGATCCGAAAACCGGCATCGTCCACTATGACAAAGATGTCTGTACAGGCTGTCGTTACTGCATGGTTGCCTGCCCGTACAACGTGCCTAAGTACGACTACAACAACCCGTTTGGTGCGCTTCACAAATGTGAACTCTGTAACCAGAAAGGCGTTGAGCGTCTGGACAAAGGCGGTTTACCGGGTTGTGTTGAAGTGTGTCCTGCCGGTGCGGTGATTTTTGGTACCCGTGAAGAGCTGATGGCTGAGGCGAAAAAACGTCTCGCGCTGAAGCCTGGCAGCGAATACCACTATCCGCGTCAAACGGTGAAAGCAGGCGATACCTACCTGCATACGGTACCGAAGTATTACCCCCATCTGTACGGTGAGAATGAGGGTGGTGGTACGCAGGTTATGGTGCTGACGGGTGTTCCTTACGAGGATTTGGATCTTCCGAAACTGGATGATCTTTCAACCGGTGCGCGTTCCGAACATGTTCAACATTCCCTGTACAAGGGCATGATACTACCCCTGGCTGCGCTGGCGGGCTTAACCGTGCTGGTTCGTCGTAACACGAAAAACGACCATCACGATGGAGGAGACGATCATGAGTCATGATCCTAAACCGCTGGGCGGAAAAATAATCAGCAAACCGGTCATTATTTTTGGGCCGCTTATCGTCCTGTGCATGCTCCTGATCGTGAAACGTCTGGTCTTCGGATTGGGTTCAGTCTCCGATCTGAACGGCGGTTTCCCATGGGGTGTATGGATCGCGTTTGACCTGTTGATTGGTACTGGCTTTGCGTGCGGCGGTTGGGCGCTGGCGTGGGCGGTGTATGTTTTCAACAGAGGACAATACCATCCGCTGGTACGTCCGGCGCTGCTGGCGAGCCTGTTTGGCTACTCGCTGGGCGGTCTGTCGATCACCATTGACGTCGGTCGTTACTGGAACCTGCCGTATTTCTACATTCCGGGTCATTTCAATGTGAACTCGGTACTGTTCGAAACGGCGGTCTGTATGACCATCTATATCGGCATCATGGCGCTGGAATTTGCTCCGGCTCTGTTTGAACGTCTTGGGTGGAAAGTTTCTCTCAAGCGTTTGAATAAAGTGATGTTCTTTGTTATTGCCCTCGGCGCGCTGCTGCCAACCATGCACCAGTCTTCAATGGGTTCATTGATGATTTCTGCGGGTTATAAGGTGCATCCGCTCTGGCAAGCTTATGAAATGTTGCCACTTTTCTCGGTATTAACCGCCTTTATAATGGGCTTCTCGATCGTCATCTTTGAAGGCTCGTTAGTACAAGCTGGTCTGAAAGGTAACGGCCCTGACGAGAAAAGTTTGTTCATCAAGCTGACGAACACCATCAGCGTGCTGTTGGCGATTTTCGTGGTTCTGCGCTTTGGCGAACTGATCTATCGCGACAAGCTGTCGTATGCGTTTGCAGGCGATTTCTACTCAGCCATGTTCTGGCTTGAGGTCGTGCTGATGGTCTTCCCGCTGGTGGTGCTGCGCGTCACTAAGCTGCGTAACGACTCGCGCATGCTGTATCTGTCTGCGCTGAGCGCATTGCTGGGTTGTGCGACATGGCGTCTGTCTTATTCGCTGGTGGCGTTCAATCCTGGTGGTGGCTACCACTACTTCCCGACCTGGGAAGAACTGTTGATTTCTATTGGTTTTGTGGCTATTGAGATTTGTGCATACATCGTACTCATTCGTCTACTGCCGATACTTCCTCCTTTAAAACAAAACGATCAAAATCGTCATGAGGCGAGCAAAGCATGAGCCAGAGAATTACTATTGATCCGGTAACCCGTATTGAGGGTCATTTACGCATCGACTGCGAAATCGAAAATGGCGTGGTATCTAAAGCATGGGCTTCCGGTACCATGTGGCGCGGCATGGAAGAGATCGTGAAAAACCGCGATCCGCGCGATGCCTGGATGATTGTGCAGCGTATCTGTGGCGTTTGTACGACCACTCACGCTATCTCTTCCGTTCGTGCTGCAGAAAGCGCGCTGAATATTGATGTTCCGGTAAACGCACAGTATATCCGTAACATCATTCTGGCCGCGCACACCACGCATGACCATATTGTTCACTTCTATCAGCTCTCAGCGCTGGACTGGGTGGATATCACCTCTGCGCTGAAGGCCGATCCAGCGAAAGCGTCTGCCATGCTGAACGGTGTGTCCTCCTGGCACCTGAACAGCGCAGAAGAGTTCACTAAGGTTCAGAACAAGATTAAAGACCTTGTTGCCAGCGGTCAGTTAGGTATTTTTGCCAACGGTTGCTGGGGTCACCCGGCAATGCAACTGCCGCCGGAAGTGAACCTGATTGCGGTCGCTCACTACCTGCAGGCACTGGAATGCCAGCGTGATGCCAACCGCGTTGTGGCGCTGTTGGGCGGTAAAACGCCGCACATCCAGAACCTGGCAGTAGGGGGGGTTGCTAACCCAATTAACCTCGACGGTCTTGGCGTGCTGAACCTTGAACGCCTGATGTACATCAAGTCTTTCATTGATAAGCTGAGCGACTTCGTTGAGCAGGTTTACAAGGTAGATACTGCGGTTATTGCGGCGTTCTATCCTGAGTGGCTGGAACGTGGTCAGGGTGCGGTTAACTATCTGAGCGCACCGGAATTCCCGACTGACGGTAAAAACGGCAGCTTCCTGTTCCCGGGGGGTTACATCACCAATGAAGATCTGTCGACCTATCGTCCGATCACCTCTCACTCCGATGAGTACCTGATCAAAGGGATTCAGGAGAGTGCGAAACACGCGTGGTACAAAGACGAAGCGCCGCAGGCTCCGTGGGAAGGTACAACGGTTCCTGATTACACCGGTTGGTCAGATGACGGTAAGTACTCCTGGGTTAAAGCGCCGACCTTCTACGGTAAAACGGTTGAAGTGGGGCCGCTGGCCAACATGTTGTGTAAACTGGCGGCCAAACGCGAGTCTACTCATGCCAAGCTGAATGAAATCATCGCGATTTACACCAAGCTGACCGGTAAAACTATCGAAGTGTCGCAGTTGCACTCTACGCTGGGCCGTATTATTGGTCGTACCGTTCACTGCTGTGAACTGCAGAACGTTCTGCAGGATCAGTACAACGCGCTGATCGTGAACATCGGTAAAGGCGACCACACCACCTTCGTGAAACCGGATATTCCGGCAACGGGCGAATTCAAAGGTGTTGGTTTCCTCGAAGCGCCGCGCGGTATGCTGTCTCACTGGATGGTGATTAAAGATGGCATTATCAGCAACTACCAGGCGGTTGTACCGTCAACCTGGAACTCTGGCCCACGTAACTTTAATGATGAAGTGGGACCGTATGAGCGCTCGCTGGTAGGAACGCCGATTGCCGATCCAAACAAACCGCTGGAAGTGGTTCGTACCATTCACTCCTTCGACCCTTGTATGTCATGTGCGGTGCATGTGGTGGACGTTGACGGGAACGAAGTGGTCTCAGTTAAGGTTCTGTAATGCGGATATTAGTCTTAGGGGTCGGCAATATTTTGCTGACCGACGAAGCCATCGGGGTACGTATCGTTGAGGCATTAGAGCAACGGTACATCCTGCCAGACTTTGTTGATGTTCTGGACGGTGGTACGGCTGGGATGGAGCTTCTCGGCGATATGGTGAACAGAGATCATCTGATCATTGCTGACGCTATTGTGTCGAAGAAAAACACGCCAGGAACGATGATGGTCCTGCGGGATGAAGAGATCCCGGCGTTGTTTACCAACAAAATCTCACCGCACCAGCTTGGCCTGGCCGACGTTTTGTCGGCCCTGCGTTTCACCGGCGAGTTTCCGAAAAAGCTGACGTTAGTCGGCATTATTCCGGAATCGCTGGAGCCGCATATCGGGCTAACGCCAACGGTCGAAGCGATGATTGAACCTGCGCTTGAGCAGGTTCTTGCCGCGCTTCGCGAATCAGGCGTTGAAGCGATCCCTCGGGAGGCGGCTCATGTCTGAGGAGTTTGTCGGTTTTCAGACGGCCCCGAAGATGCAGATTCAGGCAGCGTTTGAAGAGGTTGCCCGGCGCTCGATGCACGATCTTTCTTTTCTGCATCCGAACATGCCGGTATATGTCTCTGATTTTACGCTGTTTGAAGGGCAGTGGACGGGGTGTGTTATCACACCCTGGATGCTCAGCGCACTGATTTTCCCTGGACCAGACCAGATCTGGCCGGTACGTAAAGTCAGCGAAAAAATCGGGCTGCGTCTGCCGTATGGCGAGATGACCTTTACCGTTGGTGAACTGGAGGGCGTATCGCAATACCTTTCCTGTTCACTGATGTCACCGCTTTCGCACAATATGTCGGCGCAGGAAGGCGTACGCTTGACTGACGATTGCGCGCGAATGCTGTTATCGCTGCCGGTGAGCGATCCAAATGCGCCGCAGCTCAATCGCCGCGCGCTGCTGCTGGGTCGTCGGAACTGCGAAAATGCATGAGCTGTCCCTTTGTCAGAGCGCGGTTGAGATTGTTCAACAGCAGGCAGAGCAGCACGGTGTCAAACGAGTAACCGGCGTTTGGCTGGAAATCGGGGCGCTCTCCTGCGTTGAAGAGAGCGCCGTGCGTTTCAGTTTCGACATCGTCTGTCAGGGGACGCTGGCGCAAGGGTGTGAGCTGCATATTGATTACAAGCCAGCCCAGGCATGGTGCTGGGATTGCAGTCAGGTTGTGGAAATCACCCAGCATGATGCGCAGTGCCCACATTGTCAGGGGGATCGTCTGCGAGTTGATGCGGGCGATTCACTGAAAGTGAAAAGTATTGAAGTCGAATAACCCATAGGTTGCTATGGGGCGGAGTCAGATATGTGTATTGGAGTCCCTGGTCAGGTTCTGGCCGTTGGTGAAGATATTCACCAACTTGCGCAGGTTGAAGTGTGCGGCATCAAACGTGATGTCAATATTGCCCTGATTTGTGAAGGTGATACGGCTGAGCTGGTCGGGCAATGGGTGCTGGTGCACGTAGGGTTCGCCATGAGCATCATTGATGAAGATGAAGCTAAAGCCACGTTAGACGCACTTCGCCGCATGGAGTACGACGTCACCAGCGCGTGACAACCGGTTTGTGCCTCATAGTGCTGCGCTTATCGGGCCTATGCCTTAGATGTAGGCCCGATAAGGCATTTATGCCGCCATCCGGCATCTTGCGTTAGCCCTGGCGCTTATCTTCGGTGCTGGTGTCGAAGTCGCTGGCGTCATGGCGCTCATGAAGCTGCTCGTTCAGCGGTCCGTTAGTGCGGTTTACAATCCGACCACGTTTAACCGCCGGACGCGCTGCCACCTCTTTTGCCCAGCGCTGTACGTGCTTGTAGCTTCCGGCGTCAAGGAACTCTGCCGCGTCGTACACGTTGCCCAGAACCACATTACCAAACCATGGCCAGACCGCCATATCGGCAATGGTGTATTCATCTCCGGCGACAAACTGATGCTGCGCTAGCTGTTTATCCAACACGTCGAGTAAGCGCTTGGCTTCCATGGTGAAGCGATTAATCGCGTATTCAATTTTAACCGGCGCATAATTATAGAAGTGACCAAAGCCACCGCCAAGGAACGGGGCAGCGCCTTGTAACCAGAACAACCAGTTCAGCGTTTCTGTACGCTTAGCCAAATCCTGCGGCAGGAAATAACCATATTTTTCCGCCAGATAGAGTAGGATTGCGCCAGATTCGAATACGCGAACCGGTGGGTTTTGCGAGTGATCGCGTAGCGCCGGGATCTTCGAGTTCGGATTCACCTCCACAAAGCCGCTGGAAAACTGATCGCCATCGCCAATGCGGATGAGCCAGGCATCGTATTCCGCGCCCTTCACGCCCTGTGCTAACAACTCCTCCAGCATAATCGTCACTTTCTGCCCATTTGGCGTTCCCAACGAATAGAGCTGCAGCGGATGTTTGCCAACCGGCAGCGTTTTCTCGTGGGTGGCGCCGGAAACAGGGCGGTTGATATTGGCGAACGCGCCGCCGTTCGATTTTTCCCACGTCCAGACTTTCGCGGGCTGATAGGTATTGTCTGACATAGTGATCTGCCTTCTGAGTGGTTGTTTGATGCAGTGTAGCAGCCAGGTAGAACTCAATTTAACAGATTGGGACTTTATGCCGTTTTGTGCTGAAAGGGGAAGATAAATCTAACCCGTTCATTGTACCTGGCTCGTACCCCATGAAGAGGAAATCAATGTTGCACGGAAATTGCTACCGTATTCACCATCAAAAATTGGTGGTGAATAAGCAGTAATAATGAAAAAAGGTGTTCCAGGAGTAAGCGGTTATCAGGGCCCGGCGGGTGGGTGGGGCGCGGTAAAAGCCGTTACTGCTTCGCTGTTTTCGCAAAAGGCTGTCGCCCGCGACATTATCGCGATGTTCAAAATGAACCAGGTTAAAGGGTTCGACTGTCCAGGCTGTGCGTGGCCGGACCCAGAGCATCGGGCGCCAATGGAGTTGTGCGAAAATGGCGTTAAGGCGGTCTCCTGGGAGACAACCAACAAGAAAGCGTCACCGGAATTTTTCAGCCGTCACCCGGTTTCCGCACTCTGGCACTACAGCGATTATGAGCTGGAAAATATCGGTCGTTTGACGCATCCCATGAAATACGATGCCGCATCAGATACCTGGCGAGCGGTGGATTGGGATATCGCATTTCAGGAAATCGGCGAGCGTCTGCACAGTTATGATTCAGCCCAGCAGGTTGAGTTTTACACCTCCGGCAGAACGTCAAATGAGGCGGCGTTCCTGTATCAACTGTTTGCCCGCGAATATGGCAGCAGCAACTTCCCTGATTGCTCAAACATGTGCCACGGACCGACCAGCGCAGGGCTAACGCCGGCTATCGGTCTTGGAAAAGGGACCGTTGAACTTGAGGATTTTGACCACTGCGATCTGGTGATTTGTATCGGGCATAACCCAGGCACTAACCATCCGCGCATGCTGACCACCTTACGCGACGTTGCCAAACGCGGGGCTAAAATTATCTCCATTAATCCGCTGAACGAAAGGGGGCTTGAGCGCTTTAGCTTCCCGCAAAGTCCGAAAGAGATGTTCACCGGTCAGGCGACGGCGCTGAGCCACGACTACTACCAGGTAAAAATGGGCGGTGACGCCTCGCTGCTCAAAGGCATCATGAAGGCGCTGATCGAAATGGATGAGGCACGGATCTTACTGGATCAACAACCGACGCTCGATCATGCGTTTATCGATGATCACACTGCCGGATATGCCGCGTTGTATGATGACTTACGCCAGCGTAGCTGGGCGGAACTGGAACAGGACTCAGGCCTGACGCGCAGTCAGATGGAAGATCTGGCGCACAGCTACAGTAAATCCAGTGCCACTATCGTTTGTTATGGTCTGGGCATCACCCAGCATAAAAACGGCACTGAGAACGTCCAGCAACTGGTAAACCTGCTGATGCTGAAAGGCAATATAGGTAAGCCGGGGGCGGGGATCTGCCCGTTGCGCGGTCACTCTAACGTGCAGGGCGATCGTTCCGTGGGTATTAACGAAGCGGCGTCCGAAGAATTCCTGCAACGCCTTGAGACGCATTTCTCTATCCGCGTTCCGCGCAAACATGGCCGCTCCAGCGTGGAGAGTATTCGCGCCATTGAGCGCGGAGACGTAAAAGCGCTTATCTGCATGGGTGGTAATCTGGCGGTGGCGATGCCGCAGCCGCAGCGTACCTTTGCGGCGATGAAAAAGTTGGATCTGCAGGTTCACGTTGCGACCAAACTTAACAGATCGCATTTGCTGCTGGCAAAACATAACTACCTGCTCCCCGCGTTGGGCAGAACCGAGCGCGACATGCAGGCGACGGGCATTCAGTCGGTGACCGTCGAAGACTCGATGTCGATGGTTCACGCGTCCTGTGGCGCGCTGAAACCGGCTTCCCGCTGGCTAAAATCAGAGCCCGCGATTGTGGCGGGCATGGCGCGCGCCACGCTGCCGCTTTCGCCGGTAAACTGGGAAGCGTTGACCGGGGACTACGCGCTGATCCGTAATGCCATTGAAGCCGTGATCCCGGCGTTCCACGACTACAACGCCCGTATTGCTGAACCGGGCGGGTTTCGTATGGATACCCCTGCATCGCGCCGTGAATGGCGAACGGTAAATGGCAAAGCCAACTTTATCGTCAGCCATCAGCGGGCGGTAGAGCGGGAGAACCAGCCTGCTGCTGCGCTTGTGCTGGCGACGCTACGCAGCCACGATCAGTACAACACCACGATTTATGGTCTGAACGATCGCTATCGTGGCATTACTGGTCGTCGGGATGTGGTGTTTTTAAGCGCCCAGGAAGCGGCGGCTCGTGGTCTGAGCCAGGGTGATGTGGTTAACGTTCAGGCGCTGGACGACAACGGTCAGCCGTGTGCGGATCGCATCATGTACGGTTTAACGGTGGTGATTTACAACATGGCGGAGGGCTCAATTGGCGCGTATCTGCCTGAAGCGAATGTCCTGCTCTCGTTGGACGCGGTGGATACACAAAGTTTGACTCCGGCCTATAAAAGCGTGCCGGTAATCCTTACCCAGGCGTAGATCCTGCTGTGAATTTTTCGCCTCTGAGCGCCAGCCGCTGCGTTGAGGTGTATGATGGTGTCGACCTCTGTCCGGTTAGTGTCGCAGAGCAGGCAATCAGAGCGAAAAATTCACGCCAACCTGCTCAGGCTGTATTGTTTTGAGGTAAGGTGCATGAGCAAAGGAACGACCAGTCAGGATGCCCCATTCGGGACATTATTGGGCTACGCCCCAGGCGGCGTAGCAATCTACTCTTCAGATTACAGCTCCCTTGACCCACGGGACTACGACGATGATGCGGCATTTCGCAGCTATATCGACGACGAATACATGGGCCACAAATGGCAGTGCGTAGAGTTCGCACGCCGCTTTCTCTTCCTTAACTATGGTGTGGTCTTCACCGATGTAGGCATGGCCTGGGAGATCTTCTCCTTACGCTTCCTGCGTGAAGTGGTGAATGACAATATCTTGCCGTTACAGGCATTTCCCAATGGTTCACCCCGCGCACCGGTAGCAGGCGCGTTGCTTATCTGGCAAAAAGGCGGCGAATTTAAAGATACCGGCCATGTGGCGGTCGTCACCCAGTTGCTGGAAAACAAAATCCGTATTGCCGAACAGAACGTGCTCCATACGCCGCTGCCTCCCGGACAGCAGTGGACCCGCGAGCTGGAGATGGTGGTTGAAAACGGTTGCTACACTCTGCGGGATACCTTTGACGACACCACCATCCTTGGCTGGATGATCCAGACCGAGGATACTCGTTACAGCCTGCCGCAGCCGGAAATCGCCAATGACTCGCTGAAAATTGGCGGTGCGCGACTGGAAGATAACGGACAGTTTGACGGTAAATGGCTGGATGAGCAGGATCCGCTGCAAAAAGCCTACGTGCTGGCCAACGGCCACGTCATTAATCAGGATCCGCATCAGTACTTCACCATTACCGAGAGTGCCGAGCAGGAGCTGATCAAAGCCACGAACGAGTTGCACCTGATGTACCTGCACGCGACCGACAAGGTACTGAAAGACGACAACCTGTTGGCGCTGTTCGATATTCCGAAAATCCTCTGGCCGCGACTGCGCCTTTCCTGGCAGCGTCGTCGGCATCATATGATTACGGGGCGTATGGATTTCTGTATGGATGAACGCGGGCTGAAGGTGTATGAGTACAACGCCGATTCCGCATCGTGCCATACCGAAGCCGGTTTGATCCTCGAAAGATGGGCTGAGCGGGGCTACACAGGGCAGGGACACAACCCGGCTGAAGGGTTGATCAACGAACTGGCGGGTGCCTGGAAGCACAGCCGCGCGCGTCCTTTTGTCCACATCATGCAGGACAAAGATATAGAGGAAAATTACCATGCACAGTTTATGCAGCAGGCGCTGCGTCAGGCTGGGTTTGACAGCAAAATTCTGCATGGCCTCGATGAGCTATGTTGGGATGATGCCGGTCAACTGATTGACGGTGACGGTCGCCTGGTGAACTGTGTCTGGAAAACCTGGGCGTGGGAAACTGCGATAGAGCAGGTGCGAGAGGTTAGCGAAACGGAGTACGCCGCGGTGCCAATTCGTACCGGGCATACCAATCAGGAAGTGCGTTTAATCGACGTGCTGCTGCGCCCGGAGGTGCTGGTCTTCGAACCTCTTTGGACGGTGATCCCAGGCAACAAAGCGATTTTGCCGATCCTCTGGCAGCTTTTTCCGCATCACCGCTATCTGCTTGATACCGATTTCACGGTTAATGAAGAGCTGGCGCAAACCGGTTATGCGGTGAAACCTATTGCAGGACGCTGTGGCAGCAACATCGATCTGGTGAGTCATCAGGAAGAATTGCTGGATAAAACCAGCGGTAAGTTTGCCGAGCAGAAGAACATTTATCAGCAGCTTTGGTGTCTGCCAAACATTGCCGGTAAATATATTCAGGTTTGTACTTTCACCGTAGGCGGTAACTACGGCGGGACCTGCTTGCGCGGCGATGAGTCGCTGGTGATTAAAAAAGAGAGCGATATCGAACCGCTGATTGTGGTAAAGGAAGAGTAATCTTTTGGCATGTTTCTGATTGCAATACGAAAGCCGGAGTCTATCTCCGGCTTTTTTAATTTACAGTTAACTTGGTGCTGATTATATTTAAATAAGTTACGTAGTGTATATATAAATTCATAAGTATTTTCTTGGGTAATATTTTATAGCTTAAATGCATTTGGCTGATGAATGCTTTTAACGATGATTAATTCCTGCTGCTTGTATTAAATAAATGTTTTATTGATTTTGATTTTAAATAAATATCACTAATATGTTATTTGGTTGATTAGTGATGCCGATCATGTTTTCCCGCGTGGAATATATCGGATTACATCGACATACTAATTATAATCATTAATTGTCATTAACGGTAATTGTTGACTGCCCACAGAAATGACGTTGTAAGAAACACGTTGAGCAATTGGAAAAGTGCTCCGTCAGGAAACGCAAAACATCGGCAGGAATCGCCGGTCTGAGAGGGACGTATGGGTGACAGTTTTCAGAATGAAGTGCCGACGGCACGCGTTAATATTAAGTTAGATTTACATACCGGAGGCGTGCAAAAAAAGGTTGAATTGCCGTTAAAGCTTTTGACCGTGGGGGATTTCAGTAATGGTAGAGAACAACGACCATTATCAGAGCGCGAAAAGGTTGATATTAATAAGAATAATTTTAACGATGTGTTGGCTAAGTTCTCACCAGTAGTTAATCTGAGTGTTAAAAATACGTTGGCTGGCGATGACAGAAAAGACGATATTAACCTTACCTTTAAAAATATCCGCGATTTTGAACCCGAACAGGTCGCAAGGAATATCCCACAATTACGCGTTTTGTTAGCTATGCGTAACTTATTGCGTGACCTGAAATCTAACTTACTCGATAACGCCGCTTTTCGTCGCGAGCTGGAAATCATCCTTAAAGATCCAGCCCTGAGTCAGGAACTGCGTGAAGAACTGGCAACCATGATGCCGAAAGAGATTTAACGCTATACAGGGTTTCCTCCGCTTAATCGGCAGGAATAGTAAAGGATCATAAAAGGAATATGCTGATGTCTGTTCAGGAACATACTTCTTCAGTCGCGACCACCACGACCAGTGAACGCAGCGTTTATCAGTCTCTCTTTGACAAAATTAATCTTGCCCCGGTTTCGACATTAAAAAATATCGATGCGTGGCAGAGCGATGAAGCGCTATCTGATGCCGCGCCGGCTGAACGCGTGACCGCTGCGATTCAGGTTCTGGTCTCATGTCTGGCGGATGCTGCGCAGCCCCAGGAACGTCTGGATAAAACGCTGCTCGATGAGCAGATTGCTCGCCTGGATAAGCAGATTAGCGACCAGGTTAATGAAGTTATGCATCATGTAGAATTTCAAAAACAAGAATCGCTCTGGCGTGGTTTGCATTCGATGATTACCGGCATCGATTTTCGCCGAAATGTCCGTGTAGAAATGATGGATATCAGCAAGGATGCGCTACGTGATGATTTTGACGACGCGCCGGAGCTTATTCAGAGTGGGTTATACCGTCATGTTTATATTGAAGAATATGACCAACCAGGCGGCGAACCCATTGCGGCAATGATTTCAGCGTACGAATTTGATAACAGCCCGCAGGATATTGCACTGCTGCGCAATATTTCTGGCGTCTCGGCTGCCTGTCATATGCCGTTTATTGGTTCCGTGGGGCCTAAATTCTTCCTGAAAGAAAATATGGAAGAAGTCGCGGCCATAAAAGATATCAATGATTATTTCGAACGTGCTGAATACATCAAGTGGAAAGCATTTCGCGATAGCGACGATTCACGCTATATCGGGCTGACTATGCCGCGTGTACTGGGGCGTCTGCCGTATGGCCCTGATACCGTGCCGGTACGTAGTTTTAACTATGTTGAAGAAGTTAAGGGGCCGGATCACGAAAAATATCTGTGGACCAGCGCCTCTTTCTCTTTCGCTGTGAACATGGTGAAAAGTTTTATCAAGAATGGCTGGTGCGTCCAGATCCGTGGGCCACAGGCGGGCGGTGCGGTTAAAGATTTGCCTATCCATTTGTACGATCTGGGTACAGGTAATCAGGTGAAAATCCCGTCTGAGGTAATGATTCCGGAAACCCGTGAGTTTGAATTCGCTAATCTCGGCTTTATTCCGCTTTCATATTATAAAAATCGTGATTACGCCTGCTTCTTTTCTGCTAACTCGGCTCAAAAACCTGCGCAGTTTGATACTCCGGAAGCGACGGCTAACAGCCGGATTAACTCACGTCTGCCATATATCTTCCTGCTTTCTCGTATCGCTCACTACCTGAAAATCCTGCAGCGGGAAAATATTGGCACGACTAAAGATCGCCGTCTGCTTGAGCTTGAACTTAATAACTGGCTGCGCAGTCTGGTAACCGAAATGACCGATCCTGGCGATGACTTGCAGGCATCACACCCGCTGCGTGATGGGCGTGTCGTGGTAGAGGATATTGAGGATACTGGCGAAATACCTGAGCGATCAGCCGGACGGCTGGCTGGCGGCGCATCATTTGATGAAAAGCGTGCGGCTCGATACGGTTAACCAGCTTCCACCGCCAGATGGCGCCGGACGTACACGCCTGGTACCCCCTAAAAGTGATTACCGCGCCCAGCTCAAGCGTCTGTATTTGCAGCAAAGCTGGACTGAACTGATTGAGCTAACTGACAGCTTATTTGTTGAGGGAGTGAATCATTTCTGGCTGGACGTGCAGTGGTATCTTCATCAGGCGTTATCCGAGGGAGATAGCACTGGAAATCAGCTATCTAAATATCATTAAAAGAATCAGCGCTTTCCCTGATTCTGGCTGATGGCATGAGAAAGATTCCCGGCGATTTAGAAGGTTGGGGCAGTATCCATCAAGTCCTGAGCTATGCAGTTCTTTGCATACTTGCTTGATATGAGCATTCAACCGAGAAATTTCGTCAGGGATTATCACTGGGCGTAAATTTTACAATCTCCCTGAATATTTCACTGCCAAGAATCTCAAGCTGATTCATCACCTCATCACTGGCCAGTTCCATTCTTTTTAATGCCAGGGACATATGCTCGTGATCGCCCGAAACAGAATACTCGACTGCCAGAACGCCGGAGTTATGTAACATTTGATGAGGTTCCTCGAGGTTTTTATATCCGGGCAAATGTGCGTAACATTTTCCGTTATCGCCGTAATACCATTTCCCCAGTCTGCATTGACTGTATGATGTCAACGCTTCATCTAATTTATTCTCTGTAAGTTTTTTATATAGATCTATTTTCCATATAACATGGTCCATTTTAATGATACTTAAAAATAGTAAATTTGATATGTAATCAATAATAGATTTCATTGCGGCTGACTTTTCAATTACGCCTTTAATAGAGCAAACAACTTCGTTTATATGTTCAGTTATTCTTGTGATTATTGCTAATTGCGCTTCGATAGATATATCAACCGTGGATCCATTGTTCTGGAGAGTTTCTGTTTGCAAAAATATATGGTTAGTGCATGTTTTGACATTTTCAGCCAATTGTCTAACTTCTTTAGAGATAACGCTGAATCCTCTTCCTGCCTCACCTACTCGAGCGGCTTCAATCGCTGAATTTATTGCAATTAAGTTTGTATGATTGGCAATTTTTTGTATGTCTTTAATTGCATCATTAATTTCAACCAGTGATGACTTTAGATGAGTCATTTGTTTTTTAATTTCTGATGATTCTTTGCCTGCCTCGTTGAACTCAATCACGAGTGATTCAAGAGAATGCATGGCTTTATTATTCTGCTCGTTTAATTCGATTATTTTATCTTTTTCTGTATTTAATTGTTCATAAGTTGAAATTAACGAGGTTCTTATCAGGTTCAGTGTCGATATGCCAGAAGTGAAATGATGGCAGATAATTTTACTATAATTTTCTGTTTTTTGTTCAGCGAGCGAGGTCTCAGCTTCGATGATGTTGGAGGATTTGTTGTAATTATAGCTATTATTTCTTTTGGCAATCTTAGCGATGATTTTCCTGATCATATCATCAATCCTTTTAATAATATTTTTAGGGGGGCAATGATTTTATCCGTTTATCGCTTGGGTTATAGCTTTCGTCAATATGTTTTTGGTTAATTTTATTTAATATATCATAATCTCTTGATGTTCATTTTGTTAAATTACTGTACGGAGTGGGATTGTATTTGGTCGTCCTCATTCTAAATTTAAATTTTTCTCTATTAATATAAGTGTTATCTTTCATCTTAACCAAAATATTCTTTCAATATATCTACGTAGTCTGGCTATGAAGATGGATTACAGCATTTTTTTATAAATTGAAAGAACGCGGGAAGTAGCCAGATGTGACGACATAGAACGATTACATACGCAAAACTGAAATTTGATAACTGCGCGTTAAACTTCAATATTATTAATGTGTTTATAATAATGTTGAAATCCTGACTAGTAATAGATTTTGATGTGCAATCACAGTGGTAATCATGGAGGGATTTTGTTTCATAAAATAAAAACACCCTAATAAGGCCTCGTTTGCATAGCATCAAAATTTAACGGTTGAACGGATGTTTTTACGTCCATTTTAATTATTTCTGGTGGCTGACCGTTTACGGACTCGTAGTGAGCACCAGCACTGGTTAAGACCAAAACCCCACCTGTCCAATTTGATCAACCCGCTGACAATTATTTTCACAGGGGTTATTGGTCCCGTAGTTCCAGCTTCCCCCTGAAGACATTCATTACGTCACGTTCAAATACCTCACCTTTGCTCTGATGCAGTTGCTCAAACGTGCTCAGGATATTCTCTTCACTGACTGAAGGAATATCGTCTTTTTCCAGACTGTTGTACCACTATTCACAGACAGCTGCATCCATCACACTGAGCATGCCGGATTTATGCCTTTTACCCGAAAACAGTTTCAGAAAATGCAGGCCATGCAGTCCCTTCGTGCTGGACAAAATCGCCTGCTGATTCAACTGAACAAGCTTTTTGAACGCGGCACCATTTTGCCACTGCAAGTGGTCTATCTGGATAAAACTGTGCCTGGCGCCGCTTGATTTTGATGCGATACAAGTTGGTATAACACTTTCGCTGCGTTTGCCGCCACAGGTTCATTATTAGTGCGACTGACATGGTGTGACGTTAACCCGTAGTCTTGGCATTATCGTGAACCCGTATGCCCGGCGAGGGCGACGGATGATACACAGGTCAGACTAACAGCGTGCGCTGATAATAATATTTTTAAGTAATCTTACAAATGAAAAAATGTTTTCTTATGTTTCAGGTTTTATCGCAATTTAAAATTATTATGCTAAATAAAGCATTAGCATGTCGATTTTAGTCTTTGAGATATGCTGTCATTGATCAAATAATATGTTGTTATTTTTTAAGCAAACGAGAAAACGATAAGCATATTTTTCGATATTCAAAGCGGAAGTATTCCGTATTGGAATATTTATATTCGTTGATTTTTGTGAGGTCAGTTGCATAACATTCTTTACTGTATTTTAAGGAGATGTAATGAGCAGCACAAAATTAACCAATATTACCCGCAGCCGTAAAATTGTAGACTCATTGTTATATCAATGTGACATCATTATAAATGGCGATAAACCTGGCGATATAAAAGTCCATAACCCCCAGTTTTTTAAACGTGTTTTAAAAGAAGGTTCAATGGGATTAGGCGAATCCTACATGGATGGATGGTGGGACTGCGAGTATCTTGACTCATTTTTTTATAAATTATTAAACAAGCGAATCGATAGCAAAGTTACGGGGAACTTCCATGATGCGGTTTATTATGTTGTTTCCAGGATAATTAATTTACAGTCTATTTCACGTTCCCGAAAAGTAGCCAGAGTACATTATAATCTTGGCAATAATCTCTTCGAATCGATGCTTGACCCATGGATGCAATATTCTTGTGCATATTGGAAAGATGCTTATAATCTCGAACAAGCACAGGTTAAAAAGTTATCGTTAATTTGTGATAAATTAATGTTAAAACCAGGGATGAAGGTTTTAGATGTTGGTTGTGGGTGGGGCGGGTTAGCTTCATTTATAGCTAAGAAATATAATGTTTCTGTAACAGGAATAACGATTTCGGACGAACAAAAGAAACTCGCTGAAGACAGATGTGATGGATTAGATGTCGTGATAGAACTCACCGATTATCGGGAGTTACAAGGAAAGTTCGACAGGATTGTATCTGTAGGTATGTTTGAGCATGTTGGATTGAAAAACTATGATATATTTTTCAAAAAAATGCATGACATCTTAACAGATGATGGATTATTTTTATTACATTGTATTGGTAGCAATCAGTCTGGAGGTGGGGTAGATCCATGGATAAATCGCTACATTTTTCCTAATGGACGTCTGCCTTCCATACAAGAAATCGTATCATGTACCGAAGGACGTTTTATAATGGAAGACTGGCATAATTTCGGTGCAGACTATGATATGACATTGATGGCATGGGACAAAAACTTTCTTGATAACTGGGAGTATAACAAAAAAGATTATGATGAAAGATTTTTAAGGATGTTCCATTATTATCTTTGTTCTTGTGCTGGTGCATTTAGAGCCAGAGAAATTCAGTTGTGGCAAGTATTATTTAGTAAGAATGGAGTCAGAGGCGGACTTCGTGTAGCTCGATAGATTGAATCAGATGTAATACAAGGTTAATATGAATAATACTTATTATCGTTCAATGTTTAACAACTCATACCAAGGGATGGTGGCGTTAGCGACGCTTTTTGATGAGCAGAGTGTCAGCTTTGCTGCGTTTGCACTTGGTATAAGTCAGCCATCAATGAGTAAGTTATTAATGGAGATGAGAAAGGAATTCAATGATTTATTATATATTAAATCAAATAACGTTTACACATTGACGCCAGTGGGTGAAGTATTGTGCTCACTCGTAAAAAATACTATCTATGCAAACCAGTCAATCTTAGAGCAATTAAAGAATGGAGTTAAAAAATCATATAATATAATTTTACCACATTGGTTTAATTTGTACGAAGCTCCTACGTTATTGCAAAAGATTAGAACAAACTATACTGATATTTCACTGAACTTCTACCCACCCTATATCTCTGGTTCTAAAGAAATTCTTGAGAATTTGAAACAAGGAAAGATAGATGTTGCCGTCTGTCATTTCTTTCATGATATACCAGCAGGTTTTCACTCTAACATTCTTGGTTTCTCGGAATTGATTTTTCTATGTAAGAAAAATAACAGCCTGTATGCGAGTGAAATCGATCTTGAAAAGATATGCTCTGCACCACTTCTGGTATACAACATTAGCCCCTATTTATTCAATAGTTTTATTGAGAAAAATGGAATAAACAAAAATACGTTAAATATTCTTATGACGGTGACAAATAACTTTAGACAATGGATTTCGCAACTAACGGACGACGATGTAATCTTAGTTACACTCAGAACGACAGGTGAAGAATTACTGAAAGAAGGAGAATACCGAGAGATCAAATTAAATAATGCAACATCATCTTATGCGTATAATCTTATGTGGCATGAAAGGTCGACAAAAGATCCCGTGCATACTCTGATTCGCGCAGCCATAGTAAATATGAATGGTAATATAGACCTGGAGCATTAATAAATACAATGTCAATTTTAAATTGATGTTGGAAATCATTTTCTAGAGGGTATAGTATGCCATTAACAATCAGTGGATTTAGAACCTTTTCTCCATTTAATCCTTCAATACTTGGAGCAATGAGGCAAAGAGCCTATTCTCTTAAAGTTATTGAACCTACGGGTAATGTGATATCTTTTAGTAGTCTCAGTACTTTTTCTAAATTCTTGGGGAAAAATATTTCTTATTTACGCTCACGCGCAATATATGCAGAAATGTTTGTTGGTGATAGTTCGGAAATTATATGGCTCGATGAAAATAAAAATCCCTACACCCTTATATTTACACGAATCAAATAGTTATCATTGTTTTCTGTTATAATATAATCATTATAGCTTCTCATATTATGAGTTTGCTATTATTTAAAATAAACAGCCAGTCATCGCTCCTGATATTAAAATGGATAGGCGTTATTCATTTTTGGATTAGATAACATATCCTATAGGTTGATAATATTAGGATGAATTGAGTTTGTTTTTGTTTAGAAAGGTAATAAGGTTCCCTGAATATTTTATAGATGCTTCTGTTTCGGCGGCCAGTGAATACTCATGTATGCACTGGCTGCTGTTATATTAATGTGTTTACAACCATATTATGCATATATGCAATCATTCCGACTCTCAGGTTTGTCTTCTGAGCATAAAGGTAACTCTTCCCCAGTAAATAATTGCGTGATGTAAACTGCCACCAGGCACTTCAGAGTCACTCTCATATATTCTTACCCTTTGCAACTTACACAGTGATATAGCATTCCCACTTTACTTCATCACAATAATGCTCACTACTGCGATATCATGAAGATTGGGATATATGTAACGACCAGATTTTAACGCAAAACGCAATTAATATCACTAATGGAACTACGAGAGCATAAAAACCAATATATTTATTCAATATTGCAGTAATAAAAGCACCAATAAAAAAATGTAAGATTACCAGGAAGTAATGTAAACTTTCAAATTTTAAATTTGTTTTTTCTTTGCTTTTATTTATCAGAAGAGATTGACATAATTTCGTTATCATTAGTATGTAAACTGATGTCACAACAGAAGTTGATGTTGGAAATTTGGTACCACCGTTTTTAATGATGAAATTTTGAATGTACATAAAGACAAGGCCAATTGTAACTAATGGCATTACGTTAATAGTCGGATGACTTAAAAATAAATTATTTACAATCATATAATTTCCCAGAAGTATGAATGTAATCATCAAAAAACAATTTAACGTAAGGCTTATAGCATAAACATGCCACTGACTTTTTATTTTGCTGATGTATTTATATTCGATAACTTGATGGATCGCACTTATCAAAACCCATATAACAATAATTAAAATATGATAAACAGATTCAAAGTCAAAGTTAAATTTTACGAGTGAAGTTATTCCAAAAACCATGTTTGATGTCATAAACCCTATCAAAGCTTTATATAGATATATGAAGCTCATAACTTCCATACAACCACCTATGTATGACATCAAATAGTGGATCTCATGGTTTGTTGAACGATATATTTTGATATTCATATTCCTCACCAAATACTTGATATTCTTAACTTCATAAAAAATCATCTAATGATAACTCCGGAATGATATTAATTATATCATTTGTTTTATAAATGGTGGAATATTAATATTCCTTGTTCCAATACCTGCTTTAGTGGTAGCGTCAGGTTGTAGAAAATCAATACTGTGTAGAGGTGTCGGAATATGATCAAAACAGCATATATTGTAGAAGATAATGACAAAGCCAGTGTTCTAATAGAACACTCAATTATGAAATCATTTGATGATTCTGAAACAGCAGCATTATGGGCATTTTCGTTAGGTTATAGAGTTTACAAAAAAAGTGTCCTTCATGGAAAAGACTTTTGGGTTAAATACACACCATCTTTCCACAAGGGCTAGATAAGATTTATTATCCTGTGATGTATTCTTGTATAATAAATTTATTGTTTGCTTTGGTCAATGATGTGAAATTTATCTTTCATAGCTTTTTTGTAGTATTTTAAAAATTTATTCATCTTATTTTTATGAGATGAGTATAAATGTTGATGTTTATTATTCCCCCCTTGATAGTCTTAACCAGACGGTTGATATCATTAGTTTCCGTATATTCATTGAGAGGCTTCATCACTGGCCTCTCAACAACCACAAAAATATTTTTATGCTATTGATTTAATTAATATGGTGGATAGTTAAACAAGCCATAATGACGACATCATCGCTATTTTTTTCATAGGAATATTCGTATCAGCTAGCAGAATATAATACCCCCTCCATATATTGTGGGCCGCCAGGACTGAAAAAATACCTTCCAGATGTATTTCAAGCAAAAAAAAATCCGGCACGGGAGCCGGATAAAAAAGTAAGATAATTATAATGGGAACTATAGATTTGCTTGTATTGCATGCAGCAGATTATCTCAATTTACGCCAAGTGTCCGCATAACTTTTCTCGCAATTTGTGTCATTTTGTTTCAATGCCATATATAAGAAGAGCCCTGAGAATCTTTTTAAAATAATCACCATTTCAATTCATCTTCCTTCTAAACCACTCCCTCAGTCCATCTTATATTTAACCACCTTAATTACCAGTATATTTTTATGCCGATTAGGGCAACGAAAATGTTTTGTGATTTAAGTCACTTTTTTGTTAATTGGTGATTATTTTGTCATATTTGTATTATCGATCTTATCATCTGATTTCATATTGTTTCATAGATCATAGATCTGACATTCGTATCAATATTGAGAATTTATTTTATTTTCTGCTGAATATGAAAGAAATGTAGATCATAGATCTGTTTTAAATTGATTTGGCAGATCTCTATACTGGGTATTAACAACCTCAACGGAGTTTATTGCTTTTTCCGCCCCCGGCGCGGAAAGGACTTTTATTTACATAAAAAGGGGACCGACGGCCTATGGATACCTCCCGTCATCAGTACCGGCGGAGTTTCGCGCAGGACCTGCAACGACTCTTTCCGGGGCTTACGGTGAAATACACCGACTACTATTACCGACTGACAAACCGCTTTACGCACGATGACCTTATTTTCCTACATCTGCAGGAACCACTGACGGAGTTGACTTTGCACCGAATGATGGCCCTGCGTCGTCGTCAGCCGCCACCTGTATTGTTTGCCGCCCTTATGGATCCGGCTGATGAGGGACGTCGCTGGTTTGCCCGGATATTAGGCTGCGAGATTGTGAATGCTGCCAGCAGTTTCCCTCATATTGCTCTGACATTGAATGCCTATGTCACCGGAGGCGCAGAGCCAGTAGACAGTCCGTTGACCTCACTTAGCGAAGCGGAGTGGTTATCCCTGAAACAGGCGATGTGTGGAATGGGTCTGGGTGAGATTGCACGCCATTACGGTGTGACAACCTCTGCTGTACGTCAACGCGTACGCCATGCGCTGGACAAGCTGGGGATGCCTGGGCGTGTTATGCCGACAGCAATGTTGACACCCGTTACCCGTAATCCAGCCAGCCACCTGACACTGATGGAACTCAGTACTGCTGGACTGAATGATGCGGGCTTCCCGGATATGCAGGAACAGTCCGTACCGGATCATCCTCAGGGGCGGGTCTACCCCTTGAAACTGGCATCAGGTGTTTTCTGAGCCTTCGCTCGGCCAGAATATTTCCGGCTGAGTTTATGTAATTTCATTCCCTTTTTTCGCGCCGCGTCGCGAAAGGGATTTGTGCAGCCTTTTTTCAGACAGCAGGCCGTTGGCAGCGTATTTACGAGGATATTTATCGCATGAGCATAAGGGTGTTTTCCCGTTGCAGTTTACTGTCTTTACGCCCGGTTGCCTTGACCAACCGGGGGATCTTTACCGCCTATTTAGGGCTGGCCGTTATGGTCTTTTGGTCAAATCCTTTTTTCGGAGACGCTCGGGCAGCTCTGCCTATTGAGGGACAAGCTGTCAGGATAAAACCCCAAATCCGTGATTATAAGGTGACGCTGGGAGCGACACGGGTGATATACGACCCGGATAGCCGCGGGGCTGAGTTGTGGATAGAGAACAGTCAGGATTACCCGATGCTAGTCCAGTCCAGAACACTTGATGAAAACCAGAAAGAAAGTGCTCCCTTTGTGGTGACACCGCCGTTGTTCCGCCTTGACGGTAATCAGCGAGGTCGCCTGCGCATTGTACGTACGGGTGGGGAGTTTCCGTCTGACCGGGAGAGCCTGCAGTGGTTGTGTGTTAAGGCCATTCCACCGTCAGGCGGTGATGCCTGGTTGAAGGAGAATAAGAAAGCTGGCGAACCAACCATGCCCGCGGTGGGAATTCAGGTTTCGCTGAACAATTGCATTAAGTTACTAACCCGACCAGCTAGCCTGCATGCCACACCGCTAGATGTGGCCGGTGGTTTGAAATGGCAACGTGTGGGTAATCAGATCCGCGCCCGGAATGACAGTCCTTTTTATATCAACCTGATTTCACTGAAATTAAACGGCGCAGAAGTGTTACAGCCGCACTATATCTCCCCTTACGGCGCGCAAACGTTCAGCGTGCCGGCCGGAGTGGCCAGAGTGAAACGGGTGCAATGGCAGATTATCACTGACAACGGTGGTCAGGGACCAACTTATGATGCCGCCATTAACTGACAGGAGTTCCGGACATGCTGCATTTCCGTCTGTCCTGTGTGGTGGCGCTATCTCTGTCAGGTATCTGGTCCGGTCAGCTCCTTGCAGTACCGTATACCTTTGATCCGTCAATGCTGGACGGTGGTAACTCAATGGTTGACCTCTCTTTGTTTGAAGAGGGGGCACAGATGCCCGGCATCTATCCGGTCAATATCGTGCTTGGCGAAGAGATAGTAGATCGTCGGAACCTGGCCTTTCATCTTCAGCGCGAGCCTGACGGAAAGCGTTCCCTGCAACCCTGTCTGACGGTGGAACAGTTATCGCGGTATGGCATTCGCACGGAGAAATATCCAGGTCTGGCGACAGGAGGAGGAGAAGAAGGTGGCGTGCAGTGTGCACGAATAAACGCTATCCCACAGGGCAGTATGACGTTCGCTTTTTTCCGCCAGCAACTGATTATCAGCGTTCCGCAGGCAGCCCTACGACCCCGTTTTGACGGGATCGCCCCGGAGTCGATGTGGGACGACGGTATTCCTGCGCTGATGAGCGGTTACCAGGTTAGCGTCAACCGGTCACAGCAGACCACGGGCGCAGGCAGCCATATGGATTCGGCTTATTTGCGGCTGACCCCCGGAGCCAACCTGGGCCCCTGGCGGCTACGGAACATCCTCAACTGGCAGCGAAACGGGCAAAGCCCTGGACGCTGGGAGCGGCAGCAGAGCTACGTAGAGAGAGGAATAATTCGGTTGAAGAGTCGACTGACGCTGGGAGAAAGCGCTACCCCGTCGGATGTGTTTGACAGTGTGCCGTTTCGCGGCGTGATGCTCGCAACGGATGAGGCGATGATACCGAGTGCCCTGCGAGAGTTTGCGCCAGCCGTGCGCGGGATAGCCCGGAGTCCGGCGCAGTTGGAGATTCGCCAAAACGGGTATCTGTTGTACAGCCGACATGTTGCTGCTGGGCCATTTGCCGTCACAGACTTGCCCGGAATGATGGGCAGTGGTGACTTGCAGGTCACAGTGGTGGAATCCCAGGGGCCGACGCAGCGGTTCACTGTGCCCTATACCGTACCACCAGTGGCGCTGCGTGCTGGCTATATGAAATACAGCGTGATGGCGGGTCAATACCGCTCCTCAGCAGAAACGGCGGGAGGAGATAGCGGGCGTTCATCTCTGGGCCTGGCGACGCTGATGTATGGCCTGCCGTCGAACGTAACCTTGTATGGCGGGATGCTAGGCGGAGAACGGTACCAGTCCGCATCCCTTGGCGCGGGGCTGATGCTGAGTTATCTGGGCGCGGTATCTGCAGATATCACAGCCACCCGGGGACGATTCCGTGACGGACGGCGTGAAGAGGGAACTGCAATACGGGTGCGTTACAACAAATATCTGGAGGCCACAGGAACAGGTCTGTCGGCTAGCAGTGAGTGGTATCCGACCGGTCGATATCACACGCTTTCAGAAGTGATGGACGATACCCGGGGGGACCTGTCGCCGTTTGATGACGATTTTGGGTGGACGCCACAGCACTTTTCCCCGCGTGACCTTCAGGGGCGGCGTTATGCAACCACCATGCAAGTTAGCCAGACGTTGGGCGAACTAGGGACAATATATGCGTCTGGAAGTCGAACACAATGGCAGGACGGGGAACATGAGGACACGTTGAATACCGGGTATGGCTATAGCTACAGCTGGCGGTACATCAGCATGAATCTGAGCGTCAACTATGTGAGTACCCGTAACCGGAGGGAGAAGATGATGGCGCTGTCAATGAGCGTGCCGTTATCACATTGGCTGGGAGGGTCGCCTTCGGCGAATTATCAGGTCCGTTCCGGAGATGGACAAGTGATCCATTCGGTGGGTATCAGCGGGAGCGGATATGACAGTCGTCTGAACTGGGGTCTGAGCCAGCAGATGTACTCTGGTGGGGAGCGCACGCAAGATGCGGTCCGGGGCCTCAGTGCGGGTTGGACAGGTGGATACGGCAGTGTCTCGGGAAGTTACAGCTACAGTCGCAGCCAGCGTTACATGAGTGCAGAGCTAGACGGCGGAATGTTGATACACCGCCACGGTATCACGCTGGGGCAGACGCCTGGAGACACGACCGGGTTAATAGAAATCCCAGGAGTCGCCGGGGTATCGGTTGGCTATATGCCTGGCGTGCAGACAGACCTCTTCGGTTACACCACAGAGAACACCCTTGCGCCGTACCAGATAAATACAGTCAGTCTGGACGTGTCGACGTTGCCGGAAGATGCGGAGGTGGGACAGACGGATGTGAAGGTGGTGCCGACCCGTGGGGCGGTGATTCGAGCGCATTTTGATCCACGGATAGGCGCCCGCGCACTGATAACACTGACCCGAACTGACGGAATGGCGGTGCCATTTGGTGCATTGGTTTCCCTGGCGGGGACAGCGACAGTAGAGAGCGGTATCACGGGTGACGGCGGGACAGTGTACATGAGTGGATTACCGCCATCAGGGAGACTAACAGCGAGCATGGGAACACATGCCTGTGAGGCATTGTATCAGTTACCAGAAAAACCGGGTGGTGGCGGAGTGTACCGGCTAAAGGCGGTATGTCGAGAGAGTGACCAAAAGGCAATAACGGGAGGGCAGAAATGAGATTCGCGACAGGCCAACTGGTCGCCTGGGGGTTACTGACCGCGCTGCTGCTGGCGATGCTGCCAGTTCGCGCTGAAACGGTAAGAGTGGTACTGCAGATGACCCGTCATACCGTGGCTGGCCCGGTGCGGGCAGGGACAGTACTGGGGCGGGGAGAAATCCGCAGTAGTGTCACGCACAGCGGGTATGCGCTGTGGCTGGATAATGAAACGGACGGCGACCGACCGGGATGTTACCGGCTGACGGGAAAGACAAAGAGAGCTCATGTCGTGCGCGTGTGCCTGTCGGGTGACGGGTGGTACGCCGGAGATATCAGTCCGGAGCAGCGATGGGTGTACCCAGGCAGCGACAAGCAGGCCAGCTTCATACTGGTTTCGTCTGTTGATCAGACGATTCCTGCGGACACGTATGTGATCCAAGTAAAAGGCGATCTGCGCCAGGAATAAGGCACGTGACGGGCGTGCGAGGGCTGGCAATAGTCAGCGCGTTCATCCCGTCAAATAACGTAGAAAACAGTAAGCATAAAACGTAAGGAAAACAGAGATGAAAATACAAAAAACAGTCATGGTCGTTGCACTTCTGTCAGCAGGTCTGATGAGCGGTATTTCGAGCGCCGCGACCTCGTCTGCAGTTACCTGGAACCAAGTCAAAGGTGGAGAACAGCCAATATTATGGGTAGTTAATAAACCGATCGCTTTCTCTTTTACGGTAACCCCCAGCGATATTGTCAGTGTGGACATTGGTGGAGTAGTTAATCTGGGAACCGGCGGCGTTGGTAACTACACAAATGGTCCTCAGGCGGTTGTGGCTACTGCGAAAGGACAGACGTATACAACTTTCCCCGGTGGTAACGTAAACCCTTATGCAGTGGGTTATACCATGCCTGACGGGACAGGGCAGTCATCCGACGAAGCTATGATACTGATATGGGCACCGACTGGAGGCGGTAAAGCACACGAGTGGTCCAAAGCGAAAACCGGAGATGGGGTCGAGACAATTTTCAATAAAGATGAAGCAGGAAGCATATCGGGAATGCTGTATGACATGTCAGGTTCTAGTCCTAAGATGATTACGAATATCGATAAAGTCAAATCAAAGAGTTTCGTTCTGAAACTCGACGTCAGTGCAAACAAGGCCTGATCCCGAGTTAGCTGATTGTCAGTCTGTCGGGCATTTGTCCTGATGGTCCGGGATAAGCATCCTTTACCGGGCCATCAACAGGAATATACCACTGGTCGTATTTGACCAGCCTGCTTACGATGATCTTCTTTCCAAATTTACACGGTCTATTACTTTTGCAATCCCGGCTCATCCGGTAAAACGATTTTGCTGACTCCATTGATTTTTGCCATGACGGAGTAAAATAGTTTTTCCCATAAACTGTTATTTGCCTGTTACCCACAGCGACTGAACCTGAAGGACCTGGACCCATTCATTTGTTGGTAATGATTCCCCGAATTTATCTGGCTCCCGGTCAAGGAGGTGACGTATCAGGGGATGGGGGCGGCTTCCGATGAACAGAGCAATTACAACGGCACTGGTATCATCCGGCAGTACGTTAAAAAAGACATCAGCGATCGGGAATACCAGACATGTTGCCAGGATTCCCATTGCTGTTGATAGTATGAGTATTTTTCAGTTCGCAGGACCACCTTAGCCCTTCCCGTATCTGAGCATACGGGAAGGATGACGGAATCAGCGTTTTTTGAAGGCGGTTTTACCGGCAAAGATAGCGGCGTCACCTAATTCATCTTCAATACGCATCAGTTGATTGTATTTCTCAATGCGTTCCCCGCGGCTGGGGGCGCCGGTTTTCAGATGACCGGCTCGCAGGCCGACAGTCATATCCGCAATGAAGCTGTCCACAGTTTCTCCGCTCCGGTGCGAAATAAAGGTTCCCCAGTTGTTATCCTGACACAACTGGACAGCTTCAATAGTTTCACTCAGGGTGCCTATCTGGTTCAGTTTTATCAATGCGGCATTGGCCAGGTTTTCATCGATACCTCGCTGGATATATTTCACGTTGGTCACAAAGATATCATCCCCAACCAGCTCAACTTTATCGCCGAGCGCGCGGTGCAGGATCTGCCAGCCAGCCCAGTCGTCTTCCGCCAGGCCATCTTCAATCAGGACAATCGGGAAATCATTCACCAATTGCTCATAGTAGCGGGTCATTTCGTCGGCGCTGAGCCGGGCATTTTCGGTACGCAGGATATATTTTCCATCGGTGTAGAATTCACTGGAAGCCGGATCCATACAAATAACGATATCTTCGCCCGGGCGGTATCCCGCCTTGTTAATTGCTTCCACGATAAGCTCCAGCGGCTGGCGATTTGAGGAAACAGCCGGTGCAAATCCTCCTTCATCGCCCACACCGGTGGATAAACCTTTTTCCAGCAGAACCTGACACAGGGCCTGGTAAACCTCGCTACCCCAGCGAATAGCTTCACGTATGGAAGACGCCCCCCACGGTGCAATCATAAACTCCTGAAAATCTGCACCTTGCCAGCGAGCATGAACCCCGCCGTTAATGATATTCATACAGGGAACTGGCAGCAGATTCGCGCCGACGCCACCCAGATAGCGGTAGAGCGGGGTCGAGGAGAGTTGAGCCGCCAGGCGGGATACTGCCAGCGACACGCCAAGGATCGCATTGGCGCCCAGGCGGCCTTTGTTTTCTGTGCCGTCAAGGGCGATCAGGCAGTTGTCAATTTCCTTCTGGCGGCGTACATCGTAGCCCTGCAGAGCATCGTTAATTTCGGTATTGATACAGCGGACCGCATCCTGGACGCCTTTACCGCCAAAACGGGTCTTGTCACCATCGCGATGCTCGATGGCTTCACGGGAGCCGGTGCTGGCACCGGAAGGAACGGAGGCCCGTGCCATACAGCCACCCACAGACGTCACTTCAACCTCTACGGTTGGGTTGCCACGGGAATCCAGAATCTCTCTTGCGACAATACGTTCAATTTCAAAATTCATAAGTTTGACCTTCTTTTAAGGGGTTGGAATATGTTTAATCAGAACATCAACAGAAAGGTGATTGATGAATTCAAAAGAAAAGGAGGAAAAAAAACCGAACAGGTGATTTTTATGCCCCAGCATGACCAGGTCGATATCTTCGTGCTGCACAACGGCTTCGACGTCACGGAAACGATGAATGCTGACGATGGACCTGACTTCGATATCAACACTGCTGGACTCCACCAGGCGGCTCAGCATTGCTTTTGCATCAATAACGTCTTGGGATTGACGATCTTTGATTAATGAATCACTGGTGTAATCCAGCTCTCGGTAGTCAGCGCTGAGATGGCCGACAGTAATACGGGTCCCCATCTCTTTTGCCAGACCTTCTGCCTGCTCAAGCAACAGCAGGCCGTCAGTTTCATTTTCTACAAGTAACAATGCATGCCGATAAATTTGCATAAATCACCTCTTATAAGAAGCGATGCGGTCGGTCAGCCAGGGGAGGATTTCTTTTTTCCGGCTTGTCATGCCGGGCAGTGACTCCTGGCGGGAACCTGTCAGGCTGCTGTCTGAAAAAAACAACACGGAGTTCCGGCTGGTGATGTCTGTCACCATCAGGATCACCATTTCCTGCGCACTGTTCTTGCTGGTTTTATCTATTTCCTGCAGCAGCGCAGGTAACAGGGGAGTGATATCAGCCATGTTGCGTACCTCAATTTGTGACAACAACAGCGGCACATCATGGATCCGGTAATTTTTGGCGTCACGGTTGAGTAATGCTAATGCGGATTGCCCGGCTATATCTGTTTTGGCACGCAGCAGTCCGGCCACAAACTGGCCATAATCGATGTCGGCGATTTCCCGCAAAACAGCTACGGCTTCCTGATCCTGGATGGTGGTTGTGGGGCTGGTCAGCGCAACGGTATCACTGAGGATCGCCCCCATCAGTAGCACAGCCTGAGCGGCCGTTACCGGCATCGGAATGCCATGCTGAAGGATCGAGAGAATCACGGTTGCGCAGCATCCTACCGCCCGCACCCAGACATCCGGTGGATTGTGAGTAATGAGGGTGCCAATACGATGATGGTCAATGATGCCGATGACGTTGCTGTCCATCAGCGAAGAGGGCCCTTGCTCCGCATCTGTAAAATCAACCAGCCATACGGTTTTATCAGTCAGGTCGGCGGTGAGTAAATCGGGCTGTGAAACACCTGCGACGTTTAGGATATATTGGGTCTCTGGGGTGATCTCTCCAAGACGCCATGGGGTTGCAGGACGACCTGTGTAATTAAGCCAGTCAGCCACAACCAGCGCGCTGCAGACAGCATCACTGTCAGGATTTTTATGACCGAAGACATAGATTGAATTCTCTCTTTGAGAAGAGAGAGATTTTGCGGTAAGCGGTAATATGGTTTTATTTTGCATAGCGATACCTGACATACATGCCCGTAATAGGACTAATTTAACTGTATATCAGGCGTCATCATCCGGTATTGAAAACACCGGCGGTTGGGAAAGGTGGAACACCATCACCTTGTAAAACCATCTTATATGGGGCTTTGTATTAAATCAATATTAATTGTTGCGCTCTGATTTTGTGGTCATTCTGAATCATATTGATATCGTAGGCATAACACCCAAAAGATGACTAAAGCTAAATCAATCAGAGTGAAAAATGTTCGGCTTGATATAGGGATTGTTGTTGAGAGCTGGGGGTAGAGTTAGTGCTGGTGGTTCGCGTTTGACTTCAGACCGGACAAAGACCGGATATAGCCGTGCAGTAATGAATCTGTCAGCCAGGTACTCATGTGAAATATAGTGTCGATTGGGGATTTGAAGTCTGACAGACAGGGCTATAGCGACCAGAGGGGCTGGTAGCTGCTCAAGAGAAATGCTCATGCTGGATGGTAGAAGCAGGGCAGGGGCATCAGCGGGCATCTCGACCAGATATCTACCGGAACCCCAAACGCAAAAAACCAGCCCTAAGGCTGGTTTTTCTAAATAGTGGTGCCCGGACTCGGAATCGAACCAAGGACACGGGGATTTTCAATCCCCTGCTCTACCGACTGAGCTATCCGGGCAACGAGGCGCATTAAACCCGATTCGCTTCGCTTCGTCAACGAAATTTCTTCAAATCAATGCAGACTGCACAATCTATCACCACATTGCTGGTATTGCACGCATTCTCAGGCAAAAAATGCTGTCCACGCGGCGGAAAGCGGCATTGCCAGCAGCAGGGCAGGAAGCATATTCACAACCGCAAACATTTTGATGCCGCAAATCCGCAAACCGGTTGCCAGTAGCAACAGTCCGCCTACAGCGCTGAAATCAGCCATCATGGCGGGCGTCGTCAGAGGCAAAATTAGTGCAGCACAGGTGGCAAGCGTCAACTGAATTGCCAGCATCGGTATGAAAATGGCAGACACGGCGATCCCTAGCGAGCAGGCGAAGATAATAGCGGTGAAGAAATCGAGAAATGACTTGGCGATTAAAATATTAGGATCGCCGGTCATCCCTTCATGGATCGCCCCGAATATCCCGGTCCCGCTGGCGCAAAACAGCACGATGATCGCCACATAGTTTTGGATAAAGGATTCGTGTGTAACGTTGGTGTCCGAGCGGGTGAAAAGCTGTTGCGCTTTGGCTACTGCGGCATTGATTCCTTTTTCCAGATGGCAGAATTCGCCAATTAATGCGCCGACCAACGTTGCCAGAACCATCACCGGCAAGTTAACGCATTTGATAACCAACAAGATACCAATTCCCAACGAGCACAACCCGAATATTGAGGTCATTGAGATCCGAATACGTTCGGGTAAGTGCTGGCTGAGCAGCGCGCCGAGAACGCCACCAAATAAAATGGCGCTGGCATTAATAAACGGTCCGATTACCACATTAGCTCCTGCATACCCATTATCGTCTTGATGCTAAAGGCAATTAGCTGGGTGAAATTATGTTTCAGATTGAATTATTATGCCGCTATTTTAAGACGAAATGCTTGTTTATCTGTGAGGTTTAAGCACAGGATTTTATCTTGCGCCTGTAGGTGAAAGGTGCCATGATTGCGCGAATTTTATCCTGTCTGAATGGGGCTGCCTGGGATGATATTACTTCCCCTACATCGCCTTCAACATCGCCTTCAACATCGCCTTTTTGCGCGACGTTTGCCCCTTTCTGCGACTTATCTTCACGCTCTCACCATGCGGTGAGGGCAGCGTACGCTCACTGCAGGATAACAGTAAAATCAGAGGCTATCTGCTTTTACTGATGTCTGGCGGTCGGGGCTGGTAACCAGTTTGACCCGTCATTTCGTGGGCAAAGCAATGCGGCTTTGTCCGGGACTTTTGATTTTCCCGAAACGGGTTATTGCGCTTATGAAATCAATGAAAATTGCCGCCAGTGGTGAACTGGCTTCTCGTCTTTCCAGCCATCGCCAGGTGGTTTCACTGGACAGCACCGATTTTACTGACGTTGCGGCAGTCGTCATTACCGTTGCGGACAGCCGCAGTGGGATCCTGGCCTTGCTGAAACGTACCGGTTTTCATATACCGGTGTTTTTGTTCGCAGAGTTTGATGTCGATGTGCCTGCGGGCGTTAACGTGGTGATTCACGGTCAGCCTCAGGACTGGCTGGAGCTGGAGTCTGCTGCCTGTCAGTATGAGGAAGCATTGCTGCCGCCGTTCTATGACACGCTCACCCAGTATGTCGAGATGGGGAACAGCACGTTTGCTTGTCCGGGGCACCAGCACGGTGAGTTTTTTAAAAAGCATCCGGCGGGACGACATTTCTACGAGTTCTTTGGCGAGAACCTGTTCCGCGCGGATATGTGCAACGCTGACGTTAAACTGGGCGATCTGCTGATTCATGAGGGATCAGCGAAACATGCGCAGAAATTTGCCGCGAAAGTTTTCCATGCGGATAAAACCTACTTTGTGCTGAATGGGACTTCTGCGGCGAATAAAGTGGTGACCAATGCGCTGCTGACACGCGGCGATCTGGTGTTGTTTGACCGCAACAACCATAAGTCCAACCACCACGGCGCGCTGATCCAGGCCGGTGCGACGCCGGTTTATCTGGAAGCGGCGCGTAATCCATTTGGTTTTATTGGCGGTATTGATGAGCACTGCTTTGATGAGGCGTATCTGCGCCAGCAACTGCGCGAAGTTGCGCCGCACAAGGCTGACCAGCCGCGTCCGTTCCGTCTGGCGATCATTCAACTGGGTACCTATGATGGTACGATCTACAACGCCCGACAAGTGATCGACAAGATCGGTAGTCTGTGCGATTACATCCTGTTTGATTCTGCCTGGGTTGGCTACGAGCAATTTATCCCGATGATGGCCGATGGGTCACCGCTGCTACTGGAGCTCAATGCTGACGATCCGGGGATCTTTGTCACCCAGTCGGTACACAAACAGCAGGCCGGATTCTCGCAAACCTCGCAGATCCACAAAAAGGATAACCATATTCGTGGTCAGGCGCGATTCTGCCCGCATAAGCGTCTGAATAATGCGTTTATGCTGCATGCTTCCACCAGTCCGTTTTACCCGCTGTTTGCGGCGCTGGATGTGAACGCCAAAATCCATGAAGGCGAGAGCGGTCGTCGGCTATGGGCGGAGTGTGTGGCGCTGGGGATCGAGGCCCGTAAAGCGATTATTGCCTGCTGTAAGATGATTCAGCCGTTTATTCCTCCGGTAGTTGATGGCAAACCGTGGGAAAGCTATCCAACGCCGGTGATCGCCAGCGAGCGCCGCTTCTTTAGCTTTGAACCGGGCGCTAAATGGCATGGTTTTTCCGGCTATGCGCGCGACCAGTATTTCGTTGATCCCTGCAAGCTGTTGTTAACCACTCCAGGCATTAATGCGCAAACAGGACAATATACTGAGTTTGGTATTCCGGCGACGATTCTGGCGCATTACCTGCGTGAAAACGGTATCGTGCCGGAGAAATGCGACCTTAACTCGATTTTGTTTCTGCTGACCCCGGCAGAAAGCCCCGAGAAACTGGCGCAACTGGTGGCGATGTTGGCGCAGTTTGAGCAGCATATTGAGGACGATACGCCGCTGGCAGACGTGCTGCCCTCCATCTTCAACAAGTATCCGGTACGTTACCGGGATTACACGCTGCGTGAACTGTGTCAGGAGATGCACGATTTATACGTCAGCTTTGATGTGAAGGATCTGCAAAAAGCGATGTTCCGCCAGGAGAGTTTACCTGCCGTGGCGATGAACCCGCAGGATGCCAACAGCGCCTTTATCCGTGGTGATGTTGAACTGGTGCGTATTTGTGATGCCGCAGGTCGCGTTGCTGCAGAAGGTGCGCTGCCTTATCCTCCGGGCGTGCTGTGCGTGGTACCGGGTGAAGTCTGGGGCGGGGCAGTGCAACGTTATTTCCTGGCGCTGGAAGAGGGCATAAACCTGCTGCCGGGCTTTTCGCCGGAGCTGCAAGGCGTTTACAGTGAAACGGATGCAGACGGTATTAAGCGTCTGTATGGATATGTTGTGAAGTAAGCACAAAAAAAGCGGGTTACCTTTTGGTAACCCGCTTTTCTCTGCGTAAACGTTAGTGCGCGATAGTTTGGGTGCCAGCCGGAACGCGTACGTGTTTGTATTTAAACAGCGCCACGAAGGCAAAAGCCAGTACCAGCGAGTAGCCAGCGAAGATCAGCCATACGGTCTGCCAGTCGGTAATACCGTTCAGCGTATAGTGTTCAACCACTTTACCGCTCACCAGACCGCCAAGAATACAGCCGAAGCCGTTGGTCATCATCAGGAACATACCTTGTGCGCTGGCGCGGATTTCAGGGCGAACTTCTTTCTCTACGAACACCGAGCCAGAGATGTTGAAGAAGTCGAAGGCGCAGCCGTAAACAATCATCGACAGAACCAGCAGCACGGTACCGAACGGCGTTGGATCGCCGTAGGCAAACAGGCCGAAGCGCAACATCCACGCCACAATACTGATCAGCATTACATTCTTAATACCGTAACGGCTCAAGAAGAATGGGATGGTCAGGATAAACAGCGTCTCGGAAATCTGCGAGATCGACATCATCACCGAGGCGTGTTCAACGATGAAGCTACCGGAGAACAGCGGGTTGTTATCGAAGCTGTGCAGGAAGGTATTACCGAACATATTGGTAATTTGCAGCTCAGCGCCCAGCATCATTGAGAAGATGAAGAAAATCGCCATGCGCTTGTTTTTAAACAGCGCGAAAGCATCCAGGCCCAGCATGGACGACCAGCTCTGGTTTTTCTGCTGGTTAGCAACCGGAATATGCGGCAGCGTCAGCGTGAACAGCGCCAAAACAACGGACAGCGTGGCACCGATATACAGCTGCATATGACTCAGCTCGAAGCCGGAGAAGCTTACTCCCCACATCGCCATAATAAAGCCGATGGTGCCCCAAATACGAATTGGCGGGAAGTCTGTAACGATATCCATCCCGGCTGACTGCAGGCGATAGTAAGAAATGGTGTTGATTAACCCCAGCGTTGGCATATAGGCCAGGGAGTTAAGCAAGATCACAAAGAACATGGCACCAGGGGTGGTGACTTCGGCTGCGGCGAACAGCGTGGCTGCGCCGACCAGGTGACAAATGGCGTACACCCATTTCGCACTGATCCATTTGTCGGCCACGATCCCTAACAGGGTAGGCATAAACACGGCGGCGATCCCCAGCGAGCTATACACTGCGCCAATGGATGCACCATCGAATTTTAGGGTGACAAACATATAGGAGCCGAGGGTAGTGAGCCAACTACCCCATAAGCAGAACTGCAGAAACGAGAGCACTTTCAGCTGCAGCTTAAGATTCATGTTAATTTCCTCACACCGTAATGCGGATGAATGTTTTAAAAGGCACATTTGCCGGGGCTTGATGATGTGATTCTATCAACGAGAGACACTCTTTTTTTGTTACCTGTGACAAATATTTGCAAACAATTTCTGATTGCAAAGCAAAAGAGTGATGGAGTTAACACTTTACCCTCTTCTGGCCCCGTTTTCCGGGGCAGGAGAGGGGATATATTAGCGGCGTCGATATGATTTTTGTGCGGAATTGACCTTGTAAAGGTATCGGCGTGATTCAGCAGACGGATGTCGGGTGGTCAGCGTTTGATAAACGTCCCCCGGGGTCATGCTGTTGATAATATTTGCGGCCTGAATTTTATCGTTCGAGAAAACGCGTAGCACGCTGCCCGCACCGCCGTTATACGCGGTGATCACCGCATAGCGACGGGAGGTTGGATTATCAATGCCGCCTAAATAGACATTATTGAGCATTGCCAGATAAGCGGTACCGGTATCAATGTTGCTGGCCGGGTCAAACAGGAAGCTACGGCTCGGTGTGCCGGAGCGCCCCTGCGAACGAAATACATCTTTCCCGGCGCTGTGTTGCACCACCTGCATCAGCCCCAGCGCATCGGCATGGCTGACCGCATACGGGTTAAATGAGGATTCGGTTTGCATGATGGCCAGAATCAGTGACTCATCGATGCCATACTTACGCGAAGCCTGACGCACCATGCCGACGTATTTATGGGCGCGCTTATCAAGGTGGTTCGGTACCAGATTGATTGTCACGCTATAGATGATGCGAATACCGTTGCTGCGGCTTTTCAGGCGCGTTTTCAGCAGATAGTCAGCGAAATTGGTGGCGCGGCCCTCCCAACGAATTGGCTGGCCAGTATTATCGACCACTTGCCCGTACAGGAACGGCTCTTTGGAAATCTTAATGTCGTCGACATCGGAATAGAGGTCGATAGACCCCGGATCATCGCCCATCAGCAATGTCTTGATAATCGCCCGACGCAGGTGTCCGGCGGGATCTGTCCCGGCTATGGTTTCGACGGTTATCGTGCCGTCATCAAAGTTGATATGGCTGCGGGTTTGATACTGATCGGTATACTTTACGTAGTCCTTTGGACCCGCAATCAGCACTTCCTTAAACCCCCACAGATTCTCAATGTTATGGGCAAATTGCCCCATCAGAATATCAAAACCGTTGGTATCCTTGACCCAGGCTTCGTTATAGGAATCGCCTTTTTTGGTCGAACTGGAACAGGAGATGAGCAACGGCGCAATAACGGCAAGCGCGAGAAATTTTTTCATCATTCCGGGAGTGCGTGTTGTGTTTGTTATTTGCAAGGACCAGATTAAATCGTAGGCCGGATAAGCACAGCGTCATCCGGCAACGGTTCTTATGACTCTGGTGTATAGCCTTCAATATGCACATCTTTGCCTTCAAACAGGAAATTGATCATCTCCTGCTCAAGCAGTTTACGGTGCTCAACGTTCATCATATTAAGCTTCTTCTCGTTAATCAGCATGGTTTGCTTATGCTGCCATTGCGCCCATGCTTCTTTAGAAATTTCGTTATAGATGCGTTTCCCCAGATCGCCCGGGTACAGCTGAAAATCCTGGCCTTCGGCTTCGCGTTGCAGGAAAGTGCAAAAAATTGTTCTGCTCATAAAAAATCCTCTCTATCGACCGGTACGTTAAACGTGTGTACCGGCACGTAATTGCTGTAACAAACGCTCCACGGGGGCCGCCAGTCCGACCGACGGCGGTTGCGCTAAGTTATACCAGAGCGCGTTGCCTTCATCCATGCATGAGCTGAACGAAGACACGGGAAGCCACATAGGCACAATATCTAAGTGGAAATGGCTAAAGGTATGGCGAAACGCATTAAGTTGGGTCAGATTATCTGCGTTAATTTGCCGTTGCGCCAGCCAGTTGCGCAGCCCGTTTTCATCGTCAAACTGCGGAAAACAGTATAAACCACCCCATAAGCCGCTGGGGGGGCGCTGCGCGAGCAATACTTCGTCATTATGCTGCATCAGTAAAAAATAGCCCGTCCGTTCCGGCAGCGTTTGTTTGGGCTTTTTACCCGGGTAAAGCGCCCAGCTTGCATTGGCGCTGGCCACACAGCCATTATCCAACGGACACAGAGAACATTTAGGCTTGGATCGCGTACAGACCATGGCGCCTAAATCCATCATCGCCTGATTAAATCGCTCAACGCCATGGGCGGGCGTCACCTGCTCGCTCAACTCCCACAGCTTCTTTTCGACCTCTTTTTTACCCGGCCAGCCGCTTACAGCATAACAGCGAGCCAGCACGCGTTTGACGTTACCGTCGAGAATCGGAAAATGCTGACCCAGAGAAAGAGAAAGGATCGCGCCTGCGGTTGAACGTCCGACGCCTGGCAGAGCAGCCACCTCATCAAAGGTTTGCGGGAATGTGCCGCCATGTAGCGTGACAACCTGCTGCGCGGCTTTATGCAGATTACGCGCTCGGGCGTAATAGCCCAGCCCGGTCCATAAATGCAGGACTTCATCCAGCGGCGCATGGGCTAAATCTGTTACCGTTGGGAAGCGCGCCATAAAACGCTCAAAATAGGGGATTACGGTCGCAACCTGGGTTTGTTGCAGCATCACCTCAGAGAGCCATACTTTGTAAGGCGTCTTGTCAATTTGCCAGGGTAGCGTTTTCCGCCCGTATTTGTCGTACCAGCTCAACACCTGAGCCGAGAATTGAGACGCTTGCATGATTATCGTTTCATTATTGCCGGGGGCAAGATTGCAGCACAGCGGCAACGGGGTGTAAACCGGAACTTTCCGCTGCTCACTTTCTTCCTTTACTTGCATCCGGCAACTAACTTTGGATAATGCCCGTTTTCAGTACTCAAACACAGCAGACTAAACTTTTATGAAGAACGACGTCATTTCACCGGAATTTGATGAAAACGGCCGCCCTCTGCGCCGGATTCGTAGTTTTGTTCGTCGCCAGGGGCGACTGACCAAAGGGCAGGAACACGCGCTGGAAAACTACTGGCCGGTGATGGGCGTTGAGTTCAGCGAAGAGCCCGTGGATTTCGCTGAACTGTTTGGTCGTGATGCGCCAGTCACTCTTGAAATTGGTTTTGGTATGGGGGCTTCGCTGGTGGCGATGGCGAAAGCGCGTCCGGAGCAAAATTTCCTCGGTATTGAGGTTCACTCCCCGGGTGTTGGCGCGTGTCTGGCTTCAGCGCATGAAGAGGGCGTCGAAAACCTGCGCGTCATGTGCCATGATGCCGTTGAAGTCCTGCATAAAATGATTCCTGACAATTCTTTATCTATGGTTCAGCTGTTTTTCCCTGACCCGTGGCATAAAGCACGTCATAATAAACGCCGTATCGTTCAGGTACCGTTTGCTGAGCACATCTTAAGCAAGCTGAAGCTGGGCGGCGTATTCCACATGGCAACCGACTGGGAAGCTTATGCGGAACACATGCTGGAAGTGATGTCCTCCATTGACGGGTATAAAAACCAGTCAGAGAGTAACGATTATGTACCGCGCCCACAATCGCGCCCGGTAACCAAATTTGAACAACGTGGTCATCGTCTTGGCCACGGCGTATGGGACTTAATGTTCGAGAGGGTGAAATAATGGCAAAGAACCGTAGCCGTCGTCTGCGTAAAAAGATGCACATCGACGAATTCCAGGAAGTAGGATTTTCGGTTGCATGGCGTTTCCCGGAAGGTACATCTGGAGAGCAGGTCGATCAAATCGTTGATGACTTTATCAATGAAGTTATTGAACCGAACAAGCTGGCTTTTGATGGCAGCGGCTATCTGGCCTGGGAAGGTTTGATCTGTCTGCAGGAAATCGGCAAATGCACCGAAGAACATCAGGCAATCGTGCGTAAGTGGCTGGAAGAGCACAAGCTCGAAGAAGTGCGTACCAGCGAACTTTTCGATATTTGGTGGGACTAAGTAGCACAGGGTCGGCAAATGCCGGCCCGATTTGTCTTGAGGGAAAGATATGATGCGCAAAACGCTGCTGGCGGCAGTTCTGACGTTTACGGCGATGGCCGCACATGCAGATTATAAGTGCAGCGTCACCCCGCGTGACGATGTGATTTTGAGCCCACAAACGGTTCAGGTGAAGGGAGAGAACGGCGACCTGGTGATTACTCAGGCCGGAGATATCACCTTCAATGGTAAACAGTACACCCTGAGCGCCGCACAGCGTGAGCAGGCCAAAGATTATCAGGCGGCGTTGCGTAGCAGCCTGCCGTGGATTGACGACGGTGCCAGAGAGCGTGTTGAGAAAGGTCGCGTAGCGCTGGATAAAATCATTGCCAAAGAAGTCGGTGAAAGCAGCAATATGCGCGGGCGTTTAACCAAGCTCGATGCGCAACTGAAAGAGCAGATGAACCGGATCATTGAGCATCGTACTGACGGTCTGACCTTCCATTATAAGGCGATTGACCAGGTTCGCGCGGACGGACAGCAACTGGTGAATCAGGCGATGGGCGGTATTTTGCAGGACAGTATCAACGAAATGGGTGCCAAAGCCGTGCTGAAAGGCGGCGGTAATCCGCTGCAGGGCGTACTCGGAAGCCTCGGTGGTTTGCAGACTTCAATTCAAAATGAATGGAAGAATCAGGAACAAGACTTCCAGCAATTTGGCAAAGATGTTTGTGCCCGCGTCGTGACGCTGGAAAACGATCGTAAAACGCTGGTTAGCACTCTGAAATAATCTTCACCTCTTTTTAACGGCACAGAAACATTCTGTGCCGTTTTATTTTGTATATTTCTGTTTTTTTGATATCCATCTCTAAGAATGACAATTTGATGGAGATATAAATCTGGTTAATTGGATGGCGTCACATTATTCATCTGTGAGATAGACATAATGCTGCAAATTCAAGTAACTGGAGAAATAACATGGAGTTTTTCAAGAGAACGGCACTTGCCGCACTGGTTATGGGTTTCAGCGGCGCGGCGCTTGCACTGCCAAATATCACTATTTTAGCGACCGGTGGGACGATTGCCGGCGGTGGTGATTCCGCGACAAAATCTAACTACACTGCAGGCAAGGTCGGCGTAGAAAATCTGGTTGAAGCCGTACCTCAGTTGAAAGATATCGCCGTGGTTAAAGGCGAGCAGGTGGTGAACATCGGCTCCCAGGATATGAATGACGACGTCTGGTTAACGCTGGCGAAAAAGATTAATACCGAGTGTGATAAAACAGACGGCTTCGTGGTAACACATGGTACGGATACCATGGAAGAAACCGCCTATTTCCTCGATCTGACTGTCAAATGCAACAAGCCTGTGGTGCTGGTAGGTGCTATGCGTCCGTCTACGGGTATGAGCGCTGATGGCCCGTTCAACTTATATAACGCCGTGGTAACCGCCGCAGATAAAGCCTCTGCCAACCGCGGTGTGCTCGTGGTGATGAACGACACCGTTATGGATGGTCGCGACGTGACCAAAACCAACACTACGGATGTCGCTACCTTCAAATCCGTTAACTATGGTCCTTTGGGCTATATCCATAACGGTAAAATCGACTACCAGCGTACGCCTGCGCGTAAGCACACCACATCCACGCCGTTCGATGTTTCTAAGCTGACCGAGCTGCCGAAAGTTGGGATTGTTTATAACTACGCTAACGCCTCCGACCTGCCAGCCAAAGCATTGGTGGACGCGGGGTACGCCGGGATCGTCAGTGCGGGTGTAGGTAACGGTAACCTGTATAAAACCATTTTCGATACGCTGGCAACTGCCGCGCATAAAGGTACCGTTGTGGTGCGTTCATCCCGTGTACCAACGGGCGCTACCACCCAGGATGCTGAAGTTGATGATGCGAAGTACGGCTTTGTGGCTTCAGGCTCGCTGAATCCGCAAAAAGCCCGCGTGCTGCTGCAGCTGGCGCTGACGCAGACCAAGGATCCTAAGCAGATCCAGGAAATGTTTAATCAGTACTAATTGCATAAAAAATGCCCCAACCGTAACGTTGGGGCATTCTCCAGAGATAGCTTGTCTCTGTAACTCTTCGTATTTACATCAACCCCAGCATCTGTGGAATAAACAGAGAGATCTGTGGAATGTATATGATCATCATAAGTGCGACCAGCAATGCGGCGTAAAATGGCAGCAGGGGTTTGATCAATTGCTGAATCTTCACGCCTGAGATTGAACAACCCACAAACAATGCACTTCCTACAGGTGGTGTCAGCAAACCAATACACAGGTTGGCGACCATCATGATGCCGAAATGTACCGGATCCATACCCAGCTCTTGAGCGATTGGCAAGAAAATGGGGGTAAAGATCAGTACTGCCGGGGTCATATCCATAAAGATCCCAACAACCAGCAATACAATATTGATTAATAGTAGAATAATCAGTGGATTATCGGAAATACCCATTAATGTATCACTGATCATATAAGGAATATCGGCATTGGTCATTGCCCAGGACATGCCGACAGAGAAGCCGATCAGTAACAGTACAATAGAGGTCATCACGACTGATTCCAGGATCAGTTTTGGTAAATCACGCCATTTAACTTCCCGATAAATCAGCACCGAGAGAATGAAGGTGTAGATGACAGCAATCGCTGAGGCTTCTGTTGCGGTAAAGATCCCACCCAAAATACCGCCCATCACAATAATGACCAGTAACAGACTCGGTAGCGCATCCAGAAGCGCTTTTACTGCCTGTGCGCAGGTTGGTCTTTCCGACAAGGGATAACCACGGCGTTTGGCGATAATCGCGCATACCACCATGATAGAAAGCCCCATCAGGATCCCAGGTAAATAACCCGCCATAAACAACGAGGCAACCGAAACACCGCCGGCAGTGAGAGAAAACACAATTAACACATTTGATGGTGGGATTAACAGCCCGGTAATACAGGAGGAAACGTTAACGGCTGTAGAGAAGGTTGGATCGTATCCTTGCTTTGTCTGAATAGGATTAAGTGTACCGCCAACGGCGGCAGCAGCGGCAACGGCAGAGCCGGAAATCGAACCAAACATCATGTTTGCCAGCACGTTGACATGACCAAGTGAACCAGGAACTCGTCCAACCATCACCTGCGCCAGGTTAATTAGCCGGATGGCGATCCCACCGCTGTTCATCAGCGTACCCGCGAAGATGAAAAATGGGATAGCCAGTAGGGCAAAATTATCTAATCCATTTGCCAGGCGCTGAGAGACGGTGATAACGGCAACATCCCAGGGAAACATCAGCAGCATGGAGGCCACGGTGGCAATGCCAATAGAGAAAGAGATAGGTACGCCAATAAATACCAGAGCAAAGAAGCAGCCGAATAGGGTAAGTGCGATATAACCGTCCATCAAATTGCTCCCAGAGAAGATTTTTTCAATTGCTGAACATTTTGGTGAATAAACCACAGGGCGTAGAACATCATGACTGCGCCGCTTAGCGGCAGGATGATATACACATAGCCCATCGGTATTTGCATGGCCGCAGAAACTTGTGCCGTTGCCAGTGTTTTATTAATCAGCTTGATACCGCCAGTGACGATGACTGAGCCAGCAAAGCCGAAAATCAGCAGATTAATGAATATGCTCAACAAAGCCTGTTTACGTTTATTGATCGACATGGCCAGTAGATCGATGGACAGGTGGCGTTGGGCACCTACGGTATAGGCTGCACCTAATAATCCGACCCAGATCATTAAGAAGCGCGCCAGTTCGTCAGTTAAGGTACTGGGCTGATTGAGTACGTAGCGGCTAAAAACCTGCCAGACTACGCAGACAACCAGCGCAATCATTACGGTGACCGAAAATGTAGCAATGACGCGGTCTACCGCAAGTTTAAGGCGGTTAAATATCATCATTAGGATCCTGGTGAAACGGGGCCAGTTACTGGCCCTTAAGGTTATTGTGCAGCGTCTTCAAACTTCGCCAGCAGGGCGGCTTGTTTTGGGTCTTTTTTGAAATCATCAAACAGTGGCTGAACGGCAGCACGGAAAGGGGCTTTTTCTACTTTCACGATTTCGCCACCCATGGCTTTTGCCTGAGCACGGGTATCGGCATCGATTTTATCCCACAATTTTTGTTGATAAGCTTCGGAGTTTTTAGCAGCCTGGGCGAGTATTTGTTGTTGCTCTGGCGTCAATTTGTTCCATGTTTTGGTCGAGATAACCAGAAAATCTGGAATAGAGGCATGCTCGTCTTCGGAGAACACCTTGGCAATTTCAATATGGCGGGTTTGTACCCATGACGGGACGTTGTTCTCCGCGCCATCCACTACGCCTTGCTGCATCGCTGTATAAACTTCGCCAAAGGAAATTGGCGTAGGTGATCCCCCCATCAACTCAATCATTTTAATGGTTGTTGGGCTGGGCTGAACACGGACTTTTAGACCTTTTAGATCGTCTGGCTTGGTAATTGGCTGTTTAGCATAAAAACTACGCGTACCGGCAACATAGGCAGACAAAGCAAAGAATCCTTTCTCTTTAGTGGATTCCATAATTTCTTTACCAACCTCACCAAATACAACCTTGTTGAAATGATTTTGATCTTTAAATAAGAAAGGTAAATTATAAATAGCGTAAATATTATCAAAAGACTCTAAATCACTGGCAGAACCTTTGGTCATATCCAGCGCACCATTTTGCAATAGCTCCATTGTTTCACGAGCATTACCCATTTGGCTGCTGGGATAAATTCGCACAGTCATTTTGCCGTCGGACAGTTGTTTCACCTCTTTGGCCATCTCTTCAAAGGCCTGGTGGACAACATGGCTTCGTTCCAGGTTGTGTGCCAGTTTAAGGGTAACTTTCTCAGCAGCATTTACGCCAGCGCTAAGCAACGTCAGTAAGGACGCACAGACCAACGAGCGGGAAAAGGTTCTGATTTTCATAAGTAAGCTCCGTGCTTTAAGGTACAGTAATTGGTTGACATCTCATAATGTCCAAACTGTTTCTGTATGATAAGTCTTCATAGTTGTCAGACATCTATTCGCTATCTTAATCAGATACCTTTCACATGGCAGTAGTTTGATCTTATTTTGTGCGCTGTGTTCAATATATTTACTTTTGAGTGGGGGGGTATTTGAACAACATAAAATAATTAATGCAGGTATTGTTCAGAAATAACTTCTGATATATTCGGTTTTACCGAGTTTATGGTTTTATAGGGCGAAATAAATATGCGCCCGCAGGCGCATCGGTGATTATTCTGCGAGGAACAATTCAAGGAGGGAGTTCAAAAACAGCTTACCGTGTTGGGTAATCTGCCAGTATTCATCGCATTCACTCAGGTAGCCCAGGGCGATAGCTTCATCGATCTGTTGACGAATAACGTCTTCGGTAAGCCCGGTATATTGCGTGAACTCCGCGCGAGGCGCGGCCTCAAGCAACCGGAAACGGTTCATAAAGAACTCGAATGGTTTATCGGCCTCGGCGACATCACGCTGACTTTCCAGATAACGCCCCTGCATGTACCCGCGCGGATGCCGCGTTTTAGTGGTGCGCAGAATGCGACCGTCAGGGAACGTGACTTTGCCATGGGCGCCACAGCCAATGCCAAGATAGTCGCCAAAACGCCAGTAATTAAGATTGTGCTGACACTGATAACCCGGCTTCGCATAGGCTGAGGTTTCGTACTGCTGATACCCGGCGGCGGTCAGCAACTGGTGGCCTTGCTCAAAAATATCCCACAGCGCGTCGTCGTCCGGTAATACTGGCGGTCGGGACCCGAACAGCGTGTTGGGTTCGATGGTCAACTGATACCAGGAAAGATGCGGCGGATTGAGCGCGATGGCCTGCTGCAAATCACCCAGCGCCTCTTCCAGCGTCTGATCCGGTAAACCATGCATCAGGTCGAGGTTAAAGCTGCGTAGTCCCAGACCACTCGCCAGGTGCGCTGCGCGTTTGGCTTCTTCCGGCCCGTGAATACGTCCCAGACGTTCGAGCTTGGTGGAGCTAAAGCTCTGTACGCCAATCGAGATACGATTTACGCCAGCGCGTTGATAATCAACAAAGCGAGCGGCTTCCACCGTCCCGGGATTCGCCTCCATGGTGATTTCTGCATCTGCGGCCAGATTCAGCCGTGCGCGCACGCCGTCGAGCAGCGTTTGCATTGCCGGGCCAGAAAGCAGGCTCGGCGTACCACCACCGATAAAAATCGTCTTTACTTCACGTCCCTGGGCGTGGGCCACCTCAGAATCGAGATCGCTCAGCAGGTGCTGAACATAGTCGTCATGAGGAACCTCGCCCTTGAGCGCATGCGAGTTAAAGTCGCAATACGGGCATTTCTGCACGCACCACGGGATGTGAATATAAAGACTTAGCGGCGGAAGCTTAACCATTACGCAGGGCATCCAGCAGCAGCTTCAGCGCCTGCCCGCGGTGAGAAATCGCACTTTTTTCTTCGCGGGTTAGCTCTGCAGCTGTTTTTCCTTCGGACGGCACAAAAAAGATTGGGTCGTAACCAAAACCACCGTTTCCGGCCGGTTCACGGGTAATCACGCCCGGCCAGCTTCCGTGGCACACTAAAGGCGTGGGATCGTCCGCATGGCGCATATACACTAGCACGCAGTGGAATTGCGCCTGACGCTGGTCATCCGGGACATCCCGCAGGGTGTGCAGCAGTTTTTCCAGGTTCTGTCTGTCAGTCGCATCCTCACCGGAATAGCGGGCCGAATAGATGCCAGGCGCGCCGCCAAGGGCATTAACCGCCAGGCCGGAGTCATCAGCAATGGCTGGCAAACCTGTAATTTGTGCGGCATGACGCGCCTTCAGAATGGCGTTCTCAATAAACGTCAGCCCGGTCTCTTCTGCAGAATCAACACTCAGATCCGTTTGGGCAACAACATCAAGACCGAAATCACTCAGAAGAGAGGCGAGTTCACGCACTTTACCGGCATTGCCGGTCGCAAGGACAACTTTTTGCATGGGATACCTAATCAGTTAGTGCCGCAATTTCGGGCGGGATTTGTTGCGGATGAATAATTTTAACCTGTTTATGGCGGCCAAGCTCGCCCTTCTCAATGACGACCTGGCTTTTCGCTACACGGAACTGTTTGCCGAGAAACTTCACCAGATGACTGTTGGCTTGTCCATCAACCGGTGGGGCGGTAATGGCGACTTTTAGCTCGTCGCCATGTAAACCCACAATACTGTCACGGCTGGCTTTCGGCTGAATGTAGAGCCGTAAAACCAGACCGTCATCGCAGGGTGTTACGGCACTCATAGCGCCATCCACAGCCCCGGCAGCAGTATGTTGCCTGTCGCTTGTAATACTTCCGCGATCCCCATGTTGATGACATAGAGCAGCAGAACCAGGATCATCGGAGAGAAATCGATCCCGCCCATACCTGGAAGGATACGACGAATAGGACGCAACAGTGGATCCGCCAGTTGAATCAGCACGTACTCCACCGGGCTGCGACCCTGGCTGACCCAGCTCATAATCGCCATCACCAGCAGCACCCAGAAAATCAGCAGCCCAATGGTCTTCAGGACAATGAGTACGGCGGCGATCCAGATGATCGGCTGGAACGTGACCACCTTAAACAGCACGATGGCTTTGATAAAGCTGAGAACGAGTGCAACCAATGCTGATGCGCTGTCAATTGGCCCCATCGGCGGAATAATACGGCGTAACGGGCCGATAATGGGCTGAGTGATTTTCACAATAAACTGCGAGAACGGGTTATAGAAATCGCAGCGAGACCATTGCATCCACACGCGCAGCAGAAGCGCCATGGTATACAGCTCAATTACCGTTGAGAGCAGGAAGGTCAACGTATTCATGGTGTTCCTTAGTTTTCCTTATTTTTTAGTGTAATCACGAGCACCAAAAATGGCAGTGCCGATGCGCACCATTGTGCTACCCGCCGCGATAGCGGCATCCATATCATCAGACATCCCCAGTGAGAGCGTATCGATATTTGGGTAGCGTGTTTTCAACCCGGCAAATGCTACCGCCATTTGCTGTGCAACTTCAAACTGCCTTACATAATCTGACTCTGGCGCCGGAATAGCCATCAAACCTCGCAGGGTAATGCGCGGCAGCGCGGCGACTTCAGCGGCCAGGGCATCAAGCTCTGCCAACGGAATCCCCGACTTACTGTTCTCATCGCTGATATTAATCTGGATCAGCACATTCAGCGGCGGCAGGCCTTCTGGGCGCTGTTCGCTCAGGCGGGCAGCGATGCGCAGACGATCAATCGTATGGCACCAGTCAAAATGTTCAGCGACCAGACGACTTTTGTTGGACTGCAGCGGGCCGATAAAGTGCCACTGCAGATCGTTGACGCCTTTTTCCTGGAAGTAGCGGATTTTATCCACCCCTTCCTGAACATAGTTTTCACCAAAGGCACGCTGCCCCGCGGTAATGGCTTCTTCGATGGCGCTCGCAGGTTTGGTTTTGCTGACTGCAAGCAACATAACTTCTTCTGAAGACCGCCCGCAACGCGTCGCGGCGGCTGAGATTTTGTCCCGGACATGTGCCAGGTTATGCGCGATATCGTTCATTTTCCGAGGATGTTCATATGAATATGGAAGAAATAGTGGCCCTTAGTGTAAAGCATAACGTGTCGGATCTACACCTGTGCAATGCATGGCCTGCGCGTTGGCGCAGGCGTGGAAAAGTCGAAAGTGCGCCATTTACCGCGCCTGACGTAGAGAATCTGCTGATGTGCTGGCTCAGTGAGCAACAACAGGTACAGTTGCAGGAGCAGGGGCAGATTGATTTTGCCGTTACTCTGACAGACTCCCGGCGGCTGCGCGTCAGCGCATTTGCCCATCAACAGGGAACGTCGCTGGCGTTAAGACTGCTACCGCTGGATTGTCCTCATTTAGACGATCTCCAGACCCCCACGGTCATACCTGAACTGCTGCACAGTGAAAATGGATTAATTCTGGTGACGGGCGCCACCGGCAGCGGTAAATCTACGACCCTGGCGGCGATGGTGGAGTATCTTAATCAGCATAGTGAGGGACACATTCTGACGCTGGAAGATCCTATTGAATATCGCTACACCAGTCGACGTTGTCTGATTCAACAGCGGGAGGTGGGCGTACACTGCACCTCTTTTGCCGCCGGTTTGCGCGGTGCGTTACGCGAAGATCCTGACGTCATTTTGCTGGGCGAGCTGCGCGACGTGGAAACCATTCGGCTGGCATTAACGGCGGCGGAGACCGGACATCTGGTGCTGGCAACGTTACATACGCGCGGGGCGGTGCAGGCTATCGCACGGCTGGTGGATTCCTTTGCAGCAACAGAGAAAGATCCGGTGCGTAACCAGCTGGCAGACAGCCTAAAGGCGGTTCTTTCGCAAAAGCTGGAGGAGGATAAGCAGGGGGGACGCGTGGCGCTATTCGAGCTGCTCGTCAACACGCCCGCCGTGGGCAATTTGATCCGCGAAGGGAAAACACATCAGCTACCCAGCGTGATTCAAACCGGGCAGCAGACAGGTATGCAGTCGTTTGCACAAAGTAAGCAGCAGCGGCAGGCGCTGGGGCGGCTTTAGTAGCCCTGCTCGAAATAGCTTTCCAGGATAATAACGGCAGAAGCGGAGTCCACTTTGCCTTTATTCAATGCCCGATAACCGCCTTGCTCAAACAGGCCTGAGCGGGCCTCGACGGTGCTCAAACGTTCATCGTGCAGCGTTACGGTTACGCCAAAGCGACCATGAATGCGGTTAGCGAATTTACGCGCGCGCGCGGTAAGGGGCTGTTCGGTGCCATCCATGTTGAGCGGCAGGCCGACAATGATTTCATCCGGTTGCCACTCTTTCAGCAGGCGTTCAATCAAATTCCAGTCTGGCGTACCGTCCTGTGCTTTGATGGCGGGCAATGGCCTGGCCGTACCGGTAATACGCTGACCCACCGCGACGCCGATGCTTTTTGTACCAAAATCAAAAGAGAGTAATGTTCCGCTCATCATGCGTGTCCCGCCACGCCGGGCATGGTCTGAATATCTATCCCGATAAGTTTGGCTGCGTCGCGCCAGCGGTCTGCAATCGGCGTTTTAAACAGAATGTTGAGGTCGGCGGGGGCGGTGAGCCAGGCGTTATCCAGTAACTCTTGTTCCAGCTGGCCCTTTTCCCATGATGAATAGCCTAATGCCACCAGCACTTCGGACGGTTGCTCCTGCGTGCCCAGCGTTTCTAATACATCGCGGGAAGTCGTAATGATGGTGTTATCAGAGATGCGAATACTGGACGCAAAGCGCGACGGTGGGGTATGAAGAATAAATCCACGATCTTCTGCCAGCGGGCCGCCGAGCATCACGGGCTTATCCAGACGAATGGCCGGATCGCGTTCTTCTGGAGTAATCTTCAGCTTTTCCAGAATCCCTTCAATTTGTAAGTTTTCCAGAGGCTTATTGACGATAATCCCCATTGCACCGTTCTCATTGTGTTCGCAGATATACACCACGGAACGGCGGAAAATTGGATCCTGGAGAGCAGGCATGGCAATTAGAAAGTGATGCTGTAAATTCATTGTCAGAGGTTCTGTTTCCTGGTTCAAAAAAGCAACAGCGCCCAGTATGCGTACAAACAGGAGCGCTGTCACTATGAGTATTGGTAGGGTCCCTTCTACCGGCGAATTTTTTTATTTTTGCAGACGAGCTTCAATAGCGTCCATCAGCATACCGGTAATCGAAACCGGGAACTCCGCTTCAATCTCGCGAATACAGGTTGGGCTGGTGACGTTAATTTCCGTCAGACGATCGCCAATGATATCCAGACCGACAAAAATCAAACCTTTCGCTTTCAGCGTTGGCCCAATGCGACGGGCGATTTCCCAGTCACTGTCGGTTAAGGGACGCGGCTCGCCACGACCACCTGCAGCCAGGTTGCCCCGGGTTTCTCCACCCTGTGGAATACGCGCCAGGCAATATGGAACAGGTTCGCCATCGACCACCAGGACGCGTTTATCGCCATCTTTAATGGCCGGCAGATAGTTCTGCGCCATGCAGTAGCGGGTACCGTGCTCAGTCAGCGTTTCCGCAATAACGCCAAGGTTCGGATCGCCTTCCTTCACGCGGAAAATAGAGGCCCCGCCCATGCCGTCCAGCGGCTTAAGTATGATGTCGCTGTGTTTTTGCCAGAAGGCTTTCAACTGCGCTTTATTACGCGTGACCAGTGTTTCCGGCGTCAGGTCGGCAAACCATGCTGTGAACAACTTTTCGTTGCAATCGCGCAGGCTCTGCGGCTTGTTGACGATCAGTGTTCCTTTCTCTTCTGCACGTTCCAGAATATAGGTTGCGTAGATGAACTCGGTATCAAACGGCGGATCCTTACGCATCAGAATAACGTCCAGGTCTGCCAACGGGAGATCCTGCTCGCTTTTGAACTCATACCATTTGTCGTAGTTCTGCTCTACGCTCAGGGTACGCGTATGGGCGCGGGCCTCACCGTTAATCAGATAAAGATCGGCCATCTCCATATAATGAATTTCGTAACCGCGACGTTGTGCTTCCAGCAGCATAGCGAAGCTGGAATCTTTCTTGATGTTGATGCTTGCGATGGGATCCATCACGATGCCGAGCTTGATCATTGTTTTTCTCCGTTAGCCCAGATCGCCAAAACGCACCTGTAGCGCGGTAATGGCGGTGAGCGCAGTTGTCTCAGTACGCAGAACGCGAGGTCCTAACAGAATATCAGTAAACTGATACCGTGCGGTCATGGCAATTTCATCTGCCGACAACCCACCTTCCGGGCCAATCAGCAAGCGGATGCGCTCTACCGGGAGCGGCAGCGTGTTGATGCTGGCGCTGGCGCGAGGATGTAGATTGAGTTTCAGTCCTGCGTCCTGTTCTGCGCACCATGCTTCCAGATCCATTGCCGGGCGAATTTCAGGCACCCGATTACGACCGCACTGTTCGCAGGCGGCAATGGCGATTTTTTGCCACTGCTGGAGCTTCTTGTTCAGGCGTTCAGTGTCCAGTTTAACGCCGCAACGCTCAGAAAAAAGTGGCGTAATGAGGCTTACACCCAGTTCGATCGATTTCTGGATAGTAAATTCCATTTTTTCACCGCGCGACATCACCTGACCCAGGTGGATATGCAACGGTGATTCCCGATCGTCGAGTTCTGCGTTAAGCACCTTCACCTCCACGCTTTTTTTACTGGCGTGGGTAATTTCGGCGTCGAATACCTGATTGCTGCCATCAAACAGCTGTAGCGGCTGGCCTGGCCCCATACGTAGTACGCGGCCGATATGGTTGGCAGCATCTTCACACAGTGAAATTTGGCTACCGGAAGTGAGTGGCTCTGGGTGATAAATGCGAGGAATGCGCATAGTTAAACATCCGCGTCATGGCCCTGGGCTGCAACAAGCCAGGGCATGGTTAAAAATATTGCCGCTAGTGTAGGTTAGCTCTTTTGCGCCTGGCAAGCGCGTTGCACATAGGGGTTATGATTCCCCTGTACCTTCGCGATGCGTTCGTCGCGCTCACACTCCCAGTCGGTGACCGGATACTGCTTATTCCAGGCGTTAAAAAGCTGGGTTTGCTGGCGGGAGAGCGTCAGGTTGTATTGGTCGCGCATATAAAAATAGGTACGCGCGATGGCGCCACGGGCGCGGGCAGGCGGTTCGGCAACTTTCTCTTTGAAATCAACCTTCATCGCGCACTGCCCATACTGGCCTTCGCCACCGTTCCACTGGCTGTACATAAAGTTTGCGCGATCGCCATTCACTTCACCTACCGCAGGCTGCAGGTTATGCATATCGCTTTCCATTTTGCGATAGACCGGATCTTTAGCGCAGTTTTTACGTCCTCCGTCCTGCCAGCACTGACGCTGATGACCAAACTGCCAGGCGGGGACAACGTGTTCCCATTCAATTCGACTGGCGCGGTTTTCGTTTTTTCGCACTTTATAGCCGCAGGATTCGAGGTCAACGACCCCTTTTTTGCCTTGCCAGTTAATTTTACAGCCACAATAGAAATCGCCAGGCGCATCGGCGTTAACTTTGACGCCCGCCGCTTTTGCCTGAGAAAAGCTGTTGATACCTTCGGCTAAAACCGGGCCTGAAAACGCAGCGGCTAACAGGGCGGCTGCAAAAGAAAGATTACGGTACATCGCGAACTCCGTGTCAAAACGAGCCCGCAACGTAGCGAAAGTCATTCCTGTATGCAATCAGTTAGATCAGAAAAGTTCCTGATAATTCTGAAGATTATTCTGCAACCAGCGGTTCGCCGCAGTGAACGCAGCGGTAGGTGGCTTCACCGCGTACCACGCGGTTGTGGCGGCGGATGGTCAGTTGGTGTTCCTGACACTTACAGCGGTAAGTATAGGTCTTACGCTGCACGGATTGCAGTTCGAACTGATGCGTACGCCGGGCAGGTACGCCCAGTACGCTCTCCATCATCCATTTCCACTCTTTCCCGTGCGGCGGCACGCGGCCAAAATACTTCCACACCAGTAAATGCGCCAGTTCATGGGGCACCACTTCGTTAACGAACGCATCAACGTTCTCCATCAGCAGGACGGGATTCAGACGAATTTCGTAGGTTTGTAGCCACGCGGTGCCCGCAGCGGTTCCGCGCTGTTGGTAAACCAGCTTTGGCTCCGGGTAATTGCGTTCGAGCTTGAGATTGGCCTGAGCGAGTTTTTCCCGCAGGCTGCGCATAACGGCTTGCTGGATGGCGATAGGGAGACGGGAGGTTTTCATAACGCCAGAGGATAGTGCGACAGGGAAGGGACTGCAAGAGGAAGGCTTCCCCCCGTGGGGAGGAAGCCTTAGTTATTAGTCGTGTGCGCCAATTTCGCGCAGTTTACGGCCTTTCATCAGGTTACGTTCAATGTGTTCCAGAGAGACATTTTTCGTTTCAGGGATCAGCCACAGAGTCAGGAAGATGAACAGGACGTTCAGACCACCGTAGACCCAGAAAGTGTTGGCACTGCCCAGCGAGTTCAGCATCGTCAGGAAGGTTGCACCGACGATCATATTGGCAATCCAGTTGGTTGCAGTAGAGCAGGTGATACCGAAATCGCGGCCTTTCAGCGGTTGGATTTCAGAGCACAGCACCCAAATCAGCGGACCGGCGCTCATGGCAAAGCCAACGATAAACATCAGCAGCATCAGTACAGCGAGGTATTGTGCGGCCGCCGAGTGAATGCCCACGTGCATCATTGTACCCAGCACGCCCATACCGACGGCCATGACGATAAAGCCGAGGATCAGTGTTGGTTTACGGCCCCAGCGGTCAACCAGGCCAATGGCGATAAAGGTGGCCAGCACGTTGGTCAGACCGACAATAACCGTCCCCCACATCTGCTCGGTGGTGTTGGTGTAACCCGCCAGTTCAAAGATTTTTGGCGCGTAATACATAATGACGTTCATCCCGGTGAACTGCTGCATCACCTGCAACAGAACGCCAAGGAATACCGCGCGGCGGAAGTTGCTGTTTTCTTTAAACAGCGCCCAACCGCTCTGCTTCACCTGCAGGCTTTCACGAATTTCATCCAGCTCGCGTTTGGCTTCTGCGCTGGTATCACGCAGACGCAATAGAACACGTTCAGCATCAACAAAACGACGTTTAGCCGCAAACCAGCGTGGACTGTCTGGCAGGAAGATGACGCCAATTAGCAGCAGCAGGGCAGGGATGATGATTACGCCCAGCATCCAGCGCCATGCGCCGCTGTAGCTAAACGCCGTATCGGAAAGATACGCACCTAAAATACCGATGGTGATCATCAACTGATACATAGAGATCATGCTGCCGCGAATTTTTTCCGGGGCGATTTCAGACAGGTACAACGGCGCGGTATAAGACGCAACGCCTACCGCAAGGCCGAGCAGCACGCGGGAAACCAGCAGTACTTCAACGTTTGGCGCTGCGGCGGAGAACAGTGAACCGGCAACAAACAGAATTGCGCCGATCATCAGGCTCTTTTTGCGCCCCAGTTTGAAGGAGAGCCAACCGCTGCCGACGGCACCCACAGCAGCACCGAACATCATAGAACTCACCACCCATTCCTGAGTGTGTGGGGTAATTTGGAACTCGTCGGTGATGAATGGCAAAGCTCCAGCAATAACACCGATATCCAGGCCAAAAAGTAATCCAGCCAGGGCTGCAAGAAAGCAGACAAAAAATGTCATGGCTTTGTTGGAACGCCCCGTTTTTTTATTGTCAGGCATGATGCCCTCCGGTTGGGTAGCTAGTTTTGTTGATGTTAAGGGTAGGTGAGTACGGAGTAAAAAAATGCGAATCACATCACATTAGTGTAATCGGTTACACTAATATTTATATGGGTTATTGTTTATGTATATGAAAAATAACGATATTTATTTTGCCGAAATAAAGTTAATTGCCTGAATTTAAGACAATGCTGAATTGTAATGTAACGACGATGCAATCATAGTCACAAGGAGATGTTTATTCAGTTTGGATTGAAATTATGCGGTATGTAATCGCTTTCATTTGTTGTTTAAAACAAGGGAACTTAGCATTGTTCTGGCGATGGGGTATGGAAAAGAAAAGGACATAAAAAAGACCAGCGCGAGGCTGGTCTTCATAAGCGTTGAACTGTGGGGAAATTACTTCAGACCAGCAGCTTCACGCAGCAACTGCGCCTTGTCGGTTTTTTCCCATGGGAAATGCTCGCGACCAAAGTGGCCGTAAGCGGCAGTTTCTTTGTAAATCGGGTGCAGCAGATCCAGCATCTGAATCAGGCCATACGGACGCAGGTCGAAGAACTCGCGAACCAGCAGGGTCAGTTGCTCAGAAGGCACTTTTTCAGTACCGAACGTTTCTACCATGATCGAAGTCGGTTCAGCCACGCCGATTGCGTAAGAAACTTGAATCTCGCAGCGGTCAGCCAGACCTGCGGCGACAATGTTTTTCGCGACGTAACGGGCTGCATAGGCTGCGGAACGGTCAACTTTAGACGGATCCTTACCAGAGAATGCGCCGCCGCCATGGCGCGCCATGCCGCCGTAGGTATCAACGATGATTTTACGACCTGTCAGGCCACAGTCGCCCATTGGACCGCCGATAACGAAACGACCAGTTGGGTTGATGAAGAACTTGGTCGATGCGGTCAGCCATTCAGTCGGCAGTACCGGCTTGATGATCTCTTCCATAACGGCTTCTTGCAGCGATTTCTGATCGATGTCTTCAGAGTGCTGAGTCGACAGAACAACCGCATCAATACCGACGATTTTGCCATCGTCATACTGGAAGGTAACCTGACTTTTTGCATCCGGACGCAGCCAGGATAAGGTGCCGTTTTTACGCACTTCAGCCTGACGCTGCACCAGACGGTGAGCATAGGTAATCGGGGCTGGCATCAGTACATCGGTTTCATTGGTTGCATAACCAAACATCAGACCCTGGTCGCCTGCACCCTGCTCCAGCGGATCGGCACGGTCAACACCCTGGTTGATGTCCGGAGACTGTTTACCAATCGCGCTCAGTACCGCACAAGAGTTGGCGTCAAAGCCCATGTCGGAATGCACATAGCCAATTTCGCGAACCGTGTTACGGGTGATCTCTTCGATATCAACCCATGCGCTGGTGGTGATCTCACCGCCAACTAAAACCATACCGGTTTTGACGTAGGTTTCGCAGGCAACGCGTGCTTTCGGATCCTGCTCGAGGATTGCGTCCAGCACGGCATCAGAGATTTGGTCAGCGATTTTGTCAGGATGCCCTTCTGATACGGACTCGGACGTAAAAAGGTGTTTTGCCATATTTAATTTCACCTAAGGAGAATTTGGTTAGCTCAAACTGTCGAGTGGAATAGCCATGTGTAGAAGATTCTACCATGAGTCTGCAGATGACGGACACTGGCAGTCTGAGTGTTAATCGGTATAGATGGATTAACATCTGGACGGCTATTTTAGGACAGTTCTTCGTCTAATTTCCAGCTTTTTTTGATTGAGGTCGCATTGTACTGAAAATGTAACTGGAAATTTTTCCTGACGGTGCTGGCAATGTGCGTATTTATCTTTTGCTTTTTATGTTCCATATCGGTATAAAACGCGGCGCGCGGCTCATATCCGTCATACTTCAAGTTGCATGTGCGTTGGCTTCCTCGCTCGCCCCAGTCACTTACTCATGTAAGCTCCGGGAACTCCCTGCGTTGCCGCCTTCCCACAACTCGAATTATTTAGGATAGACAAAAGCACACGACGTTTTCATCGTGTTGCCACTTCCAGCCGGGTTAAGACGTTAGCTTTGGCTTGTGGGTTCGTTCCGTCAGGAGCAACCGTGGAGGTGATACGAGATAATGAACCGTTGTATTCTGCTGAATCTGTCGCACCGTTCTGGTGTACATATGTTCCCCGCAATCTGCATCTCTGCTTTGCATACCTGTCGATGTTATATACACAAAATCATTCATGTTGCGTCGAGGCGGCAAGTGAATGAGTCCCCTGAACGTACGAGTAGTACGTGACTGGGGCGAATGAGCGTAGCCAACAAAGAGGCTGCATGAAGGATGAAGTGTATACCCATCTCGGCGTATCTCAGGACTCAAGAGCCGGCTACGGTCACTAAGAACTGAACAAGGGCGCTCTTGGTAAACAAGAGTTTTCTCGTGGTTTCGCCGAACCGTCAGCATTAAGTTCGGTTACGTGTTTACATTGATATGAAAAAGAAACCGGTCGCACAGTCGGAGCGTCAGCACTATCTGCTGCAAATTCTGCCTGTATTTGGGTTGTTATCGCGTCTATGGATTGCGATAGTAGTCAACTGTTTTACACTTGTTAATAAAATTTGAGGTTCGCTATGTCTGACGACATTTCTTTGGGTTCGCCTTCGTCAGCAGGCGAACACGGTGTACTACGCTCCATGCAGGAGGTTGCAATGAGTTCCGAGGAAGCCAGCAAGATGCTGCGTACTTACAATATTGCCTGGTGGGGTAATAACTACTATGACGTCAATGAGCTGGGCCACATCAGCGTGTGCCCGGATCCGGACGTACCAGAAGCGCGCGTTGACCTTGCTGAGTTGGTGAAAGCCCGTGAAGCGCAGGGGCAGCGTCTGCCTGCATTATTCTGCTTCCCGCAGATCCTGCAACACCGTCTGCGTTCGATTAACGCGGCGTTTAAACGCGCCCGTGAATCTTATGGCTACAACGGCGACTATTTTCTCGTTTACCCGATCAAGGTCAACCAGCACCGTCGCGTGATTGAATCGCTGATCCACTCCGGTGAACCGCTGGGGCTGGAGGCTGGTTCCAAAGCTGAACTGATGGCCGTTCTGGCCCATGCCGGAATGACCCGTAGCGTGATCGTGTGTAACGGTTATAAAGACCGCGAATACATCCGTCTGGCGTTGATTGGCGAGAAGATGGGCCATAAGGTCTATCTGGTCATCGAGAAGATGTCTGAAATCGCTATCGTGCTGGATGAAGCTGAACGTCTGAATGTGGTTCCGCGTCTGGGCGTGCGTGCGCGTCTGGCGTCGCAGGGATCCGGCAAGTGGCAGTCCTCTGGCGGCGAAAAATCAAAATTCGGCCTAGCGGCAAACCAGGTGCTGCAGTTGGTGGAAATTCTGCGCGAGCGCGGTCGTCTGGACAGCATTCAGTTGCTACACTTCCACCTCGGCTCCCAGATGGCGAACATTCGTGATATCGCCACCGGCGTACGTGAATCAGCGCGTTTCTACGTTGAGCTGCACAAGCTGGGCGTGAATATCCAGTGCTTCGACGTGGGCGGTGGTCTGGGCGTGGATTACGAAGGTACTCGTTCGCAGTCTGACTGCTCCGTAAACTACGGTCTGAACGAATACGCGAACAATATCATTTGGGCCATTGGCGATGCCTGTGAAGAGCATGGTCTGCCGCATCCGACGGTCATCACCGAGTCTGGTCGTGCGGTTACCGCGCACCATACCGTGCTGGTGTCTAACATTATCGGCGTCGAGCGTAGCGAACATACCGAAGCCACGCCGCCGGCTGACGATGCGCCGCGTGCCCTGCAAAGCATGTGGGAAACCTGGCAAGAGATGCATGAGCCGGGGACTCGCCGTTCGCTACGCGAATGGCTACACGACAGCCAGATGGATCTGCATGATATTCACGTGGGCTACTCTTCTGGCACTTTCAGCTTGCAGGAGCGTGCGTGGGCAGAGCAGCTGTATCTGAACATGTGCCATGACGTGCAGAAACAGCTCGACCCGAGCAACCGCGCGCATCGTCCGATTATCGACGAGCTGCAGGAGCGTATGGCGGATAAGATTTACGTCAACTTTTCTCTGTTCCAGTCGATGCCGGATGCATGGGGGATCGATCAGCTGTTCCCAGTACTGCCGCTCGAAGGACTGAATCAGGTGCCAGAGCGCCGTGCGGTGCTATTGGATATTACTTGTGACTCCGACGGCGCTATCGACCACTACGTCGATGGTGACGGTATTGCCACGACCATGCCGATGCCGGAATACGACCCGGAAAATCCGCCGATGCTGGGCTTCTTTATGGTGGGTGCGTACCAGGAGATCCTCGGCAACATGCACAACCTGTTCGGTGATACCGAAGCGGTTGACGTGTTCGTCTTCCCTGACGGTAGCGTGGAAGTTGAGCTTTCTGATGAAGGCGATACCGTGGCAGATATGTTGCAATACGTGCAGCTGGATCCGAACACCCTGCTGACGCAGTTCCGTGACCAGGTGAAAAACACCGATCTGGACGCTGAGCTGCAACAGCAGTTCCTCGAAGAGTTTGAAGCCGGTCTGTACGGTTATACTTATCTGGAAGATGAGTAACGATAAATGTCAGGTGGCGCTGCGCTTACCGTTCCTACGAAAGTAGGCCGGATAAGGCGAAGCCGCCATCCGGCAGTCGGAATCCGCGGGGGCAGCATTTGTGGCACTCACTTGAATCCGTACAAAATAACGGCGATAATTTGCCGTAAATATGCAGTTACCAAATCAATCCCTTCCTCGTCGGGCTTAACGACGCGGAGGGGATTTTTTTTCACCGATTTTAAAAGAGGTCAGTACATGAGCACCTTAGGTCATCAATACGACAACTCCCTGGTTTCTAACGCCTTTGGTTTTTTGCGTCTGCCGATGAACTTCATGCCTTACGACAGCGACGCCGATTGGGTGATCACCGGCGTACCGTTTGATATGGCAACGTCAGGTCGCGCGGGTGGCCGCCATGGTCCGGCGGCGATCCGTCAGGTTTCCACCAACCTGGCCTGGGAACACAACCGCTTCCCGTGGGACTTCGATATGCGCGAGCGTCTGAACGTGGTGGACTGCGGCGATCTGGTTTATGCGTTCGGGGATGCGCGTGAAATGAGTGAAAAATTGCAGGCGCATGCTGAGAAGCTGCTGTCTGCCGGTAAGCGTATGCTCTCCTTTGGCGGCGACCACTTTGTCACGCTGCCGCTGCTGCGCGCGCACGCCAAGCACTTTGGTAAAATGGCGCTGGTACACTTTGATGCCCACACCGACACCTACGCGAACGGCTGCGAATTCGACCACGGCACGATGTTCTACACTGCGCCTAACGAAGGTCTGATCGATCCGAATCACTCTGTGCAGATCGGTATTCGTACCGAGTTCGACAAAGATAATGGTTTTACCGTGCTGGATGCGTGCCAGGTTAACGACCGCAGCGTTGATGACATTATCGCCCAGGTTAAGCAGATTGTCGGTGATATGCCAGTGTATCTGACTTTTGATATCGACTGCCTGGATCCGGCGTTTGCACCCGGAACCGGTACGCCAGTGATCGGTGGTCTGACTTCCGATCGTGCAATTAAACTGGTACGTGGTCTGAAAGATCTGAACATCGTCGGGATGGATGTTGTTGAAGTGGCTCCGGCCTACGACCAGTCAGAGATCACCGCACTGGCGGCTGCTACGTTAGCGTTGGAGATGCTGTATATCCAGGCGGCGAAAAAAGGCGAGTAAGCTGTTTTTTGCCGGATGGCGGCGTTTGCGCCGCCATCCGGCACTGTTAACAGATTATTTGATCCCGTCTGCGCTCATGCGATCGCGAATATGTTGCGCACGTTCTGCGGATGCCGGGTGATCGTCAAACATTGAGCTTTGGCGTCCTGCTTCCAGTTTTGCCAGTTTCTCAAAGCTGGTGGCTAAGCCGGCTGGATTGATCCCACGTTTGCGCAACAAATCATACGAGTAATCATCCGCTTCGGACTCCTGGCGCTGGGAGAACTGTGAGTTCACCAGCTTTTCGCCGATATCGCCCAATTGCGACTGCGACAGGCTGCCGACAATACCGCCAGCGGAAGCCGCTGCTGCTCGCACGGCGTTCGTACCCAGCGCAACCTGCATCCCTTTTTTCACGTGACCCAGCGCAACGTGGCCCATTTCGTGGCCGATCACCGCTTCGACTTCGTTGTCGGTCATCATATCCATCAGGCCGCTGTATACGCGGATACAGCCGTTCGCCATGGCAAAGGCATTCACATCTTTCGCCATATACACTTTGTAGTTCACCGGCTGACCGTTAATGTTATCGCCAAGCGCGGCGGCTATTTTGCCAAGACGCGTAGCGTACTCGCTGCCGCTCGGAGCGATAGTAGCCTTGCTGTCCATATCTTTACAGGCCTGATCGCTCAGCGCTTTTACCTGAGCATCGCTCAGACTGTAGGCCTGAAAAGCCTCCGCGCCCGAAGAAAGCAGCCCGTTTGAGTCCATGTTCTGGCAGCCGGTCAAAGCCGCTGCCATGCTCGTAGCAAGCAGTAAAGCGCGAATTTTCATTTTTTCTCTTCCGCACAAGGTCAGGATTATTCTAAAAAATGCGTTGTTTACAGGTGAACCGACGCTCGGCCTAAGTATAAAGAAAAGAACAATAAGCGGGCGAGAAGATTGCGCAACTTTCACGCATGATCCAGAGATTTCTGAAGCGGTAAAAGGATGCTCCATGTACATGACACGCGGCTTGGGTTACATTGTTGGCACTTTTTTCCGGCGTAGCCCAAAACGCGCTGTCGTCAAGTCGTTTAGGGCGTGGCCTTCATTATCCGATCTGGAGTCAAAATGTCCTCACGTAAAGAGCTTGCCAATGCTATTCGTGCGCTGAGCATGGACGCAGTACAGAAAGCCAAATCCGGTCACCCGGGTGCCCCGATGGGTATGGCTGACATTGCCGAAGTCCTGTGGCGTGATTTCCTGAACCACAACCCGACTAACCCGTCCTGGGCTGACCGTGACCGCTTCGTGCTGTCTAACGGCCACGGTTCAATGCTGATTTACAGCCTGCTGCACCTCACCGGCTATGATCTGCCGATGTCCGAGCTGCAGAACTTCCGTCAGCTGCACTCCAAAACGCCGGGCCACCCGGAAGTGGGCTACACCGCGGGTGTTGAAACCACGACCGGTCCTCTGGGTCAGGGCATTGCGAATGCAGTGGGTATGGCTATCGCTGAAAAAACGCTGGCGGCGCAGTTTAACCGTCCTGGTCACGACATCGTTGATCACTTCACTTATGCTTTCATGGGCGACGGCTGCATGATGGAAGGTATCTCTCACGAGGTATGTTCCCTGGCCGGTACGCTGAAGCTGGGTAAACTGGTTGCGTTCTATGATGACAACGGCATCTCTATCGATGGTCACGTTGAAGGCTGGTTCACCGATGACACCGCGAAGCGTTTCGAAGCTTACGGCTGGCACGTGGTTCGTGGCGTAGATGGTCATGATGCTGACGCGATTAAACGCGCAGTTGAAGAAGCTCGCGCAGTAACCGACAAACCATCCCTGCTGATGTGCAAAACCATCATCGGTTTCGGTTCCCCGAACAAAGCCGGTACTCACGACTCTCACGGTGCGCCGCTGGGTGATGCAGAAATCGCGCTGACCCGTGAACAGCTGGGCTGGAAATACGCGCCGTTCGAAATCCCGTCTGAAATCTACGCGCAGTGGGATGCGAAAGAAGCCGGCCAGGCAAAAGAAGCCGCATGGAACGAGAAGTTCGCTGCTTATGCCAAAGCTTTCCCGCAGGAAGCTGCTGAATTCACCCGTCGTATGAAAGGTGAAATGCCGTCTGATTTCGACGCGAAAGCCAACGAGTTCATTGCTAAGCTGCAGGCTAACCCGGCGAAAATCGCCAGCCGTAAAGCGTCTCAGAACGCGATTGAAGCCTTCGGTCCATGGCTTCCTGAATTCCTCGGCGGCTCCGCTGACCTCGCGCCATCTAACCTGACTCTGTGGTCTGGTTCTAAGGCCATCAACGAAGATACCGCCGGTAACTACATCCATTACGGTGTACGTGAATTCGGTATGACCGCTATCGCAAACGGCATTTCCCTGCACGGTGGTTTCCTGCCGTACACCTCCACCTTCCTGATGTTCGTGGAATATGCTCGTAACGCGGTGCGTATGGCTGCGCTGATGAAACAGCGTCAGGTGATGGTCTACACCCACGACTCCATCGGTCTGGGTGAAGATGGCCCGACTCACCAGCCGGTAGAGCAGGTTGCTTCTCTGCGTGTGACTCCGAACATGAGCACATGGCGTCCGTGTGATCAGGTTGAATCCGCAGTGGCGTGGAAATACGGCGTTGAGCGTCAGGACGGCCCGACCGCGCTGATCCTCTCCCGCCAGAACCTGGCACAGCAGGAACGTACCGCAGAGCAACTGGCGAATATCGCTCGCGGTGGCTACGTGCTGAAAGATTGCGCGGGCCAGCCGGAGCTGATCTTCATCGCCACCGGTTCTGAAGTTGAACTGGCTGTTGCGGCATGGGAGAAACTGACTGCCGAAGGTGTGAAGGCGCGTGTGGTCTCCATGCCGTCTACCGATGCGTTCGACAAACAGGATGCCGCCTACCGCGAATCCGTACTGCCGAAAGCCGTTTCTGCTCGCGTCGCTATCGAGGCTGGCATTGCGGACTACTGGTTCAAATACGTGGGTCTGAACGGTGCCATCCTCGGGATGACTACTTTTGGTGAGTCTGCACCGGCAGAACTGCTGTTTGAAGAATTCGGCTTCACCGTAGACAACGTGGTCGCGAAAGCAAAAGAACTGCTGTAACTTCGATTGCAGGTGAAAACGGGTCGCTCAGGCGGCCCGTTTTTTAATCGGATTAAATTTAATTTCCCCTGTGCAACTCCCCGTTGTGGATCTTAGTCACAAATATGATATTTAGTGTTATTTGGAATTTGTAATGCATATCACATAATTAATGTTGCATTTTGTTTTTCTATTCTCAACCAACTGTTTTTAAAGGCTTCACAAAAAGACATTCCGCGCTGCACGTATTTTCCCCCTCGATTGATTTCATTTTGCCGTACGCGTATTTTATTTTTAACGTTAACTCGTACCCTAAAAATAAAATAAGGAAAATGTATGCGGCTGATTGATTACTTTCCCGAATCATCTATTTCAATAAAAGATTCAGCAAAGAACTGGCAGGAGGCAATTGACTTTTCTATGTCGTCCTTGCTCGCCAATCATTATGTCAATTCAAATTATATTCAGGCGATCAAAGACTCAACGATTAACAATGGTCCTTATTATATTTTAGCGCCTGGTGTCGCCATGCCACACGCTCGTCCGGAATGTGGTGCGTTAAAAACCGGAATGTCATTAACGCTTCTCAAACAGGAAGTGAAATTTTCCGAAGAAGATGAAGGCATCAGATTATTAATCGGATTGTCGGCGGCAAATGCTGACTCTCACATTGGCGCTATTCAGGCTTTAAGTGAATTATTATGTGAAGAGGAAGCGCTAACCGCTTTGTTAGCGGCTAAATCAGAAAAACAACTGGCGGATATTATCGCCTTCGCATAATTCATCGTTTCCTTTCAGGATATTATTATGGAAAACAAGTCTGCTCGTGCCAAAGTCCAGGCTTTTGGTGGGTTTTTGACTGCAATGGTCATTCCCAACATCGGCGCATTTATTGCCTGGGGTTTTATAACCGCATTGTTTATTCCTACTGGTTGGATGCCGAATGAGCATTTCGCCAAAATTGTCGGCCCGATGATTACTTATTTACTGCCCGTCATGATTGGCTCCACCGGTGGGCATCTGGTTGGCGGGAAACGTGGCGCGGTAATGGGAGGCATTGGTTCTATTGGCGTTATTGTTGGCGCGGATATCCCGATGTTCCTTGGCGCGATGGTGATGGGGCCGCTTGGCGGTTGGGTGATTAAGCATATCGACCGCCTGCTGGAAAAACGCATCCCCGCTGGTTTCGAGATGGTTATCAATAACTTCTCTCTGGGTATTGCGGGAATGCTCTTATGTTTGCTGGGATTCGAAGTTATTGGCCCGGCGGTTCTCATTGCCAACAATTTTGTGAAGGAGTGTATTGAAGCGTTGGTTCATGCGGGTTACCTGCCGTTGCTATCTGTAATCAATGAGCCCGCGAAAATCCTCTTTTTGAATAATGCTATCGATCAGGGCGTCTATTATCCGTTGGGAATGCAGCAAGCTTCTGAAACGGGAAAATCGATTTTCTTCATGGTGGCATCCAACCCTGGGCCGGGGTTAGGCCTGTTACTCAGCTTTGCCATTTTTGGTAAAGGGATGAGTAAAAAATCCGCGCCAGGCGCCATGATTATCCACTTCCTTGGTGGTATTCATGAACTGTATTTCCCGTATGTGCTGATGAAGCCTTTAACCCTGATTGCGATGATTGCCGGGGGAATGAGCGGGACGTGGGTATTCCACCTGTTGGACGGTGGGTTGGTTGCAGGGCCGAGCCCAGGATCAATATTTGCCTATCTGGCATTAACGCCAAAAGGTTCTTTCCTCGCGACCATTGCAGGCGTTACAGCGGGAACCATTGTTACTTTTGTGATTACCTCTGTAATCCTGAAAATGGAAAAGAGTGTAGAAACAGAAACTGAAGATGACTTCGCTGAATCAGCCAGAACCGTCAAGGCGATGAAACAGGAAGGAAAGTTCTCTTATAAAAATATTAAACGCGTTGCTTTCGTCTGTGATGCGGGAATGGGTTCCAGCGCGATGGGGGCTACAACGTTTCGTAAGCGTCTGGAGAAAGCGGGATTGAATATTAATGTAACGCACTATGCTATCGAAAACGTTCCGCAAGATGCAGATATTATTGTAACCCATGCCAGTCTTGAAGGTCGTGTTAAACGTGTGAGTGAAAAGCCATTAGTGCTGATTAAAAACTATATTGGTGATCCTCTGTTGGACGATTTATTTAAACGCATTACTGCGAACTAGCCTTCTTCTATTTTTGGAGTAAGTATGAAAACGAAAGTGGCTGCCATATATGGTAAGCAGGATATTCGGATCCGTGAATTTGAGTTGCCTGCAATTACAGATAACGAATTGTTAGTAAACGTAATATCCGATAGCGTTTGTTTATCCACCTGGAAAGCGGCGGCTTTGGGGAGCGAGCATAAACGCGTGCCGGACGATCTGGAAAATCATCCGGTTATTACCGGACATGAATGTGCAGGTATCATTGTTGAGGTAGGAAAAAACCTGACGGATAAATATAAGAAAGGTCAGCGTTTTGTGTTGCAACCCGCGATGGGATTGCCAAGTGGATATTCCGCGGGATACAGCTACGAATATTTTGGCGGTAATGCGACATATATGATTATCCCGGAGGTGGCGATTAATCTGGGATGCGTTTTACCTTACCACGGCTCTTATTTTGCCGCCGCCTCATTGGCAGAACCAATGTGCTGCATTATTGGCGCGTATAACGCGAATTTTCACACCACACCTTACGTTTATGAGCATCGCATGGGGATTAAGCCAGGCGGAAGCATTGCGCTTCTGGCCTGCGCCGGGCCGATGGGCATCGGCGCAATTGATTATGCCATTAACGGCAGTATTCAGCCGTCACGTGTGGTGGTGGTCGATATTGATGAAGCACGACTTGCGCAGGCTAAAAAACTGTTGCCGGTTGAGCTGGCGGCAGAAAAAGGGATTGAACTTATCTATGTGAATACGACCGGCATGGATTCTCCGACCACGATGCTGCGTGCGTTAACTCATGACGCAGGTTTTGATGATGTCTTTGTGTATGCGGCAGTACCTGCAGTCATTGAAATGGCCGATGATTTACTCGCGGAAGATGGCTGCCTGAATTTCTTTGCTGGTCCGACGGACAGCAACTTTAAAGTGCCGTTTAATTTTTACAACGTGCACTACAACAGCACTCACGTTGTCGGAACCTCTGGTGGATCAACGGATGATATGAAGGAGGCTATTGCGCTCAGTGCAACCGGCCAGCTACAACCCTCGTTTATGGTGACGCACATTGGCGGCCTTGATGCGGTTCCGGAAACCGTATTGAATTTACCGGCAATTCCTGGCGGTAAAAAGCTGATATATAACGGCGTAACCATGCCGCTAACCGCCATTGCTGATTTTGCCGAGAAAGGGAAAACTGACCCATTATTCAAAGAGCTGGCGCTGCTGGTGGAGGAAACGCACGGCATCTGGAACGAAAAGGCAGAAAAATACCTGCTGGCACACTTCGGCGTTGATATCGGGGAGGCGGCGATATGATGTCGCTGGCATGGCCGCTATTTCGTATCACGGAGCAGGCTGCGCTGGCAGCCTGGCCGCAAACCGGGTGCGGCGATAAAAACAAGATTGATGGTCTGGCCGTGACGGCAATGCGCGAAGCATTGAACAGTGTTGCCATCCGCGGACGAATCGTCATTGGCGAAGGGGAGATTGATCGCGCCCCGATGCTGTGGATTGGTGAGGAAGTGGGAACAGGCGCTGGACCTGAGGTCGATATTGCCGTCGATCCTATTGAAGGCACGCGAATGGTGGCGATGGGGCAATGCAATGCGCTGGCTGTCATGGCGTTTGCCCCTCGCGGCAGTTTGTTACACGCCCCTGATATGTACATGAAAAAACTGGTTGTTAATCGGTATGCAAAAGGGGCGATTAATCTGGCGCTGCCGTTGGCAGACAATCTGCGCAATGTGGCTGAGGTGTTGGACAAACCGCTGGAGCGACTGCGGATGGTGACGCTGGATAAACCGCGTCTTCAACCGGCGATTGCCGAAGCGACAAGACTTGGCGTCAAAGTCTTTGCGCTGCCCGACGGCGATGTAGCCGCAAGCGTGTTGGCCTGTATGCAGGAAAATCCCTATGACCTGATGTATACCATTGGGGGGGCACCTGAAGGGGTTATTTCAGCTTGTGCAGTTAAAGCGCTGGGGGGCGACATGCAGGCTGAACTGATTGATTTTTGCGCGGCGAAAGGAGATAGCGCAGATAATCGTCTGATTGCGGCACAGGAACGTCAGCGCTGCATGGAAATGGGCGTCGAGATTAACCGTATCTATGCGCTCGACGAACTGGTAGGGGGAAATAAGATCCTCTTCAGCGCGACGGGGGTCACGGGCGGCGATCTTGTGAAAGGGATCCAACAGGTTGCGAATGGTGTGCGCACGCAAACTTTACTGATCGGCGGCGCGGATCGAACGTGTAATATAATAGACTCTCTGCATTCATGGTGATTTATCGGATAACTAATGACGACGCTGACAGAAGACGATGTGCTTGAGCAACTGGATGCTCAAAATAATTTACTTTCGTTTATGACGACGGCACATAACATTTTGCTCCAGGGCATTAAGCGCTTTCTGCCGTCGCTGTTCGTTAATAACGATGAAGAGATCGTGGAATATGCAGTGAAGCCGTTGCTCGCTCAGAGTGGACCGCTTGACGATATCGACGTTGCGTTACGTCTGATTTATGCGCTGGGAAAAATGGATAAATGGCTTTATGCCGACATCACCCATTTTTCCCAGTTTTATCAGTACCTGAACGAGCAGGATAATATTCCCGGTTTTGCCGATGACATCACCTGGGATTTTGTCAGCAACGTGAACAGTATTACCCGCAACGCAACGCTGTACGGCGCGCTGGAGTCAATGAAATTTGCCGACTTTGCTGCGTGGTCCGAGGTGCGCTTTAGCGCAATGGTCAAGACGGCAATGACGCTGGCGGTGACGGCGATTTTAAAGGAATTAACGCCGTGAAAATCGAACTAACGGTGAATGGGCTCCAGGTTGAAGCACATTACCATGATGATGAGATAGAGAACGTCCACAAACCGTTATTACAGCAACTGGCAAAAATACAGGCCGCTAATCCGCAGCGACGTACGATAGTTTTTCTCTGCGCGCCACCGGGTACGGGTAAATCGACGCTGACTACCTTCTGGGAATATCTCTGCGCTCAGGATCCTTGTCTGCCGGAGATCCAGACGCTGCCGATGGATGGCTTCCATCACTACAACAGCTGGCTGGATGCCCATAACCTGCGGGCATACAAAGGTGCGCCGGAAACCTTTGATGTGGATAAGCTTGCGCAGAATCTACGCCAGATAAGGGAAGGGGAAGGCTTCTGGCCGCAATACGATAGGCAAAAGCACGATCCGGTCGAAGAGGCCATACGGGTGACTGCGCCGATGGTGATTGTGGAGGGAAACTGGTTATTGCGCAATGATGACAGATGGCGAGCGTTAGCCGAGTTTTGTGATTACTCGTTGTTTATTCGCGCTCCAGCCAATGCGCTGCGTACGCGACTGGTAGGCCGTAAACTGGCTGGCGGACTCTCACAAGCTGACGCTGAGGCATTTTATGAGCGTACCGACGGACCGAATGTTCGTCGGGTGCTGGAAGATAGCCTGCCAGCAGATCTTATGCTGGAGATGTCGCTTGAGGGCGCATATCGGACGGCGTGAGATTTTTGTTGTGTAGCCGTACTACGCGCGAAAAATGGCGCTGCGTAAATGCAGCGTCATGACTGATCGCTACAACGCTGGCACCACGCGCACGACACACTGCCAGCCAGTTTTCGAAGACGCCAAGCCAGTGCGCATCAAAGTCCCGGCTGGGCTCATCCAGCAGTAGAATAGTGGGGGCGAGGGCTTCCAGGCTGGCGACGGCAACCATGCGTCTTTGTGCAGTATGCAGATCGAGCGGGTGCACGCCGGCGACATCCTCTAACTGACATAATCGCAGCGCCGCCATTGTGCGTTGCGCAATTTCAGTCGCCGGAAGCTTCTGTAGCCGTAATCCGAATGCGACTTCCTCTGCAACCTTGCTGTGAAAAATTTGATTCTCCGCCTCCTGAAACAATACGCCGAGCACCCTGGCACGCTCCCGATTTTTCAGTTGCGCAATCGCGCGATTCTGCACGGTTATTGTGCCGGATGAAGGCGTCAGTAGCCCGGCCATGATGCGCAGAAGCGTGGATTTTCCTGCCCCATTATCGCCCGTTAGCGCCAGCCATTCACCCTCCTGGAGTTCCAGCGAAATATTGTGTAAGCAGTCATCGGCGGCGTTCGGCCAGCGAAAACTGACCTGGTCTAGCGTTAGCATAGTGGTGACAATGCTCCGTCGCGCAGCTGCCATGCCTGCTGGCAGTAGCTGAGAAAAGGTGAAGGGTTGCGTTCGAAAAGTATTACCAAAGCATGTCGTTCCTGTGCCCATTGTTGCAGTCGCGCCAGCAGCATTGCCGTGGCTTGCGCCGTCAGGCGGCTGAACGCTTCATCCAGAATCAATATTTTCGGCTGCATGGCGAGTGCGCTGGCAATGACTACCCGTTGGGTTTCCCCGCCGGAAAGGGTACTAGGATGACGATGGCGCAGGGGCTGACATTCTGTCAGCGTCAGGGCGGCATCTATGCGCTGCATAATTTCAACCTCAGTAAGGCAGAGATTTTCCGGGCCAAATGCCACTTCTTCCTCCACGCTGAAAGTACAACCTGAAAGCTGCAGGTAAGGTGACTGCTGCACAAGCTGGATGGTACTCGACTGCTCGACCAGCGACAGTTGCCCGATGGGATTACCCAGGAGCGTGCCTGTGCCTTCAATATCTCCCGGAAGGAAATCGGGGTACCAGCCAGCCATCAGCTGCGCCAGCGTGCTTTTCCCGCTGCCGTTCTCGCCAAAAACAGCCACCATACCCGGTCTGGCGTAATGGAAGTCGTAACAGACGGATGGCCGCATAGCGTGCGTTGGAATATAGCGAAACTGCTCTAACGTAACCATATCCAGACTCCGGTCTCAACCGCCATCAGAACTGCCATGCCGTAGCGGGCCAGACGTTGTAAGGTGCTGTCTGGCGGCGCCCAAAGCGTGGTGCGAGTGCGATGCAGGCGAAATCCCCGCATATCGAGCGCTGCACCGCGAACGGCCAGGTCATTGAGCGCGTTATGGGTAAGCGGCACAATCAATGCCGGCATGGCGCGTAAACGCTGGTACCAGGACTCATCCAGCGGTACGCCGCGTGCGCGCTGAGCCTCATGAATTATTGCCAGCTGTCGTTTGAGTTGTTCAACCACCAGCAGCGGGCCAGCAAACAGGTAGGCAACGCCTGGTGGCAGACGGGAAGCGAACAGAGCACGCATAAAGCGCGAAACCGGTACGTACTGCATCCATATCTGCGATGTCGACACAATGGCCAGGATCCTCAGCCAGAGCGTAACGGCATTGGCCCAGCGCTCTGGCGTGCGTGGCTGTCCGCTAATCCACTCGGTAAGCCATCCGCCGTGTACCAGCCATAGCCCCAGCCCTAAGGGGATCATCAGCCAAAGTACGTATTTCGCTCGCGACCGCGTAGCCTTCATACATAACAAACTGACGAACGTCGCGGCGCCGTACAAGCTGAGCGGCACTCCGGCTGGCAGCAGGAGCGTGGAGCAGGCGGCAAGCGCCCACAGAGTTAACGACGTAAACGGATGCATTTAGCGCACGGCAGACATCGTAGGGAAATGACGCGTGGTGCGCAGCGGAAGTTGTCGCAGCAGCACCCAGACGATGATTGCCGTGAGGATTTTATCGACCAGATTCGCTCCGATGACGGTGATGGCGACGGACTCCACCAGGTTCTGACCGACCGAGTGCATCCAGGCAACAAAAAGATCGGCACCGCTGCCAGTGACGCCGCCAAACAGGGTCGTGCGAATCGGCACGGCAACGAGGGTCACGGCAAGTGTGATGATCACGCCGCTGACCACAACTTTGGGTAAGGTGCGAAACCATCCAGCCCGTGCCAGCCAACCGGCAACCAGTCCAATAACCATCGCCACAGGCGCGAAGGCGGCGGCAATAGGATCGGTCAAAAGCCCCCACAACAGGTTAGTGAGTAATCCGGTTAGCATCCCCACGACCGGGCCTAACAGCACCGCGCTGATCAACGTGCCAATCGAGTCGAGAAAAATAGGCAATTTCAACATGCTGATGAGTTGCCCGCCGACCATGTTGATGGCGATAGCAATGACAATAAGTACCAGAGACTGGCTGGAAAATTGGCGACGCGCCATAGAAGACCTCGAATAAGTGAAGCGTTAGCGGGATGAAATAACCAGTTCGTCATAACCGGAGACGGCGCAGGGCTGTCGGCTGAATGCCAGAGACGCCAACTCGCCAATCACCAGTTCCAGCGTGGTTCGCACGGTACAACCCGGCATCATGTGTCCGCCCAGCATCGCGCCGTGCTGGTCGGCAATCGCCAGATGGAGATGCTCGCCGGTAAGTTCCAGCGTGCCGTTCAGAGAGATAATTTCCCACGCCCCCGTGTGTAAGGTGGTTTCTTCACATCCGGCGAAGCGCAGAGCAACGTTGGTCAAACTGCCGGTGCAACCCGCTATCCAGGCTGCCTGTAGTTGATGTTGCTGGATAAACGCATGTAGCGCTGAAAAGACTTCCTCGCCGGGTAGTAAACGCAGCGCATGAAAGCGAGCTTCAGATGGTTGGGAATAGAATGTTGTCATAGTTGAGGAACTCCGAGACTCGGACGTAGCGCTGATAATATAGACGCGGGTTAAGGCGCTTTCTGATATAAATCAGGATTTGTGACATGGCAATGAAATAATCTTGCTACGGTTATTCGTAATTCTGGAATATGGAATAAAAGTCGCGTTGAAGGACGTTAAAATGTGACGTAAGTCAGATAACTGTGTTCTGTTGCTGGACAATCATTCCTTTTATTCCGCGTTTCGCTTATTCTAGCTGAAGCGTTTCAGTCGATTAAATGTTCGACAATTAACCAATTAGTCGCAGTTTGCGACAGGTAAGGTTTCCCTGAGCGATTTGCTGCATTACTCTGTCTGCCACATCGTTTCTGAGAAATCCTTGCAGGAGACCTATGACCGTACGCGTAGCGATTAATGGTTTCGGTCGCATCGGACGCAACGTGGTTCGTGCTTTGTATGAATCCGGGCGTCGGGCGGAAATCACCGTGGTGGCAATCAACGAACTGGCGGATGCTGCAGGCATGGCGCATTTGTTGAAATATGACACCAGCCATGGGCGTTTTGCCTGGGATGTTCGTCAGGAACGAGACCAGCTCATCGTTGGCGATGATGCGATCCGCATTCTGCATGAGCGAACGCTCGATGCGCTTCCATGGCGCGAACTGGGTGTCGACGTTGTGCTGGATTGTACGGGGGTCTTCGGCAGTCGCGAACACGGAGAGGCGCATATTGCCGCCGGCGCAAAGAAAGTGCTCTTTTCACATCCTGGTAGTCACGACATCGACGCAACCGTTGTGTTTGGCGTTAATCAGGATCAGCTGCGCGCTGAGCACCGGATCGTTTCCAATGCCTCCTGCACCACGAATTGTATAATACCCGTCATTAAATTGCTGGATGATGCTTACGGCATTGAGTCTGGTACCGTCACCACGATCCACTCCGCGATGCACGATCAGCAGGTTATTGATGCTTATCATCCTGACTTGCGTCGCACACGAGCGGCCAGTCAGTCGATCATTCCGGTTGATACTAAACTGGCGGCGGGCATCACGAGAATTTTCCCGCAGTTTAACGATCGTTTTGAAGCGATTGCGGTGCGTGTACCAACCATAAATGTGACGGCGATCGACTTAAGCGTGACGGTGAAAAAACCAGTAAAAGCCAGTGAAGTCAACCAGTTGCTGCAAAAAGCAGCACAGGGTGCATTTCATGGTATAGTTGACTATACGGAATTACCGTTGGTCTCTGTAGATTTTAACCACGACCCGCACAGCGCCATCGTTGATGGTACGCAAACGCGCGTGAGTGGCGCTCACCTGATCAAAACGCTGGTCTGGTGTGATAATGAATGGGGCTTTGCTAACCGTATGCTCGACACGACGTTAGCGATGGCTGCTATTGGTTTCAGGCTCGACGCTTGAGCGTCGACAAAACTTTATGAATCAACGAGAGGATTCACCATGTCTGTAATTAAGATGACCGATCTGGATCTGGCTGGTAAACGCGTTTTTATCCGTGCGGACCTGAACGTACCAGTTAAAGAAGGGAAAGTAACCAGCGATGCACGTATTCGTGCTTCCCTGCCGACCATCGAACTGGCCCTGAAACAGGGTGCTAAAGTGATGGTAACTTCCCACCTGGGTCGTCCTACCGAAGGCGAGTACAACGAAGAATTCTCTCTGCTGCCGGTTGTTAACTACCTGAAAGACAAACTGTCTGCTCCGGTTCGCCTGGTAAAAGATTACCTGGACGGCGTTGAAGTCGCTGCCGGTGAACTGGTTGTTCTGGAAAACGTTCGCTTTAACAAAGGCGAGAAGAAAGACGACGAAGCACTGTCCAAAAAATATGCTGCTCTGTGCGACGTATTCGTTATGGATGCTTTCGGTACCGCTCACCGTGCGCAGGCGTCTACTCACGGTATCGGTAAATTCGCCGATGTAGCTTGTGCAGGTCCGCTGTTGGCTGCCGAGCTGGATGCACTGGGTAAAGCGCTGAAAGAACCTGCTCGTCCGATGGTTGCTATCGTTGGTGGTTCTAAAGTTTCTACCAAACTGACCGTTCTGGACTCCCTGTCAAAAATCGCTGACCAGCTGATTGTTGGCGGTGGTATCGCGAACACCTTCGTTGCTGCTCAAGGCCACAACGTGGGCAAATCTCTGTACGAAGCAGATCTCGTTGACGAAGCTAAGCGTCTGCTGACCACTTGCGACATTCCGGTTCCGACCGACGTTCGCGTAGCGACTGAATTCTCTGAAACCGCACCGGCTACTCTGAAATCCGTTAGCGACGTTAAAGAAGACGAACAGATCCTGGACATCGGCGACGCTTCTGCACAGCAGTTGGCTGACATCCTGAAGAATGCGAAAACCATTCTGTGGAACGGCCCGGTTGGCGTGTTCGAATTCCCGAACTTCCGCAAAGGTACTGAAATCGTTGCTAATGCCATCGCAGACAGCGAAGCGTTCTCTATCGCAGGCGGCGGTGACACCCTGGCAGCAATCGACCTGTTCGGCATTGCTGACAAAATCTCCTACATCTCTACTGGCGGCGGCGCATTCCTCGAATTCGTCGAAGGTAAAGTACTGCCAGCAGTAGCCATGCTCGAAGAGCGTGCTAAAAAGTAAGAATTTAATGGGCAGGGAAACCTGCCCTTATTTTAGCGCGCTTTAGGGCGCGCGCCCTTTCCAAGGCCGAAGATACAGGACTCGTAAAATGTCTAAAATTTTTGATTTCGTAAAACCAGGCGTAATCACTGGTGATGACGTACAGAAAGTTTTCCAGGTAGCTAAAGAAAACAACTTTGCTCTGCCAGCTGTTAACTGCGTGGGTACCGACTCCATCAACGCCGTTTTGGAAACTGCTGCAAAAGTTAAAGCGCCGGTAATCGTACAATTCTCCAACGGTGGTGCTTCTTTCATCGCGGGTAAAGGCGTGAAGTCCGACATTCCTCAGGGTGCTGCAATCCTGGGTGCTATCTCTGGCGCGCATCACGTTCACCAGATGGCTGAGCACTACGGTGTTCCGGTTATCCTGCACACTGACCACTGCGCGAAGAAACTGCTGCCGTGGATCGACGGTCTGCTGGACGCGGGTGAAAAACACTTCGCAGCAACCGGCAAACCGCTGTTCTCTTCTCATATGATCGACCTGTCTGAAGAGTCTCTGGAAGAGAACATCGAAATCTGCTCCAAATATCTGGCACGCATGTCCAAAATGGGCATGACTCTGGAAATCGAACTGGGTTGCACCGGTGGTGAAGAAGACGGTGTGGATAACAGCCACATGGACGCTTCTGCACTGTACACCCAGCCGGAAGACGTTGATTACGCATACACTGAGCTGAGCAAAATCAGCCCGCGTTTCACCATCGCTGCGTCCTTCGGTAACGTACACGGCGTTTACAAGCCAGGTAACGTCGTTCTGACCCCGACCATCCTGCGCGACTCTCAGGACTATGTTTCTAAGAAACATAACCTGCCGCACAACAGCCTGAACTTCGTCTTCCACGGCGGTTCCGGTTCTACTGCTCAGGAAATTAAAGACTCCGTAAGCTACGGCGTAGTGAAAATGAACATCGACACCGATACCCAATGGGCTACCTGGGAAGGCGTTCTGAACTACTACAAAGCAAACGAAGCTTACCTGCAGGGCCAGTTGGGCAACCCGAAAGGCGAAGATCAGCCGAACAAGAAATACTACGATCCGCGCGTATGGCTGCGTGCTGGTCAGGCAACCATGATCACCCGTCTGGAACAGGCTTTCAAAGAACTGAACGCGGTTGACGTTCTGTAATTCAGTCTGCTGATGACAACAAAAAGGCTTCCGCTGGGAAGCCTTTTTGTTCTTCGCGGTTTACTGTGTCACGCAAGTGCCTTTTTCTCCGGCCAGAATCTGCGGAGCATCTTTCAGAGCGCCGATAAATGCCGCGTTGCCGGTCTGTTTGACAAATTGCATCACCGCCGCCGCTTTAGGCCCCATCGCACCATCAGGTGCAGCAAATGGCGTAAGTTCCTCAACGGTAGCATGTCGTAGTGCACGTGCTTGCGGAGTTCCCCAGTTTTCATACACGGCATCGGCGTCTGTCAGGATCAGCAGATGGTCGGCGTTGATGGATTGTGCCAGAACGGCAGCAGTCAAATCCTTATCAATGACGGCTTCGGTTCCTTGGTAACCATCACCCTGTGCAATAACCGGAATGCCGCCGCCGCCACAGCAAACCACAGTATGTCCCGCATCCATCAGCGTACGGATGGCGTCGCTATCGAGAATTTTCAGCGGAGTTGGTGAGGGAACCACGCGGCGAATATATTGCCCATCGGTTTTCATCTGCCAGCCATAGCGTGCTTCCAGCTCAGCCTGTTGATCCGGTTGATACACGGGGCCAATATACTTACCGGGAGCTGAGAAGGCTTCATCCTGCGGATCCACCTCAACCCGGGTCATAAGCGTTGTGACGGGAGAGTTGCCCGCGGATGACGCCAGTTCCTGAGTAATAGCGAAACCGATCATTCCCTGGCTTTCCGCGACCAGAATATCCAGCGGCCAGGCCGGGGATTCTTTGTATGCTGCATTCTGTAGCGCCAGCAGGCCAACCTGAGGGCCGTTACCATGAACAATGACCAACTGATAGTCACGGGCTAATTCGGCTGCCATCTCAGCAAATACCTGAATGCTCCGCCGCTGGTTTTCTGCGCTCAAAATTTCTCCGCGCTGTAATAACGCATTGCCGCCAAGAGCAATGACAATTCTCTTTTTCATTGAGGACCTCATTATGCAAATTATCTCGCGGTCAAAATAGCGTTTTATTACCTTTATTATGTGATGGGAACGACAGGTCAAATATCTACAAAAATAACTCGATAATTAATTATTATTTCAGTCTTTTTATTTAAATTGATTTGAAAATGATTATTAGACTTTTTTTAATAATACTATGGTCAGTTCCCAGGAATTTATAACAATGGATTTTGTGTGACTTTGTTCAAATGAAATGCATTTTTACCCCGATAAGGTAGGCGCAGTTAAAACATCAAACCTCACGTATCGTGTCAGGTAACATGGGGTATTCAGCGGTAATTATTACCGGGAGATTGCTTATGTCTGGTTCATATGAAGTGGCTGAGGCCACAAAGAAAAAGGGAATACCGGCCTGGTGGGTCACCGTTTTCCTGTTCTGGCTCGGATGGATTTTTATGTACGCCGACCGTACGGTGCTCAATCCGGTGATGGGCGAATTAGAAAAGGAATTTGGTTTAAGCGGCACACAGTTAGGTATTCTTAATTCCGTATTCTATTTTTCTTATGCTTTGCTTCAGGTTCCAGCCGGAATTCTGGGCGATAAAATTGGTAAGAAAAAAGTACTGGTTCCAGGATTTATTCTATTTGGTGTTTTCACCGCGGTAACCGGCTGGGCGAAAAGCTGGTATACACTGCTATTTGCTCGTGTGGTAACGGGGGCTGGAGAAGGAACCTACTACGGTCCGCAATACGGTCTCTCTTCCGAGCAGATCCCGAAGAAATATCGTTCTCTTGGCAGTGCGATCATCAACAGTGGTATGGCCTTTGGTATTGCGCTGGGTTTGATGACCTCAAGCTGGCTGGTATACGACCAGGGATATTCATGGCGTATGCCGTTTTATGCGATGGCGGTTCCCTCTGTGTTGGTCGGGGTGGCAATCTGGCTATTCGTGAAAGAGAAAAAACGCACCGCTGACGTCGATGGCGCGCCAGTGAAAAAAGGTAAGTTCAGCGACCTGCTGAAAAATCGTAACTTAATTATCACTTATATAATGGTGTTCTGTAGCCTGTTCGGTTTCTTCGTTATCCTGACCTGGCTTCCCTATTATCTGCAAAATGAGCGTGGAATCGCTGGTAGCGAAACCGGATTTATCTCTTCGCTGGTGGCCTGGATTTCAATTCCTGGCGCGCTGTTATTCTCTAGCCTGTCTGACAAATTAGGCAAACGTAAGCCATTAATTATGTTCCTGGTGCCAATAGCGATTATCAGCATGCTGTCAATTATTTGGATGCCGAATATGACAGGGGTAATCATTGCGCTGTGTGTCTATGGTCTGGTGGGTAAACTGGCGCTTGATCCAGTACTGGTTGCTCTGGTTGCTGACAGCGTGGATGAAAATAACTATAGCACCGCATTTGGTTTATTTAATTTCATCGGCATGAGCTCATCTATTCTTGCCCCCATTATTGCCGGCGCGGCACGTGATATGACCGGAAGCCTGGCTTCCAGCTTTTATGTTTCAGCCACTCTGCTGGCTATCGGTTTAGTTGCAATGCTGTTTTTAAAAGAAAAACGCACATAAAGAGGTAGCGGTAATGATTTACGCCTTTATTAAAAAGGGAAGTTTTCAGGATTCCGTCAGCCTGATGATCATTTCCCGAAAACTCAGTGAACGCCCGGAAGTCGATCAGGTTTCAGTCATGATGGGAACGCCAGCCAATAAATCGATGCTGGATTCCACCGGATTCTGGCACGACGACTTTGCTGACGCCACGCCAAACGATATTTGTGTCGCGGTCCGAACCGAACGCGAAGAGCTCGGGATATTGGATTTGATCCGTGAGCAGCTGGAAAAAGAGCTGAACGCGATTACCAATGCGTCGGGGAGTTCGCATCAACTGGTTAAAGCACGTCGCTTCGAAAGTGCGTGCCAGAAATTGCCTCAGGCTAATCTGTTGCTGATATCGGTCGCTGGGGAGTATGCCGCGTCCGTTGCCAAAGAGGGATTGTTGGCGAACAAAAACGTGATGCTCTTTTCCGATAACGTACCGCTGGAGCAAGAAGTTGAGCTGAAAACCTTGGCGCGCGAGCGCGGGCTTCTCGTCATGGGGCCAGACTGCGGAACGGCGATGATAGCCGGAAGTCCATTAGCTTTCGCCAACGTACTCCCTGAAGGCGGGATTGGCGTGATTGGCGCTTCAGGCACTGGGATTCAGGAAATTACTTCGCAGATTGCACTGCACCAGCAGGGCGTTAGCCACGCCATCGGTCTGGGGGGCCGCGACCTGAGTGCTGATGTTGGCGGTATCAGCGCATTGACCGCACTGGAAATGCTGGCTACGGATGATGCCACGCGTGTGATTGCATTTGTCTCTAAACCACCGTCACCGCAGGTACGAACCCGCATTATTGCCGCGATGCAAAACGTGGGTAAACCGGTTGTCGCGCTGTTTCTGGGAAGCAAGCCTGAGCAGCGTCGCGAAGGTAACGTCTGGCTGGCGAATTCACTTTCTGATGCTGCACAACTGGCGGTATTGCTGATGCGTGTGGCGCAGCAGAGACAGGTTCAACCTGAAGTGGCAGGTAAAGGTATTTACGGCCTGTACGCCGGCGGCACGTTGGCAGCTGAAGCCGCTATGTTGCTCTCTGCCGGGCTGGGAGTACCCGTTAGCGAAAGCCACGACCAGGGCGTGATGCTTGAAGGCGGTGGTCATCGCATTGTCGACCTGGGGGACGACAGCTACACCTTGGGCAGACCGCATCCGATGATTGACCCTACGACTCGCAGCATTGAGATCGAAAAACTGGCTGCGTTGCCGGATGTGGGCGTACTGCTTCTGGATGTTGTACTGGGCTATGGCGCCTGTGCTGACCCGGCTGGAGCGGTTGTTGAGGCGGTAGAGCAGGTGCGAGCCAAACGTGCCGCCCCGCTGGTGGTGATTGCCACTCTGACCGGAACCGATGCCGATCCGCAGGGGCGCGGTGGGCAGGCGGAGATACTTCGCGAGGCTGGGATAGCGGTGGTAGAAACGCTGGAAGAGGCAGTTTTACTCGCCGTCAACCTGACACATCACCAGGAACGTAGTATCCCGGCATCCCATAGCGCACTCCTTGACGGCGTACAGGTCATTAACGCCGGATTACGCAGCTTTGCGCTGGATCTGCAAAGCAGCGGTACGCCGGTTGTGCATTATCAGTGGGCGCCTGTTGCCGGTGGCAATGCCCGTCTTGCCAGTTTACTCAAACAGTTACATTAAGTTCAGAGGTACGGATATGTATTCATCTATTGCACAGGCCAACGAAGCCATTATCGAACGAATTAAAGCAGCACGTCCTCACTGGGTTGCTGTGCGCCCAGCAAAAGAAGCAGTGGCCGAATTGTCTTCTGGACGCAAATTATTGCACGCTGGCCCGCCGATCGCCTGGGAAGAGATGACCGGCCCAATGCGCGGAGCCTGCATTGGCGCATCATTGTTTGAAGGCTGGGCGGTGACGGAAGAAGATGCCGTGCGGATGCTGGAGCAGGGTGAGATTGATTTTATCCCCTGCCATCACGTTGGTGCGGTAGGTCCGATGGGGGGAATCACCTCCGCTAATATGCCGGTGCTGGTGGTGCGTGACGTAGTGCATGGTAACCAGTCCTGCTGCAACCTCAATGAGGGTATTGGCAAAGTGATGAGATTTGGCGCCTACGGTGATGACGTGCAAAAGCGCTTGCGCTGGATGCGCGACACGCTGGCGCCAGTACTAGAGGAAGCGCTCTCGCAGATGGAAAACGGCGTCGATCTGACAGCAATGATGGCGCAGGCCATCACCATGGGCGATGAGTTCCACCAGCGTAATATTGCCGCCTCTTCTCTGTTACTGCGTACACTTTCTCCGGTGATCGCTGGTCTTGATCGTCCGAAGACGGAAATCATTGAAGTGCTGCAATTCCTGAGCGTCACTGACCAGTTCTTCCTCAACCTGGCGATGGCCTACAGTAAAGCTGTGATGGATGCCGCAGCGGAAATTAAGGCAGGCTCGGTGGTCACCGCTATGACGCGCAACGGTCGTGATTTCGGCATTCGCGTGAGCGGAACTGGCGATCGCTGGTTTACCGCGCCGGTAAATACGCCTCAGGGATTGTTTTTTACCGGCTATAGCCAGGCTGATGCGAATCCGGACATCGGCGACAGTGCCATCACTGAAACGTTGGGGATTGGCGGTGCGGCAATGATTGCGGCACCGGGCGTAACGCGCTTCGTCGGCGCGGGTGGTATGGGCGCGGCGCTGGAAACCTCAGAAGAGATGGCGGAGATCTATCTTGCCAACAACCCGCTGTTCCAGATTCCTTCATGGGATTTCAAAGGGGCATGTCTGGGGCTGGATGTTCGTCGTGTCGTAGAGACAGGAATTACGCCGCTGATTAATACCGGTATCGCGCATAAAGATGCGGGGATTGGTCAGGTTGGGGCGGGAACCGTACGCGCACCGCTTCTCTGTTTTGAAAAAGCGCTTGAAGCGCTGGCCGAACTGCATCACATCACCGCCTGATAGCGAAGGGGCGGCAAAGCCGCCCCGGAGTATTGCTTATGAAGATAATTAATGCTCTGGCCTGCGCTGGGTTTTATCGACTTCCCGATGGCGAATGGAGACGGCATAGCCGTTTTACGCAGGCGATTAACTTTTGCCGTCCTGACGGTGAGTTATTGACGCTGCTCCGTCATGGGAAAGGAATGGGGCCGACAGGCATATTGCTGAGTACCACGCAGTTTCCCCATGTGGAGCAGATTGAATGGCTAATCAAACAAGGAAATACCCTGCGAGGACAGAACATCGAAATTTGCCCGCGTCGCATACTCCAATTTCCAATGAACTCCATCGCCATTGTCCCAGTCGACCTCTCTTTGTGCGCTCACCACAGTGGCCTCTGCGGAGCGCTAAATCAACCGCTTCATACTATGCTGCACTATTCCGAGGTTGTTAAGCAGCTTGATTGTTGGTATTGCGGCATGACCCCCGACTGGAGCTGGCTGATCGGATGTGGACCTGGGCTGACGCCTAGCGGTGATGACATGCTAACTGGCATGCTGGCCGTACTGTATGCAGCAGGGTTTTCTGAGCAACTTCAGTTTTTTTTACCTCCGGCGGTTCAACTGGCAAAACTCACTACATCAGTAAGTTGCAGCTATTTGAACAGCGCCAGAGTGGGAGAGTTTTCTACATCAGTGCAGAAGGTCATACGCGGTTTACAACCGGGGCGTGAGTCTTATTTTGCAATTGCGCATCTGCTTGCTGTTGGTCATACCTCGGGAGCAGATATATTGCTAGGGATAGCAATAGCTCAACAGTGGTTACAGAGGACCGATCCAAGGAGAATGCATGCTCGATCAGGAAACAATACGCACTTTTATTTGGGTTGCAGAGACGGAGAGTTTTTCCCGCGCGGCCAACTCGCTTCATAAAACGCCAGCGGCGATTAGCTATCGTATCAAAACGCTGGAAGAGCAGGTGGGGACTCAACTCTTCATGCGCACTACGCGCACTGTCAGTCTGACATTGGCCGGACAGCATCTGCTAGAGCATTGTCGGCAGTGGCTCAACTGGCTGGATGCGATGCCGGATGAACTTCAGCAAATCAATGCGGGCGTTGAACGGCAGGTGAATATTGTTATCAATAACCTGCTGTACCAGCCGCAAACCACAGCGGATTTGCTGACCTGGCTGCATCAACAGTTCCCCTTTACCCGCTTTCAGATTTCCCGACAAGTGTATATGGGCGTTTGGGATTCACTGCTGTATGACGATTTCCAGCTAGCGATTGGTGTCACCGGTTCGGAGTCGTTGTCCAATAATATTTCTCTGTTACCACTCGGTGACATCAGCTGGCAGTTTGTGGTGGCGCAGAATCATCCTCTGGCTTGCCACCCAGCGCCTGTACTGTCAGACGATATGCTGCGTCGTTACCCGGCGATTAATATTGAAGATACCTCGCGCACGCTTACGCGCCGCGTTGCCTGGCTGCTCAGTGGCCAAAAGGAGATCAAAGTTCCGGATCTCAGCACCAAGCTGGCCTGCCATTTAAGCGGCCTCGGGGTCGGTTTCTTGCCGGAGCGGATGTGTCGTCCTTATGTTGAGTCTGGGGCATTGGTTGCACGTGAAGTAATCAATCCACGTCAGCCGTCACCGCTCTCTATCGCCTGGAAGAATGCTGGTAGTGGAAAGGTGGTCAGTGAAATTGCCGAAATCTTTAAGCAGAAAGATTCACTGGTCTGCGGGTTCTTGCGGATGATTGATCGGCCAACCGATTATTGAGTTTACGAATGCTTTTATTGGATCATGTTGAAAAATGGCATGTTCGGCCTTTTTTGTTTACCTTTAGTAAAGTGTTTTTGTGAGAACGATCTCATGACTTTTTTGACATGACCAAGGAATACTAAATGGAAGATTTGAATGTTGTCGACAGCATAAACGGTGCGGGCACCTGGCTGGTGCGGAACCAGGAACTGCTGTTGAGCTATGCCGTCAACATCGTTGCGGCTATCGCGATTGTCATTATCGGTATGATCGTGGCACGCATTGTATCAAATACCGTTAACCGCCTGATGCTGGCGCGTAAAATTGATGCCACCGTTGCCGACTTCCTTTCTGCACTGGTGCGTTACGGTATTATCGCTTTCACGCTGATTGCCGCTTTGGGCCGTGTTGGGGTGCAAACTGCCTCGGTGATCGCCGTTCTCGGTGCCGCAGGTTTAGCCGTCGGTCTGGCGTTGCAAGGTTCGCTGTCCAACCTCGCTGCAGGCGTGCTGCTGGTGATGTTCCGTCCGTTCCGTGCGGGTGAGTATGTCGATCTCGGCGGCGTAGCGGGAACCGTGCTCAACGTGCAGATTTTCTCCACCACCATGCGTACTGTTGACGGTAAGATTGTAGTGATCCCGAATGGTAAAATTATTGCCGGGAACATCATTAACTTCTCTCGCGAGCCGGTTCGTCGTAACGAATTTATTATCGGCGTGGCTTACGACTCCGATATCGATCAGGTGAAAAAAATTCTCACCGATATCATCCAGTCGGAAGATCGCATTCTTAAAGACCGTGAAATGACGGTTCGCCTGAATGAGCTGGGGGCTTCCTCAATTAACTTTGTCGTACGCGTCTGGAGCAACAGCAGCGATCTGCAAAGCGTCTACTGGGACGTGCTGGAACGCATTAAGCGCGAGTTCGATGCCAATGGTATCAGCTTCCCGTATCCGCAGATGGATGTGAATTTCAAACGCGTGAAAGAGAGCGCTGTAGAGTAATTACGCGCCCGGAGGCGCTTTCGCTTTCCGGGCCGACAAAACTTCCTTTCCATTAATTTCCCTAATCTCCGATTAAAATTATCAATTTCCGCTAATGATTTTCTCGCGCTATAGTCTGCTCCTAAGAGAAATAGTTCGGGATAATTAACGTGTTATCGTATTACTTTCAAGGGCTTGCGCTTGGTGCGGCCATGATACTTCCGCTTGGTCCGCAAAATGCTTTCGTGATGAACCAAGGGATTCGTCGCCAGTATCACATCATGATTGCTTTACTCTGCGCTATAAGCGATTTAGTGCTGATTTGTGCGGGGATCTTTGGCGGTAGCGCCTTGCTGATGCAGTCGCCGTGGCTGATGGCGCTGGTCACTTGGGGCGGTGTGGCGTTTCTGCTCTGGTATGGTTTTGGTGCGCTAAAAACGGCGATGAGCAGTAATCTGGAACTGGCCAGCGCCGAAGTAATGAAGCAGGGGCGTTGGAAAATCATCGCCACCATGCTGGCGGTGACCTGGCTCAACCCACACGTTTATCTGGATACTTTTGTGGTGCTGGGGAGTCTGGGGGGGCAACTGGACGTGGAGCCAAAGCGCTGGTTTGCGCTGGGTACCGTTAGCGCATCTTTCCTGTGGTTCTTCGGTCTGGCATTGCTGGCGGCCTGGCTGGCTCCGCGTCTGCGTACTGCTAAAGCGCAGCGCATCATCAATACGCTGGTAGGATTAGTGATGTGGTTTATCGCTTTTCAACTGGCAAAAGAAGGTGTTGCGCACGTTCATGCGTTGTTCAACTAAGTGTTGTCTGATGGACAACGCGGCGAGATCGGCTAAGCTTGCCTGCATGTGCCCTGAGTTTCGGGGTAATTAATGAAACATGGAGGAACGACCGTGAAGTTCAAAATAATGGCCCTGGCGGCATTAGTCGGATTCAGCGCACTATCGGTACAGGCAAATGAGTTGCCAAATGGACCGCACATCGTGACTTCCGGAACGGCAAGCGTGGATGCGACCCCAGACATCGCCACGCTGGCAATTGAAGTGAATGTTGCCGCCAAGGATGCGGCTTCAGCGAAGAAGCAGGCCGATGAGCGCGTGGCGCAATATCTGTCCTTCCTTGAACAGAACCAGATAGCGAAGAAAGATATTAGCGCGGCCAACCTGCGTACCCAGCCGGACTACGACTACCAGAATGGTAAAAGTATTCTCAAAGGGTATCGTGCGGTGCGTACCGTTGAAGTCACACTGCGCCAACTGGACAAGCTCAACGCTCTGCTCGATGGCGCGCTGAAAGCTGGTCTGAATGAGATCCGTTCGGTATCGCTGGGCGTTGCCCAACCGGATGCTTACAAAGATAAAGCGCGTAAAGCGGCAATTGATGATGCAATTCACCAGGCTGAACAGCTGGCTGCGGGCTTTAACAGCAAACTGGGTCCCGTTTACAGCGTACGCTACCACGTTTCCAATTATCAGCCGAGCCCAATGGTTCGGATGATGAAAGCCGATGCCGCGCCTGCTGTCTCTGCTCAGGAAACTTACGAACAGCCGGTTATTCAGTTTGACGATCAGGTTGATGTCGTCTTCCAGATTGAGCCGACGGCGGGGCAGCCAGCCTCAACGCCTGCTAAAACTCAGTAATCGTTCCAGACCCGGCTTTCCAGCCGGGTTTTTTCTGTGAGCAACTGTAAAAATGAGACTTCACATCCGGTCTTTTTTTTCGCCGTAATGAGGATAGGCCATAGCGATTTTTAAGGGGATGCTATGGATATTTTTATCTCAAAAAAGATGCGTAATTTCATTCTGCTGGCGCAAACCAATAACATCGCCAGAGCGGCAGAAAAAATACATATGACCGCATCACCTTTCGGTAAAAGCATTGCCGCACTGGAAGATCAAATCGGCTATACGCTGTTTACCCGCAAAGACAACAACATCAGCCTGAATAAAGCCGGACAGGAGCTGTATCAGAAGCTGTTTCCCGTTTATCAGCGCCTTTCTGCCATTGATAACGAAATCCATAACGCTTCTCGCCGCTCGCGGGAAATCGTCATCGGCATCGACAATACCTACCCGACGATTATTTTTGACCAGTTGATCAGCCTTGGCGATAAGTATGATGGCGTGACGGCCCAGGCCGTTGAATTCAGCGAGAATGGGGTAATTGATAACCTGTTCGACCGTAAACTGGATTTTATTATCTCACCGCAGCATGTTTCTCCGCGCGTGCAGGAGCTGGAAAATCTGGCGATCAGCGAACTGTCTCCGCTGCGTCTGGGGTTCCTCGTTTCCCGGCGCTACGAAGAAAAACAGCCGCAGGACCTACTTCGCGAGCTTCCCTGGCTGCAAATGCGCTTCCAGAATCGCGCCAACTTTGAGGCGATGCTGGATGCTTACATGCGACCCTGTGGGATCAACCCGACGATTATCTACCGTCCGTACAGCTTCATGGCCAAGATTAGCGCGGTGGAGCGTGGGCAGTTTTTGACGGTGATCCCGCATTTCGCCTGGCGCCTGGTGAACCCGTCTACGCTGAAATATTTCGATGCGCCAGGTAACCCAATGTACATGCAGGAGTTTCTTTATTCGCTGAAAAATCATCGCTATACCGCCACCATGCTCCAGCATATTGCTGAAGATCGTGACGGTACGGCAAGCTAACCGAGCATTGAGCCTGTTTCCAGAAGGTTGCGATGCAGATCGAACGCATGGCTGAGATCGTGATGGATATGCCCGCCGGGCGCTTTTTCCAGATAGCGGTGCAAATAATCTCTGTAAAGCGGATGCGCACAGTTATCAATAATCGTGTGCGCCCGCTGCATCGGAGATAACCCGCGCAGATCGGCAATCCCTTGTTCGGTCACAATCACCTTAACGCTATGTTCGCTGTGGTCGACATGACTACACATCGGTACGATGGTTGAGATTTTCCCACCCTTGGCAATCGACGGCGCCATAAAGATAGAAAGGTAGGCGTTGCGCTCGAAATCCCCGCTACCACCGATGCCGTTCATCAGGTTCACGCCCGCAACGTGCGTGGAATTGGCATGGCCGTAGATATCAAACTCCAGGCCAACGTTGAGCGCAATGACCCCCAGTCGACGAATGATTTCCGGGTTATTGGAAATCTCCTGCGGGCGCAGCACAATTCGGCTGGCGAAGAAGTCCATGTTGTCGTAAATCTTCTGTAGCGACGGGGCTGAAATGGTCAGACTGGAAGCGCTGGCGCCGGTTATCTTGCCTGTTTCCAGCAGATGTACCACCGACTCCTGCAACACCTCCGAATACATCATAAAGGGCGGGATATCCGGATTCTCCCCCAGTCGCGCCATCACCGCGTTGTTGATATTACCCACGCCGCTTTGTAAGGGCAGAAACTCAGCTGGAATGCGTTTGTGCGCCATTTCTGCCAACAGAAAAGTGACCACGTTATCGGCAATTTGTTGGCTGACCGGATTGGTTTTATCTGACGCTTTTCCGGCATCGGGCAGTTCGGTATCCACCACCGCAACCACTTTCCTGGGGTCTATCTGCACGCACTGGCTACCCACGCGATCCATGGTATGAAAAATGGGCACGCTGTTACGCCGCGGCGGTGCGCCGGGTATTACGATGTCGGCAAACTCTGCCACGCGCGGATTATGGTAATGATTCAGCTCGATAATCACCTTTTTGGCCTGCAGAAGCCACGTGGGCGCGTTACCAATACCGCTGGAAAGCCAAATCCGGCCGTCTGGCGCAATAGCGGAGGCTTCAATAACGGCAACGTCGATCTCGCCAAAAAAGCCGTAATTAACCATCTGTGCGACCTCGCTCAAATGGAGATCGACAAACCTCACCTGGCCCTGGTTAATTTTCTCTCGCAGGCCAGAGGATGTTTGATAAGGCGCACGCCAGGAAACGGCATCCGCCGCAGACAGGGCATCATCAGCAGCGGCACCAATTGATGCTCCGGTCAGCAGGCGGATCTGAAAAGGCTGCCCGGTCTGATGTTGCTCACAGGCGCGTTGGGCAATTGCGGTGGGTAACGCTTTTGGCGAACCCGCGGGGGTAAAGCCGCTGAACGCCACCATATCATCGTGCTGGATAATTTCTGCCGCTTGTTCTGCGCTCATCCGTTTCATGGCCGTCTCCTTCCTCGGACGTGATTAATGGCCGACAAAATTAGGTTTACGTTTTTCCATAAACGCGTTCATCCCTTCCTGATAATCCTCGCTGTCGTACACCGCGCGGCGCATGCCCTGAATACGCTCAAATTCGTCTGAGTTCATGGTGTGCGCTTCCCCCAGCACGCGCAGTTCTTCTTTGATGACGGCGATTGCCAGCGGCGCTTTTTCCGAGATGTGGTGCGCCATTTGCAGGGTGAAATCTTCCAGTTCCTCGGCGGGAACAACATGGTTGAGGATCCCGACCGCCATGGCGCGTTGAGCGGTGATGGGCGAAGCGGTAAAAATCAGCTCTTTAACGATGTGAAAACCGGCGTCGCGCGTCAGGTTGTGAATGCCTACCAGGTTATACGGCACACCGAGGTTGACCGGAGTCATCGAGAAGGTGGAGGTTTCAGCAGCGATGATCAGATCGGAACTCATGATCATTTCAAACGCGCCGCCCCAGACGCTGCCTTCGACCATAGAGATCACCGGCTTCGGATATTTTTGGATCATGCGGGTGATCTGACGCAACGGATCATCATAAGACAGCGGATCGCGACGTCCGGTGGGGAGTTCATGAATATCATGTCCGGCAGAGAACACCTTAGCCCCGCTCGGTGCGCGCAGAATGATGCAGCGAATTTCCGCACGATTGAGGTCGCTCAGCGCCTGCATCAGATCGTCAATAAACACTTTGCTCAGTGCATTGAGCTTGCGGGCGTAGTTGAACTCAATAACCGCGACTTTCTGGATGATGACCACGTTGACGTATTGATAAGACATAATGTTCTCTTTAGTGAAAGTAATGATGCTGGATAAATTCGCTGATATGCCGCAGACCGGTGCGCGGCGACAGATCGTTATTTTTGACGGCCTGTAGCGTCTGCTGGAAATAGCGGTCAAAATCAGTACGGGCAAACAGCAGATGCAGTGCTTCTTCTTCAGCCTGATGGTGTAACCAGTCCACCGCCTGCTGCTGGCGGACTTTTTCCAGTCGACCGCTGGCGGTAATGCATGTTTTAAAGTCGGTTATCGCCTGCCAGACCTCCTCAATACCGCGTTTTTCCAGGGCGCTACAGGTCAGAACCTGTGGCCGCCACTCGTCATATTTGCGGCGCAGAATATGCAGGGCGGATTCGTACATATGACGGGCGATGGCAACGCTGGTACGGTTATCACCGTCGTCTTTGTTGATGACAATCAGATCCGCCATTTCCATCAGGCCTTTTTTGATGCCCTGCAAATCGTCTCCACCGCCGGCAATTTGCAGTGAGATAAAGCAATCCACCATGCCTGCGACTTCGGTTTCTGACTGCCCAACGCCGACGGTTTCCACAATCACCACGTCGAAGCCAGCCGCTTCGCACAGCAGCATTAATTCACGGGCACGCTGGCTGGCGCCACCTAAATGCCCGCTGGACGGAACCGGGCGAATAAACGCAGATTCTGCGCGGGCCAGTTCCGTCATGCGGGTTTTATCACCGAGAATACTGCCGCCGCTGACCGGGCTACTGGGATCCACGGCGATCACCGCCACGCGTAACCCCCGGCGAATTAATAGCATACCGAAGGCTTCCAGAAAGGTACTTTTACCCGCACCCGGCGTGCCGGTGATCCCTAAGCGCAGGGCGTTACCGGTGAACGGCATAATCGCATCCAGCAATTGCGTACTCAGCGGTTGGTGGCGCGGGTGACTACTTTCGACCAGCGTCATTGCCTGGGCGAGCGTAGCCCGTTCGCCAAGTCGCAAGCGGCGGACGGTATCCTCAAGCGTGGCGGCGTTAATCATGATGCTGACTGATTCGGGTTAACACATCACGAACGCTGTCGAGCATTGGTGTGCCGGGGCCATAAATTTCGGCCACGCCATGCTCGTGCAGGAAAGCGTAATCCTGTGGTGGAATTACCCCTCCGGCGACGACGCATATATCCTCGCGTCCCCAACCTTTGAGCGCGGTGACCAGTTCCGGGATTAATGTTTTATGACCCGCCGCCAGCGATGAGGCGCCAACTACATGTACATCGTTTTCTACCGCCAGGCGGGCGATCTCTTCTGGTGTGGAGAACATCGGGCTGAGATCGACATCGAAGCCGAGATCGGAGTAGGCGCTGGCGATCACTTTCGCGCCGCGATCGTGACCATCTTGCCCCATCTTGGCGATCAGAATGCGCGGGCGGCGGCCATTTTCTGCGAGAAACCGTTCTGTTTGCGCAACAATGGCATCGAACTCATCGGCGGATTTGTCGGACTGGTGGTAGCTTTGCGCAATCACTCCAGTGACGCACTGGCTGGGAACCAGATATCGGTCAAAGGCGGCTTCCAGCGCGTCGGAGATTTCACCGAGCGTGGCGCGAACGCGGGCGGCGTTGACGGCGGCTGCCAGCAGGTTTTCATTATGCTGCGCGGCGTGGGTTAGCGCGGACAGTGCGGCGTTAACGGCATTATTGTCGCGGGTAGCGCGGATATGCTGCAGCGAGGCAATTTGCTCGTTGCGCACCTTCACGTTGTCGATCTCCAGCACCGACGTCTCGTCTTCTTTATCCAGTTTGTACTTATTCACCCCGACGATGACGCGCTTACCCTGGTCGATCAGCGACTGTTCACGTGCGGAGGCTTCTTCGATCATCCGTTTAGGCAATCCGGCTTCGATCGCCTTCGCCATGCCGCCAGCCTCATCTATCTGCCTGATGATCGTGCGCGCTTGCTTCACGATTTGGTCGGTCAGAGATTCGACGTAATACGATCCGGCCAGTGGATCAACAGTGCGGCAGATCTCTGACTCTTCCTGAATGATGATCTGCGTATTACGCGCAATACGGGCGGAGAAATCGGTGGGCAGACCGAGCGCTTCATCAAAGGCGTTGGTATGCAGGGACTGAGTACCGCCAAGCGTGGCGCCGAGCGCTTCAATGGTGGTTCGCACCACGTTGTTGTAGGGGTCCTGCTCAGTCAGGCTCCAGCCGGACGTCTGGCAGTGGGTACGCAGAGCGAGAGATTTCGGGTTAGTGGCACCAAAACTGCTGACCGCTTCGCTCCACAAATATCGCGCCGCGCGCAGCATGGCGACGTTCATAAACAGATCCATACCGATGCCGAAGAAAAACGACAGACGCGGTGCGAAGTCATCAATTTTCAGCCCGGCGGAAAGTGCGGCCTTGATGTATTCAATACCGTCAGCCAGTGTAAACGCCACTTGCTGTACGCAGTTTGCCCCGGCTTCGCCCATGTGATAACCGCTGATGCTGATGGTGTTATAGCGCGGCATATTGCTGGAACACCAGGCGATGATGTCGGCGATAATGCGCATGGAGGGCTTTGGCGGATAAATATAGGTGTTGCGGCACAAGTACTCTTTCAGAATATCGTTCTGAATGGTCCCGGTGAGCTGTTCCGGCGTTACACCTTGTTCTTCAGCAGCGACGATATAAAACGCCAGCACCGGCAGCACAGCGCCGTTCATGGTCATTGATACCGACATCTTATCCAGCGGGATCTGGTCGAACAGTACCTTCATATCCTCGACGGTATCGATCGCCACACCCGCTTTGCCGACGTCACCCGCCACGCGCGGGTTGTCTGAGTCATAACCACGATGGGTGGCAAGGTCAAAGGCGACGGAAAGCCCTTTCTGCCCGGCGGCGAGGTTGCGGCGGTAAAAAGCGTTGGATTCTTTGGCGGTAGAGAAACCGGCGTATTGGCGAATGGTCCACGGCTGCGCTGTATACATGGTGGCGCGTGGACCGCGCACGTAAGGCGGCAGACCGGGGAGGGTGCCTGTTACTTCCAGATTATCGAGGTCCGCTTCGGTGTACAGCGGCTTGATGGCAATCCCTTCCGCCGTCTGTTTTTCCAGGGACTCAACGGTTTTTTCCCGTCGACTGAGTTCTTTGTTGGCGAGTGTTTGCCACTCCTGCACGTTTGCCATTTTCTGCTCCGTATTACGCAATAAGTTGAATCTTTGCGAATACGGTGTGCTTTTTCATTTGGCTTGTCGCCAGCAAAAAATAGCCAACAGGGCGTCGTTTTTTGCCGCGTGGAATATTTTATTTTGTGATGTATTTCAAAGAAGTGGCCGGAATAGCATGAATAGAGGGTAAAGGCTTGTGGGCCGGATAAGGCGTTACGCCGCCATCCGGCACTCTGGCGCAATAAACGGTTTAATCCTGACGCAACACCTTGTGCCCGTATTCCAGCAGCGCGTCGGTAACGTTGCGCATCATGCGGCTTTCCGGTGCAAAACGGTGCCAGTACAGCATCCGACGCTGGAACAGACCTGGCGTTAAGTCGATCAGCTCGCCGCTTTCCAGCTCTTTCTCAATCTGTAAGTGCGGGATCATGCAGCAGGTGGTGCCCTGACGCGCCAACTGCACGAAGGCTTCAGACGAGTTAACGATGTGGCACGGCACGCTTCCCGGCGGCAGGTCGAAGTTTTGTTGCAAGAACGCCTGGTGCATATCATCAAGATGGTCAAACGCTACCGCCGGGGCTTTCAGCAGGGCGGAGCGGGTGACGCCGTTAGGGAAATAACGCTCGGCGAAAGGTTTGGAGCCAACAAACAGGTAGTCCAGCGCGCCAAGTTTATCCACCAGACAGCTTGGCAGTGCCTGATGTTGGATACTCACCGCACCGACCACTTCACCGCGACGCAGACGTTCCTGGGTGCGCGTTTCATCCTCAACTTGCAGGTTCAGGCGAATCGGTGAATTGGCCAGTACCGGGGCTAACGCCGGAAGTAACCAGGTCGCCAGACTGTCGGCGTTCACCGCCAGCGAGAGCAGCAGCGGCGTCGAGCCGGTTTGTTCATCGCCCAACCACTCGTCTTCCAGCAGTTCAACCTGACGCAAAAGCGCCAGCAGTTTCTGCCCCTGTTCGGTAGGGCGTGGTGGTACGGTACGCACCAGCAGCGGTTGTCCGAACATATTTTCAAGCTGTTTTATGCGTTGTGAAACTGCGGATTGCGTAATGCACAGCTTTTGCGCCGCGCGCTCAAATCCCCGTTCACGAATAACCGCATCCAGTGCTTGTAGTGTTCTGTAGTCCGGACGTTTCATTGCTTTGACGCACTCCTGAAATTTTTGCTTGTTCTGCACTATGACACAAATTTAGGTTGGGTAAAGACGAAATCCGCCGCTTGGGAGCGGGTGTGGGGACATTTTTCTGCACAATGTTCTATAATGCGCGTGAATTTTCCCACCATATTCACACCACAGGCGAAACGATCATGACGCAGGATGAACTGAAAAAAGCAGTAGGATGGGCGGCACTTCAGTATGTACAGCCCGGTACCATTGTGGGCGTAGGTACAGGTTCAACAGCCGCACACTTTATTGATGCGCTGGGCACAATGAAAGGTCAGATTGAAGGCGCGGTGTCCAGTTCGGATGCCTCGACCGAAAAACTCAAAAGCCTTGGCATCCACGTGTTCGATCTTAACGAAGTGGACAGCCTTGGCGTATACGTCGACGGCGCGGATGAAATCAACGGCCACATGCAGATGATTAAAGGCGGCGGCGCAGCGCTGACCCGTGAAAAAATCATTGCTTCGGTGGCGAAGAAATTTATCTGCATTGCGGATGCGTCCAAAGAAGTCGATATTCTTGGTAACTTCCCACTGCCGGTTGAAGTGATCCCAATGGCGCGCAGCGCAGTGGCTCGCCAGTTGGTGAAGCTGGGCGGTCGTCCTGAATATCGTCAGGGCGTGGTGACGGACAACGGCAACGTAATCCTCGATGTGCACGGTCTGGAAATCCTCGACGCCATCGCGCTGGAAAACGCCATCAATGCGATTCCAGGTGTGGTAACCGTAGGCCTGTTTGCCAACCGTGGTGCGGATGTTGCGCTGATCGGCACGCCAGACGGCGTGAAAACTATCGTAAAATGATCTGACGGGAGCGTCTTCTCCGGTTAAAAAAATTTTGGCAGGGCAAATTTGGTGACTTGTGTCACGTTTATAATATTGTCCTGCCGATCTCTCCAAAGAAAAAGTTATCGCCAGTATATTCCTCTGACAATCCCCTTTGAATGACATTTCCTCAGCACGGCGACGCAAACGTTCATATTGCCGCAATATTATTTTTTGATATGTTGAAGAGGAGGATGAAAATCCCACACACAACACATTAGTTTGAACAAAAAAGACAGGGTCGGGGAAATGGCAAAGGTATCACTGGAGAAAGAGAAGATTAAATTTCTGCTGGTTGAAGGCGTGCATCAAAAAGCGCTCGAAAGCCTTCGTGCAGCAGGTTATACCAACATCGAGTTTCACAAAGGTGCTCTGGACACTGAACAACTCAAAGAGTCCATCCGTGATGCCCACTTCATTGGCCTGCGATCCCGTACCCATCTGACTGAAGATGTGATTGCCGCCGCAGAGAAACTGGTTGCGATTGGCTGCTTCTGCATCGGCACCAACCAGGTGGATCTGACTGCTGCGGCAAAGCGCGGGATCCCTGTGTTTAACGCGCCATTCTCTAACACGCGTTCCGTTGCTGAACTGGTGATTGGCGAACTGCTACTACTGCTACGCGGCGTACCCGAAGCGAACGCCAAAGCACATCGCGGCGTGTGGAATAAACTGGCTACCGGTTCTTTTGAAGCGCGTGGCAAAAAACTGGGGATCATCGGCTATGGCCACATTGGCACTCAGTTGGGCATTCTGGCGGAATCGCTGGGGATGCATGTTTACTTCTATGATATTGAAAATAAACTGCCGTTAGGTAATGCCACGCAGGTCCAGCATCTTTCCGATCTGCTCAATATGAGCGATGTGGTGAGTTTGCACGTGCCGGAAAATGCATCCACCAAAAACTTGATGGGCGCGCATGAGATTTCACTGATGAAACCGGGCGCGCTACTGATTAACGCCGCGCGTGGGACGGTGGTTGATATTCCTGCGCTGTGTGACGCGCTAGCGACCAAGCATCTGGCGGGGGCGGCAATCGACGTATTCCCAACCGAACCGGCAACCAACAGCGATCCTTTCACTTCGCCGCTGTGTGATTTCGACAACGTGATCCTGACGCCGCACATTGGTGGTTCAACGTTAGAAGCACAGGAAAATATCGGTCTGGAAGTAGCTGGTAAGTTGACCAAGTATTCCGACAACGGTTCTACGCTGTCTGCGGTTAACTTCCCGGAAGTATCGCTGCCGCTGCACGGTGGCCGTCGTCTGATGCACATTCACGAAAATCGTCCCGGCGTACTGACGGCGCTGAACCAGATTTTTGCCGAGCAGGGCGTCAACATTGCCGCGCAGTATCTGCAGACTTCCGCGCAGGTAGGTTACGTTGTTATCGATATTGAAGCGGATGAAGATGTGGCGGAGAAAGCGCTGCAGGCGATGAAATCTCTTCCGGGAACCATTCGCGCTCGTCTGCTGTACTGATTTCCTTTTAACGGGCAGGCTGCTGGCCTGCCCGGCATGTTCCCGGTTTTCCTACCACGCCCAAATTTTGGACGGCGTCACCACCGCAGGCAGCGGGATATCCCACTCTTCAACTGGCAACTTCTCGACTAACTGGCAGTCATGTGCGTAACCCACGGGTTGGATCTTATGCTGCTGCCAGTTTTGTAGCGTACGGTCATAAAATCCGCCGCCCATGCCCAGGCGTTGCCCGTATTCATCAAACGCCACTAACGGTGTAATCAGCACATCCAGCTTTGATAGCGGCAATACGTCGCGTACATCAAGCCGCGGTTCCTGAATTTTTAAGCGATTAGTCACCAGGTCGCTGTGCGGATGATAGTGCAGGAAGAGTAAATTACCGGGGCTGAAGGGATGAAGCACCGGAAGATAGACACGCTTGCCCGCTCGCCACAGCTGATCTATTAGCGGCTGGGTATCGAGTTCGCCATCAAACGAGAGAAACACCGCCACGGTATGCGCGAGTACAACAGGGGGATAACTGAGCATTCGGGTCGCGGCTTGCTGACCGTATTGTCGTTGCTGCTCAGGGGTAAGCGCACGTCGACGCTGACGAATCAGTTGACGAATTTCTTGCCGTGATAAAGGGAGTTCAGATAGTAGCGTCATGGCTGTTGCCAGGTAGAAGGGAATCTCCGAGATGCCGCCGCAGGCTGTAACCCTTGAACCCTTGGTTCAAGGTGAATGTGTCGTCACAGTTTTAAGGCTTCTCGGACGGGCCGAGCATGCTCACCAACCATGGAGCGCCACATTCTTGTGGTATGAAATATCGGCTCAGGGGACTGGCCCGCTTGCAAACATCTCAGAGAAATTTTGTCTTCACGGTCACTCTACCACAGTAAACCGAAAAGTGTTATTCAAAGTTTTGGCCCGTTTTTTCGGTTATGCGACCCTGATCAAGCAACGCCTGTTCGATGGTCTGTTGTAGCATCCGAATACGTTGTTCCATGCTCGCCGCGTACTCACGCGTCTTCGCTTTTTCCTGAGTTAATTCATAGCTGATGTTCAACGCGGCGATGAAAACCAACTGCTCAGTATTTGTGACTCTAGTGCGAACTTTCAGATCTTGCAATCGCTGATTAAGATCGTCCGCAGCCTGATTCAACGCATCCCTTTGTTCAGGCGGGCAATTCACTCGCAGTGAACGGCCAAATATTTGGATATCGACGGGTTGTGCAGACATGCCACCTTCCTGCTGATTGACTGCGCTGCCTTCGTCTCCAGACCTTGGGTCCGCGAAGGGGCGACACTATAGCTACCCTGGTATTAAGATACAAGCCCTTTTCTGGTTCACCAGGGTCCAAAGTGGTAGCATACCATGAATATTCCTCCCTTTGATGACGAATGCTTATGTCTATACAGAACGAAATGCCTGGCTACAACGACGTTAGCCAGTTTTTGAACCAACAAGGGGCTGGATTAACCCCGGCCGAAATGCACGGCTTAATCAGCGGAATGATTTGCGGTGGCAACAACGACAGCTCATGGCAGCCGCTGCTGCACGATCTGACGAACGAAGGTCTGGCCTTTGGTCACGAGCTGGCTCAGGCACTGCTGAAAATGCACTCTGCCACCAGCGATGCTCTCGAGGACGATGGCTTCCTTTTTCATCTTTATCTGCCTGAAGGCGATGACGTCAGTGTGTTTGATCGCGCCGATGCGCTGGCGGGGTGGGTAAACCACTTTTTGCTGGGGCTTGGCGTTACCCAGCCGAAGCTCGACAAAGTGACAGGCGAAACCGGGGAAGCGATTGACGACTTGCGCAATATCGCTCAGTTGGGATATGACGAAGACGAAGATCAGGAAGAGTTGGAAATGTCGCTCGAAGAGATCATCGAATACGTGCGCGTAGCCGCCTTGCTGTGTCATGACACGTTTACGCGTCAGCAGCCGACCGCGCCGGAAGTCCGTAAACCGACCCTGCATTAAGAACAAAACGCCAAGGAGAGTGTGATGAGCGAAATATCTCAGCAAGAATTCCAGCGCCGCCGCCAGGCTTTTCTGGCACAAATGCAGCCCGGCAGCGCCGCGCTGATTTTTGCCGCGCCTGAAGCGACGCGCAGCGCGGACAGTGAATATCCGTACCGCCAAAGCAGTGATTTCTGGTACTTCACCGGTTTTAACGAACCTGAAGCCGTGCTGGTGCTGATTAAAAGCGATGACACTCATAACCATAGCGTTTTGTTCAATCGGGTTCGCGATCTGACGGCGGAGATCTGGTTTGGTCGTCGTCTGGGCCAGGATGCCGCACCGGCAAAACTCGGCGTTGCTCGGGCGCTGGCCTTCAGCGAAATCAACCAACAGCTTCACCTGTTACTCAATGGCCTGGACGCGGTGTATCACGCACAGGGCGAATATGCCTGGGCAGACGAGATTGTGTGTACGGCACTGGATAAACTGCGTAAAGGCTCCAGACAAAATCTGCATGCGCCCGCCGCAATTATCGACTGGCGCCCAATGGTGCATGAAATGCGCCTGTTCAAATCAGCGGAAGAAATTGCGGTCATGCGCCGTGCCGGAGAGATCACCGCGCTGGCGCATACCCGGGCGATGGAAAAATGCCGTCCGGGAATGTTTGAATACCAGCTGGAAGGTGAGATTCACCACGAATTTACCCGCCATGGCGCGCGTTACCCATCCTATAACACGATTGTCGGCAGCGGTGAAAACGGCTGTATCCTGCATTACACTGAAAATGAAAGTGTAATGCGCGATGGCGATCTGGTGCTGATTGACGCCGGATGTGAATACAAAGGCTATGCGGGCGACATTACGCGTACCTTCCCGGTAAACGGCAAATTTACTCCTGCCCAGCGTGAAATCTACGACATCGTACTGGAATCTTTAGAGACCAGCCTGCGCCTGTATCGTCCCGGGACGTCCATCCAGGAAGTCACCGGCGAAGTGGTGCGTATCATGATTACGGGCCTGGTAAGGCTTGGCATTCTGCGCGGTGAGGTCGACCAACTGATCACCGAAAATGCGCATCGCCCATTCTTTATGCATGGTCTTAGCCATTGGCTGGGTCTGGATGTACATGACGTTGGCGTTTATGGTCAGGACCGCTCACGCATTCTCGAGCCGGGAATGGTGCTTACTGTTGAACCGGGACTCTATATCGCGCCGGACGCCGATGTACCGCCTGCTTATCGTGGTATCGGCATTCGTATTGAAGATGACATCCTCATCACCGAAGACGGCAATGAAAACCTGACCGCCAGCGTAGTGAAGAAAGCGGATGACATTGAAGCTTTAATGGCCGCGGCGAGACTGCAATGAGTGTGATTATCGTCGGCGGTGGTATGGTTGGCGCGACGCTGGCGTTGGCCATTTCTCAGCTTAGCCATGGAACTCTGCCGGTACATCTGATAGAAGCGAGCGCACCCGACACTGATCGCCATCCAGGGTTTGATGCCCGGGCGATCGCGCTGGCGGCAGGGACCTGCCAACAGCTGGCGCGAATTGGCATATGGCAGGCGATTGCCGATTGTGCAACGGCGATCAAAACCGTTCACGTCAGCGATCGCGGCCATGCCGGATTTGTAACGCTGGATGCGCAGGAATACCGTATTCCGGCGCTGGGGCAGGTCGTAGAGCTGCACGATGTCGGGCTGCGTCTGTTTGCGCTGCTGCGTAAAGCGCCGGGTGTAACGCTGCACTGCCCCGACCGCGTAGCCAGCGTGTCACGCACGCAGGAGCGCGTAGAAGTAACGCTGGAAAATGGTGAGATGATTGATGGTCGCCTGTTGGTGGCCGCCGACGGTACGCGCTCCGCACTGGCTACCGCTTGCGGCGTTGACTGGCAGCAACAGCCCTATGAGCAACTGGCGGTGATTGCCAACGTCACGACCTCCATTGTGCACGACGGGCGAGCGTTTGAACGTTTCACGCAATATGGCCCGCTGGCAATGTTGCCCATGTCTGACGGTCGCTGTTCGCTGGTGTGGTGTCATCCGCTGGAACGGCGCGATGAGATTCTGGCCTGGTCCGACGAACGGTTTTGTCGTGAACTGCAAACCGCGTTTGGCTGGCGCTTGGGGCGTATTATCAAGGCAGGTAAACGCAACGCCTATCCGCTTTCGTTAACCTCGGCGCAAAAAGCGATTACCCATCGTACCGTGCTGGTAGGGAACGCAGCCCAGACGCTGCATCCTATTGCCGGACAAGGTTTCAACCTTGGTTTGCGTGATGTGATGAGCCTGGCTGAAACCTTGACCCAGGCGCAGAGCAGCGGGGAAGATGTTGGTGATTATGCGGTGCTGGCACGCTATCAGCAGCGCCGCGAACGCGATCGCGAAACGACGATTGGCGTGACCAACAATTTGGTGTATCTGTTTGCCAATCGCTGGACCCCGCTGGTTGTTGGACGAAATGTCGGGCTGATGGCGATGGAATTATTTACCCCTGCGCGCGATGCGCTGGCGGAGCGAACCCTCGGTTGGGTTGCGCGATAGTCCTGTCACAGCAGGCTATTTTATTTGCCACTTTGGACCAGGGCAGTGCTCACACAAAACTCGACAGAGTTTTGAACGCCCTTCAGGGCGGCCCGAAGGGGGAGCAAAGCGAATCATCCTCACGTACTGCGTGTACGCTTCGGTTGTTCCGCGCTGTCCGTGTCCAAACTGGCTGCAACAATTACGCCTGCTGAGCCAGGCATCAGGAGTGGATTGTGCAAAGTGTTGATGTAGCAATTGTGGGTGGCGGCATGGTGGGACTGGCGGTTGCCTGCGGCTTGCAGGGCAGCGGGTTGCGCGTTGCGGTGTTGGAACAACATGTTCCGCAGCCTTTGGCGGCGGATGCACCTCCTCAGCTTCGCGTATCGGCTATTAATGCCGCCAGTGAAAAACTGCTTACCCGTCTTGGCGTCTGGTCCGATATTGTAGCCCGTCGCGCTTGCTGCTACCACGGCATGGAAGTCTGGGACAAAGACAGCTTTGGCCGTATTGTGTTTGATGACCAGAGTATGGGCTACAGCCATTTGGGACACATTGTCGAAAACGCAGAGATTCATTACGCGCTGTGGCAAAAGGCGCAGCGTTCAGCGGATATCACGTTGCTGGCTCCTGCTGAATTACAGCAGGTGGCCTGGGGTGAGAACGAGGCGTTTCTGACCCTGAAAGATGGTGCGATGCTGACGGCTCGTCTGGTAGTCGGCGCCGATGGCGCTAACTCCTGGCTGCGCAACAAAGCGGATATTCCGCTCACCTTCTGGGATTACCGCCATCATGCGCTGGTGGCGACTATCCGTACGCAGGAAGCCCACGGTGCGGTTGCGCGTCAGGCGTTTCATGGTGAGGGTATCCTGGCATTTCTGCCGCTCAATGACCCGCACCTGTGTTCTATCGTCTGGTCGCTCTCGCCGCAGGAAGCTGAACGTATGCAGCAGGCAAGCGAAGACGAATTCAATCAGGCGCTGAATATCGCTTTTGATAATCGTCTGGGGCTGTGCAGCCTTGAAAGCGAACGTCAGGCGTTTCCGCTGACGGGACGCTACGCACGGCAGTTTGCTGCCCATCGCCTGGCGCTGGTGGGGGATGCGGCGCATACCATCCATCCGCTGGCGGGGCAGGGGGTTAACCTTGGCTTTATGGATGCGGCAGAGCTGATCGACGAGCTTAAGCGGCTACAGCGTCAGGGCAAAGATATTGGTCAGTATCTCTATTTACGCCGTTACGAGCGCAGCCGTAAGCACAGTGCAGCGATGATGCTGGCTGGTATGCAGGGTTTTCGTGAACTGTTTGCTGGCGAGAATCCGGCAAAAAAACTGCTGCGTGATATTGGTCTGAAACTGGCTGATACCCTGCCAGGTGTAAAACCACAGCTCATCCGCCAGGCGATGGGACTGAACGATCTTCCTGAGTGGTTGCGCTAGCGTCCGTAAGGACAATCTTAAGAGTTTGAGACCCGTCACACTTTCCTCTCCCGGCCTGCGCGCCGGGATGCTTCTCTCATTTGAAATAATCTAATTCCACGCCTTTTTTCGCATTAGTTTTTTTTATATTACGTTTTTTTCATAACGCCATTTTTGACATTTTTTCCACATTTAATGTTGATTAATGCGGCGAATTTCAGCTTATCTTTGTTTGTTATTCTAATTTGTCGCTATGATTTTGGGTTTTTATTCTGTCGGCGATTTGGCTATTTTTGGTCATAAGCTAATGTGATGGTTAATTTTGCCTTATGGTTTAGCGTCTGTTTCGGTGGTAAGTTCAGGACAAAGAGAACGTTTGCGTCGTAGCCCCAGGAGCGGCTGCGGTGCTGGGTTTCGTGGTGAAGAATTCACCGCGAAAGAGTTGATAGCCCCGCTTATTCAACGAGGAAAAGATGGCTCAACAGACTCCTTTGTACGAACAACACACGCTATGTGGCGCGCGCATGGTCGATTTTCATGGCTGGATGATGCCACTGCACTACGGTTCTCAGCTTGATGAACACCATGCTGTTCGCACCGATGCCGGAATGTTTGATGTGTCGCATATGACCATCGTCGACCTGCGCGGTAGCCGCACCCGGGAGTTCTTGCGTTATCTGCTGGCAAACGACGTCGCGAAGCTAACGAAGACGGGCAAAGCCCTCTACTCCGGTATGCTCAACGCTTCGGGCGGCGTGATAGATGACCTGATTGTCTATTACTTCACTGAAGACTTCTTCCGCCTCGTTGTAAACTCCGCCACCCGCGAAAAAGACCTCTCCTGGATTACCCAACACGCTGAACCTTACGCCATCGACATCACCGTTCGTGACGACCTGTCGCTGATTGCGGTACAGGGGCCAAACGCGCAGGAAAAAGCCGCTACCCTGTTTACTGACGAGCAGCGCCATGCGGTAGAAGGCATGAAGCCGTTCTTCGGCGTTCAGGCGGGTGACTTGTTCATCGCAACCACCGGTTATACCGGCGAAGCAGGTTATGAAATTGCTATGCCGAATGAAAAGGCGGCAGATTTCTGGCGTGCGCTGGTACAAGCAGGCGTAAAACCTTGTGGTTTGGGGGCGCGTGACACGCTGCGTCTGGAAGCGGGCATGAACCTGTACGGTCAGGAGATGGACGAAGGCATTTCACCGCTGGCGGCTAACATGGGTTGGACTATCGCGTGGGAACCGACCGATCGCGACTTTATCGGTCGGGATGCGCTGGAAATGCAGCGTGAAAAAGGCCACGAACAGCTGGTAGGGCTGGTGATGACCGAGAAGGGCGTGCTGCGTAATGAACTGCCGGTGCGTTTCACTGATGCTTCCGGCAACCAGCAGGAAGGCATTATCACCAGCGGGACATTCTCCCCTACTCTGGGTTACAGCATCGCGCTGGCACGTGTCCCTGCGGGTATTGGTGATACCGCAATCGTTCAGATTCGTAACCGCGAAATGCCGGTAAAAGTGACTAAACCTGTTTTTGTGCGTAACGGCAAAGCCGTCGCGTAATTCATCCTTTTTTGGAGATTGATTGATGAGCAACGTACCTGCAGAACTGAAATACAGCAAAGAACACGAATGGCTGCGCAAAGAAGCTGACGGTTCCTACACCGTTGGTATCACCGAACACGCTCAGGAGCTGTTAGGTGACATGGTTTTCGTTGACCTGCCTGAAGTTGGCTCAACCGTCAGCGCGGGCGATGACTGCGCTGTTGCGGAGTCCGTAAAAGCGGCTTCCGATATCTATGCGCCAGTAGGCGGTGAGATTGTTGCGGTCAACGACGCGCTCAGCGACTCTCCGGAACTGGTTAACAGCGAGCCGTATGCGGGGGGCTGGATTTTCAAAATCAAAGCCAGCGATGAAAGCGAAATTGAATCGCTGCTGGATGCGACCGCATACGAAGCATTGTTAGAAGACGAGTAAATACGCTTCATTTTTCACGTTGCAGGTGTGTTGGCTTACCCGCATACCTGCAACGCGAATTATTTCGCGTATTCAGGTAGTAGAGACACCTACGATTCACTGCACGTTTCAGGAACCATCGCCCATGACACAGACGTTAAGCCAGCTTGAAAACAGCGGCGCTTTTATTGAACGCCACATCGGACCGGACGCCGCGCAGCAGCGAGAGATGCTGAATGCGGTTGGCGCCGAGTCGTTAAACGCGCTGATCGGCCAGATTGTGCCGAAAGACATTCAGCTCGCAACCCCGCCGCAGGTGGGCGAGGCGGCGACCGAATACGCTGCGCTGGCTGAATTAAAAGCCATCGCCGGGCGTAACAAGCGCTTCACGTCCTACATTGGCATGGGCTACACCGCCGTGCAGTTGCCACCGGTTATCCTGCGCAACATGCTGGAAAACCCGGGCTGGTACACTGCGTATACGCCGTATCAGCCAGAAGTGTCTCAGGGTCGCCTGGAAGCGCTGCTCAACTTCCAGCAGGTGACGCTGGATCTGACCGGTCTGGACATGGCCTCTGCCTCTCTGCTGGATGAAGCCACCGCAGCGGCTGAAGCAATGGCGATGGCAAAACGCGTCAGCAAACTGAAAAACGCCAACCGCTTCTTTGTGGCCGCAGATGTCCATCCGCAAACGCTGGATGTTGTGCGCACCCGTGCAGAAACCTTTGGTTTTGACGTCATTGTCGATGATGCGGCAAAAGCGCTGGATCATCAGGATGTGTTCGGCGTGCTGTTGCAGCAGGTTGGCACTACCGGTGAAGTGCACGACTACAGCGCACTGATTACTGAGCTGAAATCCCGCAAAGTTGTGGTCAGCGTCGCGGCCGATTTTATGGCGCTGGTACTGCTGACTGCGCCGGGCAAACAGGGGGCGGACATCGTTTTCGGCTCTGCACAACGCTTCGGCGTACCGATGGGCTACGGCGGTCCACACGCGGCATTTTTTGCTGCTAAAGACGAATTCAAACGCTCTATGCCAGGCCGTATTATCGGCGTCTCCAAAGATGCGGCGGGCAATACCGCACTGCGCATGGCGATGCAGACTCGTGAGCAGCATATCCGCCGCGAGAAAGCGAACTCCAACATTTGTACCTCGCAGGTCCTGCTGGCCAACATCGCCAGTCTGTATGCCGTTTATCATGGTCCGGTTGGCCTGAAACGCATTGCTAATCGCATCCACCGCCTGACCGATATCCTGGCAGTCGGCCTGCAACAGAAAGGATTGAAGCTGCGTCATGCGCATTACTTCGACACCCTGTGCGTTGAAGTAGCCGATAAAGCTGCAGTACTGGCGCGTGCCGAAGCGGCAGAAATCAATCTGCGTAGCGATATTCATAACGCGGTAGGTATTACCCTCGACGAAACCACTACCCGTGAAAATGTTGTGCAATTGCTCAATATTCTGCTGGGCGACAGCCACGGCCTGAACATTGATACGCTGGATAAAGACGTGGCGCTCGACAGCCGTTCCATTCAGGACAGTATGCTGCGTGACGATGCGATCCTCAGCCATCCGGTGTTCAACCGCTACCATAGCGAAACCGAGATGATGCGTTACATGCACTCGCTGGAGCGCAAAGATCTGGCGCTGAACCAGGCGATGATCCCGCTGGGATCCTGCACCATGAAGCTGAACGCGGCGGCCGAGATGATCCCGATCACCTGGCCGGAATTCGCTGAGCTTCATCCGTTCTGTCCTCCAGAGCAGGCAGAAGGTTATCACCAGATGATCGGCCAACTTTCCGAGTGGCTGGTAAAACTGACCGGTTATGACGCAGTCTGCATGCAGCCGAACTCCGGCGCACAGGGGGAGTATGCGGGGCTGCTGGCGATTCGCCATTATCACGAAAGCCGTAATGAAGGCCATCGTGATATCTGCCTGATCCCGGCCTCTGCTCACGGTACTAACCCGGCTTCCGCTCAGATGGCGGGTATGCAGGTGGTGGTGGTCGCTTGTGATAAGAACGGTAACATCGACTTAGACGATCTGCGTGCAAAAGCAGAACAACATGCCGACAACCTCTCTTGCATCATGGTGACCTACCCATCCACGCACGGCGTGTATGAAGAAACAATCCGTGAAGTGTGCGACGTTGTGCACCAGTTTGGCGGTCAGGTTTACCTTGATGGCGCGAACATGAACGCTCAGGTTGGGATCACCACGCCGGGCTTTATCGGCGCGGACGTATCACATCTCAACCTGCATAAAACATTCTGCATTCCGCACGGCGGCGGCGGCCCGGGTATGGGACCGATCGGCGTGAAATCACACCTGGCACCGTTCGTACCGGGTCACAGCGTGGTGCAGATTGAAGGCATGCTGACCCGTCAGGGCGCAGTTTCTGCCGCTCCGTTTGGTAGCGCATCTATTCTGCCAATCAGCTGGATGTACATCCGTATGATGGGCGCAGAAGGTCTGAAGCAGGCAAGCCAGGTGGCGATCCTGAACGCTAACTATATTGCCAGCCGTCTGAAAGATGCCTATCCGGTGCTGTATACCGGTCGTGATGGTCGCGTGGCGCATGAATGTATTCTCGACATTCGCCCACTGAAAGAAGAGACCGGCATCAGCGAACTGGATATTGCCAAGCGTCTGATCGATTACGGTTTCCATGCACCGACCATGTCGTTCCCGGTAGCGGGTACGCTGATGGTGGAACCGACTGAATCTGAAAGCAAGGTGGAACTGGATCGCTTTATCAATGCGATGCTGGCCATTCGCGCGGAGATCGACCGTGTGAAAGCGGGTGAATGGTCACTGGAAGATAACCCACTGGTTAACTCACCGCACACGCAAAACGAGCTGGTCGCGGAGTGGAACCACGGTTATAGCCGCGAAATCGCCGTCTTCCCGGCGGGTGTGGCGAACAAATACTGGCCAACCGTGAAGCGTCTTGATGATGTTTACGGTGACCGTAACCTGTTCTGCTCCTGCGTACCGATGAGCGAATATCAGTAATCTGCTGATTCGACTATCTTTTAAAGGCGCTTCGGCGCCTTTATTTTTTGGGAGAAACGTTATGGCTATAGCATTGGTGACGGGCGGCAGTCGTGGCATTGGTCGAGCAACCGCACTGCAACTGGCGCAAGAGGGCTACACGGTCGCGTTGAACTTTCATCACAATATTCGTGCGGCAACGGAGGTGGTGAACAGCATCGCCGCTGCTGGAGGGAAGGCGTTTGCTTTACGGGCAGATATCAGCGATGAAAGCCAGGTGGTAGCAATGTTTGAGTCTATTGACCGTGCAGGCGAGCCGCTGACTGCCCTGGTGAATAATGCCGGGATTTTGTTTGAACAGAGCACGGTGGAAAGCCTAACCGCTGAAAGAATTAATCGTGTTCTGACGACCAATGTTACTGGCTATTTTCTGTGCTGTAGAGAAGCGGTAAAGCGCATGTCGTTTAAGCATGGTGGTCATGGCGGGGCGATTGTGAATGTCTCTTCAGCGGCCTCACGGCTAGGCGCCCCTTTCGAGTACGTTGATTACGCCGCCTCAAAAGGCGCGGTGGACACGCTCACTACCGGTCTGGCGCTGGAGGTTGCAGCGCAGGGGATCCGCGTGAACTGTGTGCGGCCGGGTCTGATTTACACTGAAATGCATGCGTCAGGCGGCGAGCCGGGAAGAGTCGATCGCGTGAAATCGCTGTTACCTATGCAGCGCGGTGGACAACCGGAGGAGGTCGCGCAGGCGATTACCTGGCTGTTGAGCGAGAAAGCATCTTACGTTACGGGGAGTTTTCTGGAGCTGGCAGGCGGTAAGTAGGGACTTGATTGCCGGATGGCGCTGCGCCATCCGGCAAAAAATCACAGGTTCTCGCCGTTGCTGGCAATCACTGCTTTATACCACTCAAAACTCTTCTTCCGCGAACGCGATATATCGCCGGTGCCGTCGTCGTGTTTGTTTACGTAGATAAACCCGTAGCGTTTGCTGTACTGACCGGTGGTAAACGACACGCAGTCGATGCAGCCCCAGGGCGTATAGCCCATCAGGTCTACGCCATCATACGTTACCGCTTTCATCATCTCTTCGACGTGGGCGCGCAGATAGTCGATGCGATAGTCGTCGTTGATGCTACCGTCTTCTTCTACTTTGTCATAAGCGCCAAACCCGTTTTCAACGATAAACAGCGGCTTCTGGTAGCGTTCATACAGCTCACATAAGGCATAGCGCAGACCGACGGGGTCAATCTGCCAGCCCCAGTCGGATGCTTTGACGTGCGGGTTCGGTACGCTGCCCTCAAAGCCGGAAATCGCATCACCGCTGCCACCTTCCGCTTTAACGGCGTTGGTCATGTAGTAGCTGAAACCGAGATAGTCACAGGTACCTTCGCGCAGGATCTGTTCGTCGTTTGCTTCCATTTTGATGTTGAATTCACGACGCTCCCACTCATTCAGAACATAAGAGGGGTAGTAACCGCGCAACTGGACATCGGTGAAGACGTAGCGCTCACGCATCGATTCTTGCGCAAACATCATATCTTCAGGCTTACAAGAGAAGGGATACAGCGGGACCATCGCCAGCATGCAGCCGACTTTCATGTCAGGATTGATGCGACGTGCCGCTTTTACCGCCAGTGCGCTGGCGACAAACTGGTGATGCAACACTTGGTACATGGTCTCTTCCGGGTTTTCATGCTCGGTATACACCACGCCCGAGCAGCAATAGCCAAACAGCGGTGCGCGCCAGTTACGCTGGTTGTTGATCTCGTTGAAGGTCATCCAGTATTTGACCTTGTGCTTGTAGCGCTCAAAAACGACTTCAGCAAAACGGACAAAGAAATCGACGACTTTACGATTGGTCCAGCTACCGTACTGTTGAACCAAATGCAGTGGCATTTCGAAGTGGGAGAGGGTAATGACCGGTTCGATGTTGTACTTCAGCAGTTCATCAAACATGTCGTCGTAGAATTTTAACCCTTCTTCATTTGGCTGGGTTTCGTCTCCTTTCGGGAAGATGCGGGTCCAGGCAATTGACGTACGGAAGCATTTGAAACCCATCTCGGCAAACAGCTTAATGTCTTCTTTGTAATGACCGTAAAAATCGACTGCTTCGTGGTTGGGATAGTATTTACCCTGCACGACGTCCTGAGTAATTTCTCTCGGAACGCCGTGTGCCCCACCGGTCAGCACGTCGCAAATGCTGGGACCTTTGCCACCTTTGTTCCAGCCGCCTTCAACCTGATGCGCCGCCACAGCGCCGCCCCATAAAAAATCGTTTGGTAAGGTAAGTTTTTTCATCTGCGCTCAGTCTCAAATTAATACAATCTGATTTTGAGTCTAACAAAGGAAAGATAAATGTCACGGTATAACAAAATAGCGTAAATGTGATTTGTTACATCAAAAAAACACATTGTTTTTTACGCTATTATTTTCGCCAGCTTGCGCCCGAGTGATTCCAGAATATAAATAACGGGGATCTGCGTGGTTATATCGTATACCCCGGCAATACGTGTTTGTGGAACATGCCAGGAGAGGTTAAAGTCTGCCAGCTTCGCCAGGCGAGAGTGTTCATGGCTGGTGACCGACAGAACCTTACAGTTGTGCAGACTAAACTGGCTGGCAAAGCGCAGGATCTCTTCTGTTTCACCAGACACGGAAAGCACGATCGCCAGCGCGTTTCTGGCCATATCGTTAGTTACCGGGAAATAAGGATCATCAATGTGATTACTGAATTTACCGACGTTTGAGAAAAAACGTGCGCCATATTTCGCCAGAGCTCCAGACGTTCCCGCCCCAACGAATATAATACGCTCGGAAGATAATATAATATCAACAGCCTGATCGAGCAGTTTATCGAACTCGTCGTTATTGACGCCTTTAAAGAAACTGATAATTTCGCTGGCACCGAAATTAGCCTGTTGTGGTTCATTCTGCTCTAAATATAATTTGAAGCGTACGCGGAATTCTGAGTAACCTTCACACTTAAGCTTGCGGCAAAAGCGCAGTACGGTAGTGGTGGAAACGCCCACGGCATCAGCCAGCTCGCGAATGGTCATGTACATGACTTTGTCACGGTTTTTGATGACATAGTTGTAGACCAGCATCTCAAGATTGTTGAGACTGGCGATGGCAGCGTGGGAGAACATACTCACAATGGCAAAACTCACTCATCAGACTTCATCTACAAGGAATAATAACATGCAGCCAAATGACATCACTTTTTTTCAGCGTTTCCAGGATGACATTCTGGCCGGACGCAAAACCATCACCATTCGTGACGAGTCCGAATCACACTTCAAAGCCGGGGACATTTTACGGGTTGGGCGCTTCGAAGATGACGGTTACTTCTGCACGATTGAGGTTGTTGGCACCTCAACTGTTACTTTGGATACGCTAACGGATAAACATGCCCAGCAGGAAAACATGACGCTTGAAGAACTTAAACATGTGATTGCCGAGATTTACCCGAATCAGACGCAATTTTATGTGATTGATTTTAAATGTCTTTGATTTAAAGAAACATCTGTTAGTTGAAAAAATAGTTGCAACGCCATGATTTTAAATGATTAATCTTAATGTGATATTTATTTTAGCTAACAGGTGTTCACTGGAACCATTCTCAGTTACGCTAGAGGCGCAATAACGAAAGTGTTCGTTTCTGGGGAGTAACTTATGGTTCAGAAGCCATTAATCGCGCAGGGATATTCGCTGGCAGAGGAAATAGCCAACAGCATCAGCCATGGTATCGGGCTGGTGTTTGGGATTGTCGGACTGGTGTTGTTACTGGTTCAGGCAGTGGATACCAACGCCAGCGCTATGGCCATTACTAGCTACAGCCTGTACGGTGGCAGCATGATCCTGCTGTTCCTTGCCTCAACCTTGTATCATGCGATCCCCCATCAGAGAGCGAAAGTCTGGCTGAAAAAATTCGACCACTGCGCGATTTATCTGCTGATTGCCGGGACCTACACGCCATTCCTGCTGGTGGGGCTGGATTCGCCGCTGGCACGCGGACTGATGATTGTGATCTGGAGCCTGGCGCTAATCGGTATTTTATTCAAACTGACTATTGCGCACCGCTTTAAGGTTCTGTCGCTGGTGACCTACCTGACAATGGGCTGGCTATCGCTGATTGTGGTGTATCAACTGGCGGTTAAGCTGGCGGTGGGGGGGGTGACGCTGCTGGCCGTTGGCGGCGTAGTCTATTCGCTGGGTGTTATTTTCTACGTATGTAAGCGTATTCCTTACAACCACGCGATCTGGCACGGCTTTGTGCTGGGCGGCAGCGTTTGCCACTTCCTGGCAATCTATCTGTACGTTGGTCAGGCGTAATCATTGATGCCGGATGGCGGCTAGCGCCTTATCCGGCCTACAAAACAAAAGCCAGCATGCCTGATAGACGCATCGCAATCAGGCATTATTCATTTACTCTTCCAGCGAATACGGCTGCGGTACGATATGCAGCGTTTTTGCGTCGTCTCGAACGCGGAACACGCTGTCGACTTCCATATCGTTATTCATCACAACCTGCACCAGCACTTGCCCATCAGCCAGCTGCACTGCGGCGAGTATGGTGCCGGTACGACGCCAGTTCTCACCCATTTTCAGCTCCAGGTCTTCACCCGCTTCCGGTACGCGACTGGCCGCTCCTGCCAGAGTCCACATGGCGCGTTTGTTGGCTCCGCGGAATTTTGCGCGGGCAACCATTTCCTGACCGGTATAGCACCCTTTTTTAAAGCTGATGCCGCCTAATGCCTGCAGATTGGTGGCTTGCGGAATAAACTGCGCGCTGTTGGCAGAATCAATAACAGGAATACCCGCTTCGATATCCAGCGCCAGCCACTGTTGGCTGTTATTTAACTCCGCTTCACCACGCAGTTTCTCTGCCAGCGTTTCCGCTGTGGCAGTATCGGTCACTAGTAAGAAGCGTTCGGCTGGGTGTTCAAACCACAATATTGTGGAAGAGCCTTCGGTAATAACCTGCTTATCGCTGCTCGGTAATTCGCTAAAAAGATTGGCCAGTGCCGCACGTGCCTGGAATCCCGCTACGCCCAGCAGGACGCGCTCGTCGTCCGGGGCAATCGCCACTTTCGAAAAGACCGCGTATTTTTTCAGTTCAGTAAGCTGCGCATCGCGCAGGCTACGGCGCTCAACCCAGGCAAAACCGTCACCCTGGCGGAACAGACGCAGGGTGCTCCACATTTTACCTTTGGCGTCACAATGTGCCGCCAACACGTGCTGATGTTCGGTCATCTGGCTGACATCCGCCGTGACCTGACCCTGAATATACTTCTCACTGTCGACACCGGTGATGGTGGCGAGCGCCCAGTCATCGAGCGTCATTAGCGTCAGAGGCAAACGCGTTGACGCGAAAGGCTGGCGAGGAGGAAAAGATGTAAAAGCCATAATAATGTCCTGATTTGCTTAACGCAGTGATAATGACTAATGGTAAAAGAGCTATGGCCCATTGCAAGCGGTTTAAACAGGCTATTTGTGCCATATATTAAGCTTTGCGAGGAGACATCCAAAAATGCTGAATCCTTTGACTTAATGCGGTTTTATTTCGCGAACAAGCTTCCGATTACTGATATTCCCGTCAATGCGCGGGAAAAACACGTTACAATAGCCGGATACTTCGTTTTCGCGAGACAGGGAGAAGAACATGGATATTAACAACAAAGCACGTATTCATTGGGCATGCCGCCGTGGTATGCGCGAGCTGGACATCTCGATCATGCCGTTTTTCGAACATGAATACGACAGCTTAAGTGACGAAGAAAAACGTATCTTTATTCGTCTGCTAGAATGTGATGATCCAGATTTGTTTAACTGGTTGATGAATCATGGGAAACCAGCTGATGCTCAGCTGGAACAGATGGTGCGACTTATCCAGACACGGAATCGGGAACGTGGTCCAGTGGCAATCTGATTTACGCGTTTCATGGCGCGCGCAATGGCTTTCACTGCTCATTCATGGGCTGGTCGCGGTATTTATTTTATTGATGCCCTGGCCATTGAGTTACACCCCATTATGGCTGGTTTTGCTGTCTTTGGTGGTGTTCGATAGCGTACGAAGCCAGCGCCGAATTAACGCCTGTCAGGGCGAGATTCGGCTGTTGATGAACGGTCGTCTGCGCTGGCAGGGGCAAGAGTGGTCTATCGTTAGCGCCCCCTGGATGGTAAAAACAGGCATGATGCTGCGTTTGCGTTCCGATACCGGAAAACGTCAGCATCTATGGCTGGCGGCAGACAGTATGGATGACGCAGAATGGCGGGATTTACGGCGGTTAATACTGCAACAGGCGAAGCAGATGTAGCACTGACGGTAAGGTTGCGACCTTAACCGTCAGTCGGCAGCAACTCAGGACCAGTGCTCGGCCATTTCACCAAGAATTTGCTCGCACCAGGCCTGAATGCGTTCATCGCTGAGGTCGTACTGGTTCGTTTCATCCAGCGCCAGACCAACAAACAGCTGTCCATCGGCAATGACGGGTTTATCGCTGGTGAATTCATAGCCTTCAGTTGGCCAGTAACCCACAAATTTAACGCCTTTTGTAACCAGTTTATCGTGCAGCATACCCAGTGCATCCAGGAACCATTCGCCGTATCCCAACTGATCGCCCATACCGTAAAGCGCAACAATTTTGCCTTCCAGGTTGAGGTCGTCCAGTTGCGCCCAGACTGCTTCCCAATCCTCCTGAATTTCACCGAAATCCCAGGTCGGGATGCCCAAAATGAGCACGTCATACTGCTCCATTAAGCTCGGGGAATCATCTTTGAGGTTGTGCAGTGTCACCAGTTCGGGACCCAGGATATCGCGGATTTTTTCCGCTGCCATTTCGGTGTAGCAGGTGCTTGAACCGTAAAAAAGACCCATGTTCATGACGTAAACATCTCAATTCTGCTGTAGCGTTGCGGGTAGTGTAACAGAATCGCCGCATTCTCGGCACAATGAGGCATAATGCATCAAAAATGAGAGTGGAATAAGGGGTGCGAGTGGAACAGGATCTGGCGCGCATCGAGCAGTTTCTTGATGCACTGTGGCTGGAACGAAATCTGGCGGAAAATACGTTAAGTGCGTATCGTCGCGATCTGACCATGCTTGTCGAATGGTTACATCACCGCGGTGCTTCGCTGGCGACCGCGCAGAGTGATGACCTGCAAGCATTGCTGGCTGAGCGGATGGATGGGGGATATAAGGCCACCAGTTCTGCACGCTTGCTCAGTGCGACACGGCGCTTTTTTCAGCATCTTTACCGTGAGAAATTTCGCGAAGATGACCCCAGCGCTGCGCTGGCATCACCTAAGCTTCCACAGCGTCTGCCCAAAGATCTCAGCGAAGCGCAGGTAGAACGACTGCTGCAGGCACCGCTTATCGAGCAACCGCTGGAACTTCGCGACAAAGCCATGCTGGAAGTATTGTATGCCACGGGCCTGCGCGTGTCAGAACTGGTGGGGCTGACGATGAGCGATGTCAGCCTGCGTCAGGGCGTGGTTCGGGTAATCGGCAAAGGAAATAAAGAGCGTCTTGTCCCGTTAGGTGAAGAGGCGGTGTACTGGCTGGAAACGTACCTGGAGCATGGGCGTCCATGGTTACTCAATGGCGTATCGATTGATGTGCTGTTTCCCAGCCAGCGCGCGCAACAGATGACTCGTCAAACCTTCTGGCATCGTATTAAACACTATGCTGTGTTGGCTGGAATCGATAGCGAAAAGCTGTCACCGCATGTCCTGCGCCACGCGTTTGCCACGCATCTGCTCAATCATGGCGCTGACCTGCGCGTGGTGCAGATGCTGCTGGGGCATAGCGACCTCTCGACAACGCAGATTTATACTCATGTCGCAACGGAGCGCTTGCGGCAACTACATCAACAGCATCACCCGCGAGCGTGAGTGCTGACAGGAAAGGATAGGTTATGAAAAAACGTTTTATGATGTTCACTCTGCTGGCAACGGCTTTTACTGGTATGGTACATGCTGACGATGCGGCGATTCGCCAGTCATTAGCGAAGCTGGGCGTTCAGAGTACCGAGATTCAGTCAGCTCCGGTTGCGGGCATGAAAACCGTACTGACCAATAGTGGCGTACTATACGTTACCGAAGACGGTAAACATATTATTCAGGGACCAATGTACGACGTGAGCGGCGCAAGCCCGGTAAACGTCACTAACCAACTGCTGATGAAGCATTTGAACGCGCTGGAAAACGAGATGATCGTCTACAAAGCGCCGCAGGAAAAACATGTCATTACCGTTTTCACCGACATCACCTGTGGCTACTGCCACAAGCTGCATGAAGAGATGAAAGACTACAATGCGTTAGGGATCACCGTACGCTATCTGGCCTTCCCTCGTCAGGGACTGGAAAGCCAGGCAGAGCAGGACATGAAGTCTATCTGGTGTGCGAAGGATAAAAACAAAGCCTTTGACGATGCAATGGCTGGCAAGGGCGTGAAACCAGCGACCTGTGATGTGGACATCGCTAACCACTACGCACTGGGCGTACAGTTTGGCGTCAGCGGTACGCCGGCGATTGTATTGAGCAATGGCTATGTAGTGCCTGGCTATCAGGGGCCGAAAGAGATGAAAGAATTCCTTGACGCACATGCCAAACAAACCAGCGGTAAATAATTCGCGTGAAACAACAGATACAACTTCGTCGGCGTAAAGCCGACGAGACCGCCGAGCTACCTGCCGACCTGCCACCACTGCTGCGTCGTTTGTACGCCAGTCGGGGCGTGCGCAGCGCGCAGGAGCTTGAGCGTAGCGTGAAAGGCATGTTGCCGTGGCAGCATTTAAATGGCGTCGAAAAAGCGGTTGAGATCCTCTATAACGCCTTTCGCGAAGGAACCCGAATCATCGTGGTCGGCGATTTTGACGCCGATGGCGCGACCAGCACGGCGCTGAGCATCCTGGCGATGCGTGCGTTGGGCTGCAGCAACGTTGACTATCTGGTGCCGAATCGTTTTGAAGACGGCTATGGTTTAAGCCCGGAAGTGGTGGATCAGGTCCATGCACGGGGCGCTCAGCTGATTGTTACTGTCGACAATGGCATTTCGTCCCACGCGGGCGTTGAACATGCCAGAACGTTGAAGATCCCGGTCGTGGTGACCGATCACCATCTACCCGGAGACACGCTGCCGGGCGCAGAGGCTATTATCAACCCTAACCTGCCCGACTGTGAATTCCCGTCGAAATCGCTGGCGGGCGTTGGTGTTGCCTTCTACCTGATGCTGGCGCTGCGCACCTTTTTGCGTGACAAAGGCTGGTTTGATGAACGCGGCATTGCACCGCCGAATCTGGCGGATTTGCTCGATCTGGTTGCGCTTGGCACGGTGGCCGACGTGGTTCCGTTGGATGCCAATAATCGCATTCTGACGTGGCAGGGCTTAAGCCGTATTCGTGCCGGAAAGTGCCGTCCGGGTATTAAAGCGCTGTTGGAGATTTCCAATCGCGACCCACTCAAACTGGCTGCCAGCGATTTAGGTTTTGCCCTCGGGCCACGGCTGAATGCGGCGGGGCGTCTGGACGATATGTCCGTTGGTGTGGCGCTGCTACTGTGCGACAACATTGGTGAAGCGCGCGTGCTGGCCAATGAGCTGGACGCGCTCAACCAAACACGCAAAGAGATCGAGCAGGGGATGCAGACGGAAGCGCTGACTCTGTGTGAAAAGCTGGAACGCAGTAGTGATACGCTACCGGGCGGTCTGGCAATGTACCACCCTGAGTGGCATCAGGGCGTGGTGGGGATTCTGGCATCACGCATTAAGGAGCGCTTCCACCGTCCGGTGATTGCGTTTGCGCCTGCCGGCGACGGTACGCTCAAAGGCTCCGGACGCTCGATTCAGGGGCTACACATGCGCGATGCGCTGGAGCGCCTGGACACCCTTTATCCTGGCATGATCCTCAAGTTTGGCGGCCACGCTATGGCAGCAGGTTTGTCGCTGGAAGAGGCGCAGTTTGAGCGTTTCCAGCAGCGTTTCGGCGAACTGGTAACCGAGTGGCTGGATCCCGCCTTACTACAGGGTGAAGTGGTATCAGATGGTGCTCTGAGCGCAGCGGAGATGACCATGGAGGTCGCGCAAATGCTGCGTGATGCCGGACCGTGGGGGCAAATGTTCCCAGAACCGCTGTTTGACGGGCATTTCCGGCTGCTTCAGCAACGCCTGGTCGGTGAGCGTCATCTGAAGGTAATGGTTGAGCCTGTTGGCGGCGGCCCACTGCTGGACGGTATTGCATTTAATGTTGATACCACCTGCTGGCCCGACAACGGTGTTCGCGAAGTTCAGCTTGCCTACAAACTGGATATTAACGAGTTTCGCGGCAACCGCAGCTTGCAGATTATAATCGACAATATCTGGCCACTTTAGCGTCACTAATCGCTATAAAAAAGGGCGTGGATTAGTTACAATCCCGCTCTTATAACCGCATTTTGACTAGTCCAATAAAAGAAATCAGACAATGTTTGAAATTAATCCGGTAAATAACCGCATTCAGGACCTCACGGAGCGCTCTGACGTTCTTAGGGGGTATCTTTGACTATGATGCCAAGAAAGAGCGTCTGGAAGAAGTAAACGCCGAGCTGGAACAGCCGGACGTGTGGAACGAACCCGAACGTGCCCAGGCGCTGGGTAAAGAGCGTTCCTCCCTTGAGGCCATCGTTGATACGCTCGATCAGATGAGCCAGGGCCTGGAAGATGTCTCCGGCCTGCTGGAGCTGGCTGTAGAAGCCGATGACGAAGAAACCTTTAACGAAGCCGTAGCAGAACTCGATACCCTGGAAGATAAGCTGGCCCAGCTGGAATTCCGTCGTATGTTCTCCGGTGAATATGACAGCGCAGATTGCTATCTCGATATCCAGGCTGGCTCCGGCGGTACGGAAGCGCAGGACTGGGCAAGCATGCTGATGCGTATGTATCTGCGTTGGGCTGAAGCGCGCGGCTTTAAGACCGAAATTATTGAAGAGTCTGAAGGTGAAGTCGCGGGTATTAAATCCGTGACCATCAGAATTGCTGGCGAGTATGCTTACGGTTGGCTGCGTACTGAAACCGGCGTACACCGCCTGGTACGTAAAAGCCCGTTCGATTCAGGTGGCCGTCGCCATACGTCGTTCAGTTCGGCGTTTGTCTACCCGGAAGTTGACGATGATATTGATATCGATATCAACCCGGCGGATCTGCGTATCGACGTTTATCGCGCCTCTGGTGCGGGCGGTCAGCACGTTAACCGTACAGAATCTGCGGTGCGTATTACCCACATCCCGACCGGGATTGTGACGCAGTGTCAGAACGACCGTTCCCAGCACAAGAACAAAGACCAGGCCATGAAGCAGATGAAAGCGAAGCTTTATGAACTGGAAATGCAGAAGAAGAATGCCGAGAAACAGGCGATGGAAGACACCAAGTCAGATATCGGCTGGGGTAGCCAGATTCGTTCTTATGTCCTTGATGACTCCCGCATCAAAGATCTGCGTACCGGGGTTGAAACCCGCAACACGCAGGCGGTGCTGGATGGCAGCCTGGATCAATTTATCGAAGCAAGTTTGAAAGCAGGGTTATGAGGAACCAACATGTCTGAACAACACGTACAGGGCGCTGACGCGGTAGCCGACCTTAACAATGAACTGAAAACGCGCCGTGAGAAGCTGGCGAGCCTGCGTGAGCAGGGGATCCCGTTCCCGAACGACTTCCGTCGCGATCATACCTCAGACCAACTGCATGCTGACTTCGATGCGAAAGAAAATGAAGAGCTGGAAGCGCTGAACATTGAGGTCTCCGTTGCTGGTCGTATGATGACCCGTCGTATTATGGGTAAAGCATCATTCGTTACGTTGCAGGACGTTGGCGGCCGCATTCAGCTGTACGTTGCTCGCGACGATCTGCCGGAAGGCGTTTACAACGAGCAGTTCAAAAAATGGGATCTGGGCGATATCCTCGGCGCGAAAGGTAAGTTGTTCAAGACCAAGACCGGTGAGCTGTCTATCCACTGCACCGAGCTGCGTCTGCTGACCAAAGCGCTGCGCCCGCTGCCGGACAAATTCCACGGTCTGCAGGATCAGGAAGCGCGCTATCGTCAACGCTACCTGGATCTCATCTCTAACGATGAATCCCGCAATACCTTTAAAGTGCGTTCACAGATTATGGCTGGCATCCGTCAGTTCATGGTTGGTCGCGGCTTTATGGAAGTCGAAACCCCAATGATGCAGGTAATCCCTGGCGGTGCGGCGGCGCGTCCGTTTATCACCCATCATAACGCGCTGGATCTGGACATGTACCTGCGTATCGCGCCGGAACTGTACCTCAAGCGTCTGGTGGTTGGTGGCTTCGAACGCGTATTCGAAATTAACCGTAACTTCCGTAACGAAGGCATCTCTGTTCGCCATAACCCTGAGTTCACCATGATGGAACTCTACATGGCTTATGCGGACTACAAAGATCTCATCGAACTGACCGAATCTCTGTTCCGTACGTTGGCGCAGAACGTTCTGGGTACGACGGAAGTGCCTTACGGCGAAGAAGTCTTCGACTTCGGTAAGCCGTTCGAAAAACTGACCATGCGCGAAGCGATTCAGAAATACCGTCCGGAAACCAATATGGCCGATCTGGATAACTTCGATTCTGCAAAAGCGATTGCTGAATCTATCGGCATCAAAGTTGAGAAGAGCTGGGGTCTGGGCCGTATCGTGACCGAGATTTTTGAAGAAGTTGCGGAAGCGCACCTGATTCAGCCGACCTTCATTACCGAGTACCCGGCAGAAGTTTCTCCACTGGCGCGTCGTAATGACGAAAATCCGGAAATCACCGATCGCTTCGAATTCTTTATCGGCGGACGTGAAATCGGTAACGGCTTCAGCGAGCTGAACGATGCAGAAGATCAAGCGCAGCGTTTCCAGGATCAGGTTAACGCTAAAGATGCGGGTGATGACGAAGCGATGTTCTACGACGAAGACTACGTTACCGCTCTGGAACACGGTCTGCCGCCGACTGCGGGCCTGGGTATTGGTATCGACCGTATGGTTATGCTGTTCACCAACAGCCACACCATTCGCGATGTGATCCTGTTCCCGGCGATGCGTCCGGTTAAGTAAGATGTGAAATGCCGAATGGCGGCTGATGCATTATCCGGCCTACGATCCGTTACGTAGGCCAGGTAAGCGTAGCGCCATCCGGCAATCAATTCCCGTTGGCAAACTTGCGCAGCAATTCTCGCGCCTTATTATTTGCAACCTGCATTACTATCCACGGGCTAAAGGCCCATGGCGTCGCGTCAATCCCGCTTAAAACATCCTCAAGATTGCTCCATTGGTAATCCATCACTTCATCCGCGTTCGGCTGTAACTGACTGACGATGTGCGCGGTGTAAACCGGGCAGACTTCATTTTCCACTATTCCACTCGGATCTGTCGCGCAATAACGGAAATCAGGATAGACGGGTGTAAGATCGCTAATATCGGCACCCAGCTCGAAGCGAGCGCGGCGGACAATAGCCGCTTCGGTAGTTTCACCCAGCTGTGGGTGTCCGCAAACCGAATTGGTCCAGACGCCTGGCCAGGCTTTTTTGTGCAGCGACCGGCGGGTGACCAGCAGTTGACCTTGCTCGTTAAATATCCAGCATGAGAAAGCGGAGTGCAGGAGGGTTGCGGCGGTATGCGCCGTATACTTTTCCAGCGTTCCACAGGGTTGGTCCTGCTCGTTCAATAAAATGACATGTTCCTGTCGCATTGCGTCCACCCTCAATCTTAAGCACCCATATTATATGCTTAATTAAGGCATATTGATTAACTGAGGGTGTGAAATGCAAGGGCTGACGCTTCGTTGCGCGATATGATTTGGCATCCGGTTTCTGGCTGCTATGATAAAGCGTCTGGAAATGTTGCGAGGTATTGTTTTGAGTGCAGGACGCCTGAAGAAAAATAGCTTAAGTATCGTGATGCTGCTGTGTGTAGGTCTGCTGTTAGTAGGCTGTTCCGGTAGCAAGTCGTCTGATACAGGAAGTTATTCCGGCTCCCTATATACCGTGAAGCGGGGAGATACGCTATACCGTATTTCGCGCGCCACCGGTACCAGCGTGAAAGAGATCGCCCGCCTGAATAACATTCCACCGCCCTATACGATTGAAGTGGGGCAAAAGCTGAAGGTCAGCGGCGGTGCGAAAACCAGTTCAAGCTCTGGCAAAACAACCAAGAAATCCTCGACCAAAACGGCGGCGGTCAGACCATCTTCATCTGTGCCGCAGTCATCCTGGCCGCCAGTGGGGCAACGTTGCTGGTTGTGGCCTGCCAGCGGTAAAGTGATTCTGCCTTATTCAACCGCGGACGGCGGTAATAAAGGTATTGATATCTCTGCTGCGCGCGGTACGCCGATTTATGCAGCAGGAGCCGGGAAGGTAGTTTATGTCGGGAATCAACTGCGGGGATACGGTAATCTCATTATGATTAAGCACAGTGAGGACTACATCACTGCGTATGCGCATAATGACACCATGCTGGTGAACAACGGCCAAAACGTGAAGGCCGGGCAAAAGATAGCGACAATGGGCAGCTCGGATGCGACGACAGTGCGGCTGCATTTCCAGATCCGCTATCGGGCAACAGCGATCGATCCGCTGCGTTATTTACCGCCGCAGGGCAGTAAACCAAAATGCTAACGGTGAATTAATCGCCAGTCAGACGGTCAGCCCCTTGCCAGGAAGAGCGTAAGGTTTATAATCCCTTACGCACTTCAAAGCGGGCGTAGTTCAATGGTAGAACGAGAGCTTCCCAAGCTCTATACGAGGGTTCGATTCCCTTCGCCCGCTCCAATCTCAGCTGTTCTAAAGTTCTATCATTTCTCCTGTATTCAGAAATCAATAGCAACCTTTTTTATTTCACTACATATGTGTTTTTACGCATGTGATATTGATTTTGTTCCCCACTGGCGTATTCTGATCCGCAAACGAGCAGGGGGAATAATGTCGTTTACTTCCTTACAACTTTTCAAGAATCTGTCTGATGAAACCCGGCTGGGCATCGTATTATTGCTCAGGGAGATGGGAGAGCTGTGCGTGTGCGATCTCTGCACGGCGCTGGATCAGTCACAGCCCAAGATTTCCCGCCACCTGGCAATGCTACGGGAAAGTGGTCTATTGCTGGATCGCAAACAGGGCAAGTGGGTTCACTACCGCTTATCCCCGCATATTCCTTCCTGGGCCGCTCAGGTGATTGAGCAAGCCTGGTTAAGCCAACAGGACGACGTACAGGCCATCGCCCGTAAGCTGGCATCGGCAAACTGCTCTGGTAGCGGTAAGGCTGTTTGCATCTAAAAAATTTGCCTGAACATATATGATTTTTCAAATGTGAGGTATTCAAAATGAAAACGTTAACGGTGTTTGACCCGGCAATGTGCTGCAGTACCGGCGTATGTGGCTCAGATGTCGATCAGGTTCTGGTTGATTTTTCTGCTGATGTGCAGTGGCTGAAAGGACGTGGTGTACAGGTTGAACGTTACAACCTGGCGCAGCAGCCCATGAGCTTTGTTCAGAATGAGAAAGCGAAAGCATTCCTCGAAGCATCTGGGGCAGAAGGGCTTCCGTTACTGCTGTTAGACGGTGAAACGGTGATGGCTGGGCGATACCCAAAACGCGCTGAGCTGGCTCGCTGGTTCGGTATTCCGCTGGAGAAGGTAGGGTTAGCTCCCACCAGCTGTTGTGGTGGTAATACTTCCTGTTGCTGAATATGTCAGGGGGACATATGAAATTCTTACAGAACATCCCGCCTTACCTGTTCTTTACCGGCAAGGGAGGCGTAGGAAAAACGTCCATTTCCTGCGCGACGGCTGTCCGCCTTGCCAAACAGGGTAAGCGGGTTTTGCTGGTCAGTACCGATCCGGCCTCCAATGTCGGCCAGGTATTCGACCTGGCTATCGGTAACACCATTCGCCCTGTGACAGCAGTTCCTGGACTTTCCGCACTGGAGATTGATCCGCAGGAAGCCGCCCAGCAATACCGTGCCAGAATCGTTGATCCTATCAAAGGTCTTCTGCCTGATGACGTTGTTAACAGCATCAGCGAGCAGCTTTCGGGGGCCTGTACCACTGAGATTGCGGCGTTCGATGAGTTCACTGGCTTATTGACAGACGCTTCCCTGCTGACCCGCTTCGATCACATCATTTTTGATACCGCGCCGACGGGCCACACGATTCGTCTGCTCCAGCTTCCCGGAGCCTGGAGCAGCTTCATCGAAAGTAACCCGGACGGAGCTTCCTGCCTTGGCCCAATGGCCGGGTTGGAAAAGCAGCGAGAGCAGTATGCTCATGCGGTAGAGGCGTTATCCGATCCTGAACGTACCCGCCTGGTTCTGGTTGCACGACTGCAAAAATCTACGCTGCAGGAAGTCGCCCGCACCCATGAAGAACTGGCTGCGATTGGCCTGAAAAACCAGTACCTGGTAATTAATGGTGTGCTGCCCAAAGCAGAAGCTGAACATGACGCCCTGGCCGCTGCGATATGGCAACGGGAGCAGGAAGCACTGGCAAATCTTCCTGCCGGTTTATCCGGGCTACCGACAGATACCCTATTGCTCCAGGCAGTCAATATGGTTGGAGTGGCTGCATTGAAGGGACTGCTGGATACCCGTTCTGAGGTATTACCGTATCCTTCAACGAACGTCCAGTACACGTCTGAAAACCTATCGCTCTCTGGCCTGGTCGATGATATCGCTCGCAGTGAACACGGCCTGATTATGCTGATGGGCAAAGGTGGTGTAGGGAAAACCACGATGGCTGCGGCTATCGCCGTCAGGCTGGCAGACATGGGGTTTGACGTGCATCTCACGACCTCTGATCCTGCTGCGCACCTGAGTACAACGCTGAACGGTAGCCTCAAAAATCTTCAGGTCAGTAGAATCAATCCACATGATGAAACCGAACGCTATCGCCAACATGTCCTTGAGACGAAGGGAAAAGATCTGGACGAAGCAGGGAAACGGCTGCTCGAAGAAGATTTACGCTCTCCCTGTACTGAAGAAATTGCCGTGTTTCAGGCCTTTTCCCGCGTGATTCGTGAAGCGAGTAAGCGGTTTGTTGTTATGGATACCGCCCCTACGGGACACACGCTTTTGTTGCTGGATGCGACCGGGGCTTACCACCGAGAGATTGCCAAAAAAATGGGGAATAAAGGTCATTTTACTACCCCAATGATGCAGCTTCAGGATCCGGATAGAACCAAAGTTCTGCTGGTTACGCTCCCTGAAACCACACCAGTGCTGGAGGCGGCAAACCTGCAGGCTGACCTTGAAAGAGCGGGGATTCATCCGTGGGGCTGGATTATCAATAACAGTCTTTCCATTGCGGATACGCTTTCTCCGTTGCTTTGCCAGCGCGCCCGGCAGGAACAGCCTCAGATTGAGGCTGTTAAGAATCAGCACGCTGACCGTATAGCGCTTGTTCCGGTGCTGGCGTCAGAGCCCGCCGGTATTGAAAAGCTCAGAGAATTGATGCGTTAATTTTTTTGGTTAATACAGGGCGGCAACGTCGCCCTGTCAGGAGGCTTTATGTTACTGGCAGGCGCTATTTTTGTCCTGACCATTGTTTTGGTTATCTGGCAGCCGAAGGGATTAGGGATCGGCTGGAGCGCTACGCTGGGGGCGGTACTGGCGTTGATTTCTGGCGTTGTCCATTTAGGCGATATCCCGGTGGTTTGGAATATCGTCTGGAACGCGACGGCGACCTTTATTGCCGTGATTATTATCAGCCTGCTGCTTGATGAATCAGGCTTTTTCGAATGGGCGGCATTGCATGTTTCGCGCTGGGGTAACGGTCGTGGCCGTTTGCTCTTAACGTATATCGTTCTGCTTGGTGCAGCGGTGGCGGCACTGTTTGCCAATGATGGCGCGGCACTTATTCTGACGCCGATAGTCATCGCCATGCTACTGGCATTAGGGTTCAGCAAAGGCACGACACTGGCATTTGTCATGGCCGCCGGGTTTATTGCCGATACGGCCAGTCTGCCGCTTATCGTGTCCAACCTGGTTAACATCGTTTCTGCAGACTTCTTTGGGCTGGGCTTCACTGAGTATGCGTCGGTAATGGTGCCGGTGGATATTGCCGCTATTATCGCCACGTTAGTGATGCTGCATCTGTTCTTCCGCAAAGATATTCCACCGACTTACGACCTGGCACTCCTGAAAGCACCGGCAAAAGCGATTAAAGATCTGGCAACCTTCAGAACCGGCTGGATTGTGTTGATTCTTCTGCTGGTTGGTTTTTTCGTCCTCGAGCCGCTGGGTATTCCCGTTAGCGCGATTGCGGCGGTTGGGGCTGTGATCCTGTTTGCGGTGGCGAAGCGAGGCCATGCCATTAACACCGGTAAAGTGTTACGTGGTGCGCCCTGGCAGATTGTTATCTTCTCGCTGGGGATGTATCTGGTGGTCTATGGCCTGCGCAACGCCGGGCTAACGGAATACCTCTCTTCTGTACTGAACGTACTGGCGGATAAAGGTCTCTGGGCTGCGACGTTGGGTACTGGCTTTCTGACGGCTTTCCTGTCTTCCATCATGAACAACATGCCTACCGTGCTGGTTGGTGCGCTCTCTATTGATGGCAGCACCGCAACCGGTGTTATCAAAGAGGCGATGGTCTACGCCAACGTGATTGGCTGCGATCTGGGCCCGAAAATTACACCTATTGGTAGCCTGGCAACGCTGCTCTGGCTACATGTACTTTCACAGAAGAACATGACCATCACCTGGGGATACTATTTCCGCACCGGGATCATAATGACTCTACCTGTGCTGTTTGTAACGCTGGCCGCGCTGGCGATACGTCTCTCTTTCACTTTGTAATGAGATCCTGAAATGAACAACATCACCATTTATCACAACCCGGCCTGCGGTACGTCGCGTAATACATTGGAGATGATCCGCAATAGCGGTACTGAACCAACCGTTATTTATTACCTTGAGACTCCACCATCGCGCGATGAGTTGGTCAAACTTATTGCAGATATGGCGATCTCGGTCCGGGCACTGCTGCGTAAAAATGTTGAGCCTTATGAACAACTTGGTCTTGCCGAAGATAACTTCACTGACGACCAGTTAATTGACTTTATGCTGCAGCATCCGATCCTGATTAACCGTCCCATCGTGGTGACACCGCTGGGAACGAAACTGTGCCGTCCTTCTGAAGTTGTTCTGGATATCCTTCCAGAAGCCCAGAAAGGGGCTTTCGCTAAGGAAGATGGCGAGAAAGTCGTTGATGAAGCAGGTAAACGAGTGCGATAGCAATAGGATAATAAATGCTCTGGTTTTAAGCGTAAATCAGAGCAAATTTCTACTATGATAGAAATTATATTCTGGTGATGTTCAGATGATTTGAATGGTCTGGATAGCATTTATTTTGTTTTTCAACGTTCTATACCTTAATAGTAGTAAATTATATTTTTAGAGAAAACTTGCGTAAAAGTCTATTATGATTTTTATCCGTATTTAGCACTTTGATCATCAACCTTCCAACAACAATTACTATTGTTAAAATTAAAGTAACATCTCGTAAGTTTTTAATGTTTTTATTTCTCATGGACGAAGATTTCAACACCATGGTATAATATGGCGGGAAAACATACAGGTTAATAACTTGTCAGTAATGTAAATAAATTTTCGAGGGGATTATTCCAGTGGGACGTAAATGGGCCAACATTGTTGCAAAAAAAACCGCTAAAGACGGTGCAACGTCTAACGTATATGCAAAATTCGGTGTAGAAATCTATGCTGCTGCTAAACAAGGTGAACCAGACCCAGAATCAAACTCAGCTTTAAAATTCGTTATTGAACGTGCGAAACAAGCCCAGGTTCCAAAGCACGTAATTGATAAAGCCATTGATAAAGCTAAAGGCGGCAGCGATGAAACGTTTGTGCAAGGGCGTTATGAAGGCTTTGGACCCAATGGCTCAATGATTATTGCTGAAACGCTGACTTCCAATGTTAACCGTACCATTGCTAATGTTCGCAACATTTTCAATAAAAAAGGTGGGAATATCGGCGCGGCAGGTTCTGTCAGCTATATGTTCGACAATACTGGCGTGATTGTTTTTGAGGGAACAGACCCTGACCGTATTTTTGAAATTTTGCTTGAAGCTGAAGTTGAAGTGCGCGATGTAACCGAAGAAGAAGGAAATATCGTTATTTATACTGAGTCTACAGATCTTCACAAAGGAATTGCAGCACTAAAAGCAGCTGGCATTACCGAATTCTCTACAACAGAATTAGAAATGATTGCTCAATCAGAAATTGAGCTTTCACCAGAAGATTTAGAAATCTTTGCAGGACTTGTTGATGCCCTTGAAGATGACGATGATGTCCAAAAAGTATATCATAACGTTGCAAATCTCTAATTTTAAATTAAAAGAGTCTGCCATTATGGCAGACTCTTTTAATCTCAATATTTGTTATAAAAAGGTATAGCCAACCAGATACACCTGGAACGGCTTTAAGCAAGCTGATTCCCGGCGTAGTATCACCAGAATAATCAACTGCTATCATTCTTCCGTCAGGCTCGCTATCCGCCAGGCTGGTGGATACCTTCACCCAGGCTGCGTTGAAGTAAAACCGTGTCGAGCCAGCGTCCATGTTTGAAGCCAATGTTCTTCAGCGTGCCGATTTCCGTGAATCCAGCCTGCTGATGGACCTTCAGCGAACCCTGATTATTGCTATCACCGACGATGGCAATCAACTGCCGGTAACCCTGCGTTTCGGCCCAATCAATGACATGGCTTAGCAACGCTTTTCCTGCCCCCTGGCGCTGTGCTGTCGGGTCAATGTAAATCGAATCTTCGAGGGTATAGCGGTAGGCATAACGCTCACGGTAGCGGGTGAGATAGCAATACCCGATGACCTTTTCTTCTTGTAGCACGACCACCCACGGCAATCCCTGGCTGCGGATTTTTTCCAGGCGTGCCTGCATTTCGCGCAAATCCGGTGGGTCTGTTTCAAAGCTGCCTGTACCGTGAATAACATGATGGGCGTAAATATCGCGTATGGCGGGGATATGCTTTTCTTCTGCGTTAACGATTTTCATTGACCAGCTCCCATTGGCATCTTTATCCAGATTACCTGAAAGTCAGGAGGAGAGGGTAAGTGCAAAAAATTATGCTTCTATTTGCTTTTTCAATGTAAATAGTCTTATAGATTGTAGGGAATAAAAATCGATTGCGGTTGATGCTGTCAATAATACGCAAGGTTGGTAAATACAATAACGAGCAAAACCATGTACAACTCTTCGCGCGCGTATTCTGCCGGATATCAAAATACTAATTATGGTAGGTTTCAATCATGAGTTAAGAAGTTATTTGATTTCATTGCATTTTTACTGTACTTAGTCCTGCAAGTGACTGTACCTGTATTTTCATTTCATTGACTATGTCTGCTACTTAAAATTAAGTTATATTGTCTACATTGTTGTCTTTACTGTTATCGGAGTCATTATTATCAGAATTTTCTCTATCCGCACATAATAGTTACCGTGCAAACAGTTGCGCAGTGTAGCTATGCTAACCAGCAATAGTTATCATCGTCACAAGGCTTCGTTTCGCAAACTTAATCTAAATCCAGTATTCAATACCAGGTGGATTAGGATAATTTGACCTAAAATACTTTTTTTGCCCAAGAGTATTCTTGTTGCGTAGAAACAACAGGCACTGAATGATAAAATCCCTGGGTTTATACCTCCTTTCCAAGGATTAGAGGATGGGGTGTGGATAGTCAATAAGACGAAAGAATTAATTGCTTCATAACCCTATTACGAAATAAGCGGCAGTGCATCTTACATGGTCGACAACTGTCAGTGAATGACCGTAACTTATTGAAAAAGCTTATTTTTACTATGATGTAAGATATAAGGGCAGATATGTTAAGTATGCGTCGACATGCCAATTTTATTAAACGTTTAAAGTCTGTTAGCTGTTTATTTACGGCAAGCGTACTTTTCCCGATGCAAATCTCCGCAGCGGTATCTGATTATGACGCTTTGGTTATTAAAGCTCGGGGAGGTAATAGTGCACCGTTATTGCATTATCTTGAGGATCAGGGAAAGAAAAGCGCGCTAACGCCAAATCAGGTTGCCGACTGGCTGCAGGTTTCCGGTTGGGTTGATAACAACGATAAAACCACCATTGAAATCTGGCTGCAGTATCGTGGGCAGATGGATGTGCCTGCCCGAGGGAAAGTTGCTGCCGCGCGCGCGTATCGTAATCTGAAGAACTGGAATGATTCGTTAGCGGTGTGGAATAGCGTTTTACAGGAAGAGCCTGACAACGTTGATGTACGTACCGGCTGGATAATGACGTTAGCGGATGCTCGCTACAATCAGCAAGCGCTTACTGAAGCGAACAAATGGGCGCAGGCGCATCCGGGGGCTGATTCCGACGCGCTACTTGCCTATGTATATCACTCTCAGGGGAAAAACTGGGACGCGCTGTTGGTTGCCAGCCAGGCGGATGACGTTGAGCCGGGCAACAAAAATGCGCAATCTACGCTGCTGTCTGCGCTGTCAGCAAACCGCGTTTCCGGACCCGCTTTAAATATGACGGAAGTCGTACCCACGGCGGATCCTGTAAAGCGTCGCCTTGAGCTCGATGCGGCCGCCGAAATGGTGCGTTCTTCCTATACCTCCGCACGTAATGAAGAAGAACGATTCATCGTGGCGGACAAAGCGCTGGCCCGTTATGACCAGTTGCTGACGGCCTGGAAGGATGAACCGTCCGCACAGAATGATGTTCGTCGGGCGAGAATTGACCGCATGGGCGCCCTTCTGGTACGTAAACGAACTTCTGAAGTGATTAAGGAATACGAATCACTGTCTGCGAGCGGCGAAGTGCCAAACTATGCTAAACGCTGGGTAGCATCGGCATGGTTAAGTGAACGCCAGCCGGAAAAAACCGAAGCGATGCTGATGAGCATCTACTACCCCAATGGACCGATTCCTGTGACGCCGCTCGGTCCTGAGGATCAGCAGGATCTGTTCTACGCCCATATTGATAACGAAAACTTTGATGCTGCTAAAAAACAGGTCGAAAACTTAATCAAAGAGAGTCCGTACCTGCGACGCATCTATGGTTCGCCAACGCCGCAGCCGAACGATAACTGGCTGCTCGGGCAGTCGCTGCTGACGCAATACCATATCGCTGCTAATGAACTACCAGAGGCAGAAAAGCTCTCAGAGCATCTGGCGCGAACCGGCTCTGGTAACCAGGGGCTGCGCATATCCTATGCCTCTGTTCTTGAAGCACGTGGCTTGCCGCATGCGGCAGAGAAAGAGCTGAAGCTGGCGGAAGTGATCGAGCCAAGCAACCTTGAGCTGGAGCGTCAACAGGCTTACGTGGCATTGGATCTCCAGGAGTGGAAGCAGGCCGATGAACTAACGGATGACGTTATCGCCCGTAGCCCGGATGATGAAGCGACTCTGCGCCTCGCGCGTATTCGTGATGTTCACAAAATGTCGGAAGTGCGCATTAGCGGCACGCAGGGGATTTCGTCCGATAGCCCAGTCAGCGGTAAGAATGATTTCAACATCAATACGGCTATTTACAGCCCGCCAATTAACGACAACTGGCGACTGTTTACCGGATTCAACTTTGCTACCGGTGAATTTGAAGAAGGGAAGGGAATCAGCCGCGATCTGGCGGCTGGCGCAGAATGGACTTCCCGTGATTACTGGGCGGAAATGGAAGTGTCTGGCCGAAATTATGGCGATGGTCAGAAGATTGGTGGCCGTCTTTCCGGCTGGCATGACTTCAATGACAACTGGCGCGTAGGCGGTTCGGCCGAGCGCTTATCGCGTAATACGCCACTGCGTGCGCTGCGTAGCGGCGTGTATGCCAACGGCGGAGATATGTTTGTCCGCTGGTATCAAAACGAACGACGTGAATATCAACTGTCGTTTGCCGCCTCACATTTCTCGGACGGTAACGATCGTATCGAATACGGACTCAGCGGAAAAGAGCGCATCTGGACGACGCCGCGCTTCACGCTGGACTTTACTCCGGGCATCGGCGGGAGTACCAACACCAAAGAAAATGTGCCGTATTACAACCCGAAGAGTGATTTTTCCGTGGTACCCGGTCTGAGTGCTGAGCAGGTTCTTTACCGCCACTATGACACAGTGTGGACGCAGCAAGGCCTGGCTGGCGTGGGCGGCTATTGGCAGCAAGGCCAGGGCGCAGGCGCTATTGTTCAGGTGGGATACGGACAACGACTCAAATGGAACAACGTCGTAGATGGCGGGGTGATGCTGATTTGGGATAAACGCCCCTACGACGGTAAACGTGAGCGGAATATCTCCCTCGCTTTCGATTTAAATGTCAGGTTTTAAGGATTGTTCATGCTGAAAAGATGCCTGTGGCTTAGCGCATTAATCGCTGGCTGGTTGATGATTACCGCGTGCAGTAGTGCGCACAATACAACGCCTCGTTATGTTCCTCCCGCAGAGAGAACGCCGCTGACGGCTGATCATCCGTGGCCAAAAAATAGCTTCCTGGTACTGGGTTATCACGATGTTGAAGATGGCGCAGCGGATCAGCGCTATCTTTCTGTGCGCACCAGCGCATTGAGCGACCAAATGGCCTGGCTGCGTGATAATGGCTATAACCCGATCAGCGTGCAGCAAATCCTGGACGCCCATGACGGTAAAATCGTACTGCCGGAAAAGGCTGTACTGCTCACCTTTGATGACGGATACAGCAGTTTTTATACCCGAGTCTGGCCGCTGCTGAAAGCCTACAACTGGCCTGCACTCTGGGCGCCGGTAGGCAGTTGGGTCGATGCGCCAGCCAATAAAAAAGTCGATTTTGGCGGCTTAATGACCGCGCGCGATAAATTCGCCACCTGGAAGATGGTCGAAGAGATGGGCAAATCGCCGCTGGTAGAAATTGGTGCGCATACCTGGGCGTCGCATTTCGGTGGTGATGCCAACCCGCAGGGGAGTAAAGAACCGGCGGTGGCGAATCGTCTTTACGATAAGAAAACAGGAACTTACGAAACGGATGAGCAGTATACGCGGCGCATTAATACCGATATTTCACTGATCACCAATAAGATTAAATCGGTGACAGGGAAATCGCCGCGCGCGTGGGTGTGGCCTTATGGTGCGGCCAGTGGCACAACCTTAAATCTGACCAAAGAACATGGCTACAAGATGGCCTTCACGCTCAACGAAGGGTTGGCGAATGCCGCGTTTCTTGATGACATCCCGCGCGTGCTGATCTCTGATAATCCCTCTCTAAAGCGCTTTGCAAGTCAGGTCGCTCAGGTGCGTGAACCGCAGACGATGCGTGTGATGCATGTGGATCTGGATTACGTGTATGACAAAGACCCGGCCCAGCAGAAGCGCAACATCGATAAGCTGATCCAGCGCGTTTATGACATGCGCATTTCTCACGTTTTCCTGCAGGCGTATGCCGACCCTAAAGGTGACGGGAATATTCGCGAGCTTTATTTCCCTAACCGCTGGCTGCCGATGCGCGCCGACCTGTTTAACTATATTTCCTGGCAATTACAAACGCGGGCAGGGGTGACGGTATATGCCTGGATGCCGGTTCTGGCTTTCGATCTCGACGCTTCTATTCCACGTGTAACCGCATGGGATCCGAAAACGGGACGTACTGCTATCAATCGCGAGAACTATGTCCGCCTTTCACCCTGGAGCGGCGAAGCGCGTCAGCGCATCACTGAAATCTATGAAGACCTGGCGAAACACGCAAGCTTCAAAGGAATCTTGTTCCACGATGATGCTTTCCTGACGGACTTTGAAGACGCGTCACCGGAGGCGTTAGCCGCCTACCGCGCCGCAGGGCTTCCGGGAAGTATTGAGCAAATCCGTAGCAACCCTCAGACCTTTGAGCGCTGGACGCGCCTGAAAAGTAAGATGCTGATCGACTTCACCAAACAACTGACCCAGTCGGTGCGTAATATTCGCGGTCCGCAGGTGCAAACTGCGCGCAATATTTACGCGATGCCGGTACTGGAGCCGGAGAGTGAGGCCTGGTTTGCGCAGAACCTGAATGATTTCCTCAATACCTATGACTGGACGGCACCCATGGCGATGCCATATATGGAGCAAATCCCGGCCAATGATGCCAACGCCTGGCTCGACAGATTAGTGAATGCTGTTGCACAAACGCCCGGCGCGCTGGACAAAACCGTGTTTGAACTGCAGGCACGAGACTGGCGTAAATCCGGGGACGAGGCAGAAATCAGCGGAAAACAAATCGCCGAATGGATGCGCCAGCTGAAATTAAGCGGTGCAGGTAACTACGGCTATTACCCGGATGATTTCATCAGCGACAAACCTGAGATGTCAGAGATTCGCTCGACGTTCTCCTCATACTGGTACCCGCAAAAATGACCGATCGCATAATTGCTTTCCTGATACTTTGCCTGATGTTCAGCCTGCCGTTTGGCGTGGCTGTCATTTTTACAGGTGAAATGATGTTGAACTTCGTCTTCTTCTGGCCCTTGTTCATGTCTGCACTGTGGATAAGCGGCGGAGCCTATTTCTGGTTTTACCGTGAGCGTCACTGGAAATGGGGAGATAATACACCGCCACCGACCCTGGAAGGGAATCCGCTGGTTTCCATTCTAATCCCCTGTTTTAACGAAGGGATCAATGCGCGTGAAACCATTGGTGCTGCGATGGCGCAGCGATATAAAAATATTGAAGTGATTGCCATCAACGATGGTTCGACGGACGATACATACGAGGTTCTGGAACAGCTGGCCGTGGAATATCCAAGCCTGCGCGTGATTCATCTGGCTGAAAACCAGGGTAAAGCGCTGGCGTTGAAGACCGGTGCGGCAGCGGCGCGCAGTGATTACCTGGTTTGTATTGACGGTGATGCATTACTGGATCGCGATGCCGTCGCCTATATTGTGGCTCCGCTAATCCAGTTCCCGCGCGTCGGTGCGGTGACCGGGAATCCACGTATTCGTACCCGCTCCACGTTAATTGGCCGTGTGCAGGTCGGTGAGTTCTCTTCCATTATCGGCTTGATTAAACGTACGCAGCGAGTCTATGGGCAGATCTTTACCGTTTCCGGCGTGGTGGCGGCGTTTCGTCGCCGCGCGCTGGCGGAGGTCGGTTACTGGAGCCCGGACATGATCACCGAAGATATCGACATCAGTTGGAAGCTGCAATTGCGCCACTGGTCGATATTCTTTGAGCCACGCGCACTGTGCTGGATCCTGATGCCTGAAACGTTAAAAGGACTATGGAAGCAGCGTCTGCGTTGGGCGCAAGGCGGCGCGGAGGTATTTATCGTGAACATGCGCCGCCTGTGGTCGTGGGAGTTTCGTCGCATGTGGCCGTTGTTTTTCGAGTTCTGTTTTTCTACCGCGTGGTCGTTCGCTTACGCGATCAGTATCGTGCTGTTCCTGCTAGGGTTGATGATCCCGATGCCGGACTCACTGTACGTGCAGCATCTGTTCCCGCCAGCCTTTACCGGACTTATCCTTGGCGTGGTCTGCTTAATACAGTTTGCGGTAAGTCTGATCATCGAACGACGCTATGAAAAAGGCATTGGCGCCTCGTTGTTCTGGATTATCTGGTTCCCGGTGGTGTACTGGATGCTAAGTCTTTTCACCACGCTGGTGGCGTTTCCGAAAGTGATGCTCAAACGCAAACGCGGCAGGGCGCGCTGGGTGAGTCCTGACCGTGGCATTGGGAGGATCGATTCATGAATCAGCCACTGATCTTTACCGAACAGCGTTTTCTGCCAAGGGCGATCGACGTGCTGTTGACGCTGGTTGCCTGGATTGGGTTTATTTACCTGATTTATAAAGGGCTGATCACGGCGCTGACGCACTCGCCCTATATGGGCGTACGACCCTTTTTCACCACGCTGGATACGGTGACGTTTTATATCCTTGTTGCTCTGGTGAATGGCCTGGTGCTGATTGGCTGGGCGAAGTACAACCAGTTTCGCTTCCGGGTGGAACGCCGCAGCCGTAGACCAGGACTGGAAGACCATGAACTGGCGGAAAGTTTACGCATTACCCGTGAGCTGGTGACAGAACTGAACAAGGCGAGAGTGCTGACGGTTCACCATTATGAAAGTGGTGAGATCAGTCATATCGATGTGGACAGGGATATCGCCGATAACCGTCTGCCGCCGCCGACGCCTGCGATGCTGGAGTATTTGCCGCCAGAGCGGGAGCCGTCGTTGCAGAAAAGATCTGAGTGATATTTCTGCTTTCAGCGACCTCCTTCAGCCTCGCATCGGTCTATGATTAGACCCAGACAATAAAAAAATGTGAGGCAATGTCGTGGATAAAGAACTACTGAGTGCAGGTTATCGGGCCTATACCGGCGAGAAGATTGACGTCTACTTCAATACGACGATATGTCAGCATTCGGGAAACTGCGTGCGGGGAAGCGCAAAGCTTTTTAACCTGAAGCGTAAACCGTGGATCATCCCGGATGAAGTGGATGTCGCGACGGTGATTAAGGTCATTGATACCTGCCCGAGCGGTGCGCTGAAATATCGCCAGAAATAAGTGAGGGAACCATGGAGATTCTTGCAGGCCACAATAAGTTTTATGTGAATGATGCTGAGGGCAATCAGGTCGCCGAGATTGTCTTTGTGCCGACAGGTGAGCATTTGAGCATCATTGAGCATACCGATGTCGATCCCAGCCTTAAAGGTCAGGGTGTCGGCAAACTGCTGGTGGCGAAAGTGGTGGAGAAAATGCGCGCTGAAAACCGCAAAGTGATTCCGCTGTGTCCGTTTGCCAAACATGAGTTTGATAAGACCCGCGAGTACGACGATATTCGCGCTTGATTATCACACGAGCGCCGGAACGCATCCCCCATCCGGCGCATCACTCCCGATGTAGCAAATCCTGATAAATTCCCGTCAGCACTCCGCTTGGGCCAAATTCCTTTTTAATCCACTGAGTCACTCGACCGGTTGCCGAATGCTGGGTCGCCAGCAGCATCCGTGAGTCCTGACGCGGGTTGTGGATCTGCCGCGTGACCAGCAACGACTTTTCCATCGCCTCGCGCACCATATAGTCCGGCAGAAAACCGATACCCTCACCCAGAATCTGGCACTGGCATTTGGTATTAAAATCGGGAACCAGGATCGACTCCTGTCCGTGTAACAGCCAGCCGACCTTTTTGTTAATGGTGTGCGCGGTGTCTTCCACCATGATGTTCGGGTACAGGCGCAGCTGGCTCTCAGAGATGGGTTCAGGCATAAAGGCCAGCGGATGATCCGGTGCGATCGCAAACGACCAACGGATTGCGCCGATCTCGGTGTAATCAATCCCTCCGCCGTCCAGTAACGTATCGGGCGCACCGATGGCGATGTTGGCGAGGTTGTTGATGATCGAATCCCAGACGCCGTTATACACCTCGGTGGTGACGGTTATCTGGCAGGTTGGAAACTGTTTCTTAAGTACCTGCAGCAGCCGTGCGGTATGCTGCGGGGTGTAGAGCAACTGGTTAATGCAGATGCGCACCCGAGCCTCGATGCCTTGGGCGATGGTATCAATGCTGCGCTTGATGGCGTGGAAATCGTTCAGCAGATCTGTCGCCTTACGGAACAAGTAGCGCCCGGACTCGGTCAGCTCAATGCTGCGAGTACTGCGGGTAAACAGTACCACGTCCAGCCCTGTCTCCATTCGCTTGATGGTGTAGCTAATGGCGGAGGTGGTTAAACCCAGCTCCTCAGCGGCCTTGCTGAAACTGCTGTAGCGCGCCGCCATGGTGAACGCCAGCAGGTTCTCCTCGGTAAAAATTGAATTCATCCTCTCTCCTCCCAGGCCTCAAGGCTACCGCCCCCATACAATGATTGTTGAATGTATTTGTAATCCTTATACAGAGCAATCAGTTTTGAACAGAATTTAACACCAGTTTTACATTTGATTTGAAGGCAATCACACTTCTGTCCTTTAGTTGTAGGCCGCTATCTGCGTAGCATGCCGCTTTTTAACCTGGATGACTGATTAGCGCGTAAAAGAACGTCAGCCATAAGGGAAAGATTGCACTACAGCACGTTTTACTCTCATTATTAAATTGTGTTCAACAATCGCCTCGCTAACGATGAATGAAATTTAAGCGGATATTATTCTTATCACTCTGTTGCTATTCTCAGCTTATCGAAATTTTAAAAGCCTTAAAAACTGCAGGAGAGGGACTATGTCAGAGAAAGAACTCATTACTGAATTTTTGCTGGCGGCAGAGCAGGGCAATGCACAGGGATTAAAATCCTGTCTGGCAAAAAATGTGGATATTAATGCCACTAACCGCCAGGGGCGTACCGCCATAATTATCGCCAGTCTGAATAAACATTACGACTGTGTTTCTTTATTGATTGCCGCAGGTGCTGATATTAATAAACAAGATCAAACCTGCTTTAATCCATTCTTGATTAGCTGCCTGACGAATGACTTAACGCTACTGCGTTTGGTATTACCGGCTAACCCCGATCTTAATTGCCTGAGCCGTTTTGGCGGTGTGGGTATTACGCCTGCCAGTGAAAAAGGCCATGTGGACATCGTGCGTGAACTGCTGCTGCGGACCGACATCAATGTTAATCACACCAACTTTGTCGGCTGGACGCCGCTGCTGGAAGCCATCGTGCTGAATGATGGCGGTGCGAAGCAGCAGGAGATCGTCAAGCTGCTGCTCGACCATGGTGCGAATCCGCACATGACGGATAAATACGGTAAATCCCCGCTGGAACTGGCGCGGGAGAAAGGTTACCACGAAATTGCCGAGCTGCTGATTGCGGCCGGAGCCTGACCGAGGAGCGCCACTATCGCTACGCCATCACGGCGATGTGTACGGGCGTTAACCGCAGACGGCGCGTTTCTCGCTTTCCGGGGAATGGCACGGGTTGAACAGGTTTTTTCCCGCGCAGTAAACCTGTTAATACCTGAACAGCAGCAACTGCTGACGTTACTGAGTGAAGATTGTGATAACGCGCCTAACAGCTGTCGGCTGGCGCTGACGCATTGTGAAGACCTGTTTCACCCTGGTGAATGGGTCAGTTTTTCCGAGTCGGGGATAGCCGTTGGCAACGATAAATGGATAGAAACCTCCGGTTGTCTGCGGTGGCGCATACCACGGTGGACGCCAGATACAGTAAGCCTCGCTGCAGTCTACTGGCAGCGCTGGGAAGGGGTTATCCGCCAACAGCTAACAAGCGACGACACATTATTTCTGTACCAGGGTGATAACCCGTTTTATCAGGAAATCACCCGTCAATTACTCAATCGCCGACAAAGATTACTGACGGCGTTGCATACAGGAGAAAATATCTCTACAGCGGTCAGTTATTTAATTGGTCTGGGGATTGGTCTGACGCCTTCATCTGATGATTATTTAGTGGGCTTAAGCACTATTCTATTTATTCCTGGACATCCGCTGAGGAAATATCGCGAAGATTTTTTAGCGGCCTTACAATGTGCCGGAAATAATACGACGCTACTCAGCAAAATAACGCTGCAGGAAGCTTTTCATCAACGTTTTCGGGAAAGCGTTGGGCGGCTGGTAAAACATATTATTACTGAGCAACACCCCGTTTCTACACAATATATTATTGACATTAAAAATATTGGCTCAAGTTCTGGCTGCGACATGCTGTATGGCATGGCGGATGCCTGTGCCCTGAGCTACAGGTCCGGAGGGAATTATGTCGATCAGGATAGTTGTTAAAAAGAATACGTATTTTGATTCTGTCTCACTGATGTCTATCTCTACACGCGCAAATAAGCTCGATGGCGTTGAGCAGGCGTTCGTAGCTATGGCGACAGAAATGAATAAGGGCGTGCTGAAGAATCTTGGCTTGCTCACGCCTGAGCTGGAAGAGGCGAAAAGTGGCGATCTGATGATTGTCATTAAAGGTGCCAGCGAAGCGGCGAACGACCAGACGCTGGTGGCGATTGAAGAACTGTTTACGCATAAAGAGCAGGGCGGCCAGCACGAAGCGCGCTATGCCACGCTCGCCAGCGCGAAGAAACATGTTCCTGACAGCAACCTGGCGGTGATCTCGGTCAATGGACTGTTTGCTGCGCGTGAAGCGCGTCAGGCGCTGCAAAATAACCTCAACGTGATGCTGTTCTCTGACAACGTCTCTCTTGAGGACGAGCTGGCACTCAAGCAGCTGGCGCATGAAAAAGGGCTGTTGATGATGGGGCCAGACTGCGGAACCGCCATTATTAACGGCGCGGCGTTGTGTTTTGGCAACGCGGTGCGTCGCGGCAACATCGGAATTGTCGGTGCGTCTGGTACCGGAAGTCAGGAACTGAGCGTACGCATTCACGAGTTTGGCGGCGGGATTTCCCAACTGATTGGTACCGGTGGACGCGATCTGAGTGAAAAGATTGGCGGCCTGATGATGCTTGACGCGATTGGCATGCTGGAGGCTGATCCGCAAACGGAGATCATTGCGCTGATCTCCAAACCGCCTGCGCCAGCGGTGGCGCGCAAGGTGCTGGAACGCGCGCGCGCTTGCCATAAGCCCGTTGTGGTGTGTTTCCTTGGGCGTGAAGCCGCTCCTGCGGATGAAAAAGGCCTGCTGTTTGCACGCGGCACCAAAGAAGCGGCGCTGAAAGCGGTGCTGCTGACCGGCGTTAAAAAAGAGAGTTTGGATCTACATCCGCTCAACTGGCCGCTGATTGAAGAGGTCCGCGCCCGTCTGACCCCGCAGCAAAAGTATATTCGCGGCTTGTTCTGCGGTGGCACGCTGTGCGATGAGGCGATGTTTGCCGCCATGGAAAAACACGCGGAAGTTTACAGCAACATTCATCCGGATCCGGCGTTCCGCCTGCAAGATCTCAACCGCAGCGTCGGGCATACCTTCCTCGATTTCGGTGATGATGATTTCACCAACGGTAAACCGCACCCGATGATCGATCCCACCAACCGCATTAGTCGTCTGTTGCAGGAAGCGCGCGATCCTGAAGTCGGCGTGATCGTGATGGACTTTGTGCTTGGATTTGGAGCGCATGAAGATCCGGTCGGTGTGATGCTCGACGCGATCGTTGAAGCCAAAGCGATCGCTGCCGCAGACGACCGTCCGCTGGAGATCCTCGGCTACGTGTTGGGCACCTCCCTCGATACGCCGTCACTGGAAAAACAGTGCCAGATGCTGACCGATGCTGGCGTCATCTGGGCGAGCAGTAGCACCAACACCGGATTGCTGGCGCGTGAATTTATCTGTAAAGGGGAGGAAGCCTGATGAGCCAGACACTGTTTAACCAGCCGCTGAATGTGATTAATGTCGGCATCGCGATGTTCAGCGATGACCTGAAAAAGCAGAACGTACCCGTGACTCAGCTCGACTGGACGCCGCCGGGACAGGGCAACATGCAGGTAGTGGCCGCCCTGGACGAGATTGCCGATTCGCCGCTGGCAGACAAAATCGCTGCCGCTAACCAGCAGGCGCTGGAACGTATTATCCAGTCGCATCCGGTGCTTATTGGCTATGACCAGGCAATCAATGTCGTGCCGGGGATGACCCGCAACACCATCCTGCACGCCGGACCGCCGATCCGCTGGGAAAAAATGTGCGGCGCAATGAAGGGCGCGGTAACCGGGGCGTTGGTGTTTGAAGGCCTGGCGAAAGATCTGGATGAAGCCGCCGAGCTTGCCGCCTCCGGCGAAATTATCTTCTCTCCATGCCACGAGCATGACTGCGTTGGTTCTATGGCGGGTGTGACGTCGGCGTCGATGTTTATGCACATCGTAGAGAACAAAACCTACGGCAACCGCGCATATACCAATATGAGCGAGCAGATGGCGAAGATCCTGCGCATGGGAGCGAACGATCAGAGCGTTATCGATCGTCTGAACTGGATGCGTGATGTGATGGGACCGATGTTGCGCGATGCCATGAAGCTGGCGGGAGAAATCGATCTGCGCCTGATGTTGGCACAGGCGCTGCACATGGGCGATGAGTGTCATAACCGCAACAACGCCGGGACGGCGCTGCTGATTCAGGCGCTGACGCCGTGGATTATTCAGACCGGTTATCCGGTTGAGCAGCAGCGTGAGGTGTTCGAATTCGTCCTTAGCAGCGATTACTTCTCCGGGCCGACCTGGATGGCAATGTGTAAAGCGGCAATGGACGCCGCCCACGGTATTGAATACAGCACCGTGGTGACGACGATGGCGCGTAACGGCGTTGAGTTCGGTCTACGCGTCAGCGGGTTGCCGGGGCAATGGTTTACCGGTCCGGCGCAACAGGTGATAGGTCCGATGTTTGCGGGCTATAAGCCGGAAGATTCCGGTCGTGATATCGGCGATAGCGCGATTACCGAAACCTACGGCATTGGCGGTTTTGCCATGGCGACGGCACCGGCTATCGTGGCGCTGGTGGGGGGAACGGTCGAAGAGGCGGTCGATTTCTCTCGCCAGATGCGCGAAATCACCCTCGGTGAAAACCCCAACGTCACGATTCCGCTGCTGGGTTTTATGGGGGTACCGACCGCGATAGATATTACACGCGTAGGCAGCACCGGTATTTTGCCGGTGATTAACACCGCAATTGCGCACAAAGACGCAGGGATCGGCATGATCGGCGCCGGAATAGTCCACCCGCCGTTCGCCTGTTTTGAAAAGGCGATCCTCAACTGGCGTGACCGCTACTGCTAATAACAATAATCGGGGCTAACGGCGTTAGCCCCACAGTAGCAAAGCGCAAAACGTTGCTTACCTGCAGGGCTGGGCGATCCCTGAGATCGCAAACGATGCTTAACCTGTGAAGGATATTCCATGAACAGCATAAAACTAGAATGGAAACGTGGTGACTGGGCGGCTTACTTCGGGCTGATGACCAACAACCTGACTAACCTGCTGACAATGATGGGGCTGCTCATTTTTGTCGTCGGGATCCCTACCGAAATTGTGTATGGGCGCATTGCGCCTGCCTTTGGTCTGGCGGTGCTGGTGGCCAGTGTCTGCTATGCCTGGTTTGGCCTGCAGATGGCAAAGCACACAGGGCGTAATGACGTGACGGCACTGCCGTCCGGACCGAGCGCACCGTCAATCTTTACCGTCACCTTCCTGGTACTGATGCCGGTTTATCAGCAAACCAAAGATGCCAACTTCGCGATCCAAATCGCGCTGGTGTGGTGTTTTGTCGAAGCGTTGATCCTGGTGGGCGGCTCCTTCCTGGGCGAGACCATCCGCAAGATGATCCCACGTACGGTACTGCTTTCTTGTCTGTCCGGCCTGGGATTGCTGCTACTGGCGATGAACCCGATGCTGCAGGCATTTGAAGCGCCGACCGTCTCTTTCATCGTCTTGTTACTGATCTTCATTAACTGGTTCGGTAAGAAGCCGATTTTTGCCCGCATTCCTACCGGCTTACTGCTGCTAATTGCCGGTACGGCCCTGGCGTGGATCTCCGGTTTGCAAAGCCCGGAAGCGATTAAATCCTCGATGTCTTCCTTTGGCTTCAATCCGCCGGAAATTCATGTCGACAGCTTCCTGCAAGGTTTGCCGCACGCGCTGCCGTATCTGGCCTCTGCGGTCCCTTTGGGTCTGGCGAACTACATTTTTGACCTCGAGAACATTGAAAGCGCACATGCGGCAGGTGATGAGTACAACACCCGCAAGGTGATGATGGCGAACGGTTTCGCCTCCATGCTTGGCTGCATGCTGGGCAACCCGTTCCCGGTGACCGTGTATGTTGGGCATGCGGGCTGGAAAGCGATGGGCGCCAGCATCGGCTATACCTTGGCATCTGGTATCACCATGTTCCTGGTGCCGCTGTTTGGCCTGGGCGCGTTTATGCTCGCCATTATTCCGATGACTGCGATCGTGCCGATTCTGGTGTTTATCGGCGTAGTGACCGCCAATCAGGTGGTGCGAGAAACGCCCAAAGTCGAGGTTCCCGTGATCTTCATCTGCCTGTTCCCGTGGATCGCTAACTGGGCGCTAACCATCGTCAACAGCGTGATGGGCGCTGCCGGAACATCTGCGGGGAAACTGGGGAGTGATCTGCTGCACAGCAAAGGTGTCTATTACGACGGACTGGTGCATCTGGGTAGCGGCGCGCCGCTGGCCAGTATGCTGTGGGGCTGCGTCGCTATCTTCGCCATTATGAATAAGCCGTTACGCGGGTCGATTGCCGCAGCCTTTGGGGCGCTGTTATCGCTGTTTGGCGTGATCCACTCCCCGGCGGTTGGCTTTGCTGAAGGCAGCTCGATGATGTTTGTTGTGGCCTACCTGATGATGAGCGGCATGTTTGTCCTCAAGCATGTTCTTGATAGCCGTGAAGCGGTGACTGCGCCTGAGCAGGAACCGTCAAAAACGACCTGAATCGCCTGTAAGCGGAAGATAACACTATGAAAGAACTTGTGGTCGTTGCCATTGGCGGCAACAGCATTATCAAAGATAACGCCAGCCAGTCGATTGAGCACCAGGCTGAGGCGGTGAAGGCAGTGGCGGATACGGTGCTGGAGATGCTGGCATCGGACTACAACATTGTGCTGACACACGGTAACGGGCCGCAGGTAGGGCTGGATCTCCGGCGTGCGGAAATCGCGCACGAACGTGAAGGACTGCCGCTTACCCCACTGGCAAACTGCGTTGCCGATACGCAGGGCGGCATCGGCTATTTGATCCAACAGGCGCTGAACAACCGTCTGGCACGACGCGGCGAGCAAAAGGCGGTCACGGTGGTCACGCAGGTGGAGGTCGACAAAAACGATCCGGGCTTTGCTAACCCGACCAAGCCTATCGGGGCGTTCTTCAATGAAGCGCAGCGTGACGAGCTGCTGCGAGTCAACCCGGGCTGGCATTTTGTGGAGGATTCGGGGCGCGGCTACCGCCGGGTTGTGGCCTCCCCTGAACCAAAACGTATTGTTGAAGCAGAGGCGATCAAAACGCTGACACAGCAAGGCTTTGTGGTGATTGGCGCGGGCGGTGGCGGGATCCCGGTGGTTCGTAGCGATCAGGGGGATTACCAGAGCGTGGACGCAGTGATTGATAAAGATCTCTCCACGGCGCTGCTGGCGCAGGAGATTCGCGCCGACATTCTGGTGATCACCACCGGCGTCGAGCAGGTCTGTATTCATTTTGGCAAACCCAATCAGCAGGCGCTGGATACGGTGGATGTCGCCACGATGACGCGTTATATGCAGGAGGGGCATTTCCCGCCGGGCAGCATGTTACCCAAGATCGTTGCCAGCCTGACGTTCCTGGCGCGTGGCGGTAAGCGGGTAATCATCACCACGCCGGAATGCCTGCCCGCCGCACTGCGCGGTGAAACGGGCACCCATATTGTCCATTCCTGAGAGGAGATGCGAATGAAGGAAAGTAACAGCCGTCGTGAATTTTTAAGTCAGAGCGGAAAAATGGTGACCGCTGCCGCGCTGTTTGGCGCAGTGGCCCCGGTCGCGTATGCTGCTAATCCTGTCGGGAACACCTGCGGGGCGAAGAGCACAATGACGATTAATGATAAGCACTATTACCTGGATAACGTCCTGCTGGAAGTGGGGTTTGATTACGAAAACTCGGTGGTGGTGCATACCCGTACCGCGCTGCAAACTGTTGAAGTCCAGGACGGGAAAATTGTTGCGCTGCGCGAGAATAAGCAGCATCCGGATACGACGCTGCCGCACTACGATGCGGGTGGAAAGCTGATGTTGCCCGCCATGCGCGACATGCACATCCATCTGGATAAAACCTTTTACGGCGGTCCCTGGCGTTCACTGAACCGCCCAGCGGGCACCACCATTCAGGATATGATTCGTCTGGAACAAAAGCTGCTGCCTGAACTCCAGCCTTATACTCAGGAGCGCGCGGAAAAGCTCATCGATCTGCTGCAATCCAAAGGCACCTCGATCGCCCGCAGCCATTGCAATATCGAACCGGTTTCCGGGCTGAAAAACCTGGAAAACCTGCAGGCGGTGCTGGCGCGTCGCCAGTCGGGTTTTGCCTGCGAAATCGTGGCGTTTCCACAACATGGCCTGCTGTTATCAAAATCTGAACCACTGATGCGCGAAGCGATGCAGGCGGGGGCGCATTATGTCGGTGGTCTGGACCCAACCAGCGTGGATGGGGCGATGGAAAAATCACTCGATACCATGTTCCAGATAGCGCTCGATTACAACAAAGGCGTGGATATCCATCTGCATGAAACCAGTCCGGCAGGCGTAGCGGCGGTGAATTACATGGTGGAAACGGTTGAGAAAACCCCGCAACTGAAAGGCAAGCTGACCATCAGCCATGCGTTTGCGCTGTCTACGCTGAACGAACAGCAGGTGGATGAACTCGCAACCCGCATGGCGGCGCAGCAGATTACCATTGCTTCGACGGTGCCGATTGGCACGATGCACATGCCGCTAAAACAGCTGCGCGACAAAGGCGTGGAAGTGATTACCGGGACCGACAGCGTGATTGACCACTGGTCGCCGTACGGCCTGGGGGATATGCTGGAAAAGGCGAATCTGTACGCGCAGCTCTATATTCGCCCGAACGAACTCAATCTGTCGCGGGCGCTGTTCCTTGCAACCGGCGATGTGCTGCCGCTTAACGATAAAGGTGAGCGCGTCTGGCCGAAAGCGCAGGATGAAGCCAGCTTTGTGCTGGTGGATGCCTCCTGCTCAGCGGAAGCGGTCGCGCGAATCTCTCCACGTACCGCGACCTTCCATAAAGGGCAACTGGTGTGGGGGAATGTCGCAAGCTAGTTTGGTTTCCGCGCAGCGGCAATCGCTGCTGCGCGCTCTTACCGTTAACCGACGATCCCCAGATAGCCGTGAACCCCCATATATACGCCGACCATCGCGATGAGTGCGCTGGAAAAATAGGGCGCTTTACGCGCCAGTGTGTTAAACCCGTTCCAGCGTTTGGCCGCCTGTTGCACGCTGATTGCCGCGGCCACACCCACCGTTACCAGCGTTATCGCCAGCCCGAGGCTGAAGCACAGCACCATGGTGGCACCCAGCGTGAAGGCTTTGAGCTGGATGCATATCAGCAGCACCGTAATGGCAGCAGGGCACGGGATCAGCCCACCGGTCAGACCGAACAGTAATATTTGGCCGTTGGTGACCTCTTTGCCCGCAAAGCGGCGCTGAATATCGGTGGCATGCGCCCGTTCGTGGGCGTCCTGATACGCTTTCGAACCCTCGCTCAGCCCTGCTAACGCGGCATGGTTATGATCGTGGTCATGATGATGGTGATGATCGTCATCGTGGTCATGATGGTGGTGATGGTCGTCATGATCATGGTGGTGGTGATGCCCGTGATCGTGGTCGTGATGCGTCTGGGCCAGCCAGTTCTGCTCTCCCTGCCAGGTTCGCCAGAACATCCAGAACGCGGTACCAAGAATAATAATTGCCGAGATAAACTGCAGCCAGGGCTCGACGGTCTGGGCAGTAAACGCTTTGCTGATATACATCCCGCCGAGTGCAATCAACCATACCACAGCGGTATGCGACAGCGTTGCCGCCAGTCCCAGCATCACCGCCTGTTTGATGGTTCCCTTAATGGCGATAATAAAGGCCGCCATCATCGTTTTGGAATGCCCCGGTTCAAGGCCGTGTAACACACCCAATAAGATCGCACTGGGAATGAAAAACCAGGCGTTGCCTTGCTGAAGAAGCGTAGAAAATTCACTCATGAGAATGATTCTTAGTTGTTTAATTTCGCCTGATTCTACTCCCCCCCAGTATCAAATACTACCCTCCAGTATAACGACAATGATATTGTCGCTGTAGTCAGACGTTAAAAAGGTATTGCTATGTCACATACGATCCGCGACAAACAAAAGCTGAAAGCCCGAACCAGTAAGATTCAGGGGCAGGTGGCGGCATTGAAAACCATGTTGGATGAACCGCATGAATGCGCGGCAGTATTGCAGCAGATAGCGGCAATTCGCGGGGCGGTAAACGGATTAATGCGCGAAGTGATTAAGGGGCATCTGACCGAGCACATTGTTCATCAGGGCGATGAAATTAAGCGTGAAGAAGATTTAGATGTAGTTCTGAAGGTACTGGATTCGTACATCAAATAAATCAGTTTAACGGCTCATCCACTTACCGAGGAATGAACCGTTAAACAACACGTTCTAGCCAAAAAACATCACAGATACACACAGCAGACCGACAATCAACGTGACCAGGTTACCCACTGAACGGTACGGTTTCAGCGCCGGGATTAGATAGGTAGATAATGTCGGCATGATAAACAGAATCATGGCGATCAGCGGTCCACTTATCGCGTAAATCATTGAAATAGCATTAGGGTTAATGCAGCAGATGATAAACGTAATGGCCGAAACCAACATAATGGACAGGGCGCGGTTAAAAGCCCGGCTTTTCTTCACTCCCACCTGATGCAACGACGTTTTTACCACTTCTGTTGCCCCTTCAATCACGCCAAAGTAGGTGCCGAGGAACGATTTTGACATCGCTACAACGGCGACAACGATCCCGGAAATCGACAGCCAGGCCGGCGCGTTTGGCATCATCGAAAGCGCTGACAGAATGGTCACGCCTTCATTTTTTGCATCCTCGATATAGTTTGTCGGAATCGAAAGCAAACAGCTGAAAACGAAAAACAGTACGCTCAGGCAGATGATGACGTAGGCTACCTTCATGATTTTTTTGCATTTACCCATGGCCTGCTCGCCGTATTTCTCACGACGGTCGATGGCGAACGTAGAGATAATTGGCGTATGGCTAAAAGCGAAAACCATCACGGGAATAGATATCCAAACCTGATGAAGCGTGTGCTGATCGAAAGACATCTGGCCGGTGAGTAGCGTTGGCTGCCAGCTTCCGGTCAGGTAGAGCGAAAGGAATAAAAAGTATGCGATGAGCGGAAACACCAAAAAGCCCATCACCCGGATGGTAGCTTGTCGACCCATCAGAAAAATTAAATTCAGCACCAGTACCACGCCCAAACTGACCAGCATACGCACGCGAAGATCTATCTCGAAATGTTTTGCCAGCTGTTCGGTGAGTGAATTGGTTATCGCCACGGCGTAGATCAGTACCACCACAAAGAAGGCAATAAAATAGAGGGTGGTGATCAGACTGCCGATCTTCTTACCGTAGTAATGGGTGACTGCGCCGGTGATCCCTTCACCTGCAGAGGTTTTTGACGACAGGATAAACTGGCACAGCGCCTTATGCGGCCAGTAGGTTAAAGGCCAGGCGACGAGTGCGGTGATAAACAACACCACCGCGCCTGCAGAACCCAGCTGTATGGGAAGGAAGAGGGTTCCTGCGCCAACGGCAGTCCCATATAGTGCGAAGCTCCAAAGAGTCTCTTCTTTTGACCAAAATTTCGACATTATTTGAACGTATCAACTATAAAATAAACAAAAAGAAGCGCAATTTACCACAAATGGCAGGGGCTGGGGGAGGTGTGAACAAGCTGGAGGGGGATTGGATGAAAAGCCGGAACCAAGAAGATTCCGACTATTGTTTGAGTTATCAGGCAGTAACGCGCTGCTGGCGGCGCTTCATAACGCGCTCGCGTAACGTGTCATATGCCCAGTTATAAAACATGGTGTATGGCAGGAAGAACAGGAAGAAACCAATTTCCAGCGTGAATGCCTGAAGCAGGCTGACGTTCAGCACATACGCCACGATGCTCACCCCGATCACAATAAAACCACTCTCAAAACCTAAGGCGTGGAATGCCCGTACTTTCGCCGTACGTTTCACCAGATGTGACGGCCATAAGCGGTCAAACAGAGCGTTATAAATGATATTCCAGATCATCGCCGTGGTAGCGAGAATAATGGTCAGTCCGCCCATTTCCAGCACCGAGCGCTGCATCAACCATGCGGTGGTTGGTGCGAGGATCGCGGTGGCAATGCCTTCAAAGCAGACGGCATGAAAAATGCGCTCCATTAACGAGCGACGTTGGACTGTATCGTGTTGCATAACCTAAAACCTTCTTTGATGCCTGGATAACGGAATGGTGGCAATTTTATCGTTTTATGTGATATCTAAAAGATAGTATCCATCGATAAAGTAGATAGTTCATGCGTTACTCTCCTGAAGCGTTAACGGCATTTGTAGAGACCGTTTCCTGCGGCTCATTTTCTGCTGCGGCCCGTCGGCTACGCAAAAGCCAGTCCACCATCAGTACAGCCGTTGCGCATCTGGAAGCCGACCTTGGTTTTGCGCTGTTTGACCGTTCATCCCGGCAGCCAAAGCTGACCGAAGAAGGTAAGCGGGTGCTGGGCTATGTGCAGGCAATTTTGACGGCCAGTGAGCGCCTTGATGAGGCGGCGATCTCATTGTCGGGTGAAACGGAAGCGCGCCTGACCTTCGTGTTGTCAGACACGCTGCACCCGGATGTGCTGGAAGAACTGATGGTGCAGTTTGACCGCAAGTTTCCTCATACCGAGTTTGAATGTCTGATTGGCGAAGATGAAGACGTGATCGATCTGCTGCAAAAAGGACGTGCTCAGGTGGGGTTGATCGAAGCGCGGGAGGATTACCCGACCGACATGGGGGTCACTCGTCTGCCGATGCAATCATGGATGGGGTTATATGTTGCGGCTTCGCATCCGCTGGCGGGCCAGGAAAAACTGCAGTGGGAACAGCTCCACACCTGGCGCGAGCTGCGTCTGAATACCTATCTGGAAAGCGGTACCAACGTGGCGCGCGGCCCCGTATGGTCTGCTCCCAACTATTTGTTGCTGCTGAGTATGGCGGTTCAGGGATTCGGCTGGTGCGCGCTGCCTTGCGCACTGGTAGAAGAATTTGCGGCAGAAAAACCGTTGGTTCAATTGACGCTGCCCGGCTGGCCAAAGGCTATCTCTATCGATCTGTTGTGGAATAAGAAATCCCCGCCTGGCGTGGCGGGAAGTTGGTTGCGCGACCATTTACAGCAGAGTGGCGTTCAGATGACTAATAAATGATACGAATTTCCTTTGTGATAAAAATCACCGTTTTTAAACAACCTTGATAACTATTTTTAACAATCATCTACTATTGCGAGGTTATTTTGCGCTGAGGTGGTGATGAAAGAGGTTGTGATAGTCGGGGCGTTAAGGACACCGATTGGCTGCTTCCAGGGGACGCTGGCGCGCCACTCTGCCGTTGAATTAGGCAGCATGGTGGTCAGGGCGTTACTGGAACGCACGGGCGTGGACGTTCACGCTGTGGATGAAGTGATCCTCGGTCAGGTGCTTACCGCAGGCGCCGGGCAGAACCCGGCGCGTCAGTCAGCCATCAATGGTGGGTTGCCCAATACCGTTTCAGCTATCACCATAAACGATGTCTGCGGTTCGGGTCTGAAAGCGCTGCATCTGGCGACTCAGGCTATCCAGTGCGGCGAGGCCGACATTGTGATTGCGGGCGGGCAAGAGAATATGAGCCGCGCGCCGCATGTCCTGACTGATAGTCGCACCGGGGCGCAACTGGGTAACAGTCAACTCGTCGACAGTCTGGTGCATGACGGGCTGTGGGATGCCTTCAACGATTACCATATGGGCGTTACCGCAGAAAATCTGGCGCGGGAATATGGCATCAGCCGTGAACTACAGGATGCCTACGCGCTGCATTCGCAACACAAGGCGCGGATGGCAATTGACGCCGGACGCTTCAAAGATGAAATCGTGCCAGTGGTGACGCAGCGTAACGGGCAATCGTTGGTAGTGGATACCGATGAACAACCGCGCACCGATGCAAGCGCTGAAGGGCTGGCGCGCCTGGATCCTACCTTCGACAGACTCGGTTCGGTCACAGCGGGTAACGCGTCATCTATCAATGATGGCGCTGCCGCGGTGATGATGATGAGCGAAGCCAAGGCGCAGGAGCTGAATTTACCCATACTGGCGCGCATTCGCGCCTTTGCCAGTGTCGGGGTCGATCCTGCGCTCATGGGGATTGCTCCGGTCTACGCGACGCGGCGCTGCCTTGAGCGCGTTGGCTGGCAACTGGCTGATGTTGACCTTATTGAAGCTAACGAAGCCTTCGCCGCGCAGGCGTTATCCGTTGGAAAAATGCTGGAGTGGGATGAACGGCGAGTGAATGTGAACGGCGGAGCTATTGCGCTCGGTCACCCGATTGGCGCATCAGGCTGCCGGATTCTGGTGTCACTGGTTCATGAAATGGTGAAACGTCGGGCGCACAAAGGCCTGGCAACGCTGTGTATCGGCGGCGGCCAGGGTGTGGCACTTGCTATCGAACGAGATTAACGATCTTAGATTTACCGTCTTAAACGCCTTTCTAAGTGTTTCGCTGCACCTGTAAAAAAGCCCTCCAGCAGGAGGGCAAGGCCAGTTACAGAAACATACACTCTAAACACATTCAACTTATCAAAACGTTGTTTCATTTCATGTGATTAACTGCGCACTTTGTTAGAAAAGTTGTCTTTTCGACCGATGATTTCGGCTGAATTTTCCATTTTTATCCCCACTCTTAATGAATGACTCAACTTATCTTATTGTTATTTATCATTTTATTTAAAACGGCTTCGCTATTTATTCGCGCTGGCGTGATCGCACTTACACTTTTGACAATAAGACGCAGAAAAAGTGAAACAACGTTTTATTTATCATTGAAAACCCATTCCGGGAGGGATATCATGAATGCATAAGATAAAACGGAACAGCGTTTTGTTATTCGTTTAAGCATTCACGGTCAATTTATCACTGGAGGTAAATGTGGACGTAAGACAAAGCATCCATAGTGCGCATGCGAAAACCCTGGACACTCAGGGGCTGCGTAATGAGTTTTTGGTCGAAAAAGTGTTTGTCGCAGATGAATACACCATGGTCTACAGCCACATTGACCGCATCATTGTTGGCGGCATTATGCCTGTGGCCAAAACCGTCTCAGTGGGTGGTGAAGTTGGCAAACAGCTGGGCGTAACTTACTTCCTTGAGCGTCGTGAGCTGGGTGTGATCAACATTGGTGGCCCGGGCACGATTACCGTTGACGGTCAGTGCTATGAAATTGGCCATCGTGACGCGCTGTACGTCGGGAAAGGGGCAAAAGAAGTGGTTTTTGCAAGCATCGATGCGGCGAAGCCGGCAAAGTTTTATTACAACTGCGCGCCGGCCCACACGACTTATCCAACCAAAAAAGTCACGCCAGCAGACGTTGCGCCAGTGACGCTGGGCGATAACCTCACCAGTAACCGTCGTACTATCAATAAATACTTTGTGCCAGATGTGCTGGAAACCTGCCAGTTGAGCATGGGCCTGACCGAACTGGCGCCGGGTAACCTGTGGAACACCATGCCGTGTCATACCCATGAACGTCGTATGGAAGTCTATTTCTATTTCAATATGGAAGAAGATACCTGCGTCTTCCACATGATGGGACAGCCTCAGGAAACGCGTCATATTGTGATGCATAACGAGCAGGCGGTGATTTCTCCGAGCTGGTCAATTCACTCCGGTGTTGGCACAAAAGCGTATACGTTCATTTGGGGCATGGTCGGCGAAAACCAGGTCTTTGATGATATGGACCATGTTGCAGTCAAAGATCTGCGCTAGTAGCGGGCGACAGCCTTGCCTGCCTGTGGCGGGCATTATAAAAAATTAAGGATTTACAATGATTTTGAATGCATTCTCTCTTGAAGGTAAAGTCGCTGTTGTGACTGGTTGTGACACCGGTCTGGGTCAGGGTATGGCGCTTGGCCTGGCTGAAGCGGGCTGCGATATCGTGGGTATCAACATTGTTGAACCGACGGAAACCATCGAACGTGTGACCGCACTGGGCCGTCGTTTTTTAAGTCTGACCGCTGACCTGCGTCAAATTGATGGCATTCCGGCGCTGCTGGAGCGCGCGGTGGCGGAATTTGGTCATATCGATATTCTGGTCAACAACGCGGGGCTTATCCGTCGTGACGATGCGATCGACTTCAGCGAAAAAGACTGGGATGACGTGATGAACCTGAACATTAAGAGCGTGTTCTTTATGTCTCAGGCCGCGGCGAAGCACTTTATCGCGCAGGGTAATGGCGGCAAAATTATCAACATCGCCTCTATGCTTTCCTTCCAGGGGGGCATCCGTGTACCGTCTTACACCGCGTCTAAAAGCGGCGTTATGGGTGTCACCCGTCTGATGGCGAACGAGTGGGCAAAACATAACATCAACGTTAACGCAATTGCGCCGGGTTACATGGCGACGAACAACACTCAACAGCTGCGTGCTGATGAACAGCGTAGCGCAGAAATCCTCGATCGTATCCCGGCGGGTCGTTGGGGGCTGCCGAGCGACCTGATGGGGCCTGTCGTGTTCCTGGCATCCAGCGCCTCTGACTACATCAACGGTTATACCGTAGCGGTAGACGGCGGCTGGCTGGCGCGTTAATCAGCTTTCCTGTACCGACAAACCCTGCCATCTGGCAGGGTTTTTTTATATTAGGATCATTAAAATCCATATTGTGGTTATAAATTATTCCATATTACTTTCCCTGTATATGGTTCCTTTATTTTTAATATACATTAATATCAATCAATTAAATTTAATTGAGTGATTATCGATAAATTTTAAAATTGGAATATCCATCACATAACGATGTGGTGCAGCAATTTTATCCATGTTTTTGCCGTTTCCCGCCTGACGCTTCCTGTAAGGGATCCCTTACTTTCAATGCCATGGTTACTCTGTATCTGGCAGGAAAAAATGGTCTCAATTAATAATGATGCTGCTTTAGCGCCGCGCACTGCGCGCGATACGCGACGTATGAATATGTTTGTTTCGATCTCTGCGGCCGTCGCAGGGTTGTTATTCGGCCTGGATATTGGCGTGATAGCCGGCGCATTGCCTTTTATCACCGATCACTTTGTCCTGACCAGCCGTCTGCAGGAGTGGGTGGTAAGCAGCATGATGCTGGGCGCGGCAATTGGTGCGCTGTTTAACGGCTGGCTGTCATTCCGTCTGGGGCGCAAATACAGTCTGATGGCGGGCGCGATCCTTTTCGTCGTTGGATCTCTGGGTTCGGCGTTTGCGTCCAGCGTAGAAATGCTCATTTTTGCCCGCGTGGTGCTGGGTGTTGCGGTGGGGATCGCCTCTTACACCGCGCCGCTCTATCTCTCCGAAATGGCCAGTGAGAACGTGCGCGGCAAGATGATCAGCATGTATCAACTGATGGTGACGCTGGGGATCGTGCTGGCCTTTTTATCTGATACGGCGTTCAGCTACAGCGGTAACTGGCGCGCTATGCTGGGCGTGCTGGCACTTCCGGCGGTGTTACTGATTATCCTGGTTGTTTTCCTGCCAAACAGCCCGCGCTGGCTGGCGGAGAAAGGCCGCCATATCGAAGCCGAAGAAGTATTGCGTATGCTGCGTGATACGTCAGAAAAAGCCCGCGATGAGCTGAACGAAATTCGTGAAAGCCTGAAGCTTAAGCAGGGCGGTTGGGCGCTGTTTAAAATTAACCGTAACGTGCGTCGCGCGGTTTTCCTCGGCATGTTGTTGCAGGCGATGCAGCAGTTCACTGGGATGAACATTATCATGTACTACGCGCCACGCATTTTTAAAATGGCGGGGTTTACCACCACTGAGCAGCAGATGATTGCCACACTGGTGGTCGGTTTAACGTTTATGTTTGCTACTTTTATCGCTGTCTTTACGGTAGACAAAGCAGGGCGTAAACCGGCGCTAAAAATTGGTTTCAGCGTAATGGCTATCGGGACGCTGGTGCTTGGTTATTGCCTGATGCAATTTGATAACGGCACGGCTTCCAGTGGGCTGTCCTGGCTCTCGGTTGGCATGACGATGATGTGTATTGCAGGTTACGCAATGAGCGCCGCGCCGGTCGTGTGGATCCTGTGTTCGGAAATTCAGCCGCTGAAATGCCGCGATTTCGGTATTACCTGTTCCACCACCACTAACTGGGTGTCGAACATGATCATTGGCGCAACGTTCCTGACGCTGCTCGACAGCATTGGCGCTGCCGGTACGTTCTGGCTTTACACCGCGCTAAACGTCGCGTTTATCGGGATTACATTTTGGCTCATTCCTGAAACCAAAAACGTCACGCTGGAACATATCGAACGCAAGTTAATGGCGGGCGAGAAGTTAAGAGATATTGGGGTGTAAATGTTGAGACGGAATGTCGGATGACGTCTCATGGAGGCCGGGTAAGCGTAAGCGATACCCGGCTTTTTTATTTAGCACTTTACCCGTGCAGAAAATCTTCGCGAATGGGGGTAAAGGTATCCAGCAGCGTTCCCGGTGTTAAGCAGACGCAGCCATGCATAACATTGGGCTGTTTATACAGGGTGTCGCCTGCTCTAACGATATGTTTTTCGTCATCGATGGTAAATTCAAACTCACCGGACAACACGTAAGTCAGCTGCTCGTGCGGGTGATTGTGCATCGGGCCGATTGCACCTTGCTCAAAGTTTACCTCAACCGCCATCATGTTACCGTCGTGAGCAAGAATGCGCCGGGTAACGCCATTGCCCAGATCTTCAAGCGTGGTCTCTTTATGAAAAATAAACATCCGGCCTCTCCGTTAAATAATAAAACAACGTTTCATTAAATTTATATCATAATAAATCAAAAGAAAATATTGACTAATAGTTGTGGAAAGTTGATCGCATCTTTGGTCCACTGAAAAAACAACAACGAATAAGGGGAAATAATGAAAACGATCGGTCTGTTAGGTGGTATGAGCTGGGAATCCACCATTCCTTATTATCGACTCATTAATGAAGGGATTAAACAGCGTTTGGGTGGTCTGCACTCTGCGCAGATTCTGTTGCACAGCGTGGATTTTCAGGAGATTGAAGCCTGTCAGTCAAGCGGTGACTGGCAGCGGGCTGGGGAGATCCTCGCGCAGGCCGCCATCGGACTTCAGCAAGCCGGAGCGGAAGGGATCGTGCTGTGTACCAACACCATGCACAAAGTTGCTGAGGCGATTGAAACTGCCTGTGATGTGCCGTTCTTGCATATTGCCGATGCGACGGGCCGGGCGATACAAAAGCAGCAGATGCGCAACGTGGCGCTACTGGGCACGCGTTACACCATGGAGCAGGATTTTTATCGCGGGCGCTTACAGGCTGAATTTGGCATCAGCACGCTTACTCCTGAAGCTGATGACCGTCAGAGAATAAACCAGATTATTTTCGACGAATTGTGTCTCGGTGAGTTCAATGAAACCTCCCGCGACTATTACCTGAGCGTCATTGATCAGTTGGCGAAACAGGGCGCGCAAGGGGTGATCTTTGGCTGTACCGAGATTGGTCTGTTAGTTCCAGCCGAGCTAAGCCCACTCCCGGTTTTCGACACGGCGGCAATCCATGCGCAAGATGCGGTGGCGTTTATGCTTTCGTCTGTGGATGCAAAATAGCCTCCAGCGGATCGATAAGCCTAGGGAGATGGGCTTGCAGATGTGCTGTAAAAGCATCAACCAGCGCTGAGGCGGGGCGATGAAGTGGGTGAATCAGACTGACCGTAAAGGGTACTGAAATACTGAAGCGGCGGATAACGACTCCGCTGCTGGCGTAATCCAGTGCGGTGAGTGGGTTGACCACTGAGATCCCCACACCCGCCCGCACCATCGCGCAAATCGAAGCGGCGCTGTGGGTTTCTATCACCATACGGCGCTTCACCTGATGCTCGTTGAAAAGGGTATCCAGTAGCTGGCGGTAACTGTCGGTCCGCGACAAGCTGATGTAGTTCTCTCCCTGAAAATCCTGCGGCGTTAATACCGCTTTCTTGGTCAACGGATGCCCCTGTGGCAGTACACATACTTCATCCAGCGCCAGCAGCTCGGTGCGTTTTGTTCCGGCAGGCGTTTGCAACGTTTCCGTTAACCCCAGATCGTGGCGCTGTGCCGACAGCCACTCTTCCAGCAGCGGCGATTCCTGCGGCACTATCTGAATATTGACCTGCGGATAGCGCGCGAGAAATGGCTGCAGCAGCGGCGGTAAAAAGGACTGTGAGAATACCGGCAGACAAACAATCGATAATTCTCCCTGGCGAAACTCACGCAGGCTCTCAGCGGCGCTCACAATTCTGTCCAGGCCATACCATGAACGTTGCACCTCTTCAAACAGACGTAGCCCCTGTACCGTTGGGTGCAGTCGCCCGCGGCTACGCTCAAACAGCGTTAACCCCAGCACTTTTTCGAATCTTGCCAGTTCCCGACTGACGGTGGGTTGTGAGGTGTGGAGCATGCGTGCGGCTTCCGTCAGATTGCCTGCGGTCATGATGGCGTGGAAAATTTCGATGTGACGCAGGTTAACGGCGGGCATAGCTAATCCTCGAATGATCTAATCCATATCATTTTTGCATAGACTCACGATAAAACGATATTTTTTATTCTTTTCGGGCTGTGGCGTAATCATAAAAAAGCCACTATCGGAGCACAGCATGCCACGCCCACTCAACAGCACAGACACCGACCTGACCGCCGACAATCTGTTACGCCTGCCCGCAGAATTTGGCTGCCCGGTATGGGTTTACGATGCGCAAATCATTCGGGCGCAGATTGCCAAACTCAAACAGTTTGACGTGGTGCGTTTTGCCCAGAAGGCATGTTCGAACATTCATATTCTGCGCCTGATGCGTGAGCAGGGCGTGAAGGTTGATTCCGTCTCGCTTGGCGAGATTGAACGTGCGCTGGCGGCAGGCTTTGTGCCGGGGAAAGATGAGATAGTCTTTACCGCCGATATGATTGATAAAGCGACGCTTGCGCGGGTACATGAATTGAGTATTCCGGTAAATGCCGGGTCGGTAGACATGCTGGAGCAACTGGGCCAGGTCTCGCCGGGTCATCGCGTGTGGCTGCGCGTAAACCCAGGCTTTGGGCATGGGCACAGTCAAAAAACCAATACCGGCGGCGAAAACAGCAAGCACGGCATCTGGTATAGCTCACTCCCTGCGGCGCTGGAAGTGATTCAGCGCTATAAGCTGAAGCTGGTGGGGATTCATATGCATATCGGCTCCGGCGTAGACTACGCGCATCTGGAGCAGGTATGCGGCGCGATGGTGCGCCAGGTGGTTGAATTTGGTCAGGATCTGGAGGCGATCTCCGCGGGGGGCGGTTTATCAATTCCGTATCGCGAAGGTGAAGAGGCGATCGACACCGATCACTACTTTGGTTTGTGGAGCGCCGCACGAGATCAAATCGCTAAACATCTGGGACACGCCGTCAAACTGGAGATCGAACCCGGGCGCTTCCTGGTGGCGGAAGCAGGCGTGTTGGTGGCGCAGGTGCGTAGCGTAAAAGAGATGGGCAGTCGTCACTTTGTGTTGATCGACGCGGGTTTCAACGATCTTATGCGCCCGGCCATGTACGGTAGCTATCACCATATCTCCGCGCTGCCGGGGGATGGACGTTCTCTGGATCATGCGGCGCAAATTGAGACGGTGGTGGCCGGGCCGCTGTGTGAATCCGGTGACGTGTTTACCCAGCAGGAAGGCGGAAATGTGGAGACTCGTCTGCTGCCTGCGGTGGTGCCGGGTGATTATCTTGTGCTGCATGATACCGGGGCGTATGGAGCTTCAATGTCGTCAAACTACAACAGTCGCCCGCTGCTGCCGGAGGTTCTGTTCGATAACGGCGTGGCGCGACTCATTCGCCGTCGTCAGACTATTGATGAGCTGTTAGCGCTGGAACTTATTTGATTGAATGCCGGATGGCGCTTGCCTGCCATTCGGCATTTAATTACTTAAAGTACGGTCCGGGCGTTACTGAATCACGCAACACCAGTTTGCCGGTAAACGGTGGGATCGGCTCCACGCTTTCGCCGTTGGCCAGCCGGATAGCCTGGTCGATGGCCGTAGTTATCATGGTATCAATCGGCAGATAAACGGTAGACAGCCCCGGCTCCAGCCATTTGGCGCTGGGTGCGTCATCAAAACCAAACAGTGAGACGTCCATTGGGATCCTCAGTCCGGCCTGATGTAACGCTTTTGATGCACCTAATGCCATGTCATCGTTACAGGCGAACAGGGCGCTGAATTTTACCCCTTCCTCCAGCAGTTCAAGACACGCTTCGTAGCCTCGTGTCATCGTGGAATCGCCGTATTTGATCTTGCTCGGATCCCAGGGAATACCGTTTTTTTCCAGCGCTTTACGATACCCCATCAGACGTGATTTGCCGGTAGGGGTATGCCCTGGCACGGTGATGCAGGCAATATCGCGATGTCCCTGCGAGATCAGATAATTAACCGCCTGATACGCGGCGTCTTCTTGTTCGAAGAAAATCGCGCGATCCCGGGCCTGACTGACATCCCGGTTAATGACCAGCAAGGGCATATCAATGCTGTTCATCAGCGACAAAATCGCCTTTTCACTCATATAGCGGGTATAGAGAATAATGGCGTCGCACTGCCTGTCAGCCAGCATTTGTACGGCTTCCAGCTCCCGCTCCGGCGTGTCGTGGCCGTCGGTGACGATCAACTGCTTGCCGTGAGACTCCGTCTGGCGCGAAGCCTGTTGCAGCAGGCGACCAAAGTAGAAGCCATCAAATGTGGAAACCACCAGACCAATGCTGTTGCTGGTGCGATTCGCCAAAGAGCGCGCTAAAAAGTTGGGCCGATAATCGAGTGCCTGCATGGCCTTAAACACTTTCTGGCGCGTGCTCTCTTTTACCTGACCCGTGCCATTCAGCACGCGCGAAACGGTCGCTTTTGAGACGCCTGCGTGTCGTGAAACGTCCAACATCGTAGTCATGACGCAATCCTGGTTAATCGTTTGACGTTGAATTCCCTGGCTCTGTCAGCGTCGAAACGGAATGGCGACGCACCAGAGTTGGGTTAAAGATGTGGGTAATTTCAGGCTCGGGACGCTTCTCCGCCAGCGCGAGTGCCAGTTCGGCGGCCTGGGTTGCCATCGTCACGATGGGATAGCGTACTGTGGTCAGACGTGGGCGAACATAGCGGGAAATTAGCACGTCATCAAAGCCAATCAGCGATATTTCTCCCGGCACATCAATGCCATTGTCATTCAATACGCCCATGGCGCCAGCCGCCATTGAGTCGTTGTAGCAGGCTACCGCAGTGAAGTTTTTGCCACGGCCAAGCAACTCGGTCATTGCCTGTTCACCGCCGCTTTCATCCGGTTCGCCGAATGTCACCAGCCGATCGCTTACCGGTATATTGCTCTCCGCCAGCGCGTCGTAATAGCCTTGCAGACGATCTTCTGCATCTGAAATCGTGTGATTGGAACACAGATAACCGATGCGCGTATGGCCTTGCTGAATAAGGTGTCGGGTAGCGAGCCACGCGCCGAATCGGTCATCGAGGGCAACGCAGCGTTGTTCGAATCCCGGAAGAATTCGGTTAATCAAAACCATACCGGGGATTTGCTTCATTAATGAAGCCAGTTCAGCATCCGGGATAATTTTGGCATGGACAACAAGTGCTGCACAGCGGTGGCGAATGAGCTGTTCAATCGCTTGACGTTCCTTCTGTTCGTTATGGTAGCCGTTGCCAATCAGCAAAAAATTTCCGGTGTTATAGGCCACCTGCTCGACAGCTTTAACCATTGCCCCAAAGAATGGATCGGACACATCACCGACCACCAGGCCGATGGTTTCTGTTGATTGTTGTGCCAGCGCCCGCGCGTTGGCATTGGGGTGGTAGCTGAGTGATTCCATTGCACTCGTTACGGCCAGACGCGATGCTTCGCTGGCTTTAGGGGAGTCATTGATCACGCGAGAAACGGTGGCGACTGATACACCAGCCAGTCGGGCTACATCCTTTATGGTCGCCATGATAGTACCTGTTGTGGGTAAACGCTTACATTCCGTCAGTGTTACGGAAAATGGCTGACTGTTCAAGCAGATTGCCCGTCAGGACGTCGCAAATGTGAGCGCGCGCGAGCGAGGCAAGACAGAAAAACAGGAAATGCTAATTTTTGCTTACACTTTGCGATGCGCTGTTGCGATTGTTAGCTGGTGGGAGAACGGAGCGGATTGCTAGAGTTGGGATCCCAGAGGTATTGATAGGTGAAATCAACTTTCGGGTTGATCACTAGAATTACACCAGCCTGCGCAGATGCGCAGGTTTTTTTTTATTTTCAGCCTGTCTGTAACAGTAACCGATAATTTACACAACTCGTTGCATTTGGGTTCATTCCTTTGCGTTTTCGCGCTGGCGTATCTGGCTGCTGACGACCACAATCAAGATCCCAGAGGTATTGATTGGTGAGATTATTCGGTACGCACTTCGTACCTGTCTCTTGCACCGACCTGCGCGGATGCGCAGGTTTTTTTTCGGATTGTATTTACCAGTAATCTGTCGCGCCCCTTCTCCAACTCGTATACTCTCCCACCATTGATGGTTATATAATTAATGGCACAGGGAGTTGAGATGCTATTTGGCCTTTTTCGTAATCTGTTTCGCGTGCTTTTCCGCGTTCGCGTCACGGGCGATGTCAGCGCGCTACAGGGAGAACGCGTTCTAATCACTCCCAACCATGTCTCATTTATAGACGGCATCCTGCTGGCACTCTTTTTACCGATTCGTCCCGTCTTTGCTGTTTACACCTCGATCAGCCAGCAATGGTATATGCGCTGGCTAACCCCGCTGATTGATTTCGTGCCGTTAGACCCAACCAAACCGATGTCGATTAAGCATCTGGTTCGCCTGGTCGAACAGGGTCGTCCGGTGGTTATTTTCCCGGAAGGGCGTATTTCTACCACCGGTTCGTTGATGAAAATATATGATGGTGCCGGGTTTGTTGCCGCTAAGTCGGGAGCGATGGTCGTTCCTGTACGCATCGAGGGCGCAGAGCTTACCCGCTTTAGCCGCCTGAAAGGTCTGGTTAAACAGCGATTTTTCCCGCGTATTCAACTGCATATCTTGCCGCCGACCCAAATGCCGATGCCGGAAGCGCCGCGTGCTCGCGATCGCCGTAAAATCGCCGGTGAAATGCTGCATCAAATTATGATGGAAGCCCGCATGGCGGTACGCCCGCGTGAAACGCTGTACGAGTCGCTACTGGCGGCAAAATACCGTTTTGGCGCAGGCAAAAACTGCATTGAAGATGTTAACTTTACGCCGGACAGCTACCGCAAATTGCTGACGAAGACACTCTTTGTGGCCCGTATTCTGGAGAAATATAGCGCCGAAGGCGAAAAAATCGGCCTGATGCTGCCAAATGCGGGGATCAGCGCAGCGGTTATTTTTGGCGCGATTGCGCGTCGACGCATTCCGGCCATGATGAACTACACCGCGGGCGTGAAGGGATTGACCAGCGCCATTACTGCGTCCGAAATCAAAACGATCTTCACTTCCCGACAATTTCTCGATAAAGGCAAACTCTGGCACTTGCCTGAACAGCTTACCCAGGTGCGCTGGGTTTATCTGGAAGACTTAAAAGCTGATGTGACCTTTAGCGATAAGCTGTGGATCTTCTCACATCTGCTGGCTCCGCATCTGGCACAGGTAAAGCAGCAGCCGGAAGAGGCTGCGGTGATCCTCTTTACGTCTGGTTCGGAAGGCCATCCGAAAGGTGTGGTCCACAGCCACAAGAGCATTCTGGCGAACGTTGAGCAGATTAAAACGATAGCCGATTTCACCGCCGATGACCGCTTTATGTCGGCGCTGCCGCTGTTCCACTCTTTTGGCCTGACGGTGGGATTATTCACGCCATTACTGACCGGCGCAGAAGTGTTTCTTTATCCCAGCCCGCTGCATTACCGCATTGTGCCGGAGCTGGTCTATGACCGGAACTGCACCGTGTTGTTTGGTACGTCAACGTTCCTCGGCAACTACGCGCGTTTCGCGCATCCGTATGACTTCCACCGCCTGCGCTATGTGGTAGCGGGAGCGGAAAAACTGCAGGACAGCACAAAGCAGCTGTGGCAGGAGAAATTTGGCCTGCGCGTTCTTGAAGGCTATGGCGTGACGGAATGTGCGCCGGTGGTGTCGATCAACGTACCGATGGCGGCAAAATCCGGCACGGTAGGGCGTATCCTGCCTGGTATGGATGCCCGACTGTTGGCCGTGCCGGGCATTGAGGATGGTGGGCGTTTACAACTGAAAGGTCCTAATATCATGAGCGGCTATCTGCGCGTTGAAAAACCGGGCGTGCTGGAAGTGCCGACGGCAGAAAATGCGCAGGGTGAGATTGAGCACGGCTGGTACGACACCGGAGACATTGTGCGCTTTGATGAAAACGGCTTTGTCCAGATCCAGGGGCGCGCCAAACGTTTTGCGAAAATTGCCGGAGAGATGGTCTCACTGGAAATGGTTGAGCAACTGGCATTGGCGGTGTCTGCAGACAAAATGCATGCCACGGCGATCAAGAGCGATGTCAGCAAAGGTGAGGCCCTGGTGCTGTTCACTACCGACAGCGAACTCACGCGTGAAAAACTACAGCAGTATGCGCGGGCGCACGGCGTACCTGAACTCGCCGTACCGCGTGATATACGCCACCTGAAGCAACTTCCATTACTTGGCAGCGGTAAGCCGGATTTTGTTACGCTGAAAAGCTGGGTCGACGAGGCGGAAAAACAACATGAGTGAGTCAGTGCACACTAACACGTCAATCTGGTCCAAAGGGATGATGTCCGTGATCGCCGCGCAGTTTCTGTCGGCGTTTGGCGATAACGCGTTGCTGTTTGCTACACTGGCGCTGCTGAAGGAGCAATTTTATCCGGACTGGAGTCAGCCAATCCTCCAGATGGTGTTTGTGGGCGCTTACATTCTGTTTGCGCCCTTTGTTGGACAGGTGGCGGATAGCTTTGCCAAAGGCAGGGTGATGATGTTCGCGAACGGCCTGAAGCTGCTGGGAGCGGCGAGTATTTGCTTTGGCATTAATCCGTTCCTCGGGTACACGCTGGTGGGGATTGGCGCGGCGGCGTATTCACCGGCCAAGTATGGCATTCTCGGTGAACTGACCACCGGCGACAAACTGGTGAAAGCCAACGGCCTGATGGAAGCTTCCACCATTGCTGCGATTTTGCTCGGGTCCGTCGCTGGCGGCGTTCTGGCCGACTGGCACGTGATTGCTGCGCTTTCTGCTTGTGCACTGGCCTATGCAGGCGCGGTGGTCGCTAACGTGTATATTCCGAAGCTCGCCGCGGCTCGCCCAGGCCAGTCCTGGCATCTGGGCAAAATGACGCGCAGTTTTTTCTGTGCCGCAACCTCACTGTGGCGCAATGGTGAAACGCGTTTCTCATTGGTCGGAACCAGCCTTTTCTGGGGCGCGGGCGTCACGCTGCGTTTTCTGCTGGTGCTGTGGGTTCCGGTGGCGCTCGGCATCACCGATAACGCCACGCCTACCTATCTCAATGCCATGGTAGCGATCGGGATTGTTGTCGGCGCAGGGGCGGCTGCGAAACTGGTGACGCTGGAAACTGTGTCGCGCTGTATGCCTGCGGGGATACTGATCGGCGTCGTGGTGCTGATTTTTTCTCTTCAACATTCGCTGCTTCCGGCCTACGCGTTGCTGCTGCTTATCGGCGTGTGTGGTGGGTTCTTTGTGGTGCCGCTGAATGCGTTACTGCAGGAGCGGGGTAAGAAAAGCGTCGGTGCGGGCAATGCGATTGCGGTGCAAAACTTGGGCGAAAACAGCGCGATGCTGCTGATGCTGGGTATTTACTCACTGGCGGTTCTGGTGGGGATCCCGGCGGTCGCGATTGGGATTGGGTTTGGCGCGCTGTTTGCGCTGGCGATTGCGGCGCTGTGGATTTGGCAGCGCCGCCGGTAACATTGCCGGATGGCGGCGTTGTCTTATCGGCCTACAGCAAGAACGATATGGAGGCCGGATAAGCGCAGCGCCATCAGGTACACATCATCACGGTGCAGGATAGGTATACACCTGATGCACCGCTTCAATCTCTGCCAATACCTCTTCGCTCAACTCCAGATGTAGACTTTCAACGTTGGTTTTTAGCTGCTCCATCGTCGTGGCGCCCAGCAGGGTGCTGGCGACAAACGGCTGACGCCGCACGAATGCCAGCGCCATTTGCGCAGGATCCAGATTATGGCGTTTCGCGATATCGACGTAGGCAGCGACGGCTTTTTGCGTTTGCTCGCCGCTGTAGCGTGTGAAGCGGCTAAACAACGTATTGCGTGCGCCGGCAGGTTTCGCGCCGTTCAGGTATTTACCGGTTAACGTACCGAAGCCCAGACAAGAGTATGCCAGCAGTTCAACGCCTTCATACTGGCTCACTTCCGCCAGTCCAACCTCAAAGCTGCGGTTCAGCAGGCTGTAGGGGTTCTGGATGGTGACGATACGCGGCAGATCGTGTTTGTCCGCCAGGTGCAGATAGCGCATTACGCCAAACGCGGTTTCATTGGACACGCCGATGTAGCGAATTTTCCCGGCACGCTGAAACTCTGACAATGCATCCAGCGTGTCCAGCAGGGAAACGACCGGGGCGGAGTCCGTCCAACTGTAGCCTAACTTACCAAAGCAGTTGGTCGGGCGCTGTGGCCAGTGAACCTGATACAGATCCAGATAATCGGTTTGCAGCCTTTTCAGGCTGTCGTGCAGCGCTTCACGGATATTTTTACGATCCAGCGCCTGATTCGGGCGAATGCCGCTGTCGTTGTTACGTGATGGTCCACTGACCTTAGAAGCCACAATCAGCTTTTCACGGCTGCCATGTTTGGCAAGCCAGTTACCTACGTATGTTTCAGTAAGACCCTGGGTTTCAGGACGCGGCGGAACCGGATACATCTCGGCAACGTCGATCAAATTTATGCCTTGAGCGACGGCATAATCGAGCTGTGCATGGGCGTCGGCTTCGCTGTTTTGTTCACCAAACGTCATTGTGCCCAGCCCCAGTGTACTGACTTCCAGCGAGCTGTGGGGTATACGGTGATATTGCATAGCCGTTTCCTTTTTATAATCACGACATAAGGATTATAAAAATGGCTGAGGGAAGAGAAAAAGGGAAGTAAAATTGTTAAGGCCAGCGCGCTGCTGACCTCAACCATCAGCGTTCAATGATTTGAGACACATCATCGCGGTTAATCTGCATCGCATTGCCCTGCTGGTCGTGATAGCTCACCAGACCGGTATCATCGTCAATTTCTGGTTTTCCATCGGTCAGGATCATTCGACCATCTTTTGTCGCCATTACATAATCGCTGCTGCATCCGGAAACGGCAAAAGCCAGTCCTACGGCGGAAATCAAAACTGCCCATTTTTTCATCTGCTTATCCTCACATGGCCTGCGTCTTTCAATAGTTTAGTAATAACGCGAAGTTGTGCAGGGTGAAAGCAGTAAAATCTTAAACTGTGAGAAGAGGTAGGTGTGGTGGGCATTCGCTCCCCTTGCGGGGAGCGATGAATTTTATCAGAGCGGATTTTTTTTATTACGCCACAGGTTCAGGGTCTCTACCGCGATAGAGAAGAACATGGCGAAATAGATATATCCTTTCGGAATGTGGACGTCGAAACTTTCCAGAATTAGCGTAAAACCGACCAGAATCAGGAATGAGAGTGCCAGCATTTTCACCGAAGGGTGTCGATCGACAAACTCGCCAATCGGACGTGCAGCAAACATCATCACACCTACGGCAATCACCACCGCTGCCATCATAATAAACAGATGGTCAGACAGGCCAACCGCAGTAATTACGGAATCCAGGCTGAAGATAATGTCTAACAACATGATCTGCACAATTGCGCCCAGGAAAGAAGATACGCGGGTTTTCAGCCCCTCTTCCTCACCTTCAATGGATTCGTGGATCTCCTTACTGGCTTTCCAGATCAGGAACAATCCCCCCAGTAGAAGGATCAGGTCGCGTGCGGATATCTCCTCACCAAACACTTCGAATAACGGGTTTGTCAGCCGCGTTACCCAGGCGATAGAGGCCAGCAGTGCCAGACGCATGATCATCGCCGCTGCAAGCCCAATACGTCGGGCATGATTGCGTTGCGCTGTCGGGAGTTTAGCTACAACCAGAGAGAGGAAAATAATATTGTCGATCCCAAGAACGATCTCCAGCAGCGTCAGCGTACCGAGCGCAAGCCAGGCGTTAGGATCGGTTATCCATGCAAATAACATCGAACAAAGTCCTGCCAAAAAAAAGAAGCGGTAATTATAGGCTCGTAACGCAGCGGGTGAAAGGCCGGAGGAGGCTATTGCGCCTGGAATAAGAAATGTCGCTCAAGCAATGCGCGGGTGAAGTTCTTTTTCAAGTAAAAACCACGGGGCAGGGTCAGGATGGGTTCGCCATGGGCGCCAATGGCCTCGGTAAGCGCCCGGGCGTTAGCGGCCTTAGGACGCAGTTGCAGTACTTCCCCATGGCGAGCGGTGATGCGTTCGACGTGACCTAGCACAATCATGTCCATTAACTCTTCCCAGTCCAGACGCAATTGCTGGTCTTCCTCTTCGCTCGGGCTCCATAGCAGGGGAGAACCGACGCGGCGCTCAGCCAGCGGGATGCTGCGTTCGCCTTCTACCGGGATCCACAAGACGCGTTTAAGTTTGTGCCGCACATGGCTGGTTTCCCAGGTGACGCCGGTATTGCCGGTTAATGGCGCAACGCACACAAAGGTGGTTTCCAGCGGTCTGCCAAGATTGTCCACAGGGATTGTCTTCAACTCCACGCCCAGCGCTGCGAAGTCCTGTTCCGGTTTACTGCCCGCGCTGGCGCCGAGCCAGATTTCCAGTAGCACGCCAATCCAGCCTTTATCGCGCTTAAGATCCTTTGGCGTGACGAGCCCCGCCATCGCCGCCAACTCTCCCAACGTGTAGCCTGAAAGCTGCCGCGCCTGGCTCAGCAATTGGGCTTCAGATTCAGGTGGAGAAAGCAACGGATGCAGTTCTGACATCGGGATGACCCTTAGGTGAAAAAATGAGCAATGATTTTATACCGTGTGGATAGAGTTTATCTTTTTCCACATGCTTTATTCAATTCTATGATTTATATTGGTTTTTAAATTCACTTGCGCAGAGTTGCGCAACAGCGAAGCGGGTTTTCCAATTCTGGTCACTGACAATGAACAGGATCTTACACCATGTTATCCACAGAAAGATGGGATAACTGTGAAAAACCCCTACTACTGTTTCAATTTACAGCCTTGACGTGCGACGAAAATCGAATTTTCACACAAATTGTGCCTAACTTATTGGCATAATCTGTGGATAAAACCGACGCTGGTCGATCTTTCATCAGCCTGAAGATCGTGTGCGTGATGCATATCACATTTCCATGCGTTTATTTGCGCTGAATGGTTTTAACTTGATGAATATAGAAGACTATTTTTACTCTGTGACGAATGTCTTATTCGGACTGTTCTGGGTTTTCCCATAGTAATTCCGTACTTCTTCACAACTATATCCACAGAAAAGGTGAATAAAATCGCCTTCGTTGCCCTTCTTCTGTTTATAACTCTGCCCTTAACTGTGAGTTATTCAATTGTTATTAGAATATCGCACCCTTAACAGAGTGGTTTACCGCCCCTCAGGAGTGTGAAACAATCGTTTGTATATAAGGTTTATGTTGAGGTAGTCCGGTGATTGATGACGATGGCTACCGCCCGAATGTAGGGATAGTAATTTGTAACCGCCAGGGGCAGGTCATGTGGGCCCGGCGATTTGGTCAGCACTCCTGGCAATTCCCGCAAGGTGGGATAAACGCAGGAGAGACAGCAGAGCAGGCGATGTACCGGGAACTCTTTGAAGAAGTGGGGCTCAGCCGTAAAGATGTACGGATCCTTGCTTCTACTCGTAACTGGTTGCGTTACAAGTTACCGAAACGTTTGGTGCGTTGGGACACGAAGCCGGTTTGTATCGGCCAGAAACAAAAATGGTTTCTTCTGCAATTGGTCAGCAGCGATGCTGAAATTAATATGCAAACCAGCAGTACACCTGAGTTCGACGGCTGGCGCTGGGTGAGTTACTGGTATCCGGTTCGACAGGTGGTGTCATTTAAACGCGATGTCTATCGCAGGGTGATGAAAGAATTCGCAAGTGTTGTCATGGCGCTTCAGGAGAGCACTCCTAAGCCGCAAAGCGCACCTGCGTACAGACGTAAAAGAGGTTAAGCTACGCAAATTATGCTCACCCGCCTGCGCGAAATAGTCGAAAAGGTGGCCAGTGCTCCGCGTCTGAATGAAGCGCTGAATATTCTGGTTACTGACATCTGTCTTGCGATGGATACAGAGGTCTGTTCGGTTTATCTGGCTGACCACGATCGACGTTGTTATTACCTCATGGCGACCCGGGGACTAAAAAAACCGCGTGGTCGCACTGTCGCACTCGCGTTTGATGAAGGTATCGTTGGCCTGGTTGGCAGGCTGGCGGAACCTATCAACCTCGCTGATGCGCAAAAACATCCCAGCTTTAAATACATTCCTTCGGTAAAAGAAGAGCGTTTTCGGGCGTTCTTAGGTGTACCGATCATTCAGCGCCGCCAGCTTTTAGGCGTTTTGGTGGTACAGCAGCGCGAATTGCGCCAGTACGATGAAAGTGAAGAGTCTTTCCTCGTCACGCTCGCCACGCAAATGGCGGCTATTCTTTCGCAATCGCAGCTAAATGCGCTGTTCGGTCAATATCGGCAAACGCGCATTCGTGCATTGCCTGCCGCCCCCGGCGTGGCGATAGCCGAAGGCTGGCAGGACGCGACGCTGCCGCTGATGGAGCAGGTCTATCAGGCTTCAACGCTGGATCCGGTGCTTGAGCGCGAGCGACTCACAGGTGCGCTGGAGGAAGCGGCGAACGAATTCCGCCGCTACAGCAAACGCTTTACCGCCGGGGCGCAGAAAGAAACGGCGGCGATCTTTGATCTCTACTCGCACCTGCTTTCCGATACCCGTTTGCGCCGAGAGCTATTTGCGGAAGTGGATAATGGCTCGGTGGCCGAATGGGCCGTTAAAACGATCATCGAAAAGTTTGCCGAACAGTTCGCCGCGCTGAGCGATAACTATCTTAAAGAGCGCGCCGGTGATTTACGCGCGCTGGGCCAGCGTCTGCTGTTCCATCTTGACGATTCAGTCCAGGGACCGAATGCCTGGCCGGAACGCTTTGTGCTGGTGGCGGAACTTCCTCAGGACCGTTTAGTCGGCGTGGTTGTCCGGGATGGCGCAGCCAACTCTCATGCGGCAATTATGGTTCGCGCGCTGGGTATCCCTACCGTCATGGGGGCCGATATCCAGCCGTCGGTGTTGCATCGCCGTACGTTGGTGGTGGACGGTTATCGCGGTGAACTGCTGGTCGATCCGGAACCGGTATTGATCCAGGAATACCAGCGTCTTATCAGTGAAGAAGTTGAACTGAGCCGCCTGGCGGAAGACGACGTCAACCAACCTGCACAGTTAAAAAGCGGCGAGCGCGTGAAGGTGATGCTCAATGCGGGTCTCAGCCCGGAGCATGAAGAGAAGCTGGGTAGCCGGATCGACGGTATTGGCCTGTATCGCACCGAAATTCCGTTCATGCTGCAAAGCGGTTTTCCTTCAGAAGAAGAACAGGTTGCGCAGTATCAGGGCATGCTGCAAATGTTTAACGACAAGCCGGTGACCCTGCGTACGCTGGATGTCGGTGCCGACAAGCAACTGCCCTACATGCCGATCAGTGAAGAAAACCCGTGCCTCGGCTGGCGTGGGATCCGCATCACGCTCGATCAACCGGAGATCTTTTTGATCCAGGTTCGAGCGATGCTGCGTGCCAACGCGGCAACCGGCAACCTAAGCATTTTGTTGCCGATGGTAACCAGCATTGATGAAGTCGACGAAGCGCGACGTTTGATTGAACGCGCCGGACGCGAAGTGGAAGAGATGATCGGCTATGCGATCCCGAAACCGCGCATTGGCATCATGCTGGAAGTTCCGTCGATGGTGTTCATGCTGCCGCATCTGACAAACCGGATCGATTTTATCTCGGTCGGAACCAACGATCTCACCCAGTACATTCTGGCTGTCGATCGTAACAATACGCGGGTAGCCAGCATTTATGACAGTCTGCATCCGGGAATGTTACGCGCGCTGGCGATGATTGCACAGGAAGCCGAAAGAAGCGGCATTGATTTGCGCTTGTGCGGTGAAATGGCGGGCGACCCGATGTGCGTGGCCATTCTGATCGGCCTGGGTTTTCGCCATTTGTCGATGAACGGTCGTTCGGTGGCTCGCGTTAAATATCTGCTGCGCCACATCGATTTTGATGAGGCGCAAACGCTGGCGCAGCGCAGCCTGGAAGCGCAGATGGCGACAGAAGTACGCCATCAGGTGGCGGCCTTTATGGAGCGCCGTGGCATGGGGGGGCTGATTCGCGGAGGATTGTAAGCCTGATAAGCTTAGCGCTATCAGGCATTACGGGGGTAAAGATTACTTATACAGATCTTTTACATCTTCCCGGCATCCGCTGCGATCCCCTTGTGCTATCATTCGCACCTTTGGAGCGCCTGAATCATGCAGGCGCGCTTATCAATTGCTGTCTGACTTCAGCGAAATAACAAGAACTTGTGGTGACAGATGACCAGTAGCTATCTGCATTTTCCGGATTTCGATCCGGTCATTTTCTCAATCGGACCCGTCGCGCTTCACTGGTACGGCTTGATGTATCTGGTGGGCTTTATTTTTGCGATGTGGCTGGCGACGCGCCGCGCTAATCGTCCGGGCAGTGGCTGGACCAAAAATGAAGTAGAAAACTTATTGTATGCCGGCTTCCTCGGGGTTTTCCTCGGTGGGCGTATTGGCTATGTACTGTTCTATAACTTCCCGTTATTCCTTGATAACCCGCTGTATCTGTTCCGTGTCTGGGATGGTGGGATGTCCTTCCACGGTGGGCTTATCGGTGTGATCCTGGTGATGATTATCTTCGCCAAACGCACCAAGCGTTCGTTCTTCCAGGTTTCTGATTTCATTGCCCCACTGATTCCGTTTGGCCTGGGCGCAGGGCGTTTGGGCAACTTTATTAACGGTGAACTGTGGGGACGCGTTGACCCGAACTTCAAGTACGCCATGCTGTTCCCTGGCTCTCGCACCGAAGATATTTTACTGCTGCAAACTAATCCGCAATGGCAGTCTATTTTTGATACCTATGGCTCGTTGCCGCGCCACGCCTCACAGCTTTATGAGATGGCGCTGGAAGGGGTGGTGCTGTTTATCATTCTTAACCTGTACATTCGCAAACCGCGCCCAATGGGCTCGGTATCCGGTCTGTTCCTGATTGGCTATGGCGCATTTCGTATCATCGTTGAATTCTTCCGCCAGCCGGATGCGCAGTTTACCGGCACCTGGGTACAGTACATCAGCATGGGGCAGATTCTCTCAATCCCGATGATTGTCGCAGGCATTATTATGATGGTTTGGGCGTATCGCCGTAGCCCACAGCAACACGTTTCCTGAGGAACCATGAAACAGTATTTAGAACTGATGCAAAAAGTGCTGGATGAAGGCACACAGAAAAACGACCGCACCGGAACCGGAACGCTTTCCATTTTTGGTCATCAGATGCGTTTTAATCTGCAGGAAGGGTTCCCGCTGGTTACGACTAAACGCTGCCATTTACGCTCGATCATTCATGAGCTGTTGTGGTTTTTGCAGGGCGACACTAACGTGGCCTACCTGCATGAAAACAATGTCTCCATCTGGGACGAATGGGCGGATGAAAACGGTAATTTAGGTCCGGTTTATGGTAAACAGTGGCGCGCATGGCCTACACCCGACGGCCGCCATATTGACCAGATCACTACGGTGTTAAACCAGCTCAAAAATGACCCGGATTCTCGGCGTATCATCGTTTCCGCATGGAACGTTGGTGAGCTGGATAAGATGGCGCTGGCGCCGTGCCATGCTTTCTTCCAGTTCTATGTGGCGGATGGCAAGCTCTCTTGCCAGCTGTATCAGCGTTCGTGCGATGTGTTCCTCGGCCTGCCGTTTAACATTGCTAGCTACGCCTTGCTGGTACACATGATGGCGCAGCAGTGCGATCTGGAAGTCGGTGATTTTGTCTGGACCGGCGGCGACACGCATCTGTACAGCAATCACATGGAACAAACGCATCTGCAGCTTAGCCGCGAACCGCGCGCGCTGCCGAAGCTGGTCATCAAACGTAAGCCTGAATCCATCTTTGACTATCGCTTCGAAGACTTCGAAATTGAAGGCTACGATCCGCACCCGGGTATTAAAGCGCCGGTGGCTATCTAACCAGCTTCATGCTGACACAACCGACGCCCGTAAGCGTCGGTTTTTTTTATCTAAAATCACGTTCTTCGGCGTAGATTCCTGAAATAGTGCAACGGCCTGCAACGCGACAAATATTTCCCGTAGCTCGCCGTAGAAACCGAATTTCCCGCTCGTTATTCATTTTCCTCACGCCATACTGGCGGCATGAAAAAACAACAAGGCTACACGCTTCTTGAAACCCTGATAGCGATGCTGATCATCGCGGCGCTTGGCGCATCGGGGCTGTATGGTTGGCAGGGCTGGCAGCAGCAACAGCGACTGTGGCAGACCGCCTGCCAGGTAAGAGATTACCTGCTGCAACTGCGTGACGATGCTAACTGGCGTAACCGAGATCATGTCATCAGCGTGGTTCGGGATGGCACATCCTGGTGTTTTGTCAGCTCTGCGGCTTTGCAAACCACGTGTCGACCTGTTTCGTCTTTGGTTTTTACGCCATTGTGGGACGATGTTGAAATGGCAGAGATAACCCCTTCACTGGCCTTTTTTGGCCTGCGCAATACGGCATGGACCGGACATATTCGCCTGAAAAATGCGCTAGGAGAATGGCGCGTGGTGGTGTCTGGCTGGGGGCGGATCAGGCTTTGTGAGCGCGATGAGGCCAGATTATGTCAGTAAGCGAACGAGGTTTTTCTCTGCTGGAAGTGCTAATCGCCATGGCGATTAGCAGCATTTTACTGCTTAGTTCAGTACGATTTTTACCGGCACTGCAGCAAGAGATTCTGCGCAACACACGCCTGTTAGCGCTGGAAGATGAAATATGGCAACGGGTCTACACCGTAGCGAAGCACCTTCAACGGGCAGGGTATTGCCGGGGAAACTGTGTCGGAGAGGGGTTGGTGATATCGGCGAAGGGCGACTGCGTTATTGCTCGCTGGGATGCCAACAGCAACGGCGTTTGGAAGAGCAGTCCCGCGAAAGAGGCCGATGTAATCGGATTTCGTTTACAGGACAAGGTGCTGGAGACCTTGCGAGGAGCAACTGGATGTAATGGAAAAGGGTGGGAGAAAATGACCGATCCAGCCACGATACAGATTGAAGCATTTCAGGTTGAACGGCTGAATCTCAGCGGATATTCACCACTCCTTACTCTGCGTTTGCGCGGAGTGAGCAACGGCGAACCACAAAAGGTTATCGAAGCAGTCTACAGCGTGACAGGATTTAACCTGTGAATCGTGAGCGAGGCGTTTCATCCCTGGGGATGGTCCTGTTGCTGCTGGTGCTCGGTAGCCTACTGCTGCAAGGCGTTAACAGACAGGAGGCCAGTTTTGCTTCACGAGTGGCCACGCAAAGTCAGGCTTTGCAGCGCCAGGCGGTGCTGCAATCTGCTATGGAATGGGGACGTATGCAGCCCTGGAGCATACAACAAGCCGTGCAGTGTCGGCGCTATATCACGCAAGATGCCGTAGTTTGCCTGCGACTGCTGAGCATTAATTTCGTGCTGCTCATTGCCCATCATGAAGGGGGATCGCTATGGCGTCAGGGTATTGTCACCGAGGGCAACCTCGAATTTTTAGCGCATGGCTGGAGCGATTTTTGTCCACTAAAGGATCAAGCGTTATGCCAGATCCCCTGAACAGGCAGCGTGGCTTTAGCCTGCCGGAAGTGATGCTGGCAATGGCGCTGATGATTATGATTGTTACTGCGTTGTCGGGATACCAGCGAGCACTGATGAACAGCTTTATCATCAGAAATCAGTATCAACAACTCTGGCGTCACGCCTGGCAGCAAACCCAGTTGTATCAGTTTTCATCGCCTGTGAACTGGCAGGTTAACCGAATGCAGACAACGCGAGCGGGATGTGTCAGCATCAACGTTAAAATATCTTCACCCTTGGGCAGGCAGGGTCAGATGATGCGTCTGCATTGCCCGAATCGTCAGTAGTCAGGAGTCGCTATGTTAAGGGTCTACCACTCCAATCGTCTGGATGTGCTTGAAGCGTTAATGGAATTTATCGTTGAGCGCGAGCGGCTGGACGACCCCTTTGAACCTGAGATGATCCTGGTTCAAAGCACCGGCATGGCGCAGTGGCTGCAAATGACTCTTGCACAGAAGTTTAGTATTGCCGCCAACATCGATTTTCCGCTGCCCGCGAGTTTTATCTGGGATATGTTTGTGCGTGTGCTACCAGACATCCCGAAAGAGAGCGCGTTCAGCAAGCAGAGCATGAGCTGGAAGTTGATGACGCTGTTACCGCAATTGCTGGATGGCGATGACTTTACATTGCTGCGCCACTATCTGACGGACGATACTGATAAACGTAAGCTGTTTCAGCTCTCCTCACGCGCGGCTGACCTTTTCGACCAGTATTTAGTTTACCGCCCTGACTGGTTGACTCAGTGGGAGGCGGGAAGACGGGTTGAAGGACTTGGCGAGTCTCAGGACTGGCAGGCGCCGTTGTGGAAAGCGCTGGTGGAATATACCGAGGAAATGGGCCAGCCGCGCTGGCATCGTGCCAATTTATACCAACGATTTATTCAGACTCTGGAAAGTGCGTCCGAGTGCCCCCAGGGGCTGCCTTCTCGCGTATTTATTTGCGGCATTTCGGCGTTGCCGCCGGTTTATTTGCAGGCACTGCAGGCGCTGGGTAAGCACATTGATATTCATCTGCTGTTTACCAACCCTTGTCGCTACTACTGGGGAGATATTAAAGATCCTGCCTGGCTGGCGAAGCTGGTGGCACGTCAGCGTCGACACAGTTTTGAAGAACGGCACCTGCCGCTGTTTCGTGATAGTGAGAAAGTCGAAGGATTATTCAAAAGCGATGGTGAGCAGGACGTGGGCAACCCGATGCTGGCTTCGTGGGGCAAACTGGGGCGCGACTACATATACCTGCTTGCAGAACTGGAAAATAGTCAGGAACTGGATGCGTTTGTCGACATTACTCCTGACAATCTTTTGCATAATATTCAATCGGATATTCTGGAACTCGAAAACCATGCTGTGGCGGGCGTTACGCTGGAGGAATATTCCCGTAGCGACAATAAACGAAGGCTGGATCTGAACGATACCAGCGTGACTTTTCATGTCTGCCATAGCCCACAGCGCGAGGTGGAAGTTCTTCATGACCGCCTGCTGGCAATGCTGGAAGCGGATCCAACGCTGACGCCGCGCGATATTATCGTGATGGTGGCGGATATCGACAGCTACAGTCCATTCATTCAATCGGTCTTTGGTAGTGCGCCAGCCGAGCGTTACCTGCCATATGCGATTTCTGACCGTCGGGCGCGCCAGTCCCATCCCGTGTTACAAGCCTTTGTCAGCCTGCTGTCGCTGCCGGATAGCCGTTTTGTCTCTGAGGATGTACTGGCGTTACTGGATGTTCCAGTGCTGGCGGCGCGTTTCAATATTGATGAAGAAGGGCTGCGCTATCTTCGCTTATGGGTCAATGAATCCGGGATTCGCTGGGGAATTGACGACGATAACGTGCGTGAACTGGAACTTCCGCCTACAGGTCAGCATACCTGGCAATTTGGTTTAACGCGTATGCTGCTCGGCTACGCGATGGAAAGTGCGCAGGGCGAGTGGCAATCGGTATTACCTTACGATGAGTCCAGCGGTTTGATTGCTGAGCTGGTCGGGCATCTGGCCTCTTTGCTGATGCAGCTAAATCTCTGGCGCAGAGGGTTAGCTCAGGAACGACCTCTGGAAGAGTGGCTGCCCGTATGCCGGGACATGCTTAATGATTTCTTCCTGCCGGACGCGGATACCGAAGCGGCGATGACGCTGATTGAACAGCAGTGGCAGGCTATTATCACTGAAGGTTTAGGGGCCGAGTACGGCGATGCTATACCGCTCTCTCTGTTACGTGATGAGCTGGCCCAGCGCCTTGATCAGGAACGCATCAGCCAGCGCTTCCTGGCGGGTCCCGTTAACATTTGTACGCTGATGCCGATGCGCTCCATTCCGTTCAAAGTGGTGTGCCTGCTGGGTATGAACGATGGCGTTTATCCGCGCCAGCTTGCGCCGCTGGGCTTTGATTTAATGAGTCAAAAACCGATGCGGGGCGATCGCAGCCGTCGTGATGATGACCGCTATCTGTTCCTTGAAGCATTGATCTCAGCGCAGCAAACGCTCTATATCAGCTACATTGGTCGCTCCATTCAGGACAACAGCGAACGCTTCCCGTCGGTACTGGTGCAGGAGTTGCTGGACTACATCGGGCAAAGCCACTATTTACCGGGTGATGAAGCGCTCACTTGTGATGAAAGCGAAGCCAGGGTCAAAGCGCACATTACTCGTTTGCATACCCGGATGCCCTTCGACGCGCAAAACTATCTCCCGGGGGAACAGCAAAGCTATGCCCGGGAATGGCTACCTGCGGCGAGCCTGTCAGGAAAAGCGCACACGGATTTTGTTCAGCCTCTTCCCTTTGAGATGCCTGAAACACTGACGCTGGAAACGCTGCAGCGATTTTGGGCTCATCCGGTGCGGGCCTTTTTCCAGATGCGTCTGAGGGTCAACTTCCGCTCTGAGGAGAGTGAGATCCCGGACACGGAACCTTTCACCCTTGAGGGATTAACCCGCTATCAGCTTAATCAGCAATTGCTTAATACACTGGTTGAAGAGAACGACGCTGAACGACTGTTTCGCCGTTTTCGTGCGGCGGGCGTGCTTCCCTATGGGCCATTTGGCGAAATTCTGTGGGATACGCAGCGTCAGGAGATGCAGACGCTGGCTGAACGCATTATCGCCTGTCGTCAGCCTTGTCAGAGCATGGAAATCGATCTTACCTGTAACGGCGTGCAAATCACCGGTTGGTTGCCGCAGGTACAAGAGGACGGTTTGTTGCGCTGGCGCCCATCTTTGATCAGCATTGCGCAGGGCGTGCAACTTTGGCTGGAACATCTTGTCTATTGTGCGAGTGGCGGTACGGGAGAGAGCCGATTATTCCTGCGTAAAGACGGGGAATGGCGTTTTCCACCACTGGAAGCAGAACAGGCGCTGCTGTACCTGTCGCAACTCATTGAGGGTTATCGGGAAGGCATGTCATCACCGTTGCTGGTATTGCCGGAAAGCGGAGGCGCATGGATAAAAACCTGTTATGACGCCGCAAATGATGCCATGTTAGATGACGATGAAACGTTGCAAAAGGCGCGCAGTAAGTTTCTGCAGGCCTATGAAGGCAACATGATGGTACGTGGCGAAGGCGATGACATCTGGTATCAGCGTCTTTGGCGTCAACTGGATGCAGGTACGCTGGAGACTATTGTCTTACAGTCGCAGCACTACCTGTTACCGATTTTTCGGTTTAATCAGTCATGATGGTTGTATAAAAATTGCGCAATTTAATGGCTTCCACTATGATGCGCATTCTGTCACGGACTGATTCTTACAAAGAGAAGATGCTGACTTGCTCAGCGCAGAGTCTTGCCCTGTTCAGATCACGTATTTATACGTGTTTTGCAGTGAACAGGTGAATACGTTAATGATGAGGTTTGTGAATGCCCCGCAGCACCTGGTTCAGCGCATTACTGTTGTTCGTCGCCCTTTGGGTTCCCGTAAGTCAGGCAGATACCGGTTGGCAGCCTTTAGCTGAAACCATCCGTAAAAGCGATAAAGACACCCGTCAGTATCAGGCTGTACGCCTTGATAACGGTATGGTCGTATTGCTGGTATCCGATCCGCAGGCCGTGAAATCCCTTTCTGCGCTGGTGGTCCCCGTGGGCTCACTGGAAGATCCGGACGATCATCAGGGGCTGGCGCATTATCTCGAACACATGTGTTTAATGGGGTCGAAAAAATATCCACAGCCGGACAGTCTGTCTGAATTCCTGAAAATGCACGGCGGCAGCCATAATGCCAGCACCGCGCCTTATCGTACGGCTTTCTATCTTGAGGTTGAAAACGACGCGCTGGTGGGGGCGGTAGATCGCCTGGCGGACGCTATTGCCGATCCGTTACTGGATAAAAAATATGCCGATCGCGAGCGTAACGCGGTTAACTCCGAGCTGACGCTGGCGCGTACCCGAGACGGGATGCGTATGGCGCAGGTGAGTGCTGAAACCATTAACCCGGCGCACCCTGGCTCGCGTTTCTCTGGCGGAAATCTTGAGACATTAAGCGATAAACCGGGCAACCCGGTGGTGCAGGCTTTACAAAAATTTCATGAAAAGTACTACTCCGCGAACCTGATGAAGGCGGTGATTTATAGCAATAAACCATTGCCAGAGCTGGCGCGGATAGCGGCTGACACCTTTGGACGCGTGCCGAACAGAAATATCGACAAGCCTGAAATTACCGTACCGGTAGTCACTGACGCGCAAAAGGGCGTCATCATCCACTATGTTCCGGCAATGCCGCGTAAAGTGCTGCGCGTCGAGTTTCGTATTGATAACAATAGCGCGCAATTCCGCAGTAAAACCGATGAGCTGGTGACCTACCTGATTGGCAATCGTAGCCCGGGCACATTGTCTGACTGGTTGCAAAAGCAGGGGCTGGTAGAAGGTATTCGTGCGGACTCCGATCCGGTAGTCAATGGGAATAGCGGCGTGTTAGCCATTTCCGCGACGTTAACCGACAAAGGTCTTGCGAACCGCGATGAGGTTGTTGCTGCAATCTTTAGCTATCTCAATCTGTTACGCGAGAAAGGCGTAGACAAACGCTATTTTGACGAACTGGCGCACGTGCTGGATCTCGATTTCCGTTATCCTTCCATCACGCGTGATATGGACTACGTGGAATGGCTGGCAGACACCATGATCCGCGTTCCCGTCGAGCATACTCTGGATGCGGTGAATATTGCCGATCAATACGATGCGAAGGCCGTTGAGCAACGTCTGGCAATGATGACGCCGCAGAATGCGCGTATCTGGTATATCAGCGCGAAAGAGCCGCATAATAAAACGGCTTACTTTGTCGATGCACCTTATCAGGTAGATAAAATCAGCGACAAAACCTTTGCCGACTGGCAGCAAAAAGCGCAAGGCATTGCGTTGTCATTACCGGAGTTGAACCCCTACATTCCTGATGATTTCACGCTGATTAAGGCGGATAAAAAATACGCTCACCCGGAACTGATCGTTGATGAGCCGGATTTACGCGTGGTGTATGCGCCGAGCCAGTATTTTGCCAGTGAGCCGAAAGCCGATGTCAGCGTGATCCTGCGTAACCCGAAAGCGATGGACAGCGCCCGCAATCAGGTATTATTCGCACTTAACGATTACCTGGCGGGCGTTGCGCTCGATCAGTTAAGCAACCAGGCATCAGTGGGGGGGATTGGTTTCTCTACCAACGCTAATAATGGTTTGATGCTAAATGCTAACGGCTACACCCAACGTTTGCCGCAGCTTTTTCAGGCGCTGCTGAGTGGCTATTTCAGCTACAGTTCAACAGATGAACAACTGGAACAGGCAAAATCCTGGTATGCCCAGATGATGGATTCCGCAGAGAAGGGGAAAGCCTACGATCAGGCTATTATGCCGGTACAGATGCTTTCTCAGGTGCCGTACTTCTCACGCGATGAGCGCCGTAAGCTGCTGCCTTCCATCACCCTGAAAGAGGTAATGGCCTATCGCGATGCCTTGAAAACCGGGGCGCGGCCTGAATTCCTGGTCATTGGCAATATGAGCGAAGCTCAGGCGACGACCATGGCGCGGGATATCCAAAAACAGCTTGGCGCTAACGGGTCACAGTGGTGTCGCAATAAAGATGTGGTTGTAAACAAGAAGCAGTCCGTCATCTTTGAAAAAGCGGGCAGCAGCACGGATTCCGCGCTGGCGGCGGTATTTGTGCCAACTGGCTACGACGAATACACCAGTTCAGCCTATAGCGCCATGTTAGGGCAGATTGTTCAACCGTGGTTCTACAATCAACTGCGTACTGAAGAGCAATTAGGCTACGCTGTATTTGCTTTCCCGATGAGCGTTGGACGTCAGTGGGGAATGGGGTTCCTGTTGCAAAGCAGCGATAAGCAACCATCTTACCTTTGGGAGCGTTATAAAGCGTTTTTCCCGACGGCGGAAGCGAAATTGCGGGCGATGAAACCTGAAGAGTTCGCGCAAATTCAGCAGGCAATTATTGCGCAAATGCTGCAGGCGCCGCAAACGCTGGGGGAAGAAGCCTCGCAGTTAAGCAAAGATTTTGATCGCGGCAATATGCGCTTCGATTCACGTGATAAAATAGTGGCTCAGATTAAACTGCTGACGCCGCAAAAACTTGCCGACTTCTTCCATCAGGCGGTGGTTGAGCCGCAAGGCATGGCGATACTGTCACAGATTTCCGGCAGTCAGAACGGGAAAGCAGAATATGTGCACCCGGAAGGCTGGAAAGTGTGGCAGACCGTCAGCGCGTTGCAGCAAACCTTACCCCTGATGAGTGATAAGAATGAATGATGCCGCTGAGTCCCTTGATCCTCTCCGCTTGCCCCTGACGGGCGAGCGCCTGATTGAAGCCTCTGCGGGCACCGGTAAAACCTTTACCATCGCCGCCCTGTATTTACGTTTGCTGCTTGGACTGGGCGGCTCTGCCGCCTTTCCCCGTCCGCTGACCGTCGAAGAACTGTTAGTGGTCACCTTCACCGAGGCGGCTACTGAAGAGTTGCGCGGTCGTATCCGTAGCAACATCCATGAACTGCGCATTGCCTGCCTGCGTGAAACCACTGACAACCCGCTATACGCCCGTCTGTTAGATGAAATCGCCGATAAAAAACAGGCAGCCCAGTGGCTGCTATTGGCTGAAAGGCAGATGGATGAAGCGGCGGTGTTTACCATTCATGGTTTTTGCCAGCGTATGCTCAGCCTCAACGCCTTTGAATCAGGCATGCTGTTTGAACAACAGCTGATCGAAGATGAATCACTACTGCGTTATCAGGCCTGCGCGGATTTCTGGCGTCGACACTGCTATCCGCTGCCCCGCGATATTGCGCAGGTGATTTTTGAAACGTGGAAAGGGCCGCAGGCGCTGTTAAGGGATATCGATCGCTATCTGCAAGGGGAAGCGCCGGTTATTAAGGCTCCGCCGCCCGATGATGAAACGCTGGCAACCCGGCACGAACACATTCTCGCGCGTATTAATCAAATTAAGCAGCAATGGCGCGATGCCGTTGATGAGCTTGATGGCCTGCTGGAGGCCTCCGGGATTGACCGGCGTAAATTTAATCGCGGTAACCAGGGCAAGTGGATCGAAAAGATCAGCGCATGGGCGCAGGAAGAAACACAAAGCTATCAACTGCCTGATGCGCTGGAGAAATTCTCCCAGCGCTTTTTAGAAGAGCGAACCAAAGCGGGCGGCGTAACGCCTCAGCACCCGCTGTTTGTCGCAATTGATGAACTGCTTAGCGAACCGTTAACTCTCCGCGATTTGGTGATCACCCGGGCGCTGGCGGAGATCCGTTTGGCGGTTGCCGAGGAGAAACGCCGCCGAGGCGAGCTGGGTTTTGACGATATGCTCAGCCGTCTGGATGCGGCGCTGCGCAGTGAAAGTGGTGATGCGCTGGCAACGGCGATTCGTACCCGTTTTCCGGTCGCGATGATCGATGAATTCCAGGATACCGACCCGCAGCAGTACCGTATTTTTCGCCGGATCTGGCAACATCAGCCGGATACCGCGCTGCTGCTGATTGGCGATCCGAAACAGGCCATTTACGCGTTTCGTGGTGCGGATATCTTTACCTACATGAAGGCGCGTAGCGAAGTCAGCGCACACTATACGCTTGATACTAACTGGCGTTCGGCTCCTGGCATGGTCAATAGCGTGAATACGATTTTCAGCCAGATGAATGACGCCTTTATGTTCCGCGAAATCCCCTTCAGCCCGGTCAAATTCGCAGAAAAAAACCAGTCGCTTCAGTTTGTTATACACGGTGAAACGCAGCCAGCCATGAGTATGTGGCTGATGGAAGGGGAAAGCTGTGGCGTAGGCGACTATCAGAACTATATGGCGCAGGTGTGCGCCACGCACATTCGCGACTGGCTTAAGGCCGGGCATTCTGGGGCTGCGCAACTGGTCAGCAGTAAAGCGTCCAGGCCGGTACGCGCCTCGGACATCAGCGTACTGGTTCGTAGCCGCCAGGAGGCGGCGCTGGTCCGTGATGCGCTGACGCAACTGGCCATTCCCTCTGTTTATCTCTCCAACCGTGACAGCGTGTTTGAAACGCTCGAAGCGCAGGAACTGCTGTGGGTACTGCAGGCGGTGATGACGCCGGAGCGTGAGAACACGCTGCGTAGCGCGCTGGCGAGCTCAATGATGGGCCTGAATGCGCAGGATCTTGAAGCGTTAAATAACGACGAAAATGCCTGGGATGCGGTGGTTGAAGAGTTTGATGGCTATCGTCAGATCTGGCATAAACGCGGCGTGATGCCGATGCTGCGCGCGCTGATGTCGGCCCGCCAGATTGCGGAAAACTTGCTGGCGACGGCGGGGGGCGAACGTCGCCTGACTGACATTTTACACATCAGTGAACTGTTACAGGAAGCCGGCTCGCAACTCGAAAGCGAGCATGCGCTGGTGCGCTGGCTATCTCAGCATATTCTTGAACCCGACAGCAATGCCTCCAGTCAGCAGCTCAGGCTCGAAAGCGACAAGCATTTGGTCAAAATCGTCACTATCCACAAATCGAAAGGGTTGGAATATCCGCTGGTCTGGCTGCCGTTTATCACCAATTTCCGCGTCCAGGATCAGGCTTTCTATCACGATCGCAGCTCCTTTGAAGCGGTGCTGGATCTCAGCGATGCCGCGGAGAGCGTTGAGCTGGCCGAAGCGGAACGTCTGGCGGAGGATCTGCGCTTACTCTATGTCGCACTGACCCGTTCGGTATGGCACTGCAGTCTTGGCGTTGCGCCGTTGGTGCGCCGTCGGGGCGATAAAAAAGGGGATACCGATGTGCATCAGAGCGCGCTTGGCCGCCTGTTGCAAAAAGGCGAACCGATGGATGCCGCGGGTCTGCGTGGCGCGATTGAAGCGCTGTGCTGCGATGATATTGCCTGCCAGACGCCAGCACAGCCTGACGGTGAACCCTGGCAGGTTGCGCAGAACGTCAGCGGTGAACTGAGTGCGAAAATACTGCAGCGTACGCCCGGCGACAGCTGGCGCGTGACCAGTTATTCCGGTCTGCAACAGCGTGGACATGGTATTGCGCAGGATCTGATCCCGCGACTGGATATCGATGCCGCAGGCGTCGGTGAGGTTATTGAAGAATCAGGACTCACGCCGCATCAGTTCCCGCGTGGCGCTTCGCCGGGTACATTCTTGCATAGCTTGTTTGAAGATCTCGACTTTACCCAACCAGTAGAGCCAGATTGGGTCGAAGAAAAATTGGCGTTGGGCGGTTATGACGCACACTGGACGCCGGTTTTGACCGCATGGTTGGACGCTATTTTGCAGGCGCCTCTCAATGAGAACGGCGTGAGCCTGAGTCAGCTTTCCGCGCGTGAAAAACAGGTGGAGATGGAGTTTTATCTGCCGATTTCGCAGCCCCTGATGGCCAGCCAACTTGATGCGTTGATCCGCCAATACGATCCGCTCTCGGCAGGGTGCCCTGCGCTTGATTTTATGCAGGTGCGCGGCATGCTAAAAGGGTTCATTGACCTGGTATTCCGCCATCAGGGACGTTATTACCTGCTCGATTACAAATCGAACTGGCTGGGCGAAGACAGCTCAGCCTATACACAGCAGGCGATGGCCTCTGCCATGCAGGCGCATCGCTACGACCTGCAGTATCAACTTTATACCCTCGCGCTGCATCGCTACTTGCGCCATCGCATTGCTGATTACGATTATGAACGCCATTTTGGCGGCGTTATCTATCTCTTCCTGCGTGGTGTTGACCGTGAAAATCCGCAGCAGGGAATTTTCGTGACCCGACCAGAGGGGGAGTTGATCGCCTTGATGGACGAGTTGTTTGCCGGTGTGCCGCTGGAGGAGATGTCATGACAATCCAGAAACGATTACTGGAAGCCGTTGAGCAAAAGCAGCTCCGGCCACTGGATGCCCAGTTTGCACTGGCGGTTGCCGGAAATGATAACCCTGCCGTTGCACTGGCAGCGGCGTTGCTCAGCCGTGAAGCTGGAGAAGGGCACGTCTGCTTACCGCTTTCGCGTCTATCCCGAAGCGAGGACGCGCATCCGCTATTAAGCGCTTGGCTCGCTGAAGCGGGAGAGCCTGAAGACTGGACTGAATGCCTGCTGACCTCCGGGGCGGTAAGCCGTGGCGATCAGCCGACGCCGCTGGTGCTGTACGGCGATCGTTTGTATCTGAACCGGATGTGGCATAACGAACGCGCGGTGGCGCGCTTTTTCGGTGAAGTTAACCACGCCATTGAGGTGGATGAACAACGGCTGACTCACACGCTGGCGGCGCTGTTTCCACCCGTTGAAGGCGTTGACTGGCAAAAAGTGGCTGCTGCCGTAGCGCTGACCCGCCGTATATCGGTTATCTCCGGCGGACCGGGGACCGGAAAAACAACAACGGTGGCGAGGCTTCTGGCGGCGTTGATTCAGATGGCGGACGGTGAACGCTGTCGTATTCGTCTGGCGGCACCCACGGGAAAAGCAGCAGCACGTCTGACCGCCTCGCTGGGCGCGGCGTTGCGTGAACTGCCGCTGACCGATGAGCAAAAGAAGCGCATTCCCGATGACGCCAGTACGTTGCACCGCTTATTGGGGGCTCAGCCTGGTAGCCAACGCCTGCGGCATCATGCAGGAAACCCGTTGCATCTGGACGTGCTGGTAGTGGATGAAGCCTCTATGATCGATTTGCCGATGATGTCGCGCCTTATCGATGCGCTGCCGCCACATGGGCGGGTGATATTTCTAGGCGATCGCGACCAGCTCGCTTCTGTTGAAGCGGGGGCAGTACTGGGAGATATCTGTGCTTTCGTCGGTGATGGTTTTACCCCGGAGCGTGCCCGCCAGCTTAGTCGTCTGACTGAAACCACTATTCCGGCCGGTTCGGGAACTCAGGCGGCTGCTCTGCGTGACAGTTTGTGCCTGCTGCAAAAGAGCTACCGTTTCGGTAGCGATTCCGGAATCGGTCAGTTGGCTGCAGCGATTAATCGTGGTGACAAAGCCGCGATAAAAACGGTCTTCCAGCAGGGATTTAGCGACATCGAAAAACGCTCTCTGCACAGCAGCGAAGATTACTCTGCGATGCTGGAGGAAGCGCTGACGGGTTATGGTCACTATCTGGATTTATTGCGCGAGCGCGCCGAGCCGGATGCTGTCATTCAGGCCTTCAATGAGTATCAGCTATTGTGCGCCCTGCGGGAAGGTCCGTTTGGCGTGAGTGGTTTGAATGAACGCATTGAGCAGGTGATGGCGCAAAAACGCAAAATTCACCGTGCGACGCATAGCCGCTGGTATGAGGGAAGGCCAGTGATGATCGCGCGCAATGACAGTTCGTTGGGATTATTTAACGGTGATATTGGCATTGCCCTCGATCGTGGGCAGGGTCTGAGGGTATGGTTTGCGCTGCCGGACGGTTCTATCAAATCGGTTCAGCCCAGTCGCTTGCCTGAACATGAAACCACCTGGGCAATGACCGTACATAAATCGCAGGGATCTGAGTTTGACCACGCGGCGTTGATTTTGCCCAACCAGCATTCACCTGTGGTGACTCGCGAGCTGGTCTATACCGCCATTACCCGCGCGCGTCGTCGTTTGTCGCTGTATGCCGATGAGCGGATATTGAGTGGCGCCATTGCCACCCGCACTGAACGACGCAGCGGATTGTCGGCGCTGTTTAATCAATAACATTTGCTGGCCGGATAAGGCAGTTATGCCGTATCCGGCAACGATCACTACCCTAAATCCGCCATCAGCACTTTTGACCGCCGTTGATAGTTGTACATCTCTTTTTTACTTTCCGGCAGCAGGTCGATATCCACCGGCGTGAAGCCTCGCTCCTGAAACCAGTGAATGCTGCGTGTGGTCAGCACGAACAGCTTGCTCAGCCCCATTTGCCGGGCCTGCGCGGCGATCCGCTCCAGCAACACTTCCCCGCGGGACGAACTACGGTAGTCGGGATGCACAGCCACGCATGCCATTTCACCAATCCGCTCTTCCGGGAAAGGGTACAGAGCGGCGCAGGCGATAGTCAGGTTATCGCGCTGAATAATGGTGAATTTGTCGATCTCCATTTCCAGTTGTTCGCGCGAGCGGCGGACCAGAATACCTTGCTGTTCCAGCGGGCGGATAAGCTCCAGAATCCCGCCGATATCGTTAATGGTAGCGCGACGGATCTGCTCGGCGCTTTCCATTACAATCTGCGTCCCGATGCCGTCACGGGAGAACAGTTCCTGCAGCAAGGCGCCATCTTCCTGATAGCTGATCAGATGGCAGCGGCGTACGCCACTGCGACAGGCTTTCACTGCTCCGCGCAGGAAACGCACCGTACCGGAGCTGTAATCGCCTTTCTCTTCCTGCAACTCAACGCGAGCCTGAGCTTCGTTAGGAAACAACTCGGAAATAATATCGCCATCATCGTTGGTGACACCCTGAGACGAGCAAAAACCGATCATTTTCTCTGCCTTCAGTTTGATAGCCAGCTGCGTGGCGACCTCTTCTGACGTCAGATTAAAGCTCTCACCAGTGACGGAAACGGCGACCGGGCCCATCAGCACAATCGCGCCGCTGTCCAGCTGGCGGTGAATAGCATCTTCATCAATACGACGAATACGCCCGCTATGGCAGTAATCTACGCCGTCATCAACGCCCAGCGGCTGGGAGATAATAAAATTACCACTGACCACATTGATATGCGCCCCCTGCAACGGCGTATTATTCAGGCTCATCGACAGGCGGGCGGTGATATCAAGCTGAAGTAGCCCCGCAGCCTGTTTGACCAGCTCCAGCGTTTTCGCATCGGTGACGCGCGTGTTTTTGTGGTACACCGGCTCATGATGATGCGCCGCAAGATTGGCATCAATCTGCGGGCGTGCGCCATAGACCACGACCAGGCGGATGCCGAGGCTATGAAGAAGACCAATGTCATTGACGATACTGGAAAAGTTTTCATGCTCGATGGCTTCACCGCCCAGCATAATGACAAACGTTTTTCCCCGATGGGTATTGATATAGGGAACAGAATGGCGGAATCCCTGTACCAGTTCGGTTCTACGCTCCTTCACCACGGTACACCCTCATTGCATGATTATTCGTAATTTGTGTATTTTTATTCTGTTTTAGTCCTGTGCGCAAGCGTAATTTTTACTCATGCTGAAGATTTTTATCAGTAATACCGTGAATATAAAAAGAATGTTTACCCTTTTATAGATGACAGATTATGCGTCATTCGCTAAAGTTTCCGGTCAATTCGGACGTTTTACGTATTACTCAATACAGATTTCTTTTGCTCGGGAGAAGCATGTCGGGATCCAACTCAGCAATCAGTCGCCGCCGTTTACTGAAAGGTGCGGGTGCTATGTGGCTTTTAAGCGTCAGCCAGGTTGGTTTGGCTGCCGCGAGTCAGGTCGTTGCCGTACGTATCTGGCCTGCGTCCAGCTATACCCGCGTCACGGTGGAATCTAACCGTCTGCTGAAATACAAACAGTTTGCCCTGAGTAATCCTGAGCGTGTGGTTGTGGATATTGAAGACGTTAATTTGAACTCGGTGCTCAAGGGTATGGGAGCACAGATTCGTCCTGACGATCCGTATATTAAGTCGGCGCGCGTAGGCCAGTTTGATCCAAAGACCGTGCGGATGGTGTTCGAGCTGAAACAGAATGTGAAGCCGCAACTTTTTGCGCTTGCGCCGGTGGCGGGCTTTAAAGAACGTCTGGTGATGGACCTCTATCCTGCAAATGCTCAGGATGTCCAGGATCCGCTGCTGGCATTGCTGGAAGATTACAACAAGGGCGATCTGGATAAACAGGTGCCACCTGCACAAAGTGGCCCGCAGCCGGGTAAAGCGGGGCGCGATCGTCCCATTGTCATTATGTTGGATCCAGGCCACGGCGGAGAAGACTCCGGTGCGGTGGGGAAATACAAGACGCGTGAAAAGGATGTGGTGCTGCAGATTGCCCGCCGCCTGCGAGCCCTCATAGAGAAAGAGGGCAACATGAAGGTCTTTATGACGCGAAATGAAGATATCTTCATTCCGCTTAAAGTCCGCGTGGCGAAAGCGCAGAAGCAGCGCGCAGACCTGTTTGTCTCTATTCACGCCGATGCCTTTACCAGTCGACAGCCCAGCGGTTCGTCGGTGTTTGCGCTCTCGACCAAAGGCGCAACCAGTACCGCTGCGAAATATCTGGCGCAAACCCAGAACGCCTCGGATCTCATCGGTGGCGTTAGCAAGAGCGGCGACCGCTACGTCGACCATACTATGTTCGACATGGTGCAATCCCTGACCATCGCCGACAGCCTGAAGTTTGGTAAAGCGGTATTAAATAAGCTTGGTAAAATCAACAATCTGCATAAGAACCAGGTTGAACAAGCCGGGTTTGCGGTGCTAAAAGCGCCGGATATTCCGTCCATTCTGGTAGAAACAGCGTTTATCAGTAACGTTGAGGAAGAGCGCAAACTCAAAACGGCGACCTTCCAGCAGGAAGTTGCAGAGTCGATTCTGGCGGGGATTAAAGCCTACTTTGCCGATGGGGCGACGCTGGCGAGAAGGGGATAACAAAAAAGCGCTGAAAAGCGCTTTTTTTACGGATTGCAGATACAAAAAAACACCCGTTAAGGTGTTTAATGTGTTGGTTGCGGGGGCCGGATTTGAACCGACGACCTTCGGGTTATGAGCCCGACGAGCTACCAGGCTGCTCCACCCCGCGTCCGTCTTTTTGCTTCGTATTTCAAACCACATCTGCGTTGGCTTTCCTCGTTCACCTCAGTCACTTACTGGAGTAAGCTCCTAAGGATTCACTGCGTCGCCGCCTTGCTGTGATTTGAACTACTTTGCAAAAATATTACATCAGATTTTAATTGGTTGCGGGGGCCGGATTTGAACCGACGACCTTCGGGTTATGAGCCCGACGAGCTACCAGGCTGCTCCACCCCGCGTCCGTCATTACTCTTCCATCGAGTAACGTTACTGCTTCTGATTTTAATTGGTTGCGGGGGCCAGATTTGAACTGACGACCTTCGGGTTATGAGCCCGACGAGCTACCAGGCTGCTCCACCCCGCGTCCGTGGATGCGCACTATACTCTGCTAATGATTTCATGCAACCCTTTTTTCACCCTGATCACGTTTTTAGGGTGAAAATGAACAAAAACAACGCATTCTGGATTGTTTTTTGCGCAAAATTTGCGTTCGGATAGGTATACGCATTTCATTAGGTTCGGGGGTTTGTTATCTTCGTCTCGCATTCAGGCAACATAAGACGAGAACAATGAAAGGACGTTGGGCAAAATATCTTCTGGCGGGAGTAGTAGTCGCGATGCTCGCCGCGTGTTCCTCAAAACCCACCGATCGTGGGCAGCAGTATAAAGACGGGAAATTTACCCAGCCTTTCTCACTGGTGAATCAGCCTGATGCGGTTGGTGCGCCAATTAATGCCGGTGATTTCGCCGAGCAGGTTAATCAAATTCGCAGCGCATCGCCACGTTTGTACGGTAACCAGAGCAACGTTTACAACGCTATCCAGCAATGGCTACGTGCGGGCGGCGATACGCGCAGTATGCGCCAGTTTGGTATCGATGCCTGGCAAATGGAAGGGGCGGACAACTACGGTAACGTCCAGTTTACGGGCTACTACACGCCGGTAATCCAGGCGCGCCATACGCGTCAGGGCGAATTTCAGTACCCTATCTATCGCATGCCGCCAAAACGTGGGCGCTTACCCAGCCGTGCCGAGATTTATGCGGGTGCCCTGAGCGACAATTATATTCTGGCGTACAGCAACTCCCTGATGGATAACTTCATTATGGATGTTCAGGGCAGTGGTTACATCGATTTTGGCGATGGCAGCCCGCTGAACTTCTTTAGCTATTCCGGGAAAAACGGTCACGCCTATCGCAGTATCGGGAAGGTACTTATCGACCGTGGTGAAGTGAAAAAAGAAGATATGTCGATGCAGGCCATTCGTCATTGGGGTGAAACCCACAGCGAAGCCGAAGTGCGTGAGCTGCTGGAGCAGAACCCATCGTTTGTCTTCTTTAAACCGCAATCTTTTGCGCCGGTCAAAGGGGCCAGCGCGGTACCGCTGATTGGTCGCGCATCCGTGGCTTCTGACCGCAGCATCATTCCTGCGGGCACAACGTTACTCGCGGAAGTCCCCTTACTGGACAATAACGGCAAGTTTACCGGCCAGTACGAACTGCGCCTGATGGTGGCGTTGGATGTGGGCGGGGCGATTAAAGGGCAACACTTCGATATTTACCAGGGCATTGGAGCCGACGCTGGACATCGTGCGGGGTGGTATAATCACTACGGTCGTGTGTGGGTACTGAAAACCGCGCCGGGTGCGGGTAACGTGTTCAGCGGTTAATTGCCGGATAGTGCTGTGCTTATCCGGCCTGGATTATTAAGTAGGCCTGATAAGGCGCAGCCGCCATCAGGCAGTCATATTGCTCGGTATTAATGAATTTGAGGTGTTATGTCTGTGGTTATAAGTGATGCCTGGCGTCAGCGTTTTGGCGGTACGGCGCGTCTGTATGGCGAAAATGCGCTGCAACTGTTTGCCCAATCGCACGTTTGTGTGGTCGGGATTGGCGGCGTGGGATCCTGGGCGGCGGAAGCACTGGCGCGCACCGGCATTGGCGCCATTACGCTCATTGATATGGATGATGTGTGCGTCACCAATACTAACCGCCAGATCCATGCTCTACGCGATAACGTTGGTTTAGCAAAAGCTGAGGTGATGGCGGAACGTATCCGCCAGATTAACCCAGAGTGCCGGGTTAACGTGGTCGATGATTTTGTTACGCCGGACAACGTTGCAGAATATATGAACGCGGGATTTTCGTATGTCATTGATGCGATTGATAGCGTGCGTCCAAAAGCGGCGCTGATCGCTTACTGCCGGCGTAACAAAATCCCGCTGGTGACGACCGGTGGTGCGGGCGGGCAGATCGACCCGACACAAATACAGGTCGTTGATTTGGCAAAAACCATCCAGGATCCGCTGGCGGCCAAACTACGTGAGCGGCTGAAAAGCGATTTTGGCGTGGTGAAAAACAGCAAAGGCAAACTGGGCGTGGATTGTGTGTTCTCGACCGAAGCGCTGGTTTACCCGCAAGCAGATGGCTCTGTATGTGCGATGAAAGCGACGGCTGAAGGGCCGAAACGTATGGATTGTGCATCCGGATTTGGCGCGGCCACGATGGTGACCGCTACCTTTGGTTTTGTTGCCGTTTCACACGCACTGAAGAAGATGATGGCGAAAGCGGCGCGTCAGCATTGAGTTTGATATGCCGGATGGTGACTTCGCTCTCCGGCAAACAACCCTCAAATTTGTCGGGCAACCTCAAAAATCGCCTCGTTCAGGGCATGCAGCCCCTGGCTACGCGAGGCGCTGAGCTGCGTGCGTAAACCCAGCTCGTCAAATAATGCCATTGGCGAATGCGCCAGTAACTCGGTGGCCGTTTTACCTTCGACGGCCGTGAGTAAGACGGCCAACAGCCCGCGCACAATGCGACCTTCGCTATCGCCGAAGAAATGCAGAGTGCCATTCTCATGAAGGCTATGCCCCAGCCAGACGCGGTTTTCGCAGCCCGCAATCTCTTTGGCCTGAGCCTTTAGCGCATCCGGAAGCGCAGGAAGCTGCTTCCCCAGCAGAATCAACTGGCGATATTTATCTTCCCATTGGGTGAGCGGGATAAAGATATTGCGCAATGTCTCTTCAGTTATGGTTGTGCCAAACGGGTGTCCGGCGAACAGAGGGCTTGTCATTAATCCACCAATATTTCCAGGGCGCGGTCAACGGCTGCGACCAACGCTTCCACATCATTTTGCGTATTATAAGGTGCAAATGAGGCGCGTAGCGTCCCGGATACGCCCAGTTCTGACAGCAGAGGCTGAGCGCAGTGTTGTCCTGCACGCAGCGCAATACCATATTCGGCCAGCAACGTCACCATGTCGCTGTGATGAACACCTGCGAAATCAAAGGATAACAGACTGGAGTCCTGGCAGCGGAAGGACCGAAAACCGGGGCGTTTCGCCAGCGCATCTTCTGCCAGCGTCGCCAGACCACGGCTCCAGTTTTCAGCCTGTGCAGCATCAATGTCATCCAGCCATTCGAGCGCTGCGCTTAGCCCGATAACGCCAGCAACGTTAGGCGTCCCGGCCTCAAGCTTCCATGGCGCAGCCTGAGTGGTGAAACCGTCAAAACTGACTTCACTAATCATCTTACCGCCGCCGAGCCAGGGGGACATGGCTTTCAGCAGTTCCGGTTTTCCGTACAGCACGCCAATGCCAGTGGGGCCGTACAGCTTGTGGCCCGAGAACGCATAGAAATCAATATCTAACTGCTGAACGTCGGCGGGAAAATGGACAATCCCCTGAGCGCCATCGACCATCACCACCATCCCAGTCGCATGGGCGAGCGTAATGGCGCGGACCAGGTCCGGACACCCCCCGGTGACGTTCGACATCTGTCCGAGCGCCAGAATGCGGCTGCGTGGGGTGATGAGTTGCGCGAGGCGCTCAACGTCTGGCAAGAACTGGGCGTTGAGCGGCAGTCTGACGACCTTAGCCCCCGTTTGTTGCGCAACCATTAGCCAGGGAACGAGGTTGGCATGATGTTCCGCCACGCTAACGATAATTTCATCGCCCGGTTGTAAACGCGGCCGCGCATAGCTTTGGGCAACCATATTGATAGCTTCCGTCGTGCCACGGGTCCAGACGATTGTTTTGTCATCCGGCGCGTTAATCAGCCGTGCGACTTTTTCCCGCGCGGCTTCATAGCGAGCGGTCAGGCGCTGTGCTTCGGTAAACTGGCTGCGATGGACGTTCCCGGCGCTGAGGCTATAAAACTGATGGGTAGCCTCAATTACCGCCTGCGGCTTCAGCGCTGTGGCAGCGCTGTCGAGATAAACGCCTGCATCGTTGAGTGCGGGAAATTGTGCGCGAAACTGCGCGGGGTTAAAAGCGTTCATGGTATTCCTCAGTTCAGTAACCCGATCGTGGCGCAAAAAGGGCGCTGATACAAGGGTTGTGCTAACCATCGGAATACTCTGGATATCCTGGCAAAGTCTGCGTAGTGTCTTATGCTAATTAGCGTTAGGCTAGCAATTTAGCCTGTTACGGAGTGTGTTTTTAATAGCATAAATCGCTTTAAGGAGAAGAAGATGAAAAAGACTGCCGCAATTATCTCTGCTTGTATGCTGACTTTTGCCCTGAGCGCCTGTTCCGGTTCGAATTACGTGATGCACACCAACGATGGTCGAACGATTGTATCTGATGGTAAGCCACAGACCGATAATGATACGGGGATGATTTCGTATAAAGACGCTAATGGCAACAAACAGCAGATTAACCGCACCGATGTGAAAGAGATGGTTGAGCTGGATAACTAACCGGTCGTCGTCCATCGACAAAGCGTCTGACAAAAAAAAGCACCGCAATTTGGCGGTGCTACATTAATCACTATGGACAGACAGGGTAAATGTACAGGAAGTGAAAAAGGGTAGCTTTGCTACCATGGTCTGAATCGCAGACCAATTGCAAACACAACAACACAACATCACAACCGTAAGCCAAAAGCCCACCAGAACACGCATTCCGATAAAACTTTTCGTTCCGGCTTCAGGAAGTGCCGCCACTATAGGTATTTGCTGGTAGAACCTCAACGGACAATTTATAATGGCTCAGATAAAAAAAACTAATAGGTTACACCCTGTTAGCTAATTGTTAAATTGATTTAACATCAAAGCCTAAAAGTCATGTCAAAACGATTACCACCCTTAAATGCGTTGCGTGTTTTTGATGCTGCAGCGCGTCATTTGAGCTTTACGCGCGCAGCAGAAGAGCTTTTTGTGACGCAGGCCGCAGTAAGTCATCAAATCAAGTCACTCGAGGATTTCCTGGGGCTGAAGCTGTTTCGTCGACGCAATCGATCTTTACTGTTAACGGAAGAAGGCCAAAGCTACTTCCTCGACATCAAAGAGATTTTTTCGCAATTAACCGACGCGACGCGTAAACTTCAGGCACGCAGTGCAAAAGGTGCGCTTACCGTCAGTTTATTGCCCAGTTTTGCGATCCAATGGCTGGTGCCCAGACTCTCTAGCTTTAATTCAGCTTATCCGGGAATCGATGTCAGGATCCAGGCGGTGGACCGTCAGGAAGACAAACTGGCTGATGATGTTGATGTGGCGATTTTCTACGGACGAGGCAACTGGCCGGGTCTGCGCGTTGAAAAATTGTACGCAGAATATTTATTGCCGGTCTGCTCGCCGCTATTACTTACCGGTGATAAACCGTTAAAGACACCCGAAGATTTGGCAAAACACACACTGTTGCACGATGCCTCGCGCCGCGACTGGCAGGCTTATACGCGCCAGCTTGGCCTGAACCACATTAACGTACAGCAGGGACCCATCTTCAGCCATAGCGCCATGGTGCTCCAGGCTGCTATCCATGGACAGGGAATTGCGTTGGCTAATAACGTCATGGCGCAGTCCGAGATTGAAGCCGGACGTCTGGTCTGTCCGTTTAATGATGTTCTGGTCAGCAAAAACGCATTTTATCTGGTTTGTCATGACAGTCAGGCAGAACTGGGTAAAATAGCCGCCTTTCGTCAGTGGATTCTGGCGAAAGCGGCCACGGAACAAGAAAAATTCCGCTTTCGTTATGAACAATAATTTTACGTAGGGTATTCACATGACCAGCCGTTTTATGCTGATTTTTGCCGCCATCAGTGGCTTTATCTTTGTGGCGCTGGGCGCCTTTGGGGCACATGTTCTGAGTAAAACCCTCGGTGTCGTTGAAATGGGGTGGATCCAGACAGGCCTCGAATATCAGGCTTTTCACACGCTGGCCATCTTTGGCCTGGCCGTCGCCATGCAGCGACGCATTAGCATTTGGTTTTACTGGAGTAGCGTGTTTCTGGCATTAGGGACGGTGCTGTTTAGCGGCAGCCTTTATTGCCTCGCGCTCTCTCATTTACGCCTGTGGGCGTTTGTTACCCCCGTTGGCGGCTTCAGTTTCCTTGTGGGTTGGGCGCTGATGCTAGTGGGTGCTATTCGATTGAAACGTAAGGGCGTTAGCCATGAATAAGGTAGTACTGTTGTGTCGCCCGGGTTTTGAAAAAGAGTGCGCCGCAGAAATTACGGATAAAGCAGGACGTCGGGAAATCTTCGGGTTTGCCCGGGTGAAAGATAATGCGGGTTACGTCATCTTCGAATGTTATCAGCAGGACGATGCCGAAAAGCTCGTGAAAGAGTTGCCGTTTAGCTCGCTGATTTTTGCCCGTCAAATGTTTGTGGTGGGAGAGTTGCTGCAATATTTGCCGCCGGAAGACCGCATTACGCCGATTGTCGGCATGTTGCAGGGCGTGGTGGAGAAAGGTGGTGATCTGCGTGTCGAAGTTGCTGACACCAATGAAAGCAAAGAGCTGGTGAAATTTTGCCGTAAATTTACCGTACCGCTACGTGCGGCACTGCGCGAAGCGGGCGTGCTGGCAAAGTATGAAACGCCAAAACGTCCGGTGGTTCACGTCTTCTTTATCGCACCTGGCTGTTGCTATACCGGCTATTCCTGGCCTGACAATAACTCTCCGTTCTACATGGGGATTCCGCGTCTGAAGTTCCCGGCGGATGCGCCGAGCCGATCAACGCTGAAGCTGGAAGAAGCGCTGCACGTGTTTATCCCTGCCGATGAGTGGGATGAGCGTCTGGCTAACGGAATGTATGCGGTGGATTTAGGTGCGTGTCCTGGCGGTTGGACTTATCAGTTGGTTAAACGCAACATGTGGGTTTATTCCGTGGATAATGGCCCGATGGCGCAAAGCCTGATGGATACCGGGCAAGTTACCTGGCTGCGTGAAGACGGATTTAAGTATCGCCCAAACCGCAACAACATTTCGTGGATGGTGTGCGACATGGTGGAGAAACCCGCAAAGGTTGCCGCCCTGATGGCGCAGTGGCTGGTCAACGGCTGGTGTCGTGAGACGATCTTTAACCTCAAACTGCCGATGAAAAAACGCTACGAAGAGGTGTCGCAAAACCTGGCTTACATTCAGGCTCAGCTTGACGAGCATGGCGTAAATGCCCAGATTCAGGCGCGTCAGCTGTACCATGATCGTGAAGAAGTAACCGTACACGTGCGCCGTCTGTGGGCTGCCGTCGGTGGTCGTCGCGACGAGCGATAAGTTAACATTGCAGGCCGGATGAAGCGTCAACGTCTTATTCGGCCTGAATTGTTTCAATCAGCGGCGTATCTGAAACGATATGCGTCACGTCATCCAGATGCCCAATCCGGGCCTCCCCCGAACGATTAAACTTACTTTTATCGATCAGCAATAAAGATTGTGCTGAGCGCTTAAGCAGAATGGACTTGAAGTCGGCGTTGGTGGCATTGGAGTCCCAGAGCGCACCGTCGTTGTCGATCCCCTCACAGGAAAAAATAAACAGGTCAATCTCAAGAGATTTGAGCTGCGAGATGAGCGAGGAGTTAACGTAGCAACCGTATTTTCGCTCAAGGCGACCGCCGGAGCTGATGAGTTGAATGTGTTCACGCTTAGCCAATTCCTGGCAAATGGGCTGGCTGTTGGTAAAAACGTGAATGTTGATGTCCGGTAGCTGTCGCGCCAGGTACCAGCATGTTGAGCTGGCGTCTAAGGCTATCACCATACCTTCTTCGATCCATGCCAGCGCTTCGCGGGCAATATCCGCTTTGTGGGCATAGTGGCTTTTGAGTCGCATATGAAACGGATCGCCGCTGTCCTTGTTTTCCCGGTGAATAACTTTCGCCCGCCCGTGATTACGTAGCACTTTTCCCTGGGTCTGTAACTCACTGAGATCGCGGCGGATGGTCTCTTTGCTGACGTTCAGTTGCAACGCCAGAGCTTCGGTTGTCAGGCTTTTATGGTTAGTAAGCAGATCTACGATTGCCTGCTGGCGCGCCGCTTTCATGTTCTGATCCTCATTATATGATGAATGCCCGTACCAGACGGGCATTCTGACCAGAGATTACGGCGTTACCCCTTTTTTTAAAAGAATATTCCCGTACTTTGCCCGCTCTCCTGTGATAACGATCGCAAACGCCTTTTGTGCGCGTTCATAGAAGGCGTAGCGATCAATACGCGTAATGTCCGGGCAAGGGGTCTGTAGTGAAAGCGCCTGACGGTAGCGAGCCTCAACGTCAGGATCGAGGGTGTCTCCTTCAACAGCGGCCATCATCACCAGCGGTGGGGCATAGCTGTCCAGTTCAAAGAGTGGAATAACCGCCTGCAGCAGGTCGCTGACTATCAGGCCGTCAGCGCGAATAACCTGCGGCCCCATGCTGTGGGCCGGGAAGTGGGCATCGGAAAAGATAATCTCATCGCCGTGGCCCATTTCAGCCAGCACCTTCAGCAGGTCGGGCGAAATTAAGGGAGATATCGTTTTGAGCATGTTACTCGACTCCTGTGAGTTCGGATTCGGTTTGCGGATAAAAGTAACGGTACTGATACCGCACCTGCGCGCGCGCCTGTTCGGGAGAGGAAAATTCCCCGATGCCTGACCAGGCAAACATCGCGGCGCCCGCTACGGTGGTTTCGGCATCATCCAGCACTTTGACCGGCATTTTGAGCACGTTCGCTTTGATCTGATTCCACAATGCGTTGCGGCTTCCCCCGCCAACCAAAAGCAGCTCGGTCGCCTGGAAGTAACCGATTTTTTCCAGCGTGTGCAGATTTCGCTGCAGTTGTTCTGTCAGCCCTTCCAGCGCGGCGCGATAGAAGTGTCCGCGGGTAGTATTGAGGGTGACGCCTTGCCAGCCCGCATTTTGACAGGCCAGCAGGTCGCAGTGCATCTTCACGCCTTCGGCACCTGCCGGGATTGCCCTGGCTTCGTCAATCAGGGTTTGCCATGGGGTATCAGCAGTCCACAACAACTTGCGTACCCATTCGAGGACACCGGAAGCCAGCCACTGCATACCGGGATTATTCAGTCCGGGCTGGCTATCCAGTTCACAGGTTGAACCCGCATAATGGCTAAGCTGGGAGGTATCCACCTGCGCGCTGCGCACCATCAGAATTTCCCATGTACCGGAGGAGAGCACCGGTTCATTTGGCTGGGCTCCAGCGCCAAATAGCGCAAACTGCGTGTCGTGTCCGGCAGATATGACCGGAATACCCGCCGTAAGCCCAAGCAGGCTGGCGGCCTCCTGTTGCAGAACGCCTATTTGTTCTCCCGCTTCAACCAAACGTGGGAACAGACGACGCGGTATACCCGTTGCCTGTAAGATGTCATGACTAAAATCGCGCTGCTGGATGTCCAGCATCTGGCTGGTGCCCGCCATGGTGATATCGGTAGTGAACTCGCCGGTTAAACGGTGGTTAATGAGCGACGAGATGAATAGCCAGGCGTGCGCCTGTTCCAGTAGTTGCGGATGGTTTTCTTTTAGCCAAACCAGTTTATACAGTGTGTTGAAGCTAAACGCGCCGACGCCGGAAATTTCCTGCAGCTGCTGCGGTGACATGTAGCGGTGGATATTCTCCATTACCGCCGTGGTGCGTGGGCATTTCCAGCTGATCACCGGATAGAGTTGTTTGCCATTTTTATCAACCAACGCGCCGTCTACGCCAAAGGTGGTGACGGCGATCGCACGAACCTGGCAGGCGGCCAGTTGCGCAGAGAGCCGCTGACTGCAGTCGGCAAAACGTTGCAGAATGGCCTCCAGCGACCACTGATGCCAGGTGCTGTTTTCAGCAGCGATGTCACTGGCGTTTGGGGTCGACGCACGAGCGACAATCTTTCCCTGTCGGTCAACGGCGATAGCCCGTACGTTGGTCGCGCCACAGTCGAGGACCAGGATAACGTCTTGTTTCATAAAAACTCCTGAAACGTTGCCGGATGATGGGGTTAAAGCCGTATCCGGCCTACAAAAGCCACTGCTGTAAGGCCCGGTAAGCTTGCGCCACCGGGCTGAGTCGCATTAACGCTTATAAAGCGGGCCATAGTTCTGGCAGGCGCGGTAATCCTGGCCTTCAGTATCCATACCATGGGCAGCCCAGGAGGAAGGGCGGTAAATTTTCTCATCGATCACGTTGTGCATACACACCGGGATACGCAGCATGGCGGCAAGAGTGATGAAGTCCGCACCCACGTGACCAATCGTCAGTACGCCGTGGTTTGCGCCCCAGTTAGCCATCACGGAATAGACATCGCTGAATGGACCTTTACCGGTTAAGCGCGGGGCAAACCAGGTGGTCGGCCAGGTGGAGTTGGTGCGCGCATCAAGCTGGTCATGCATGTCTTTCGGCAATTCCACGCTCCAACCTTCGGCGATTTGCAGCACCGGTCCCAGGCCCTTGATGATGTTGATGCGGGTCATGGTGAACGGCACGCCGCCTTCGGTCAGGAAGCGAGAAGAGTAGCCGCCCCCACGGAAGTATTCGTGAATAGCAGGACACCATTCGGTTGCCGCCAGGCAATCATCCGCTTCTTTCTGCGAGATTTCCCAGTGCGGTTTCATGGTTGGTTTCCCTTCGCCGTCGCGCTGTTTGCAGGAGCCGTCCAGCGCTGCGGATCCGGAGTTAATCAGGTGAATGATGCCGTGCTCAGCAAGGCCGGTCAGCGGTTTACCCGTGACGCGTTCAACCGCCTCTGGCGACCAGTAGGTACGCACATCGGCAAAGACCTGCGCCGTGCCAGTAAGTTGATGACCGAACAGCATCGCTACACCGTTCAGGCTGTCATTTTCGGTGGCGACAACAAACGGTTCACGTATCCCATTCCAGTCAAAAGAGCTGTTGAGCAGCGCTTCGGCGGTGTCACCATTCGGATATTGATCCGTCCAGTGACGTTGACCCTGAAAGCCTGCGGCAATCGCGTTGTAACCCAGAGATTCTTCGACCAGACCTTTGTCTGCCAGCTTCTGGTTACCCTGCATCATGTCGCGAATGCACATGGCCATCAGCAGACTCTCTTTCAGCACCGCGCGGCTCTGTTCTGCATTGCGTTTATATTGCTGCGCGTTCTGATCCTCGCCGTAGCGGAAGTTTTTGTCCGCCCACGCCAGCGCCATTTCCAGCTCGGTTTCATCATATATTTTCTGGTCAATACGACGACGCAACTCGGTCATATCCACCGCCTGCACCTTCATGCCCAGCCAGGATTCAAAGAAGTTATGGTCGACGATAGAACCTGCAATACCCATAGACACGCCACCGACAGACAGATAGCTTTTGCCTTTCATATTGGCAACGGCTAAACCCGCGCGGGCAAAGCGCAGCAGTTTTTCTTCAACATCAGCAGGAATCGAGGTGTCGTCCGCGTCTTGTACGTCATGACCATAAATGGAGAACGCAGGAAGACCTTTCTGGTTGTGGGCTGCCAACGCGGCCGCCAGATAAACGGCCCCCGGACGTTCCGTGCCGTTGAAGCCCCAGATAGCTTTCGGGCGCATCGGATCCATATCGATGGTTTCGCTCCCGTAGCACCAGCATGGGGTAACGGTAATTGTCACGCCTACGTTTTGACTGCTGAATTTTTCTTCACAAGCGGCAGATTCAGCCATCCCGGCGATGCAGGTGTCGGCAACCACACATTCAATTTGTGCGCCACAGGCATGCCGAAGTTTTTCCGTGATCAGCGTGGCGGTGGCTTTAGCCATATTCATGGTTTGTTCTTCGAGAGACTCACGTACACCCATACGACGTCCGTCAATAACCGGGCGAATACCAATTTTTGGTAAGCTGATTTTTTTCATCACAGATTCCTCACGTTATTCGGATAAATATTTAGTTGGCTGCCGTTTGTGAGCGGAAGCGGGCAAAAATAAAGATGATGGCGAAGCAAAGTGCTGGGACCAGTTCTGCTGTAGGGATATTGCCAGCGGCGTCGCTGACAAAACCCATTACTGGCGTCACAATGCCGCCGCCAATAATGGTCATGACAATAAAAGACGAGCCGTATTTGGTGTCCTGTCCCAGGTTTTTGATCCCCAAAGAGAAAATGGTTGGATACTGAATCGACATAAATGCGCTGCATAACGTCAGAGCCAACAGGCCGATTTGACCACCGGTGAAGGCGGAAATCAGGCACAAGACCATGGCGAGCAGGGCATAAGCGGCCAGCACTTTATGCGGCGCGAAGCGGCTGATAAGCCATGTGCCGGAGAAACGACCGATAAAAAAGCACACCATGGTGCCGGTCAGATAGTTAGCGGCGAAACCTGGGGTCATGCCAGGGATCTCTTCGATAGCGTAACGGATCAGGTAGCTCCAGCAGGCAGTTTGCGCGCCGACGTAGCAGAATTGCGCCAGCACAGCCCAACGCCAGTGACGAATACGCACCAGACGGGAAAGGGATGCGGAGAATGAACTCTGAGCGTTGTCACTGTGGTCGTCACTTTGCAGGGTCGGAAATTTTGTAAACATAATCAGCAGGGCGACCAGTAAAACGACCGCGACGATGATCATATAAGGGGTTTGTACCGATAAAACCAGGCTGTGCTTGTAGGCACTCAGTTGTTCCGGAGCCATTTTATCGAGTACGTCCTGAGATTGATGCGGCACATTAGACAAAATAAGACTTTGCCCAAAAACGACCGCAATAATGGCACCAAATGAGTTAAAAGTTTGTGCCAGATTGAGTCGGAAGTGGCCGCCGCTTTCCGGGCCCAGTACCGTTACAAACGGGTTGGCTGCAGTTTCAAGGCAACCTAAACCAGCAGCGATAATAAATAAACCAATCAGGAACAGGGTGTAATTCATTACCTCGGCTGCGGGCCAGAATAATGCCGCGCCGACGGCGTATAAAAATAGTCCGGTAATAATCCCTGCTTTGTAACTTAATTTTTTCATCAGGATCCCTGCCGGGATTGGAATGATGAAATAACCAAAATAAAAAGCAGATTGAATCAGGCCAGCTTGAAAGTTAGTCAGTGTAAAAGCTTGCTGAAACTGTGGTAATAAGATGTCATTAAGATTATTAGCAACAGCCCAAAGAAAAAACAGAGAGCAGAGTAACGCGAAGGGAATGACATAATTTTTTGTCTGCCCCCGGTCTACTGCACGAAAACTTTGCGTTTGTATTGATGTGTTTCCCATAGCATCCTCATCAGTTCATAAGCATGTTCAACAGCTTAAGAGTAAGGCGGGTGATTTCACCAACCTGCTAATCCAGGTGAGTTCCGGTAATCTGCCAGCCAGAATTGGCCTTCACAAATGAACTCATGAATTCATTTTCAAATAAAAAACGGCTATTAATATGATGACGGTCACACTTATGCTCAGGGCGCGAGTTTATGTGATTATCATCACTTTAATTTCTGTAAAACAATGACCGTTTGAGAAATAAGTTATTAAAACCCACAGAGTAAATGCCCGAATTAATTAGTTGGGAAGAAAACGGGCAGCTTTAACAAATTATTCGCAAATGACCGTTTTATAATGCTTTCATTAAGAACGGACATTTTTACAATATGATATTTATCCTGCTTTTTTTTATTCTGTGTTATTAGTTGATGAAGGTCACAAAATCCAGTGCTAAAAATTCCCTTCTCTTTATTCAGCATGATGATAGTTAGCAAATAGCCGCCTAATTCAACAGAGCGCCGAGGTATTAGCAATGTTCTGTTGTCGCATTTTGACTCACTGAGAGAGGTAAGTAATGGAACGAAATACGCTGGCACGGCAGATTATCGATACCTGCCTGGAAATGACCCGTCTGGGGTTGAATCAGGGGACTGCGGGTAACGTAAGCGTGCGCTTTCAGGACGGGATGTTAATTACCCCGACGGGCATTCCATATGAAAAACTCACTGAATCCCACATTGTCTATATCAATGCTGAGGGACAGCACGAAGAAGGGAAGTTACCTTCCAGCGAGTGGCGGTTCCATATGGCAGCCTATCAAACACGTCCGGATGCTCAGGCGGTGGTTCATAACCACGCCGTACATTGCACGGCTGTTTCTATTCTCAATCGTCCAATCCCGGCAATCCATTACATGATTGCGGCGGCGGGGGGAAACTCTATTCCGTGTGCGCCTTATGCGACGTTTGGCACACGAGAGCTGTCAGAGCACGTTGCGGTAGCGTTGAAAAACCGTAAAGCGACGCTGTTGCAACATCATGGTCTGATCGCTTGTGAAGAAAATCTGGAAAAAGCTCTGTGGTTAGCCCATGAAGTGGAAGTGCTGGCGCAGCTTTATCTCAGTACGCTGGCGATCACCGATCCGGTTCCAGTGCTGGACGACGAGGCTATTGCTATTGTGCTGGAAAAATTCAAAACATATGGATTGCGTATTGAAGAATAGGAGATAAATACGATGGCGAACAGAATGATTCTGAACGAAACGGCATGGTTTGGCCGGGGAGCTGTTGGCGCATTAACCGATGAAGTTATCCGTCGCGGTTATCGCAAAGCGTTGATTGTGACAGATAAAAATCTGCTGCAGTGCGGCGTTGTCGATAAGGTGACTTCCCGAATGGATGCTGCAGGTCTGGCTTGGGAAATCTATGCTGGCGTTATTCCTAATCCAACCATTGCAGTGGTGCAGGAAGGATTGGAGGTTTTTCAGCGAAGTGGCGCAGACTATCTGATTGCCATCGGCGGAGGCTCCCCGCAGGATACCTGTAAGGCGATTGGCATTATCAATAATAACCCTGAGTTTGCCGATGTACGCAGCCTTGAAGGGTTATCACCGACGCGTAGCCCGAGTGTGCCGGTTATGGCTATCCCAACCACCGCGGGAACGGCGGCAGAAGTGACCATTAACTATGTGATCACTGACGAAGAAAATCGGCGTAAGTTTGTTTGTGTTGATCCACATGACATCCCACAGGTGGCGTTCATCGATGCTGACATGATGGACGGCATGCCTGCTGCGTTAAAAGCCGCGACCGGCGTGGATGCACTGACGCATGCTATTGAAGGATACATCACGCGGGCGGCGTGGGCGTTGACCGATGCGCTGCACATCAAAGCCATTGAAATTATTGCCGGGGCATTACGCGGTTCGGTTGCAGGTGAGAGCCAGGCAGGTGAAGCAATGGCGCTGGGCCAGTACGTAGCCGGGATGGGCTTTTCAAACGTCGGTCTGGGGCTAGTGCATGGCATGGCACATCCGTTAGGTGCGTTTTATAACACGCCGCATGGCGTAGCGAATGCTATTTTGCTGCCGCACGTGATGCACTACAACGCCGAATTCACCGGAGATAAATTCCGCGATATCGCCCGGGTGATGGGGGTTAAGGTTGAAGGATTAACGTTGACAGAAGCGCGGAAAGCAGCAGTGGATGCCGTCTTTGCGCTTAACCGCGATGTAGGGATCCCCCTGCACTTACGCGACGTTGGTGTACGTAAAGAGGATATACCTGCGCTGGCGCAAGCGGCATTAGACGATGTTTGTACCGGTGGAAACCCGCGTGAAGCGAGTCTTGGTGATATCGTCGAGCTGTACCATACTGCCTGGTAATCACCTGGCGTTTATCTGGCCTACAGGGGACGATAAGTAGGCCGGATAAGCGCAGCGCCATCCGGCAATAAGACTACCGCGCTAGCCGTAGCTGCTGTAGGTTTCCATCGATATGTAAGTCCGTTTGCAGCCGTGCGATATCACGACACAGAAACGCCATCTCGTGGTGTATCTCCAGTTTCTTGCGCCACTTCTCCGGTACCTCATCAAGATGCGCGTAAATCCCTTCCAGATGCTGAAACTGAACGAGTAGCTGGGTCGCACTTTTCGGACCAATGCCCGCGACACCGGGCACTTTTGAGCTGCTTATTCCTGCCAGTCCCCAGTAGTCCGGCAATTGTTGCGGAAGCACTCCGAACTCTTTCTCAATGAATGGGGCATCCAGCCAGCGCTTCTGGAAGTAGTCGCGAATGCGCAGCGTAGGGGAGAGCAACTGGCAATAGCCTTTATCAGTGGAGACAATCGTGGCCTGGTGCCCGGCTTGAGTCACCTTTACCGCCAGTGTGGCGGCTAAATCATCGGCCTCATTACCGCTCGACACCCAGCAGCAGACGCCACGCTGTTCAAAAGCGGCCCGTAAGGCGGGCATTTCCTGGTGCAATTCATCAGGCATCGGCGGGCGGCCGGCTTTATAGTCAGGCAATCGTTGATGACGCCAGCCGCTGTTGCGCGCTTCGTCATCAAATACCGCCACGGCGTGGGTAGGCTGACTGTGCACAATCAGCTGATCGAGCGCGTGCTGACACGTCTCCACGCAGGGTGAACCCTGTACGGCGTGAATGCGGCGGATAAGATTCAGTGCATCGACAATGAGCAGGTGGACGGCCACAGTGTTCTCCCTAACAAATCAGTCTGTAGGGTAACATTCACGGCGGGTGGAGGCGAATAGTTGGCAGCAAAACAGGAAGAGGCCTCGCAAAAGAGACCTCTTCAGGGGACTTAATCGCAGGTGACAATCTTCATTGCCAGACCGCCGCGAGAGGTTTCGCGGTATTTGGCGTTCATGTCTTTACCGGTTTCGTACATGGTCTCGATAACTTTGTCGAGGCACACGCGCGGCTCACTGGTACGGCGCAGCGCCATACGTGCGGCGTTAACCGCTTTCACGGACGCAATCGCGTTACGCTCAATGCACGGTACCTGTACCTGGCCGGCAACCGGATCGCAGGTCAGACCCAGGTTGTGTTCCATACCGATTTCCGCCGCGATGCACACCTGCATTGGGCTACCGCCAAGCAGTTCAGCCAGACCGGCCGCTGCCATGGAGCAGGCCACGCCGACTTCACCCTGACAGCCAACCTCGGCGCCAGAGATAGAGGCGTTCATCTTGTACAGTGAACCAATGGCGCTCGCGACCAGCATGTAGCGTGCCAGCGAGTTAGCGTTCACTTCGCGGATAAACTTGTCGTAGTAAGCCAGCACGGCAGGAACAATCCCGCATGCACCGTTAGTTGGCGCAGTGACTACGCGTCCACCGGCTGCGTTTTCTTCATTTACGGCCAGTGCGAACATGTTGATCCAGTCAACAACCGCCATCGGATCAGTGGTGGTTTTATCGCTACTAACCAGCATACGACGCAGCGCCGCCGCACGACGAGGAACGCGCAGTTTGCCCGGCAATACGCCTTCGGTGGTGATGCCGCGCTCAATGCCGCTGCGCATGACTTCCCAAACGTTGGCAAAGTGTTGTTCCAGCTCTTCTTTGCTGTGCAGCGCCAGTTCGTTTTGCATCATCAGACCGGAAAGCGACAGGCCGGTTTCCTGGCAATGACGTTGTAAATCAGCCGCAGATTTATACGGATACGGCACGTTTACCGGAGAGTTATTCGGTAAACCAAAATGTTCTTCATCAACGATGAACCCACCGCCAATGGAATAGTATGTCTGGCTGTAAATGGCTTTTTCGCCTGCCAGTGCGGTAATACGCATCCCGTTTTCGTGTAGAGACAAATTGTCCGTATGGAAGTTCATGCACTTGTCGACCGGGAATTCGACCTCATGTTGGCCGTCCGCCAGTAGCAAACGTCCATGAGTATTCACATCCTGGATAAAGGCCGGGATGGCATCAATATCGACGGTATCCGGCAGATTACCCGCCAGGCCCATAATAATCGCGATGTCGGTATGGTGACCTTTCCCCGTCAGAGACAAGGAGCCATAGACATCAACCACTACGCGGGTTACGTCAGTGAGAATTCCGCGTGCAATCAGGTCATCCGTGAATTGTTTGCCTGCTTTCATCGGGCCAACAGTATGGGAGCTGGAAGGGCCAATGCCGATTTTGAAAATATCGAATACGCTAATCATGAGGCGTCCATTGTGTATCGAGGTGCGCCGCCCCAAGGAGCGGCGCAGGGGAATTAACTGAACAGAGAGTAGAAAATAGCGGAGATAGCGATCAGGCCCATAATGACAACGAAGACGTTGCTGATATGGCCGCTGTACTTACGCATTGCCGGTACTTTCTGAATGGCATACATCGGCATCAGGAACAGAATCATCGCGATGATTGGGCCACCCAGGGTCTCAATCATACCGAGGATGCTCGGGTTCAGCGTTGCCACAATCCAGGTGGTGACCAGCATGAACAGCGCAGTGATTTTGTTCAGTTTGTTGATTTCGATGGATTTGCCTTTACCACGCAGAGACTTAATCACCATACCGTTGAAACCTTCACGCGCGCCCAGGTAGTGGCCGAGGAAGGATTTGGTGATAGCGATAATCGCGATGATCGGTGCCATCCAGGCAATGATCGGTGCGTTAAAGTGGTTCGCCAGGTAAGACAGGATAGAGATGTTCTGCTCTTTCGCCGCAGCCAGATCCGCCGGGGTCAGGCTGAATACGCAGCTGAAGACGAAGAACATAACGGTCAGTACCATCATGATGTGAGCGAATGCCAGAATCTTGGAGCATTTCTTCTCAGCTTCATCACCGTATTCTTCACGTTTCGCCACGGCGAAAGAGGAGATGATCGGTGAGTGGTTGAAGGAGAACACCATTACCGGAATTGCCAGCCACAGGGTCAACAGCAGACCGTTGCCGGTGGTTGCTGCAGAGTCAAAGGACAGGGTTTCCAGAACCGCGCCGCTCCACTGAGGGATCAGGTACAGCGCCAGCAGCATCAGGGCTGCAACGAACGGGAATACCAGGATGCTCATCGCCTTCACGATCATCTGCTCGCCGAAACGCACGATGGTCATCATGCCGACAATCAGGATCAGAGACAGAATTGCGCGCGGTGGCGGCGTAATGGCCAACTGGTGGGTCAGGAAGCTTTCCACGGTATTGGTGATTGCTACGCTGTAAACCAACAGAATCGGGTAGATAGCGAAGAAATAGAGCAGAGTAATCAGTTTACCCGCGCCAACACCGAAGTGTTCTTCTACTACTTCAGTGATGTCTTCACCCGGATTTTTACCGGACAGCACAAAGCGAGTCAGGCCGCGGTGTGCAAAGAAGGTCATCGGGAAAGCAAGGATCGCCATGATGATCAGCGGAATCATACCGCCTACGCCTGCGTTGATTGGCAGGAACAATACACCCGCGCCAATCGCCGTGCCGTAAAGGCCCAGCATCCACATGGTGTCTGTCTTGCGCCATGCGCTGCGGGTCTGGCCCGTAACGATAGTGCTGGTTTGAGTGTTTTCCATCTATTTCTCCTGGAGGAAGCTTAAAAAGTCGGGTTTTGGGTCAATCCAATGAAAAAGAACCCGACTGTAAATCAAAATTCGTTGAGCGATTTTTTATGTAATTTTTCGCCGTAATAATTTGCGGGCGGAAAGATACATTTAAGTAATGAATCTATCAGTGATCGCGATCTCAAATGCAATAATCCACCTTTTATGTGGATAAATTTGGACCATTAAGCTGTTAAAAAATAGTCAAAGCGAATTTACTGGCGCGAAGGCTAACATTAACGACATATATCATGAAAGCGAAGGTGCGGGGATACGAGGGTTACGCTACAAAAGATGTTGTTTTTAGAGGAATTTAGCGATTGATAATAATTTCCTAAGATAAATCACGGTTGGATTTTGTAGGCAATCGTTTGCCTTGCGTGTCATTTTTAAAGAAAAATCACTGATATCTATATAATGTTCCGAGCTATGTGACTGGTATCACTAAAAAAAGCCGGGTGGCTGATGCGCCAGCCCCGGCTTCGGTATGGACAAAATTGTCACCGCAAAAGCGACTGCTCGCGGATGTAGGTGGTCAGGCGCTAATCTCGTAGCAAGGGATATACGCAGAGCCTGGTAACTTCATGCGATGCTGTGCGACAAAGCCCTGCAGGAGATCGTCCATGCGGCGCATCATTTCGCGGTCGCCGTGGATTTTATACGGGCCAAACTCTTCAATGGCGCGGATCCCAACTTCCTTCACGTTACCCGCCACAATCCCCGAGAATGCACGGCGCAGGTCGGCCGCCAGTACTTCAACGGGCTGATCCGGGTACAGCTTCAGGTTAGCCATGTTTTCATGGGACGGCTCGAACGGCATCTGCAAATCAGGTGCAATACGAATCGACCAGTTAAAGCTATAGGCATCACCGGTGTCGCGGCGGTTCTCTTTCACCAGCGGCATCGCTTTTTTCATCAGGCGCGCCACTTCCGCAGCGTCGTCAATGATAATGCGATAGTGGCGACGTGCGTCTTCTCCCAGCGTGTGCACAATAAATTCGTCCAGCACGCGGAAGTAGTCGGCGCTCTCTTTTGGTCCGGTCAGGATCAGCGGCAACACCTGATCTTTGTTCGCCGGGTTCATCAGGATCCCCAGCAGATACAACAGCTCTTCTGCTGTCCCTACGCCGCCCGGGAAGATGATAATACCGTGGGCGATACGTACGAATGCTTCCAGACGTTTTTCAATGTCCGGCATGATGATCAGTTCGTTAACCAGCGGGTTAGGTGGCTCAGCGGCAATGATTGACGGTTCGGTCATACCAATAAAGCGGCTGTCTTTGTATCGCTGCTGGGCGTGACCGACAGCAGCGCCTTTCATTGGCGCTTCCATCGCCCCCGGACCGCAGCCGGTGCAGATGTTCAGTTCGCGCAGGCCTAACTGGGTGCCGACGCGACGAGCGTACAGGTACTCATTTTCGTTGATTGAGTGACCGCCCCAGCAGACGACCATATTAGGCGCTTCACCAACGTGTAGCGCGCGGGCATTACGCAGGATCGAGAATACCAGGTTGGTAATATGCACCGAGCTTTCGAGATCCAGATGCTGAAAACGGCCGGCGTTATGGATTTGGCCATTGACGAACAGAATGTCGCGCAGCACGGCGAACAGGTTGGCCTGCAGCGCGCGAATAATGCGTCCATCAACAAACGCATCTTCAGGCGGGTTGATCAGTTCCAGCTTCACGCCCCGTTCGCGGCGCAGCACGTTTATGTCGAAACTTTCAAAGCGTGACAGCAGCTCTTTGCTGTTGTCGGTCAAACTGCCGGAGTTCAGAACGGCAAGCGAACAGTTACGAAACAGTTGATACAGGTCGCTGCTGGCCGTGCGTTTAAGCAATTCGACTTCCAGCTGCGACAACATGTCCATTGAGCCAAGTGGGCTAATATGTGTAATCAAGTAAACTCCTTACGGGACGAGAGACATCATCCTCTATTGATTACAATAGCCCTGGCTTATGACCTTTCACAACCTTGCGCGCGGAATTCGACACGCAAAATTGAGAAAAAAGATTACTGACGTACCAGACGACCGGTTGCCGGAGTGAAATCGGTGTTAGTGCGCCATGGGTTAATGTCCAGGCCGCCACGTCGCGTGTAGCGCGCGTAGACGCTCAGTTTCTCCGGCTGGCAGAAGCGCAGAATGTCATTGAAAATGCGTTCCACGCACTGTTCATGAAACTCATTATGGTGGCGGAAGGAGACCAGGTAACGCAGCAGCTTCTCTCTGTCGATTTTACGTCCGCGATACTGAATTTGTATGGAGCCCCAGTCTGGCTGGTGGGTGATTAAACAGTTGGACTTCAGCAGATGGCTGACCAGCGTCTCTTCCACCGCTTTTTCACCGCTTACGGCATTTTCCAGATACTCAGTGCTGAACTGGTAGTTATCGATGACGATATCCTGATTGTCGATACAGGTGCCGTTAAAGTGGGCTATCGGCTGCCCTTCCATTTCGTCAAGGCGGAACAGCGCTACGCTGACATGGCCCTGAGCACAGGCGCGCAGGTCGTTTTCCAGCGTCTGGCGTACCGCTTCCCAGGAGTCAAAACGGGTCTGGTTAAAACTGTTCAGGTAAAGCTTAAAGCTTTTCGATTCAATCAGGTTGACGCTGGTGTAATCCAGTTCTACATGACCGACCGCGACCTGTGGTAAACCGTTGGCATTCAACCATGACAACTCATACAGCGTCCAGATATCGGCACCGTGAAAAGGCAGATTGTCAGCTTTTAAATCCAACGGATCGCGATTCAGGCTGCGTGGCACGCCCTGAAGCAGGCTGGCATCGTAATTATCCCGGTAATCTGTTGATTTACCGAGAGTCAGGCCGTCAAGCGCCTGATGATTTTCATAAGAGGACATGTTTCACCGTCATAAACCAGATACACTATGCGACAAGTGTATCCTGGCTTTTGTGAAGAGAGAAATCAGTGGACGAATTGACAGCGCAGGCGTTAACAGCCTTTACGACGCGTTATTGCGACGCGTGGCATGAGAAAAATGACAGCTGGCCGCTCAGCGAAGAGCTGTATGGCGTACCCTCTCCGTGTATCATTTCTTCCACAGGCGATGCGGTTTTCTGGCAACCACAGCCTTTTGTTGGCGAAGAAAACGTCAGTGCGGTTGAACGCGCTTTTGATATTGTGATACAACCTGCCATTCACGCTTTTTATACCACTCAGTTTGCCGGGGACATGCACGCACAATTTGCGGATGAGAAACTTACTCTTCTGCAAACCTGGTCTGAAGATGACTTCAGACGCGTACAGGAAAACCTGATTGGCCACTTGGTTACGCAAAAACGCCTTAAGCTCTCTCCTACGCTTTTTATTGCCACACAGGACAATGAGCTTGACGTCATTTCGGTGTGCAATCTGTCCGGTGAAGTGTGCAAAGAAACGCTGGGAACCCGTAAACGGACGGTACTTGCGGCCTCACTTGCGGAATTCCTCACTCAACTTAAGCCAGTTCTGTAATCCAGTTTACTCTGAACCTTGTGAGAGATCTCTTACAAACCCTGTAGGACATTGTCAGATAATGAGTGAAGACTTAACGAATGGGTAAAAATTTAATTCCTTATTATTCATGTTGTTAATGTTTTATTTTCCGCTTTCATACGAAAATAATCTTAAGGGTATGTCTATAAGCGTCTTGTAAGATAAGGCGAAACAGGCGATTCTATACCTGTCGACAAGGAGTCGTACAACGAAGAGAACATCAGGATGATGGCTTTTCGGCAGGACACACCAGGATGGTGTTGCAAGGACAGGCTTCAGGACGAAGCAAAGAGGAAAACGCTGGATGCGTTAAAGGACACCTCCAGGATGGAGAATGAGAGCCGGTCAGGATGTTCGGCGGGTCAGGATGGCCAGGACACTTCAGGATGAAGTTTTCATATCGGGGTGATGTGAGCAGGATGCAAAAGTTCAGGATGAACGCGGTCGCAAGACCACAGGAAAAGTTGTCACGGATGAGCAGGGAGCACTAAAAGTAGCTGGAATGCTGCGAAACGAACCGGGAGCACTGTTTTTACAGTGCTCCCTTTTTTTATTTCCCTTCACTAGTGCTATTCTTCGCGCCAGATTTTTTCATCATTGAGGTTAATTTCATGACGACTCATGACCGTGTGCGCCAGCAGTTACACACGCTTGAAGCGCTACTGCGTGAACATCATCACTGGCGGATGGATGAGCCCGCAGAGCATCTGTTTACCAGCACGCAGCCTTTTTGTATGGATACCATGGAGCCGGTTGAGTGGCTGCAATGGGTATTGATTCCGCGCATGCATATGCTGCTCGATAACGCGCAGCCGCTTCCGCAGGCTTTTGCCGTCGCACCGTATTACGAAATGGCGTTGGCTGCCGATCACCCGCAACGCGAAATTCTCCTGGCGGCATTGCAGGAGCTGGATGCGCTGTTTACCAGTGATAACGCCTGATGCTGGAGATTCTCTATCAGGACGAATGGCTGGTTGCAGTCAATAAACCATCTGGCTGGTTGGTTCACCGCAGTTGGCTCGACCGGGATGAAAAAGTGGTGGTGATGCAAACGGTGCGCGACCAGATTGGTCAGCACGTTTTTACCGCCCATCGACTCGACAGACCAACCTCCGGCGTACTTCTGATGGGGCTATCCAGCGAAGCCGGACGGTTGCTGTCCCAGCAGTTTGAAGAGCATAAAATTCACAAGCGCTATCATGCGATTGTGCGTGGCTGGTTGATGGATGAGGCCGTGCTGGATTACCCGTTGGTAGAAGAGCTGGATAAGATCGCCGATAAGTTTGCCCGTGATGATAAAGGCCCACAGCCTGCCGTCACCCATTATCGCGGCCTGGCAACGGTAGAAATGCCGGTGGCGACCGGACGTTATCCGACCACCCGTTATGGACTAGTGGAGCTGGATCCTAAAACCGGTCGAAAACACCAGCTCAGACGCCATCTGGCGCACTTGCGCCATCCGATTATTGGCGACAGCAAGCACGGTGATTTACGGCAAAACCGCAGCGCCGCGGAGCATTTCGGTTGTCAGCGATTAATGCTGCATGCCAGCCAGCTTGCGCTGACCCATCCTTTCACCGGCGAACCGCTGGTTATTCGCGCCGGGCTGGATGACGTCTGGATGCAGGCATTGTCACAATTTGGCTGGCGTGGACTTCTCCCTGAGAATGAAAGGGTTGAGTTCGTCGAGCGGTCAGGTCAGGATGAGCAGATAGATTCTTAAGTCCCAGGAGATTACGGTTATGGCGGAAATTGGAATTTTTGTCGGCACGATGTACGGAAACGCACTGCTGGTTGCTGAAGAGGCCGAGGCAATTTTGACGGCACAGGGTCATAAAGCCACGGTGTTTGAAGATCCGGAGCTCAGCGACTGGCAGGTATATCAGGATAAATATGTGCTGGTGGTGACCTCAACGACCGGGCAGGGCGATCTGCCCGATAGCATCGTGCCGCTGTTTCAGGGGATCAAAGATAATCTCGGTTTCCAGCCAAATCTGCATTACGGAGTCATTGCGCTGGGCGACAGCAGCTACGTTAATTTCTGCAATGGTGGCAAACAGTTTGATGCGCTGTTACAGGAGCAAAGCGCACAGCGCGTGGGTGAAATGTTGCTGATTGACGCCAGCGAACATCCTGAACCAGAAAGCGAATCCAACCCCTGGGTAGAAAACTGGGGAACCTTGCTCAAATAATCTCTCGCCCGTACGGGCATACAACCCCCATTTGAACCGTAGGCCGGGTCAGGCGAAGCCGCCACCCGGCAATAAAACCCCAATTACGTGAACTAACTTCCACTGCTTTGGGCTTATGCCCCAAACAAATTCTTACTGCCTCTCTAATGTTGTGTTCATGCACGGTGAGGGTAAGAGCCACTCCTTCATATACTTTTCCCGTCAGTTCCCGGAAAGGCAGCGAGTCAGAATAAAACGGCCCTGAGCTGTACCAAAACTGCCACACACTAACCTCTCATTCTGATCACCCTACAGGTGCTGTACAGAATGAACTGGCGACAGCCAAGATTCAGGAGTGCAACAATGAGTTCATTAAGTCAGGCGGCGAGCAGCGCGGAAAAACGCACTAACGCTCGCTACTGGATAGTGGTGATGTTGTTTATCGTCACATCCTTTAACTACGGCGATCGCGCCACTTTATCTATTGCCGGTTCGGAGATGGCCAAAGACATTGGCCTGGATGCCGTCGGGATGGGGTACGTCTTCTCCGCATTCTCATGGGCCTATGTTATCGGTCAGATCCCTGGCGGCTGGTTGCTCGACCGCTTCGGTTCAAAACGTGTTTATTTCTGGTCCATCTTTATCTGGTCCATGTTTACCCTGCTGCAGGGCTTCGTCGATATCTTTAGCGGCTTCGGCATTATCGTTGCGCTGTTTACGTTGCGATTCCTTGTCGGTTTAGCTGAAGCACCTTCCTTCCCTGGCAATAGTCGGATAGTTGCGGCATGGTTCCCGGCACAGGAGAGGGGCACGGCAGTCGCAATCTTTAACTCTGCGCAGTACTTTGCCACCGTTATTTTTGCGCCAATCATGGGGTGGCTGACCCACGAAGTGGGCTGGTCGCATGTGTTCTTCTTTATGGGCGGCCTCGGGATTGTTATCAGCTTTATCTGGCTGAAGGTGATTCATGAACCAAACCAGCACCCGGGCGTAAACCAAAAAGAGCTGGAGTACATTGCTGAAGGCGGGGCGCTGATCAACATGGATCAGGCGGCCGCCAAAGCTAAAGTGCCGTTCAGCGTGAAGTGGGGGCAAATCAAACAGCTGCTGGGCTCACGGATGATGATCGGTATTTACATCGGGCAATACTGCATTAACGCGCTGACCTACTTCTTTATCACTTGGTTCCCGGTTTATCTGGTGCAGGCTCGCGGTATGTCGATTTTGAAAGCCGGTTTTGTCGCTTCGGTTCCGGCCATTTGCGGATTTGCAGGCGGCGTGCTCGGGGGCATTATTTCCGACTGGCTGATGCGTCGTACCGGTTCGCTGAATATCGCCCGTAAAACGCCAATCGTACTCGGCATGCTGCTGTCGATGGTGATGGTGTTCTGTAACTACGTCAACGTGGAGTGGATGATCATCGGCTTTATGGCGCTGGCCTTCTTCGGCAAAGGTATCGGTGCCCTGGGCTGGGCCGTGATGGCCGATACCGCGCCTAAAGAGATCAGCGGTCTGAGCGGCGGTTTGTTCAACATGTTTGGCAACATCTCCGGCATCGTCACGCCAATTGCTATCGGCTACATCGTAGGGACCACTGGCTCGTTTAATGGCGCGTTGATTTATGTCGGGGTGCATGCGCTGATTGCGGTGGTGAGCTATCTGGTGCTGGTGGGTGATATTAAACGTATCGAACTGAAACCTGTCGCAGGACAATGATGATGACAACACAATCAAGCCCCGTTATTACCGATATGAAGGTCATCCCGGTGGCCGGTCATGACAGCATGCTGCTAAATATTGGCGGTGCGCACAATGCATATTTCACCCGCAATATTGTGGTTCTTACCGATAACGCCGGCAATACCGGCGTCGGTGAAGCGCCGGGCGGCGAAGTGATTTATCAGACGCTGGTTGACGCTATTCCGATTGTTTTGGGTCAGGAAGTCGCGCGCCTGAATAAGGTGGTTCAGCAGGTGCACAAAGGTAATCAGGCCGCTGATTTTGACACCTTTGGCAAAGGCGCCTGGACGTTTGAGCTACGGGTAAACGCGGTGGCAGCGCTGGAAGCGGCGCTGCTCGACCTGTTGGGCAAGGCGCTCAACGTACCGGTCTGTGAACTTTTAGGGCCGGGCAAGCAGCGCGATGCGGTCACCGTGCTCGGCTATCTGTTCTACGTGGGCGATCGCACAAAGACCGATTTACCGTATCTGGAAAGCACGCCGGGAAACCATGAGTGGTATCACCTGCGTCACCAGCACGCAATGAATAGCGAAGCCGTGGTACGTCTGGCCCAGGCTTCTCAGGATCGCTACGGTTTTAAAGACTTCAAACTCAAAGGCGGTGTACTGCCTGGCGAGCAGGAAATCGACACCGCTCGTGCGCTGAAAAAATGCTTCCCGGATGCGCGTATTACGGTTGATCCCAACGGTGCCTGGTTGCTGGATGAGGCCATCTCCCTGTGTAAAGGCCTGAACGATGTGCTGACCTACGCCGAAGATCCGTGCGGCGCTGAACAGGGCTTTTCCGGGCGCGAAGTGATGGCCGAGTTCCGCCGTGCAACTGGTTTACCGGTAGCAACGAACATGATAGCCACCAACTGGCGTGAGATGGGCCATGCGGTGATGCTGAACTCAGTCGATATTCCGCTGGCCGATCCGCACTTCTGGACCCTTTCCGGCGCGGTACGCGTGGCACAGTTATGCGATGACTGGGGACTGACCTGGGGCTGCCACTCTAACAATCATTTTGATATTTCGCTGGCGATGTTCACCCACGTTGGCGCCGCTGCGCCGGGCACCCCGACGGCTATCGATACCCACTGGATCTGGCAGGAGGGCGATTGCCGTCTGACCAAAAATCCGCTGGAGATTAAGAACGGGAAAATTGCTGTTCCTGACGCGCCTGGACTGGGCGTAGAGCTGGACTGGGATCAGGTTAACAAGGCTCATGAAGCCTACAAGAGACTGCCCGGTGGTGCGCGTAATGACGCGGGTCCAATGCAGTATCTGATCCCCGGATGGACTTTTGACCGTAAACGTCCCGTTTTCGGCCGCCACTAATTTTGAATAAGGACTTAATGATGAGTGCACAATTTACTACCCCAGTCGTGACCGCGATGCAGGTGATCCCGGTTGCGGGTCATGACAGTATGCTGATGAACCTGAGCGGCGCACATGCCCCATTCTTCACGCGTAATATTGTGATTATCAAAGATAACTCCGGCCACACCGGCGTGGGTGAAATTCCCGGCGGAGAAAAAATCCGCAAAACGCTGGAAGATGCGATCCCGCTGGTGGTAGGCAAAACGTTAGGTGAATACAAAAACGTGCTGAATGCGGTACGCAATACTTTTGCCGATCGTGATGCGGGCGGTCGCGGTTTGCAGACCTTCGATTTACGTACCACTATTCATGTGGTTACCGGGATCGAAGCGGCCATGTTGGATCTGCTGGGTCAGCATTTGGGCGTTAACGTCGCCTCTCTGCTGGGTGACGGACAACAGCGTAGCGAAGTTGAAATGCTGGGTTATCTGTTCTTTGTCGGCAACCGTAAAGCGACGCCGCTGCCGTACCAGAGTCAGCCGGATGAGAAGTGCGACTGGTATCGCCTGCGTCATGAAGAGGCGATGACTCCGGATGCGGTAGTGCGCCTGGCGGAAGCTGCGTATGAGAAGTATGGTTTCAACGACTTTAAACTGAAAGGCGGCGTGCTGGCCGGGGAAGAGGAAGCGGAATCTATCGTTGCGCTGGCGAAGCGTTTCCCGCAGGCCCGCGTGACGCTGGATCCGAACGGCGCGTGGTCGCTAAATGAAGCGATTAAAATTGGTAAGTACCTGAAAGGATCGCTGGCGTATGCGGAAGATCCTTGTGGCGCCGAGCAGGGCTTCTCCGGTCGTGAAGTCATGGCGGAATTCCGTCGTGCCACTGGCCTGCCGACCGCCACCAATATGATCGCCACCGACTGGCGTCAGATGGGGCATACCCTGTCATTGCAGTCAGTGGACATCCCGCTGGCGGACCCGCATTTCTGGACGATGCAGGGTTCTGTCCGCGTGGCGCAGATGTGCCATGAATTCGGGTTAACCTGGGGCTCGCACTCTAACAACCACTTTGATATTTCACTGGCGATGTTTACGCATGTTGCGGCGGCGGCTCCGGGCAAAATTACCGCGATCGATACCCACTGGATCTGGCAGGAAGGTAACCAACGCCTGACCAAAGAGCCGTTTGAGATTAAAGGCGGCATGGTGCAGGTACCGGCAAAACCGGGTCTGGGTGTGGAGCTGGATATGGATCAGGTGATGAAAGCCCACGAGCTGTATCAGCAACATGGGCTGGGGGCGCGTGATGATGCGATGGGCATGCAGTATCTGATCCCTAACTGGACGTTTGATAATAAGCGTCCGTGCATGGTACGCTAAGTGATCTGGGACCGCTCCCAATCGGTGGGCGGTTTTTCTCCTGGTGTATGCTTAACACAGTCAACATGCGTAAGGATGCTTTATGAAAATAGTAATTGCACCGGATTCCTATAAGGAAAGTTTGAGTGCGCTTGAAGTGGCAACGGCTATTGAGATGGGATTTCGTGAGATCTGGCCTGACGCGAATTACGTGAAGCTCCCGGTCGCCGACGGCGGTGAGGGAACGGTCGAAGCGATGGTTGCCGCAACACAAGGTCACCTTGTGCATGTTGATGTTACCGGCCCTTTGGGCAACACGATTCGGGCATTTTACGGTTTATCTGGTGATGAGCGTTCGGCGTTTATCGAAATGGCTGCCGCCAGTGGGCTGGAGCAAGTTCCCGTGGGGTTACGCGATCCGCTGAAAACCACTTCCTGGGGAACAGGGGAGTTAATCCGTCATGCGCTGGACGCTGGCGTTGAGCATATCATTATCGGGATTGGCGGCAGCGCCACCAATGATGGCGGCGCGGGGATGGTACAAGCGCTGGGAGCAAAATTGCTGAATGCGCAAGATAACGATATTGGCCATGGCGGTGCTGGCCTCGAATCGCTCTCGCGGATTGATATCTCTCAGTTAGACCAGCGCCTTGCCGCGTGTCGTATTGAAGTGGCTTGCGATGTCACCAACCCGTTGACCGGTGAAGAGGGCGCTTCTGCGGTTTTTGGCCCGCAAAAGGGGGCGACGCCGGAGATGATTACCCGCCTCGATCGGGCGCTTTCGCACTATGCGCAGCTGATCGCTCGCGATCTGGACGTCAACGTGCTGGATCTGGCCGGCGGTGGTGCTGCTGGTGGTATGGGGGCGGCGCTGTATGCCTTCTGTGGCGCACAGCTACGCTGCGGTATTGAGATAGTGACGGATGCGTTACATCTTGACGCCTGCGTTGCGGATGCGGACTTAGTGGTTACTGGTGAAGGACGCATCGACAGCCAGACCATTCACGGTAAGGTTCCGGTTGGCGTGGCAAAAGTTGCAAAGCGTTACAACAAACCGGTGATTGGTATTGCTGGTAGCCTGACGGCCGATGTCGGTGTTGTGCATGAGCATGGGCTGGATGCAGTTTTCAGCGTTATCTATACCATTTGTACGCTGGATGAGGCGTTGAAGAACGCGAGTGAGAATGTCCGAATGACAGCGCGAAACGTGGCTGCGACGCTCAAAGCAGGGCAGCAATTACGTTGAATTTTCAGGCCGGATGCGGTGCTCATTCCGCATCCGGCGATTTTTACCCTAATAAGCGCTTTGCTTCACGGGCAACGTTATCCATTTCATCCAGAAGCTCTAAAAACTCAGGTTCCAGCTCTTCTTCTTTGGTCCCGCTACGTAATTGCTGCTCAATAAGCTGACACAGGTTTTTCATGCGGGGAACGCCGCTATAACCGCAGCTACCGTGCAGCTTATGGATCATATCCACCAGCCCTTCAGGGTTTTCACCGACCAGCTGTTCTTCAATTTTATTACGTACCTCGGGCAGAAAATCGAGCAGCATTTGCAGCATATCCCGCGCCAGATCGTTTTTACCTGCGGCTTGTCTTAATGCCAACTGCCAGTCGAGCGTGGTATTCGGATTGACGATCGGCTCAACGGGGTCAACGGCGAGCGCCCTAAGCGCTGCGCTTGCGCCGGGTTTATAGCGTAACAGCAGATTATGTAGCTTATCTTCCTCGATAGGCTTCGCCAGGTAATCGTTCATCCCGGCGCTGAGCAACTTCTCTTTCTGCCCGGCCATAGCATGCGCGGTGACCGCAATGACCGGCGTCTGTTGTTGATGAGGAAGCTGGTGGATCAGCTCGCAGGCGCGAATACCGTCCATGTCTGGCATCTGAATATCCATCAGGATCAGATCAAACTGCATCTGTTTGGCGCGATCCACTGCCTGGTGCCCGCTGTCGCAGAGCACAACTTGCTGCACTTTATCCTCCAGCAGTGCGCCAATAAGCTTGAGGTTCGCCGGGTTGTCGTCCACTGCCATGACGGTCATCGCGATTTTGCTCTCGTCTGACAACAGCGGATCTATGCTGTGGTTCAGTTGACAATACTCTGTCAATGCAGGCAGTAAACGGGTTGAGGTGAGCGGTTTCAACAGGCACGCCGCCGCGCCGCCCTGTTTCAATTTCTCGGCGTTAATTTGCGCATGACAAGGCAAGGCCAGTAACAAAAAGTCGGTCATCGCCGCTGCGCTTGCCAGGCGCTCATGCTGCATGGTGAGCGGTTCGCGTAACGTGACCGGTACGCCAAGCAACAGAATATCGTAGTGATCCTTCGGCAGCCCAGAGAATGAAGGGCTGTAAATCACCTCCAGCGGCGTTTCACTCAAGATATCTAATGTGCATTGTGCTGCAGTGGCGTTAGGTTCGACGTAAGCCAGTCGCTTACCGGCCAGACAAAGCGTGGTTGAGCGATCAATGAGAACGTTAGGGTTGAGATCGAGGCTGATATGGAACCAGAACGTGGATCCCCGGTTCGGCTGACTGTGGAAGGAAATATCTCCGCCCATTTCATTGACCAGTTTTTGCGTAATGACCAGGCCCAGTCCGGTACCGCCGTGGCGGCGGGAAATACTGGCATCCGCCTGGCGGAAGGCCTGGAACAGGCGTGACTGATCGCGCTCGGGGATACCAATTCCGGTATCGCGGATTTGCACTTCAATTTGTACTTTTGTATTACTGAGCGCGCGTTTCTCGACCAATATATCGATATTACCGCCTTCGGTAAATTTGATGGCATTGCCGACCAGATTAGTGATCACCTGCTGTAAGCGCAGCGGATCGCCGATGACGTTGTCCGGTACGTCATTCTTAATATTCAGCGTCAGCTCAAGCCCTTTATCGTGGGATGAGTGCGCTAACAGCGTGACGACGTCATCGAGTGTGCTGCGCAGCGGGAATGGGATACTTTCCAGAATCAGCTTGCCCGCCTCAAGTTTGGAGAAGTCGAGCACATCATTGATGATGGCCAGCAGATTGTTGGCCGAGCGTTCAATCGTATTCAGGTGATCGCGCTGCGTGGTGTTGAGCTCGGTTTTTAGTGTCAGACGGGTGAAACCAATCACGCCATTGAGCGGGGTTCGCAGCTCGTGCGACATGTTAGCCAGAAACTCAGACTTAATACGCGCCGCTTCCTGGGCGCGCTTTTTAGCCAGATCCAGTTCGACGTTCTGGATTTCCATCTGTTCCAACGTTTCGCGCAGATCAGAGGTGGCCTGATCGATGTTGTGCTGCATCTCTTCATGGTAGGCCGCAAGTGACATCGCCATCGAGTTAATGCCATTTTTGAGCATATCCAGCTCGCCCAGCATGAAACCCTCCACGCGGCTATCGAGCTGTCCTCGTCGTATTCGGTCAACGGTATTCACCATATTGCGAATCGGGCCGGTCACGTCGCGCATCAGACGCCAGCCAAAAATTAACGCAATCCCGATACAAAACAGCATCATTACGCTGGAGATAAAAATCTCTTTATACTGCTGCAATCTTACTGACTTAAGGTCTAACTCCAGCGCCACGTACCCCAACATATTTTTGTCATTTTTCGCGTCGCTTAAGGCAGATTCATCCGGCGAATACCTTTCCGAGATAATCGGGGTGCGCAGGATCATGATATCTCCGAGTCGCGTGACGCTCAGCTTACGGGGAAACGGTGACCCGGTAGCCAGCTGCATTTCAGACGGATCGAGATGAAAATTGGATGTGACAAACAGTCGGTTATTTTCGTCATAGACAGAAATTGCCCGCACGATATCAGAATGGCGACGATGCAGTACGCTGATCAGTTGGCCGATGGATTCCCTGTTTTGCAGGTTCATGCCATATTCGCTGGAGACCGCGAGTGGCTCAATGATGCTGGCGCCAGCATCTTCCAGTTGACGCTGCAAGTCGTTATAGCGATGCACAACAAAAAAGATACTGAGCAGCAAACCAATCAGGACGGTCGGGGCCAGGATCAGAATCATCATGCGTGCGCGCAGGCTGTAGTTGGTCATGGAGTTCCGTTATGGGACAATTAGGGTCACACTGTTAAAAAGAGACATATCTCGTCGATGGCGCAATTCTACTCTGCAAAACGACGCGTGACGACGCGTCAGATCATAACCGTTACCGTCAATGACCTCGATCCTTTTGGTCAGGGTGTTGCTCGCCATAACGGAAAGGCGTTGTTCATACCGGAATTGCTACCTCAGGAAAGCGCCGAGGTGGTGATTACCGAAGATAAAAAACAGTTCGCCCGCGCGCAAGTAAAACGACGTTTGAACAACAGCCCTGAGCGTGAAGTGCCTCGTTGCCCGCATTTTGGCGTGTGCGGTGGCTGCCAGCAACAGCATGCCAGCATCTCGCTACAGCAGCGTAGTAAAAGCGCGGCGTTGTCGCGTTTAATGAAATGTGAAGTGTCGGATGTTATAGCTGATACGCCGTGGGGCTATCGTCGCCGTGCACGTTTGAGCCTGAGCTATCGGCCAAAAGAGCAAAAATTGCAGATGGGTTTTCGCAAATCCGGCTCTAACGACATTATCGATGTCAAACAATGCCCTGTTTTGGTGCCCCAGCTTGAGGCGCTATTGCCCCACATCAGGGCGTGCCTGGAAAGTCTACAAGGGTTACGCCATCTTGGGCATGTCGAACTGGTGCAGGCAGGGAGCGGAACCCTGATGATTTTGCGCCACACGGCGCCATTAAGTGCTGTGGATAAAGAAAAACTGGAATGCTTTTCGCATTCTCAGGGGCTGTCTTTGTTTCTGGCCCCACAAAGCGAGATACTGGAATCAATATCAGAAGAATCGCCCTGGTATGATTCAAATGGACTACGGTTAACCTTCAGCCCGCGTGATTTTATTCAGGTCAATGAAGGGGTAAACCAGCAAATGGTGGCCCGAGCGTTGGAATGGCTCGATATTCAACCGGGAGAGCGTGTGCTCGATCTGTTCTGCGGAATGGGCAATTTTACTCTGCCGCTGGCGACCCGAGCTGCAAGCGTGGTCGGCGTGGAAGGGGTACCGGCGCTGGTGGAAAAAGGCCGGGAAAATGCGCTGAATAACGGATTACACAATGTGACATTCTTTCATGAAAACCTTGAGGAAGATGTTACCCGGCAGCCTTGGGCTAAAAACGGATTCGACAAAGTTTTGCTCGATCCTGCGCGTGCGGGTGCTGCTGGTGTGATGCAACATATTATAAAATTAGAACCTATACGCGTTGTTTATGTATCCTGTAACCCGGCAACGCTGGCTCGTGACAGCGATGCTTTGCTCAATGCGGGATATGCCATCCGGCGGCTGGCGATGCTCGATATGTTCCCGCACACAGGACACCTGGAATCAATGGTCCTGTTTGAGCGTTTGTAATGAACTTAATACCCATTGGATTTCGGGTTGTAATGTTGTGTGAAAAACAATGGGTTCGGCTTGTCGACTTCGACAGGCCATGCCCCTTAAGGAGAGGACGATGGTTGCGGTAAGAAGTGCACATTTAAATAAAGCTGGTGAGTTTGATCCAAAGAAATGGATCGCGAGTCTGGGGATCTCCAGCCAGCAGTCGTGTGAACGCTTAGCCGAAACCTGGGCGTACTGCCTGCAGCAAACACAGGGGCATCCGGATGCAGAGCTGCTGCTGTGGCGTGGCGTGGAGATGGTAGAAATCCTCTCTATGTTGAGCATGGATATCGACACGTTGCGCGCAGCAATGCTTTTCCCTCTGGCTGATGCCAACGTCGTCAGTGAAGACATCCTGCGCGAGAGCGTGGGCAAATCCATTGTTCATCTTATCCACGGTGTGCGTGACATGGCGGCGATACGCCAGCTTAAAGCCACGCATACCGATTCAGTCTCTTCCGAGCAGGTCGATAACGTCCGCCGCATGCTGCTGGCTATGGTGGATGATTTCCGCTGTGTGGTCATCAAGCTGGCGGAGCGGATTGCACATCTGCGTGAAGTGAAAGACGCACCGGAAGATGAACGCGTTCTGGCAGCAAAAGAGTGCACCAATATCTATGCCCCGCTGGCTAACCGGTTGGGTATTGGGCAGTTAAAATGGGAGCTGGAAGATTACTGCTTCCGTTATCTGCACCCGGCTGAATACAAACGTATTGCCAAGCTGCTGCATGAACGTCGTATCGATCGCGAACACTACATTGATGAATTCGTCGGTCATTTGCGCTCAGAGATGAAAACGGAAGGCGTCAAAGCCGAAGTTTACGGACGTCCGAAGCACATCTACAGCATCTGGCGCAAAATGCAGAAAAAACAGTTAGCCTTTGATGAACTGTTCGATGTGCGCGCGGTGCGTATCGTGGCGGAGCGTTTACAGGATTGCTACGCCGCGCTCGGAATAGTACATACTCACTATCGCCATCTGCCGGATGAGTTCGATGACTACGTCGCGAACCCGAAACCCAACGGCTACCAGTCAATCCATACGGTTGTGCTGGGGCCGGGCGGGAAAACCATTGAAATTCAGATCCGCACCAAACAGATGCACGAAGATGCCGAACTGGGCGTTGCTGCGCACTGGAAATACAAAGAGGGCACAGCCTCAGGCGCGGCACGCTCCGGTCATGAAGATCGTATCGCATGGCTGCGTAAACTGATCGCCTGGCAAGAAGAGATGGCTGATTCCGGCGAAATGCTGGATGAAGTCCGTAGCCAGGTCTTTGATGACCGGGTTTACGTCTTTACGCCGAAAGGCGACGTTGTAGATCTGCCTGCAGGCTCCACGCCGCTCGATTTTGCTTATCACATCCACAGCGATGTGGGCCATCGTTGCATTGGCGCGAAAATTGGCGGGCGCATCGTACCGTTTACTTACCAACTGCAGATGGGCGATCAAATTGAAATTATCACCCAGAAACAGCCAAACCCAAGCCGTGACTGGCTGAATCCTAACCTCGGCTACGTGACCACCAGTCGTGGGCGTTCGAAGATCCACGCCTGGTTCCGTAAACAGGATCGCGATAAAAATATCCTGGCGGGTCGCCAGATCCTCGACGATGAGCTGGCACATTTAGGTATTAGCCTGAAAGAAGCGGAAAAGCACCTGCTGCCGCGCTACAGCTTCAATGAACTGGATGAGCTTCTGGCGGCGATTGGTGGAGGCGACATCCGCCTTAACCAGATGGTGAACTTCCTGCAGGCGCAGTTTAATAAGCCAAGCGCTGCAGAGCAGGATGCCGCCGCGCTGAAACAGCTTCAGCAGAAAACGCAAGCGCCGCAGAGCCGCCGTAAAGACGATGGTCGCGTGGTGGTTGAAGGGGTGGGTAATCTGATGCACCACATCGCTCGCTGTTGCCAGCCGATTCCAGGTGATGAAATTGTCGGGTTTATCACTCAAGGACGTGGTATTTCGGTCCACCGGGCGGATTGCGAACAGCTGAATGAACTGCGCTCGCATGCGCCGGAACGTATTGTTGACGCGGTTTGGGGCGAAAGCTACTCGGCAGGATATTCGCTGGTGGTTCGCGTCCAGGCTAACGATCGCAGCGGCTTGTTGCGTGATATCACCACTATTCTTGCCAACGAGAAGGTGAACGTGCTGGGCGTTGCCAGCCGGAGTGATACCAAACAACAGCTTGCCACCATCGATATGACCATCGAAATCTACAACCTGCAGGTGCTCGGACGCGTGCTCGGCAAGCTTAACCAGGTGCCGGATGTGATCGACGCACGCCGTCTGCACGGTAATTAATACGAACGTAGGCCGGATGGCGGCATAAATGCCTTATCCGGCCTACAGTTACTCAAATCTCCAGGATTGTCACATGAACCAAATCGATCGGCTGCTCGGTATAATGCAGCGCCTGCGTGATCCGGAAAACGGCTGTCCGTGGGACAAAGAGCAGACATTCGCCACTATTGCCCCTTACACTCTCGAAGAAACCTATGAAGTGCTGGACGCGATTGCGCGTGAAGACTTCGATGACCTGCGTGGAGAACTGGGTGACCTGCTGTTTCAGGTGGTATTTTATGCCCAGATGGCGCAGGAAGAAGGGCGCTTCAACTTTGATGATATCTGTGCAGCGATAAGCGATAAGCTTGAACGTCGCCACCCGCATGTTTTTGCTGATGTTTCTGCCAGTAACAGCACCGAGGTGCTAACCCGTTGGGAGCAAATCAAAACCGAAGAGCGCGCTGAGAAGGCACAGCATTCCGCACTCGACGATATTCCCCGTAGTTTACCGGCGTTAATGCGTGCACAAAAAATCCAGAAACGCTGCTCAAATGTTGGCTTCGACTGGAAAACATTAGGACCGGTTGTCGACAAGGTTTACGAAGAGATCGATGAAGTCATGTTTGAGGCGAGGCAGGCTGTTGTCGACCAGGCTAAACTGGAGGAGGAAATGGGCGATCTGCTGTTTGCCACGGTCAATATGGCGCGCCATTTAGGCACTAAAGCAGAGACCGCATTGCAAAAAGCGAACGAGAAATTTGAGCGACGTTTTCGTGAGGTTGAACGAATTGTGGCGGCTCGAGGTCTGGAAATGACTGGTGTTGATCTGGAAACTATGGAAGAAGTCTGGCAACAGGTAAAACGGCAGGAAATTGATCTCTAAGGGATTTCGTCGGTCAAGGGCGATTTGTGTGATTTTTTAAATAACAAGCGCTTGATTTACGTCAAAAACATTTACCCCAAAGGGGCTATTTTCTCACTCCCGATGTTAATGTGAGCCTGGTGAAGAGGAGGAATAATGAAAGTTTGTGGCGCTCGTCATGTTCGGGTATACTACTTTCCCGTCTTGGTAATTCCATCGTTTCACCCTAACTTCTCAGGTCCAGCATGACAACGAACTATATTTTTGTGACCGGCGGGGTCGTATCCTCTCTGGGAAAAGGCATTGCCGCAGCCTCCCTGGCAGCCATTCTTGAAGCCCGTGGCCTCAATGTGACCATGATGAAACTGGATCCGTACATCAACGTTGATCCAGGTACTATGAGCCCAATCCAACACGGGGAAGTGTTCGTTACCGAAGACGGCGCTGAAACCGACCTGGACCTGGGTCACTACGAGCGTTTCATTCGTACTAAAATGAGTCGCCGCAACAACTTCACCACGGGTCGTATTTACTCCGACGTTCTGCGTAAAGAACGCCGTGGCGACTACCTGGGCGCTACCGTTCAGGTTATCCCGCACATCACGAATGCCATTAAAGAACGCGTTCTGGAAGGCGGTGAAGGTCATGATGTTGTTCTGGTTGAAATCGGCGGAACCGTTGGGGATATCGAATCTCTGCCGTTCCTTGAAGCGATTCGCCAGATGGCCGTAGAAATTGGCCGCGAGCACACGCTGTTTATGCATCTGACGCTGGTTCCGTACATGGCGGCGGCAGGTGAAGTCAAAACTAAACCGACTCAGCACTCGGTAAAAGAGTTGCTTTCTATCGGTATTCAGCCAGATATCCTGATTTGTCGCTCCGATCGCGCAGTTCCGGCTAATGAACGTGCAAAAATTGCATTATTCTGTAACGTTCCGGAAAAAGCGGTGATTTCTCTGAAAGATGTCGATTCCATCTATAAAATTCCGGGCCTGTTGAAATCCCAGGGCCTTGACGATTATATTTGTAAACGATTCAGCTTGAACTGTCCGGAAGCTAATCTGTCAGAATGGGAACAGGTTATCTACGAAGAAGCGAATCCGGCAGGCGAAGTGACTATCGGTATGGTCGGCAAGTACATTGAACTGCCGGATGCCTATAAGTCAGTTATCGAGGCACTGAAGCACGGTGGTCTGAAGAATCGTGTCACCGTCAACATCAAGCTGATCGATTCGCAAGATGTCGAAACGCGCGGCGTTGAGATCCTGAAAGGTCTTGATGCAATCCTGATCCCAGGCGGCTTCGGCTACCGTGGTGTTGAAGGTAAAATCGCGACAGCGCGCTTTGCGCGTGAGAACAATATTCCTTATCTGGGCATTTGCCTGGGTATGCAGGTTGCGTTGATTGAGTTTGCACGTAACGTAGTGGGTATGGACAACGCCAACTCCACGGAATTTGTGCCAGACTGTAAGTATCCGGTGGTAGCTCTGATTACCGAATGGCGCGATGAAGACGGTAACGTCGAAGTCCGTACCGAGAAGAGCGATCTGGGCGGCACAATGCGCCTTGGCGCGCAGCAGTGTCAGTTGAGCGACGATAGCCTGGTTCGTCAACTGTACGGCGCGCCGACAATTGTTGAACGCCATCGCCACCGCTACGAAGTCAACAATATGCTGTTGAAACAGATTGAAGCTGCGGGTCTGCGTATTGCAGGCCGTTCCGGTGATGATCAGTTGGTCGAGATCATTGAGGTACCGAATCATCCGTGGTTCGTGGCCTGTCAGTTCCACCCGGAATTTACTTCCACGCCACGTGATGGACACCCGCTGTTTGCCGGCTTTGTGAAAGCCGCCAGTGAACATCAGAAGCGTCAGGCGAAGTAAGAAGTAAATAAGTTAGAACGGCAATGCACCCTTCAGGGTGCATTGTTTGTCTGGAGTTTTAGTTTAACTTGTACTGAGGAAAATCTAATGTCCAAAATCGTTAAAATCATCGGTCGTGAAATCATCGACTCCCGTGGTAACCCGACTGTTGAAGCCGAAGTACACCTGGAAGGTGGTTTCGTTGGTATGGCAGCAGCTCCGTCAGGTGCTTCTACTGGTTCCCGCGAAGCACTGGAACTGCGCGATGGCGACAAATCCCGTTTCATGGGTAAAGGCGTACTGAAAGCTGTTGCAGCTGTGAATGGCCCGATTGCTCAGGCTCTGCTGGGTAAAGATGCTAAAGATCAGGCTGGCATCGACAAGATCATGATCGATCTGGACGGTACTGAAAACAAATCCAACTTCGGTGCAAACGCCATCCTGGCTGTTTCTCTGGCTGCTGCTAAAGCTGCTGCCGCCGCTAAAGGCCTGCCGCTGTATGCTCACATCGCTGAACTGAACGGCACTCCGGGCAAATACTCCATGCCGGTTCCGATGATGAACATCATCAACGGTGGTGAGCACGCTGACAACAACGTCGACATCCAGGAATTCATGATTCAGCCTGTTGGCGCTAAAACCCTGAAAGAAGCTGTACGTATGGGTTCTGAAGTGTTCCACAACCTGGCTAAAGTTCTGAAAGCCAAAGGTATGAACACTGCAGTGGGTGACGAAGGCGGCTATGCGCCGAACCTGGGTTCCAACGCTGAAGCTCTGTCCGTAATCGCTGAAGCGGTTAAAGCAGCTGGCTACGAGCTGGGCAAAGACATCACTCTGGCGATGGACTGTGCAGCGTCTGAATTCTACAAAGACGGTAAATACGTTCTGGCTGGCGAAGGCAACAAAGCATTCACCTCTGAAGAATTCACTCACTTCCTGGAAGAACTGACCAAACAGTACCCGATCGTGTCCATCGAAGATGGTCTGGACGAGTCTGACTGGGATGGTTTCGCATACCAGACTAAAGTACTGGGCGACAAAATCCAGCTGGTTGGTGACGACCTGTTCGTAACCAACACCAAGATCCTGAAAGAAGGCATCGAAAAAGGCATCGTTAACTCCATCCTGATCAAATTCAACCAGATCGGTTCTCTGACCGAAACTCTGGCTGCGATCAAAATGGCGAAAGACGCTGGCTACACCGCTGTCATCTCTCACCGTTCTGGCGAAACTGAAGACGCTACCATCGCTGACCTGGCTGTTGGTACCGCTGCAGGCCAGATCAAAACCGGTTCTATGAGCCGTTCTGACCGCGTTGCTAAGTACAACCAGCTGATTCGTATCGAAGAAGCTCTGGGTGAACAAGCACCGTACAACGGTCGTAAAGAGATCAAAGGTCAGGCTTAATCCTGTTCTTTAGCTCTTAACGTAAAAACCCGCTGCGGCGGGTTTTTTTATGTCTTTAAAGCAGTAGCGGTAAGGTCGCGCTGGCGGTTTGCTGGCTCACATCACTGTACTTTTCATCCAGCGCAATCAGCGATGTGGTGAGCAGTTCTACCAACAGCATTACTCCCACTTTGGCGTTTAGCGCGCCAGCACTCAATGGACCTTCTGGTTTGGCTGCGACCAGTTGAATATCGCTCAGCGAGGCCAGCGGACTGCGTGGCGTATTACTCAGTGCCAGCACGCGCACGCCTTGCTTACGCGCCAGTTTTACGACATGCAGCAGATCGCGGGTGGAGCCAGAACTGGATATCGCTACCACGAGCGTGTTTTTGCTAAGCGTAGTGGCATTCATGGCTGCGCGGTGCATGTCGCTGAACAGTTGCGCGGGTTTGCCCAGACGCAGGAGCTTGTAATGTAAATACTCCCCCAGAATGGCGCTGGCAGCCACGCCATAAATCTGTACCGACTGAGCCTGATGTAGCGCCAGAGCGGCAGCTTCCAGTAATGTCCTGTCGAGTAATTTTGCTGTGTCCTGCAGCGCTTGTACGGATTCATTGACTACATTGTCAATTTCATCACCGCTGTGCTCTACCGGCTGTTCTTGCTGGAGATCGAGCGCGAGCGCCATCTTAAATTCGTTGTAACCCTTACACCCCAGCGTACGGCACAGGCGCGTAACGCTTGCCTCGCTGGTATCGCTTTCGCGCGCCAGTTCGGTAATCGTCAGGTAGACAACTTTTGCCGGATCGCTGAGCACGAACTCACCCAGCTTTTGCTGTGTTCGGCTATATCCATCAACGCTCTGGCGCAATCTTAGCAGCAGGTTTTCATTTTCTGACATGCAAAATCCTTAATGCGTTTCTCTGCTGATAGTGTGGCGGAAAGCAGGGGAGAGATGCCAGTCATTTTAAAAAAGTATGATCGGCTTCCTGGTTTTTGATGGTAATTTTCATTTTTAAAAATAAATATGGTAAAAATTTTCATCATTAATCGGGAGAGATGAAAAAATGATGCAAATGTTTAGCGGCGCCTCATCAGGGGCATGGTTTGAAAAAGCGCAACGGTTTGGCAAATCGTTCATGCTGCCGATTGCGGTATTGCCCGCTGCCGGATTGTTGTTAGGGATTGGTGGTGCGCTGTCGAATCCAAATACATTAACGGCTTATCCGTTTTTGGATGTCGACTGGTTGCAGGCAATCTTCACAATCATGACCAGTGCCGGTTCCATTGTGTTTGCCAATCTGTCGGTGCTCTTTGCGGTGGGTGTCGCGGTGGGGCTGGCGAAGACAGATAAAGGCACTGCCGGGCTCGCGGCGTTGCTGGCATTTCTGGTGATGAATGCCACCATCAACGCCTTATTGACGCTTAACGGAACGCTGGCACACGAGAATCCAGGTGCCGTAGGCCAGGGGATGACGTTGGGTATTCAGACGCTGGAAACGGGCGTATTTGGTGGGGTGGTGATTGGGCTTGTCACCTGCGCGCTGCATAGCCGTTTCAATAAAGTCTCGCTGCCTCAGTTTCTTGGTTTCTTCAGCGGCTCACGCTTTGTACCGATTATTAGCTCCCTTGCTGCGATAGTCGTGGGCGCCATCATGACGGTGGTCTGGCCGCATTTCCAGAAACTCATTTTTGGACTGGGTGGTCTGGTGGATGCGACCGGTTATCTGGGCACATTACTTTACGGCTTCATCTTGCGTATGCTTGGCCCACTGGGGTTACACCATATCTTTTATTTGCCGTTCTGGACTACAGCGCTTGGCGGGAGTGAAATCGTCAACGGCCAGTTGGTTGAAGGTACGCAGCGAATTTTCTTTGCCCAACTTGCCGATCCGAATACGCAGCAGTTCTATGCGGGTACCTCGCGCTTTATGTCCGGGCGCTTTATCACAATGATGTTCGGCCTGCTTGGCGCATGTCTTGCGATGTACCATACTGCAAAACCAGAGAATAGAAAGCTTGTCGCTGGACTATTGCTGTCAGCGGCGCTGACCTCTTTCCTGACAGGGATCACTGAGCCTATCGAGTTCTCCTTCCTGTTTGTCGCCCCCGTGTTATACGTCATTCACGCCTTTTTCGATGGTCTGGCGTTTATGATGGCGCATATTTTACATATCACCATCGGGCAAACCTTTTCGGGTGGACTTATCGATTTCCTACTTTTTGGCGTACTACAGGGGGAAGCTAAAACCAACTGGATGTACGTCCCCTTGGTGGGGATCCCGTGGTTCTTCCTTTACTACTTCACCTTCCGCTATTTGATTAACCGCTTTAACTGGCTGACGCCTGGCCGTGAAAACGTAACCCCGATTGAATCCGGTCTGACGCAAACTGAACGCGCAGCGGCAGTCATCGCCGGGCTGGGAGGCAAAGAGAATCTGGAAGAGGTGGACTGTTGCGCCACGCGCTTACGTGTGACGGTGAAAGAGAGCAGCAAGGTCGATGAAGCTGCGCTGAAAGCGACCGGAGCGCGTGGTGTAATTATTCGCGGCAACGGTGTTCAGGTGATTTATGGCCCGCATGTCACCATCATTAAAAACGAAGTCGAAGAGATCTTATCGTAATGAAAACTGTACTGGATTCCCTGAAAGGTAAATTAATCGTCTCCTGCCAGGCGCTAGAAAATGAGCCCCTGCACAGTCCGTTTATTATGTCGCGTATGGCGCTGGCGGCAGCGCAGGGCGGCGCGGTAGGTATTCGTGCGAACAGCGTGGTGGATATTCGCGCGATCAAAGAGAGCGTCTCCCTGCCGGTGATTGGGATTATCAAGCGCGATTATCCGGGCAGTGATGTGTTTATCACGGCCACGCTCCAGGAAGTGGACGAGCTGATGACCGTTGAGCCGGAGATTATTGCTCTGGATGCGACAGCGCGCCTGCGCCCTGGTGGACAAACGCTGGAAGAATTAGTTATGCAAATCCGCGCTCGCTACCCGTCTGTGCTGCTGATGGCGGATATCGCCACAGTAGACGAGGCTGCGACAGCCGAACGTTTGGGTTTTGACTGCGTCGGCACCACGCTCTATGGCTATACCGCAGACACTGCCGGACATGTGCTGGCGGAAAACGACTGCGGTTTTTTGCGTGAGGTATTGGCGGCGGTCAGCGTGCCTGTTGTGGCAGAAGGAAACGTCGATACTCCGGAACGTGCCGCACGATGCCTGGCATTAGGCGCCCATACCGTAGTGGTTGGGGGGGCTATCACGCGTCCGCAGCAGATAACGGCGCGCTTTGTCGCGGCGATCGCCTCGTAAAGCATCGATGGGGCATGATACTTTGGCGGGGATCTGCGATAATTATCGTTTATCCCCATATTGAGAGCGCTATGCAGTACCCGATTAACGAGATGTTCCAGACCCTGCAAGGTGAGGGTTACTTTACCGGCGTCCCCGCCATTTTTATTCGTTTACAGGGATGCCCGGTTGGCTGTGCCTGGTGCGATACCAAACACACCTGGGATAAGCTTGAGGATCGGGAAGTTTCCCTGTACAGCATCCTGGCTAAGACCAAAGAGAGCGATAAATGGGGGGCGGCGAGCAGTGAAGATCTGCTGGCGGTCATTCAGCGCCAGGGCTATACCGCCCGTCATGTGGTGATAACCGGTGGTGAGCCCTGCATTCATGACCTGATGCCGCTGACTGATCTGCTGGAAAAGAACGGCTTTAGTTGCCAGATTGAAACCAGCGGTACCCACGAAGTGCGCTGTACGCCGAATACCTGGGTGACTGTATCACCGAAGGTAAATATGCGTGGCGGCTATGATGTGCTGTCACAGGCGCTGGAGCGCGCGAATGAAATCAAACATCCGGTTGGTCGCGTTCGCGATATTGAAGCGCTGGATGAACTGTTGGCAACGTTGAGCGACGACAAACCGCGCATCATTGCCTTGCAGCCAATCAGTCAGAAAGAAGATGCGACGCGTTTATGTATTGAAACCTGTATTGCGCGCAACTGGCGTCTGTCGATGCAGACTCATAAGTATCTGAATATAGCCTGATAATTCTGCCGGGGGATTTCACTTACCCGGCCACAGTTTGCTGGTCATTACAGACCGGATAAGACCGCGATGCGTCCCTATCCGGTAATACTACAATCACTCGCCGCGATACACGCAGCCCGCTGTGCAGGTCTCTTTCACCATTACGGCACTCAGCAGAGGGACAATCGGTTTAACCTGATCCCAAATCCATTTTGCCAGCACTTCACTGGTTGGGTTTTCTAGGCCAGGAATATCGTTCAGATAATAGTGATCGAGTCTGTCGTAGGTCGGCTTAAACGCCGCTTTTAACTCAGAAAAATCCATGATCCAACCGGTATGCGGATCGACTTCACCGGTAATTTCAAGACGCACCATAAATGAGTGACCATGCAGGCGACCACATTTATGCCCTTCTGGTACATGTGGCAGGCGATGAGCGGCTTCGAAGGTGAAATCTTTAAACAAGGTGGTGGACATTTTTTACTCTCAAGAATGCGAAAAACCGCCGTAGGGTACCGTAAAGTACAATTTTTATCATTAGTTAAAAGGGCGCTAAGCATCAGAACGCTATATTTACGCTGTTAATGTTTAATAACTTTTTAAATATCATATAGTTATTAAATCGTTTTTGTCGTTAATGACTATAACTAAAACAGGTTAGTCCATTTGGTTATTTGTTATTTCTATCCCTTCTTTAATTGTTACTATCCCCGCCGTTAACCTTATCTTCAGTTTGGGTTTTATTGCTGAAATCCGCTTTGCTTACTGGAACATGACAACGCATGACGACACAGGCCTCACCTTCCGCTTTGCTACCGCTAAACCCGGAGCAACTGGCACGCCTTCAGGCAGCCACGACTGACTTCACTCCCGCACAGCTCGCGTGGGTTTCTGGCTATTTCTGGGGCGTGCTGAATCAGCAGCCAGGCAGCAATGCGGTGGCACCAGCGCCTGCCGCTCAAATGCCTGGTATTACGCTTATCTCCGCCTCGCAAACCGGTAATGCGCGTCGAGTGGCGGAAGCCCTGCGTGATGATCTTATCGCTGCGAAGCTCAATGTCACTCTGATCAACGCTGGCGACTATAAATTCAAACAAATCGCCAATGAAAAACTGCTGATCGTGGTGGCATCGACGCAAGGGGAAGGTGAACCGGCGGAAGAAGCTGTGGCGTTGCATAAATATCTGTTCTCGAAAAAAGCGCCGAAGCTTGAGAACACTGCTTTTGCCGTGTTTGGTTTGGGCGATACCTCCTATGAATTCTTCTGCCAGGCCGGTAAAGATTTCGACAGTAAACTGGCTGAACTGGGCGGTGAGCGTCTGCTGGATCGGGTGGATGCTGATGTCGAATACCAGGCCGCTGCCGCGCAGTGGCGCGAGCGTCTGGTTGAGGTTCTGAAAGCGCGTGCGCCGGCTGTACCGTCTGTGCAAGTTGCGGCGAGCGGTGCGGTAAACGAAGTTCACACCAGCCCATATACCAAAGAAGCGCCGCTGGCGGCGTCACTTGCGGTGAATCAGAAAATCACCGGTCGCGACTCACTAAAAGATGTGCGCCATATCGAAATCGATCTCGGCGATTCCGGTCTGCGCTATCAGCCCGGCGACGCGCTGGGCGTGTGGTATCAGAACGATCCCGCGCTGGTCAAAGAGCTGGTTGAACTGCTGTGGCTGAAGGGCGATGAACCGGTAACGGTTAATGGCAAAACGCTGCCTCTGGCCGAAGCGTTGCAGTGGCATTTCGAGCTGACGGTCAACACTGCAAATATCGTGGAAAACTACGCCACGCTGACGCGCAGTGAGTCGCTGCTGCCGCTGGTGGGCGATAAAACGCAATTGCAGCATTACGCCGCGACCACGCCAATCGTTGATATGATGCGTTTCTCCCCGGCACAACTGGACGCTCAGACGTTAGTTGATCTTTTGCGCCCGCTGACCCCGCGTTTGTACTCCATTGCTTCCTCCCAGGCGGAAGTCGAAAGTGAAGTGCATGTGACTGTCGGCGTAGTGCGTTACGACATTGAGGGGCGCGCCCGCGCTGGCGGTGCCTCCAGCTTCCTCGCCGACCGCGTGGAAGAAGAAGGTGAAGTTCGCGTGTTCATTGAACACAACGACAACTTCCGTTTGCCGGCAAACCCGCAGACACCGGTGATTATGATTGGCCCGGGTACGGGAATTGCACCGTTCCGCGCCTTTATGCAGCAGCGTGCGGCCGATGGCGCGGAAGGTAAAAACTGGTTGTTCTTCGGCAACCCGCATTTCACCGAAGATTTCCTCTACCAGGTTGAATGGCAGCGCTACGTCAAAGAGGGCGTGTTGAGCCGGATCGATCTCGCCTGGTCTCGCGATCAAAAAGAAAAAATCTACGTACAAGACAAACTGCGCGAACAGGGCGCGGAACTGTGGCGCTGGATTAACGACGGTGCCCACATTTATGTCTGCGGCGACGCCAATTGCATGGCGAAAGACGTTGAGCAGGCGTTGCTGGAAGTGATTGCTGAATTCGGTGCAATGGATATCGAAGCGGCGGATGAATTTTTAAGTGAGCTGCGCATTGAGCGCCGTTATCAGCGAGATGTCTACTAATGAGCGAAAAACACCCAGGGCCTTTGGTGGTCGAAGGCAAACTGACTGACGCCGAGCGCATGAAGCGTGAAAGTAATTTCCTGCGCGGCACCATCGCGGAAGATCTCAACGACGGTCTCACCGGCGGTTTCCACGGCGATAACTTCCTGCTGATCCGTTTCCACGGTATGTACCAGCAGGACGACCGCGATATTCGTGCCGAACGTGCCGAGCAGAAGCTGGAGCCGCGCCACGCGATGCTACTGCGCTGCCGTTTGCCGGGCGGGGTGATCACTCCAACCCAGTGGAAAGCCATCGACAAATTTGCCGCGGATAACACCATTTACGGCAGCATCCGTCTGACTAACCGTCAGACCTTCCAGTTTCACGGCATTCTGAAGAAGAACGTCAAGCCGGTGCATCAGATGCTGCATTCGGTCGGGCTGGACGCACTGGCGACCGCCAACGACATGAACCGTAACGTGCTGTGCACCTCTAACCCATATGAGTCGCAGCTGCATGCGGAAGCCTACGAGTGGGCGAAGAAAATTTCTGAACATCTGCTGCCGCGCACGCGCGCCTATGCGGAGATCTGGCTCGATCAGGAAAAAGTTGCTACTACCGATGAAGAACCGATCCTCGGGGCGACCTATCTGCCGCGTAAGTTTAAAACCACGGTGGTGATCCCGCCGCAGAACGATATCGATCTGCACGCCAACGACATGAACTTCGTGGCGATTGCCGAAAACGGCAAGCTGGTAGGCTTTAACCTGCTGGTCGGCGGCGGTCTCTCAATCGAGCACGGCAACAAGAAAACCTATGCCCGCACCGCGAGCGAATTCGGCTTCCTGCCGCTGGAGCACACCCTGGCGGTGGCAGAAGCGGTGGTCACGACTCAGCGCGATTGGGGTAACCGTACCGACCGTAAAAACGCTAAAACCAAATACACCCTTGAGCGCGTCGGCGTCGATACCTTCAAGGAAGAAGTTGAGCGTCGCGCGGGGATCAAATTTGAGCCGATCCGCCCGTACGAGTTCACTGGCCGCGGCGATCGCATCGGTTGGGTGAAAGGGATCGACAATAACTGGCACCTGACGTTGTTTATTGAAAATGGCCGTATTCTGGATTATCCAGGCCGTCCGCTGAAAACGGGGCTGCTGGAGATCGCGAAGATCCACAAAGGCGATTTCCGCATCACTGCCAACCAGAACTTGATCATCGCTGGCGTACCGGAAAGCCAGAAGACGAAGGTAGAGAAGCTGGCGCGCGATCATGGACTGATGAATGCGGTAAAACCGCAGCGTGAAAACTCGATGGCCTGCGTGTCGTTCCCGACTTGTCCGCTGGCGATGGCCGAAGCCGAACGCTTCCTGCCATCGTTCACGGATAAAGTGGAAGCGATTCTGGAAAAACACGGCATTCCCGACGAGCATATCGTGATGCGCGTTACCGGTTGTCCGAACGGCTGCGGTCGCGCGATGCTGGCAGAACTGGGGCTGGTGGGGAAAGCGCCGGGTCGCTATAACCTGCATCTGGGCGGTAACCGTATCGGCACACGTATTCCGCGTATGTTCCGCGAGAACATCACCGAGCCGGAAATTCTTGATTCCATCGATGAGCTTGTCGGGCGCTGGGCGAAAGAGCGCGAAGCGGGTGAAGGCTTCGGTGACTTTACGGTGCGTGCGGGCATTATTCGCCCGGTGCTCGATCCAGCGCGGGATTTCTGGGAATAATGTGAATTGCCGGATGGCGCGCTTATCAGACCTACAGACCTGCTACGCGCGCCATTTGGCAAGGCAAACAGCGAGGAACTTATGTCCAAACTCGATCTCAACGCGTTGAACGACCTGCCAAAAGTCGAGCGCGTGCTGGCGCTGGCCGAAACCAACGCCGAACTGGAAAAACTGAGTGCCGAGGATCGCGTGGCGTGGGCGCTGGAAAACCTGCCAGGTGAATATGTGCTGTCATCAAGCTTCGGTATTCAGGCAGCAGTGAGTCTGCATCTGGTGAATCAGATCCGCCCGGATATCCCGGTGATCCTGACCGATACCGGCTACCTGTTCCCTGAAACCTACCAGTTTATTGACGAGTTAACGGACAAACTCAAGCTGAATCTCCAGGTTTATCGCGCGAAAGAGAGCGCCGCCTGGCAGGAAGCACGTTACGGTAAGCTGTGGGAACAGGGCGTTGAAGGCATTGAGAAATACAATGACATCAACAAAGTCGAGCCGATGAACCGGGCGCTACAGGAACTCGACGCGCAAACCTGGTTTGCTGGTTTGCGTCGCGAACAGTCCGGCAGTCGTGCGCATTTGCCGGTGTTGGCTATTCAGCGTGGCGTGTTTAAAGTGCTGCCGATTATCGACTGGGACAACCGTACGGTTTACCAGTATCTGCAAAAGCACGGCCTGAAATACCATCCGCTGTGGGACCAGGGCTATCTGTCAGTCGGCGATACGCATACCACCCGCAAATGGGAGCCGGGAATGGCGGAAGAAGAGACGCGGTTCTTTGGGCTCAAGCGCGAGTGCGGGCTGCACGAAGGATGACAGCTAGCAGCCCGGTAACGTTTACATATTACCGGGCTGCTTCTTCAGGATTTATCTGCTTTCGCCAGTTCTTTTACCAGCGGCAGCATAATGCGTACCACGTCGCGGCTACGGCGCTCTATCCGGCCCGGTAAGGCTTTATCGATATGCTGCTGGTTATCCAGTCGCACATCATGCCAGCTGTTGCCAGCCGGGAACGAGGCGCTTTTGGCGCGCTGTTGGTAGCCATCTTTCTTGCCCAGGCTCCAGTTGGTCGCTTCAACGGAGAGCACGGCAATACCCGCGTCGTCGAAGACTTCCGAATCGTTACAACATCCTGTTCCCTTCGGATAGTCTTTGTTCAGGCCCGGATTGGTGCTGGCTACAATGCCGCGACTATGCGCGATAGCCAGCGCCCGGTCGCGCGTCAGTTTTCGAACTGCTTCCGGGGTTTTCTTACCGCTGTTGAAATAGAGTTTATCCCCGACGATCAGGTTATCGAGGTTAATCACCAGCAGCGTGTTTTTCTTCTCGGCGGCACTCATTCGTTTCAGAATGTTTTCTGCGCCGAGTTTGCCTTCTTCCTCGCCGCTGGTGGCAATAAATCGGATGCCGTACTGCGTCGGCACGTCTTTGAGTTTTTCCGCCAGTTCCAGCATTACGCCAACGCCTGCAGCGTTGTCGTCGATACCTTGCAGGGTTAACCCACCCAGATTGGCATCTGAATCGGCGTCGCTTTGTGCAGCGTAGGTGTCGAGATGCGCCATGATAATAATCTGCTGCGGCGCTTTACCTTCATGTGCTGCAATAACGGTGCTTCCCGTTACGTTATGCCAGTTTTTACGGTTATTTTTGGCGGTATAAACATAACGGCTATTAAACGTCCGAATATCACTGCTGTAGCCCATCTGCTGGAATTGCTGACGTATATAATCAGCAGATAACATTTCAGCCGGAGATCCCGTCACGCGGCCCGGGAAAAACGTTGCGATATATCGAGCCTGGGTATTTGCGATATCTCCAGGTTTGGAGGATGTTGCCTGTGCTGGAAGGATAAAACACGCGCCGAGCGCCATGGCAGCAATAAGGTGGCGCGTTGCGGAAAACATAATGAGTCCTTAAATACCAAGCAGAAATTTTCAGCCGCTAGTATGAAACTGTGATCGAGGTAAAACAATTTCATTTGCTCCTAAATGCCCGAAATCCGGTAGCTTAAGCACTTTTTGATATTTGCTTTTCCGGATCGTTATTCCTTTGAGGAACTACTCATTCCAATTCGTAATTTCATTCGCCCTCTTGCCCTCCCTATAGTCAGGTTATCTGAGCATCGTTAGCAAAATAACGGCATTACATAGGAACGGTTATGGATCAAAAACGACTTACCCACCTGCGGCAACTGGAAGCGGAAAGCATCCATATCATTCGTGAGGTGGCCGCCGAGTTTTCTAATCCGGTGATGATGTATTCCATCGGCAAAGATTCCAGCGTAATGCTGCATCTGGCGCGTAAAGCGTTTTATCCTGGCACGCTGCCGTTTCCTTTGCTGCACGTTGATACCGGCTGGAAATTCAGCGAGATGTACGAATTTCGTGACCGTACGGCGAAAGCCTATGGCTGCGAACTGCTGGTGCATAAAAACCCGGAAGGGGTGGCGATGGGCATCAACCCGTTTGTCCACGGTAGCGCCAAACATACCGACATTATGAAAACCGAGGGGTTGAAGCAGGCGCTGAACAAATACGGTTTTGACGCCGCGTTCGGTGGCGCTCGCCGTGACGAAGAGAAATCGCGCGCTAAAGAACGCATCTATTCTTTCCGCGATCGTTTTCATCGCTGGGACCCGAAAAACCAGCGTCCGGAACTGTGGCACAACTACAACGGACAAATTAATAAAGGTGAAAGTATTCGCGTATTCCCGCTCTCCAACTGGACCGAACAGGATATCTGGCAGTACATCTGGCTGGAAAACATCGACATCGTACCGCTGTACCTGGCGGCGGAGCGTCCGGTGCTGGAACGCGACGGCATGTTGATGATGATTGATGACGACAGAATCGATCTGCAACCTGGGGAAGTGATTAAAAAACGCATGGTACGTTTTCGCACGCTCGGCTGCTGGCCGCTGACGGGGGCGGTGGAGTCGCATGCGCAGACGCTGCCGGAAATTATCGAAGAGATGCTGGTCTCAACCACCAGTGAACGTCAGGGCCGCGTGATTGACCGCGACCAGGCGGGCTCCATGGAGCTGAAGAAACGTCAGGGGTATTTCTAAGGAGCCGCCATGAATACGACACTTGCACAACAAATTGCTAATGAAGGCGGCGTTGAAGCCTGGATGGTCGCCCAGCAACATAAAAGTCTGCTGCGTTTTTTAACCTGCGGTAGCGTGGATGACGGGAAAAGTACCCTGATTGGTCGCCTGCTGCATGACACGCGTCAGATTTACGAAGATCAGCTTTCATCGCTGCACAACGACAGCAAACGTCACGGCACCCAGGGCGAAAAGCTCGATCTGGCGTTATTGGTTGACGGCTTACAGGCCGAGCGTGAGCAGGGCATCACCATCGACGTGGCTTACCGTTATTTCTCTACCGAGAAGCGTAAATTTATCATTGCGGATACCCCGGGTCATGAGCAGTACACCCGTAACATGGCCACCGGTGCGTCGACCTGCGACCTGGCGATCCTGCTGATCGATGCGCGTAAAGGCGTGCTGGATCAGACTCGTCGTCATAGCTTTATCTCCACGCTACTTGGGATCAAACATCTGGTGGTGGCGATCAACAAAATGGATCTGGTGGGCTTTAGCGAAGAGACATTTAACCGCATTCGCGAAGATTATCTTACTTTTGCTGAACAGTTGCCGGGCAACCTGGATATCCGGTTTGTGCCGCTCTCTGCGCTGGAAGGCGACAACGTGGCTTCGCAAAGCGACAGCATGCTGTGGTACAGCGGTCCGACGCTGCTGGAAGTGCTTGAAACCGTTGAGATTCAACGTAGTGTTGATACGCAACCGATGCGTTTCCCGGTGCAGTATGTGAACCGACCGAATCTGGATTTTCGTGGTTATGCCGGAACGCTGGCCTCCGGTAGCGTGAAGGTCGGGCAGCGCGTCAAAGTGCTGCCGTCCGGCGTTGAGTCCAGCGTAGCGCGGATCGTCACGTTTGATGGCGACTTGCAGGAAGCGCATGCGGGAGAAGCGATAACCCTGGTATTGAAAGATGAGATCGACATCAGCCGGGGCGATCTGCTGCTTGATGCCGGCGAGGCTTTGCCGGCGGTACAAAGCGCTGCCATTGATGTGGTTTGGATGGCGGAACAACCACTGTCGCCTGGACAGAGTTACGACATCAAAGTTGCAGGCAAGAAGACCCGCGCACGCGTTGATAGCGTGCAGTACCAGGTCGATATTAATAACCTTACCCAACGTGACGTTGAAGCGCTACCGCTAAACGGCATCGGTCTGGTTAATCTCACCTTTGATGAGCCGCTGGTGCTGGATACCTATCAACAGAACCCGGTAACGGGCGGGCTGATTATTATTGACCGCCTGACCAACGTTACCGTTGGCGCGGGGTTAGTACGTGAGCCAATCATTCAGGAGCACGCGGCGGCTTCTCAGTTCAGCGCGTTTGAGCTGGAGTTTAATGCGCTGGTGCGTCGCCACTTCCCACACTGGGACGCGCGCGATCTGCTGGGAGGACAATAATGGCGCTGCATGACGAAAACGTCGTCTGGCATGCCCATCCTGTTACACCGCAACAGCGGGAACAACGCCACGGTCATCGTGGTGTTGTGCTGTGGTTTACCGGGCTGTCAGGTTCCGGTAAATCCACGGTAGCAGGGGCGCTGGAAGAAGCGTTGCATAAGCTGGGGGTGAGTACTTATCTTTTGGATGGCGATAACGTGCGTCACGGTCTGTGCAGCGATCTTGGATTTAGTGATGCCGATCGTAAGGAGAATATTCGTCGGGTTGGTGAAGTGGCTAACCTGATGGTGGATGCGGGTCTTGTGGTGTTGACCGCCTTTATCTCGCCGCATCGCGCCGAGCGCAAAATGGTCCGCGAGCGGGTTGGCGAAGGGCGTTTTATTGAGGTTTTTGTCGATACGCCATTAGCAACGTGTGAAGCACGCGATCCAAAAGGGCTGTATAAAAAAGCGCGGGCGGGTGAGTTGCGCAATTTCACCGGAATTGATTCAGTATACGAAGCGCCTGAATCGCCAGAGATTCATCTTAATGGTGAACAATTGGTAACAAATTTGGTACCCCAATTATTAGACCTGCTGAGGCAGGAAGATATTATCAGATCCTGAGACACCCGAGCTCACATGCCCGGTCAGTCACGGTCACAGGATTAGATATGCGTAACAGCCATAACATTACTATTACAGAGTCGGATACCTTCGCCGCCGACGACGAAACCACCTGGTCACTACCGGGGGCCGTGGTCGGTTTTATCGCGTGGTTGTTGGCGCTGGGATTCCCGTGTCTGATGTATGGCCCTAATACACTGTTTTTCTTCATTTATACCTGGCCCTTTTTCCTCGCATTGCTGCCCGTGGCGATTGTCGCGGGTATTGCTTTGCACTCGCTATTGAAGGGACGGTTGCTGCTGAGCATTATCTGCACCCTGTTGGTGGTTGGGGCGATGTTTGGCGCACTATTTCTATGGTTGCTGGGTTAGGTAAACGCCCTTTTTTAACAATCGCCACGTTGTTCACTCTCTGGTCATAATTCAAACCGTAACCAACAATGAGATTATGTTCTCCTTACACGGGGTATACGTAACAATGGGCAAATGTGGTACATTTGCCCGCGTTGTCGCGGCATTCCCGACCGTTGATGTAAAGTTGTCTGCGGAAATTATGGGATGTTAATGCCGTTTTTCAGGGGGCAGGATGGGTAAACTAACGCTGCTGTTGCTGGCTTTATTAGTCTGGCTGCAGTATTCGCTGTGGTTCGGTAAGAACGGCATACATGACTATAGTCGCGTCAACGATGATGTTGCTGCGCAGCAAGCTACAAACGCGAAACTTAAAGCGCGTAACGATCAGCTTTTTGCCGAAATTGACGATCTCAATGGCGGACAAGAGGCTATTGAGGAGCGTGCGCGCAACGAACTTAGTATGACTAAGCCGGGCGAAACCTTTTATCGTCTGGTGCCTGACGCGTCTAAACGCGCTCAGACTGTAGGGCAAAACAATCGATAAACCGTCCAGGGATTTAACATGGCAGCCACTTTATTGGACGTTTGCGCCGTGGTGCCGGCTGCCGGGTTTGGCCGCCGAATGCAAACAGAGTGTCCTAAGCAGTACCTCTCTATAGGCAATAAAACCATTCTCGAACACTCGGTTGATGCGCTGCTGGCGCATCCCCGGGTGACGCGAGTCGTCATCGCTATCAGCCCAGGCGACAGCCGCTTTGCCCAACTTCCACTTGCTGCGCACCCGCAAATTACCGTGGTGGATGGCGGCAACGAGCGTGCCGATTCTGTCCTTGCCGGTTTGCAAGCCGCAGGGGGGGCCCGTTGGGTGCTGGTGCATGATGCCGCGCGTCCGTGTCTGCACCAGGATGATCTGGCCCGTTTGCTGGCAATCAGCGAGTCCAGCCGTACCGGTGGGATCCTTGCCGCACCGGTACGCGACACAATGAAGCGCGCGGAGCCGGGGCGAACAGACATAGCGCATACGGTCGATCGCAACGATTTATGGCATGCGTTGACGCCGCAGTTTTTCCCACGCGAGCTGTTGCACGACTGCCTGACGCGTGCGCTCAATGAAGGCGCAACCATTACGGACGAAGCCTCGGCGCTGGAATATTGCGGCTTTCATCCACAGCTGGTTGAAGGACGTGCTGACAACATCAAAGTCACCCGCCCGGAAGACCTGGCGCTGGCGGAATTTTATCTGACCCGAACTATCTAGACACTTTATCCTTCACGCTGCAACGAGGCAGCTTGAAGGATGATGTGTATACCAGGAGAAGACATAATGCGAATTGGACACGGTTTCGACGTACACGCTTTTGGCGGCGTTGGCCCAATTATCATTGGTGGTGTGCGCATTCCGTATGAAAAAGGATTGCTGGCGCATTCTGATGGCGATGTGGCGTTACATGCGCTAACCGATGCTCTGCTTGGCGCGGCCGCGCTGGGGGATATCGGTAAACTCTTCCCGGATACCGACCCGGCCTTTAAAGGTGCAGATAGTCGTGAATTATTGCGTGAAGCCTGGCGGCGTATTCAGGCCAAAGGCTATACGCTTGGTAATGTGGATGTGACGATTATTGCTCAGGCGCCGAAGATGCTGCCTCACATTCCGCAAATGCGTGTGTTTATTGCCGAAGACCTCGGCTGCCATATGGAAGATGTTAACGTGAAAGCGACCACCACGGAAAAACTCGGTTTTACCGGGCGTGGGGAAGGGATTGCCTGCGAAGCGGTGGCGTTACTCATTAAGGCAACGAAATGACTGCGTTTGAAGATCTGACGTATCTCCATGGCAAACCACTGGGCCATGGCGTCCTGAAAGCAAACCCGGAAGACTTTGTCGTCGTCGAAGATTTAGGCTTTGAACCGGATGGCGAAGGCGAGCATGTTTTGGTGCGTATCCTGAAAAACGGCTGTAACACCCGTTTTGTCGCTGACGCATTGGCGAAGTTCCTGAAAATTCACGCTCGTGAAGTCAGCTTTGCCGGGCAGAAAGATAAGCATGCGGTCACGGAACAGTGGCTGTGCGCGCGCGTGCCGGGCAATGCGATGCCTGATTTAAGCAAATTTGAGCTTGAAGGTTGTAAAGTGCTGGAGTACGCGCGCCACAAGCGTAAGCTGCGTTTAGGGGCGCTGAAAGGCAACGAATTTACGCTGGTGCTGCGTGAGGTGAGTGAGCGAAATGATGTTGAAGCGCGTTTGCAGGCGATTAGCGAGCGCGGCGTACCGAACTATTTTGGCACTCAACGTTTTGGTATCGGCGGCAGCAACCTGCAAGGAGCGTTGCGCTGGGCGCAAAGCGATGCGCCGGTGCGCGATCGCAATAAACGCAGTTTTTGGTTGTCGGCGGCCCGTAGCGCGTTGTTTAATCAGATAGCCAGTGAACGCCTGAAAAAAACAGACTTTAATCAAGTTGTTGACGGCGATGCGCTACAATTATCGGGGCGCGGAAGCTGGTTTGTCGCCACACAGGAAGAACAAACTGAATTACAGCGTCGCGTCGATGAGAAAGAATTGATGATAACAGCGGCATTGCCGGGCTGCGGTGAGTGGGGAACTCAACGCGACGCACTGGCGTTTGAAGAAGCCGCTGTTGCTGATGAAACCGCGCTGCAGTCTCTGTTATTGCGCGAGAAAGTCGACGCGTCGCGTCGCGCTATGTTGCTGTATCCACAACAATTAAGCTGGAACTGGTGGGATGACGTAACCGTTGAGTTACGTTTCTGGCTACCGGCAGGTAGCTTCGCCACCAGTGTTGTAAGGGAACTTATTAACACAATGGGTGATTATGCGTATATTGCTGAGTAACGATGATGGGGTCCACGCACCCGGTATACAAACGCTGGCGAAAGCGCTGCGTGAGTTTGCTGATGTACAAGTGGTTGCCCCGGATCGTAACCGCAGTGGCGCGTCTAACTCGCTGACGCTGGAGTCCTCACTTCGCACGTTTACCTATGATAACGGCGATATTGCCGTACAAATGGGTACGCCTACCGACTGCGTCTATCTGGGTGTGAACGCATTAATGCGTCCGCGTCCGGACATTGTCGTTTCTGGTATTAACGCGGGTCCAAATCTGGGTGATGATGTCATCTATTCCGGTACCGTTGCGGCGGCGATGGAAGGTCGTCACCTCGGGTTCCCTGCGCTGGCTGTTTCACTTGATGGTCATAAACACTACGATACCGCTGCGGCGGTCACCTGCCGTATCTTACGGGCGCTGAGTCGTGAACCGCTGCGCACCGGACGCATTTTAAATATCAACGTGCCGGATTTACCGCTGGATGAGATTAAAGGGATCCGCGTCACCCGCTGCGGCAGTCGTCATCCGGCGGATCTGGTTATTCCACAGCAGGACCCGCGCGGCAATACGCTGTACTGGATCGGGCCACCGGGCGAAAAATGCGACGCCGGGCCGGATACGGATTTTGCCGCGGTCGATGAAGGCTATGTTTCCATCACGCCGCTGCATGTCGATTTAACCGCATACGGCGCACATGAAGTGGTTTCTGACTGGTTAGACAGCGTGGGAGTCGACACGCAATGGTAAGCAGACGCGTACACACTCTTCTTGAACAATTACGTGCGCAGGGCATCAGAGATGAGCTTGTTCTCGATGCGCTCGCCGCCGTGCCGCGTGAAAAATTCATTGATGAGGCGTTTGAACATAAGGCCTGGGACAATATTGCCCTGCCGATTGGTCAGGGGCAGACGATTTCGCAGCCTTATATGGTAGCGCGGATGACCGAACTGCTGGAGTTAACGCCGCAGTCTCGGGTGCTGGAAATTGGAACTGGCTCTGGCTACCAGACGGCGATTCTGGCGCATCTGGTGCATCATGTGTGTTCCGTTGAACGCATTAAAAGTTTGCAGTGGCAGGCGCGTCGTCGCCTGAAGCAGCTTGATTTACATAATGTTTCGACCCGTCATGGTGATGGATGGCAAGGCTGGCAGGCGCGAGCCCCGTTTGACGCTATCATTGTAACGGCTGCGCCGCCTGAGATCCCAACCGCATTGATGATGCAGTTGGATGAGGGCGGCATTCTCGTCTTACCCGTGGGCGATGAGCACCAGTTTTTGAAACGGGTGCGTCGTCGGGGAGGCGAATTTATTATCGATACCGTGGAGGCCGTACGTTTCGTTCCCTTAGTAAAAGGGGAGCTTGCGTAGATATCGGCTGTGAATACCTGGAGTTTTCCTGGATATTCTGGAACAGGTAAGCGTATTGTGACGATGCCTTGCACGGTGATTACGTCATGGGTTTTAACCAATTTTTTTCCTGGGGGATAAATGAGCGCGGGAAGCCACAAATTTACCGTTAGCCGTATTGCGGCATTGTCACTGGTTTCATTATGGCTGGCAGGTTGTTCAAATACCTCGAATCCACCAGCACCGGTCAGCTCGGTTAACGGCGCTGCATCAACGAATACCAGCTCCGGCATGCTGATTACGCCTCCACCAAAAATGGGCTCGACGTCGACGGTACAGCAGACGCCACAGATCCAGCCGGTGCAGCGGCCAACCACACAGCCAACACAAATTCAGCCTGTAGCAGAGCAACCTGTACAGATGGAAAACGGTCGTATTGTATACAATCGTAAGTATGGGAATATTCCGAAAGGTAGCTACACGGGCGGCAGTACTTATACTGTTAAGAAAGGCGATACCCTTTTCTATATTGCCTGGATCACCGGGAACGATTTCCGTGACCTCGCACAACGCAATAACGTTCCGGCCCCGTATGGCCTGAATGTCGGTCAAACTCTGCAAGTGGGCAACGCGTCTGGCGCACCGATTACTGGTGGTAATGCCATCACCCAGGCGGATGCAGCACAGCAAGGAGTTGTGACCAACCCTGCACAAAATTCCACCGTTGCTGTTGCTTCGAAACCAACAATTACGTATTCTGAGGATTCAGGTGAACAAAGTGCTAATAAAATGTTGCCGAACAACAAGCCTGCTGGGACTGTAGTCACAGCGCCTGTAACGGCTCCGGCAGTTAGCGCAACCGAATCAACTGCAAGCTCAACGTCAACCAGTTCGCCAATCTCTACCTGGCGCTGGCCGACTGACGGCAAAGTGATCGAAAACTTTGCGGCTACCGAAGGTGGCAATAAAGGAATCGACATTGCAGGCAGCAAAGGACAGGCTATTGTCGCGACCGCAGATGGACGCGTCGTCTATGCCGGTAACGCGCTGCGTGGTTACGGTAATCTTATTATCATCAAACATAACGATGATTACCTGAGTGCCTACGCCCATAACGATACAATGCTGGTCCGGGAACAACAAGAAATCAAGGCGGGGCAGAAAATAGCTACCATGGGTAGTACCGGAACCAGTTCAACACGCTTGCATTTTGAAATTCGTTACAAGGGGAAATCCGTAAACCCGCTGCGCTATTTACCGCAGCGATAATTCGGCGGAACCAGGCTTTCACGTGCTAGTTCCGTTAGGGATCACGGGTAGGAGCCACCTTTATGAGTCAGAATACGCTGAAAGTTCATGATTTAAATGAAGATGCGGAATTTGATGAGAACGGAGTAGAGGCTTTTGATGAAAAAGCCTTGAGTGAAGAGGAACCCAGTGATAACGACCTGGCTGAAGAAGAGCTGTTATCGCAGGGGGCCACACAGCGTGTGTTGGACGCGACTCAGCTTTACCTTGGTGAGATTGGTTATTCACCACTGTTAACAGCCGAAGAAGAAGTTTATTTTGCGCGTCGCGCACTGCGTGGAGATGTCGCATCTCGCCGTCGCATGATTGAAAGTAACCTGCGTCTGGTGGTGAAGATTGCTCGTCGTTATGGCAATCGTGGTCTGGCATTGCTGGACCTGATTGAAGAGGGCAATCTGGGGCTTATCCGTGCAGTCGAGAAGTTTGACCCGGAACGCGGGTTCCGCTTCTCAACATACGCAACCTGGTGGATCCGCCAGACGATCGAACGGGCAATTATGAACCAAACCCGTACGATCCGACTGCCCATTCACATTGTAAAAGAGCTGAACGTCTATCTGCGTACCGCGCGTGAGTTGTCGCATAAACTGGACCACGAACCGAGCGCAGAAGAGATTGCTGAACAACTGGACAAACCGGTTGATGACGTCAGCCGTATGCTCCGACTCAACGAGCGTATTACCTCGGTAGACACCCCGCTGGGTGGCGATTCCGAAAAAGCGTTGCTGGATATTCTGGCCGACGAAAAGGAAAACGGTCCGGAAGACACCACGCAAGACGATGATATGAAACAGAGCATCGTCAAATGGCTGTTCGAACTGAACGCCAAACAGCGTGAGGTGCTGGCACGTCGCTTTGGTCTGCTGGGGTACGAAGCTGCGACACTGGAAGATGTGGGCCGTGAAATTGGCCTCACTCGTGAACGTGTCCGCCAGATTCAGGTTGAAGGTCTGCGTCGTCTGCGTGAAATTCTGCAGACTCAGGGGCTGAATATCGAAGCGCTGTTCCGCGAGTAAGCACTAGTTCTATCAAGAAAGGCCAGTCTCATTGGGACTGGCCTTTTTCTTTGACGATGTGTCCAGGCCGGGTAAGGAATAGCCGCAATCCGATAAATTACCCCATCATCTTACGCACCAGACGTGTGAACTGCTCACGCTCTTCATCAGATAACCGCCCCAAAAACTCATCATCTACGTCATTTCCCAGTGGGGTTGCGCTGGCCAGTAACGCTTCTCCTTGCGCGGTCAAATAAACAAACCGCCGACGCTTATCTGCCGGGTCGTGCTCACGCCTGACCAGATCGCGTTTTTCCATTCGGCTCAGCATTTCCGCAAGCGTCGCCTTGGTACAGACTGCTGCCTCGGTCAGGGTAACCTGTTCAATTCCGGGCTGTTCGGCAATGGCGCGCATCACCGCATACTGCGGTTTGGTCAGATCCGGTAATTCATGTTGCCAGCGAGCCGTATGCTGCTGAAAAAGCTGACGTAAAAGGTGGAAGGCTGTGTTTCTTAACGGCATGAGAGCTCCGGAATATCTGTCAGTCTCTATCTTAACGGGTAACGCGTCATAGTTTAACCATTGCTGCTTTAGCAATCTGTGCGAGGTGCTCTTGTCCGGAATGCATCGAGGGAGTATTTTAATAAAATGTTCGTACACGAACAAAATTGAGGGCGAAATGAGACTGATTGTAGGAATGACCGGGGCGACCGGCGCACCGCTTGGTGTGTCGCTACTGCAGGCGCTGCGGGCAATGCCGGGGGTAGAAACCCATCTGGTGCTGTCAAAGTGGGCCAAAACCACCATTGAACTGGAAACACCATACAGCGTCCGTGATGTGTCAGCGTTAGCCGATTATTGCCACAACCCGGCGGACCAGGCGGCGACCATCTCCTCCGGATCGTTTCGTACTGACGGCATGATCATTATCCCCTGCAGTATGAAAACCCTTGCCGGTATTCGTGCTGGCTATGCGGAAGGACTGGTGGGGCGCGCCGCTGATGTGGTGCTGAAAGAAGGGCGCCAGCTGGTACTGGTTCCGCGTGAAATGCCGCTTAGCACTATTCATCTGGAAAATATGCTCGCGCTTTCGCGCATGGGCGTCGCGATGGTCCCGCCGATGCCTGCGTTTTATAACCACCCGCAAACGGTTGATGACATCACGCAGCACATTGTGGCTCGCGTGCTCGATCAGTTTGGTCTGGAACACCCCAACGCCCGTCGCTGGCAGGGATTACGACAGGCGCAGAATTTTGCACAGGAGAATGAATAATGGCATTTGATGACTTGCGCAGCTTTTTACAGGCGCTGGACGACCAGGGACAATTGCTGAAAATCAGTGAAGAGGTCAACGCTGAGCCGGATCTGGCTGCGGCGGCTAACGCGACCGGGCGTATTGGCGACGGTGCGCCAGCGCTGTGGTTTGACAATATTCGTGGTTTTACTGACGCCCGCGTGGCGATGAATACCATCGGCTCGTGGCAGAATCATGCCATTTCATTAGGCCTGCCGCCCAATACGCCGGTGAAAAAACAAATTGATGAGTTTATCCGTCGTTGGGATAAATTTCCGGTTACGCCGGAGCGTCGTGCCAATCCGGCTTGGGCTGAAAACAGTGTTGATGGTGAGGAGATCAACCTGTTTGATATTCTGCCGCTGTTTCGCCTGAATGATGGCGATGGGGGATTCTATCTCGATAAAGCCTGCGTGGTGTCGCGCGATCCGCTGGATCCGGATAACTTCGGAAAGCAGAACGTCGGCATTTATCGTATGGAAGTGAAAGGGAAACGCAAACTTGGCTTGCAACCGGTGCCGATGCACGATATTGCGTTGCATCTGCATAAAGCTGAAGAGCGTGGTGAAGATCTGCCGATTGCCATCACGCTGGGTAACGATCCGATTATTACCCTGATGGGGGCTACGCCGCTGAAGTACGATCAGTCGGAATACGAAATGGCGGGGGCGCTGCGCGAAAGCCCGTATCCGATCGCCACCGCACCGCTCACTGGCTTTGACGTGCCATGGGGTTCAGAAGTGATCCTCGAAGGGGTCATTGAAAGCCGTAAACGTGAAATCGAAGGTCCTTTTGGTGAGTTTACCGGCCACTATTCTGGTGGTCGTAACATGACCGTGGTGCGTATCGATAAAGTCTCTTATCGCAGTAAACCGATTTTTGAATCGCTGTATCTCGGGATGCCGTGGACGGAAATCGACTATCTGATGGGGCCAGCAACCTGCGTACCGCTTTATCAACAGCTGAAAGCTGAATTCCCGGAAGTACAGGCGGTGAACGCCATGTACACCCACGGTTTGCTGGCGATTATCTCCACCAAAAAACGCTACGGTGGCTTTGCCCGTGCAGTCGGGCTGCGGGCAATGACCACGCCGCATGGTCTGGGTTACGTGAAAATGGTGATTATGGTTGATGAGGATGTTGATCCGTTCAATCTGCCGCAGGTGATGTGGGCGCTGTCTTCGAAAGTTAATCCGGCGGGGGATCTGGTGCAGTTGCCGAATATGTCGGTGCTGGAACTTGATCCGGGCTCCAGTCCGGCGGGGATTACCGACAAGTTAATCATAGATGCCACCACGCCGGTTGCGCCGGATAACCGTGGGCACTACAGCCAGCCGGTATGTGATTTACCGGAAACGAAAGCCTGGGCTGAAAAGCTGACCGCCATGCTGGCTAACCGTAAATAAGGAGTTGCAGATGATTTGTCCCCGTTGTGCCGATGAACATATTGAAGTGATGGCGAACTCGCCGGTGAAAGATGTCTGGACGGTATATCAGTGCCAGCATTGTCTGTACACCTGGCGTAATACCGAACCGCTTCGCCGCACCAGCCGCGAGCACTACCCGGAGGCGTTTCGGATGACGCAAAAAGATATCGATGACGCACCAATGGTGCCGAGTATTCCACCGCTGCTGGCGGAAGGTAAGCGCTAATACTGAAGGCCCGGGATTCCGGGTCTTTTTTTGCGCGCAGACTCGTAACGTATTGATAAATTAATTTGTTACAGCGGCATCGGGAATAGAATAGCGGCGGGTGCTTGAGGCTTTCTGAGCTTTGAGCATTGGCAAGGTCCCGGAAAGACAAAAGCCCCAGGAGATAGTTCTATCAACCTGAGGCTAGCGTACAAACCTGAACAATTTGGATGTTAGTCTCTTCTTTGCAGGGAGGCAAGACATGCTGACAAAATATGCCCTTGTGGCAATTGTAGTGCTGTGTTTTACGGCGCTGGGATTCACGTTAATGGTGCGAGATTCGTTGTGCGAGTTAAGTATTAAAGAACGTGGTATGGAGTTTAAAGCTGTTCTCGCTTACGAACCGAAGAAGTAGCTACAACGCGGGGGAAACCCCGCGTCTTGATGGTCCGGTACTGTCCTCTCGCAGCCATTCCCGTGTAGCCCAATGCCCGATAAGCAAAGCGCCGTCGGGCACTGCATTTTTACACCAGGCTCTTCAACCGATAGATCCACTCCAGCGCCTGGCGCGGCGTTAGTGAATCCGGGTCGAGATTTTCCAGCGCTTCAACGGCGGGGGAGGTTTCTTCAGGCACTGAAAGCAGCGACATCTGCGTACCATCGACCTGGGTCGCAGCAACGTTTGGCGCAATGCTTTCCAGTTCGCGCAGTTTTTGCCGCGCGCGTTTAATAACCTCTTTCGGCACCCCTGCAAGGGCAGCTACTGCCAGACCATAGCTCTTGCTCGCCGCACCATCCTGAACGCTGTGCATGAAGGCGATGGTATCGCCGTGCTCTAACGCATCCAGATGCACATTAGCGACGCCTTCCATCTTCTCCGGTAACTGAGTCAGTTCGAAGTAGTGGGTCGCAAACAAGGTTAATGCTTTGATTTTATTAGCGAGGTTTTCCGCGCACGCCCATGCCAGCGACAGGCCGTCGTAGGTGGAGGTTCCACGGCCAATCTCATCCATCAGCACCAGGCTGTTCTCGGTGGCGTTATGCAGAATGTTGGCAGTTTCGGTCATTTCTACCATAAAGGTAGAACGACCGGACGCCAGATCATCCGCCGCGCCCACGCGGGTAAAGATCCGATCGATCGGGCCTATTTCCACTTTCTGCGCCGGAACGTAGCTGCCGATGTAGGCCAACAGCGCAATCAACGCGGTCTGGCGCATATAGGTACTTTTACCCCCCATATTCGGACCGGTGATGATCAGCATCCGTCGCTGAGGCGAGAGGTTAAGCGGGTTGGCGATAAACGGCTCGGTCAGCACCTGCTCGACCACCGGATGACGCCCCTCGGTAATACGAATGCCGGGTTTATCGGTGAAGGTCGGACAGGTGTAATTCAGCGTATAAGCACGTTCCGCCAGGTTGACCAGTACGTCCAGCTCCGCCAGCGCGCTGGCGCTTTGCTGCAAATCCGCCAGGTGCGGGAGCAGCATGTCGAACAGCTCGTCATACAGCTGTTTTTCCAGCGCCAGCGCTTTGCCTTTTGACGTCAGAACTTTGTCTTCGTACTCTTTCAGTTCCGGAATAATGTAGCGTTCGGCGTTTTTCAACGTCTGGCGACGCACGTAGTTAATCGGAGCCAGATGACTCTGTCCACGGCTGATCTGAATGTAGTAGCCGTGTACGGCATTGAACCCGACCTTAAGCGTATCCAGGCCGGTGCGTTCGCGTTCGCGGATTTCCAGTCTGTCGAGGTAGTCGGTTGCGCCATCGGCCAGCGCTCGCCACTCGTCCAGCTCTTCATTGTAACCCGTGGCAATGACGCCACCGTCGCGAACCAGCACGGGTGGCGCTTCGACGACGGCGCGTTCAAGCAGTTCACGCAGTTCGGTAAATTCGCCCATTTTATCGCGCAGCATTTGCACGGGGGCACTGTCTACGCTTTCCAGTTGTGCACGCAGTTCCGGTAATTGCTGGAAGGCATGACGCATGCGGGCCAGATCGCGCGGACGCGCGGTACGTAAGGCCAGACGCGCCAGGATACGCTCCAGGTCGCCCACCTGTCGCAGCACGGGTTGCAATTCGCTGGTGGTATCCTGCAGCGCGCCGATGGTTTGTTGGCGCTCGGTGAGGATTTTAGTGTCGCGCACAGGCATATGCAGCCAGCGCTTGAGCATACGGCTGCCCATCGGCGTCACGGTGCAGTCGAGTACTGACGCCAGCGTGTTATCAAAGCCACCTGCCAGGTTCTGCGTGATCTCCAGATTACGGCGCGTGGCGGCATCCATGATGATGCTGTCTTGCTGACGTTCCATGGTGATGGAACGAATATGTGGCAGCGAGGTACGTTGAGTATCTTTTACGTATTGCAGCAGACATCCGGCGGCGCATAATCCGCGTGGGGCATTTTCCACGCCAAAACCAATCAGATCTCGCGTGCCAAACTGTAGGTTTAACTGCTGGCGGGCGGTATCAATTTCAAATTCCCACAGCGGGCGACGACGCAGCCCGCGACGCCCCTCAATCAGCGAAGTTTCAGCGAAATCCTCGGCATACAGCAATTCAGCAGGGTTGGTGCGCTGAAGCTCTGCGGCCATGGTTTCGCGGTCGGCGGGTTCACTGACGCGAAAACGCCCTGAGCTGATATCCAGCGTAGCGTAACCGTAACCTTTACTGTCCTGCCAGATGGCGGCCAACAGGTTGTCCTGACGTTCCTGCAACAGCGCTTCATCACTGATGGTACCCGGCGTGACAATGCGTACCACTTTGCGCTCCACCGGACCTTTACTGGTTGCCGGATCGCCAATCTGCTCACAAATAGCGACAGATTCACCCTGATTGACCAGTTTGGCGAGGTAGTTTTCTACCGCATGGTGAGGAATGCCCGCCATCGGGATTGGCTCGCCCGCAGATGCGCCGCGTTTGGTCAGGGAGATATCTAGCAGCTGAGACGCGCGTTTAGCGTCGTCATAAAACAGTTCGTAAAAGTCGCCCATGCGGTAAAACAGCAGTATTTCCGGATGCTGAGCCTTCAGCTTGAGATACTGCTGCATCATCGGCGTGTGGTTAGAGAAGTCCTTATCAAGTGACTCTTTCATATCTTCTTTGCTCTTTTTTTAATCTTTTTGGGTACCTGGGTAGTCTCATGCAAGCCCCTGGAAACTTGCATAAACCCACAAATTTGTCATTCGAAAGCCGCCTGACGGGCAGTAACGACGAGCTTTGGCTCGGCCAGAATAGTCTATCTTATCACCGACAACGACTGAGATTCACCCGTAGGTTTTGCCGCTACAAAAAATGACATTAAATACGCCTGGTATTTGTGGGAAGGAGTGGAGTTGTAAGAAAGTTTTACAGCGGCATAATTTATTATATCTGTAAATCTTTTTATTTATTTAATTTAAGGTGGCTCACCCTCCCAGTTGCATGTTTACTATTCATTACATAACTAATGATTAATTTAAATATTAACGAGATGGTTTTATTTAAAGGGCAAACTCTAATACGTCACATTTTTTAAAATTTCTGGAATGTACACGCCACAGAAATGATTTAAATCACTTTATTTATTCCTTGCGTATCCAAAATGATGCGGTGATTCTCTACATCAATAAGGAAATGGATATGAGTTTACCCTCTCAGGATAATAAGGTAGGGCCGGGAGCTTATTTTGCTCTGGCATTCGCTGCAGTATTTTTCTCCGGACTACTCGGCGGCAAAGAATGGTATGGCGTATTTGATTTCACCACCCTGAACGGTGCTTTCGGTAAAGTCGTCAGTAAAGCGAGTCTCGAGGGGGATACGCTGACGACAACGACCAGTGCGTTTCGTGGTACCGGCGGTCACGGTGCCATGGATGGTTTTCTCTTTGCACTGGGATTAATTCCTGCTGTCATGTTTGCCCTTGGCATGATCAACGTGCTTGAACACTATGGCGCTTTGCGTGCGGCACGTCGTTTATTAACTCCTCTGCTGCGTCCTCTGATGGGAATCCCCGGAAATACCGGCCTGGCGCTGATCGGCAGCCTGCAGAGCACTGACGTTGGCGCATCGTTAACGCGAAATCTGGCCGACGAAGGCGAAATTACGCAAAACGAAAAAGATATTTTCGCCATGTTCCAGTTCTCTGCTGGGGCAATGATCACCAACTTCTTTTCCTCCGGTGCCATTCTGTTCACGCTGATGGCGGTGGACGGTACTCCAGCCGTGCCAGCGTCTATTGGCGCGTGCGTGGCTGTGATGTTCATTATGAAAATTGTTGGCGCCAATGTAATGCGTCTGATCCTGACTTTTACCAGTAAGAAAACCCAGTCAACTGCTCCAGGAGAAGCATCATGAGCGCACCAACTTCTAATCCGGTTATTACTGATGTTTTTGTCGAAGGGGCCCGTAAAGGCTGGAATATTGCGACAACCAGCACTCTGCCAAACGTGGTGATGGCGTTTATCATCATCAAAGCGCTGGAGATTACCGGCGCGCTGAAAGGGCTTGGTATGGTGTTCGCACCGCTAATGGGTCTTTTTGGTCTTCCCGGCGAAGCCGCAGCGGTATTGATTGGCGGCTGGATGTCGATGGGCGGTGGGATTGGGGTAGCGATTGGTCTGTTTGATAAAGGCATTCTGACCGGCGAACATCTGGCTATTCTGGCACCGGCAATCTATCTGATGGGGTCGCAGGTACAGTATTTGGGCCGCATTCTCGGCGTTATTGGCACCAGCGCTAAACGTATTCCCCTGATGATAATTATCTCCGTTCTGAACGCTTTTTTAGCGATGCTGCTGATGCGCATTATTCTCTGATAAGGAATGACCATGGATTTGGAAAAATACATTAATGAACTGCAAACGCTGGTCAACGTTGACTGCGGAACGCAAACGGTCGCAGGCGTAGCCCATATCGCCGCGGTGATGCGTGATCTCTGGCAGCAGGAAGGCTGGCAAACGGAGCTTGTGGATTTGGGGAGTGAGGTCGGCCCGGCGTTGCTGGTAACTAATAAGCCTCATGCAACACAATACGATGTGCTGCTGGTCGGTCATCTGGATACCGTTTTTCCGGCAGGAACGGTGGCTGAACGCCCGATGAGCCGCGATGAACACCGTCTTTACGGCCCCGGCGTTTCTGACATGAAAAGCGGCCTGCTAAATATTCTCTGGGCTATGCGCTCGTTACCCGCGGAGCATCTGGCGCGTTTATCTATTGCGGTAGCAATGAACCCGGATGAAGAGACCGGCAGCGTTCACTCCAGCGAGTGGATTGCTGCGTTGGCGAAACGCGCACGTTGCGTGCTGGTCTGTGAGGCTGCCCGGGCAGATGGCTCTTTGGTGAAAGCGCGTAAAGGTGTGGGAGGCTATCAACTGACGTTTGACGGTGTGGCGTCTCATGCCGGCAATGAGCCGGAGAAAGGACGTTCTGCCATTACCGCTTTTGCTAATAGCGTACTGGCGATTAATGCATTGACCGACATGACGCGTGGCACCACGCTAAATGTGGGGGTGGTGCAGGGTGGCAGTGCGGCGAATGTGGTGGCAGCGAAACTCCGCGCAGAGTTGGACGTGCGCTTTTGGGACAATGAAGAATATGATCGTGTCCATCAGGCTTTACTGTCGCTCTGCCAGCAAGGTTTTCTTGAGGGCGTGACCACTACGCTTACCCGGGTCAGCCATAAGCCTGCGATGGCTGCGAACGAGGAGACGCAACAGCTGATGGCGCTGGTTGAACGAGCCGGACAGGAAGAAGGGATCGCCGTGACATGGCAGGCCGTTGGCGGCGGTAGCGATGCTAATCTCACTGCGTCACTGGGGATCCCGACGCTGGATGGTTTGGGACCAGTCGGCGCGGGTTTTCACGGTGTTGATGAATGGCTGAATATCGCCTCCATCGAACAGCGAATTCGTTTATTAAAACGTATCATCACGATGTTGTAATCTGCTGATAATATAGCCTCTGACCGGAGGCTATATTCATATCAAAATAAAAAATTAGCTGACATATTATAAAGTATTATTTATACATCACGTAGCTGAAGTTGATTTTCTAAACGCCGATCGCGCAGGGTTGCATAAATAAAAGTAATCACAAACAGCAGTGAAAATAATACGACGATGGTGGGAGCCGGTGCGCTGTCGATGAAAAATGACAGATATACCCCTATAAACGAAGTAACGATCGACATCGCCACCGCCAGCCACAAGGCGTTGGAAAATTTCCGCGTCAGTAAAATTGCAATCGCCCCAGGAGCAATCAGTAAAGAAATCGACAAAATAATCCCGACCGATTTTAGCGTGGCGACAATCGTCAGGGCGATCATACACAACAGGCCGTAATGCAGCAGAGTGGTGTTAAGCCCACTGGTCTTGGCCTGATGTAGGTCGAACGCATACAGCAGCAGATCTTTCCACTTCAGCCCAATGATTAGCGCGATCCCCAACGCAATCACCGTTGTTTGCATGATATCGCTCAGTGATATGCCGAGCATATCGCCGAACAGAATATGATCCAGATGCACTTCCGACTGAATGGAAACATACAGCACCAGTCCCGCACCAAACATCCCGGAGAAAACAATGCCCATGATGGTGTCGCGCTTAATGCGGCTGTTATCGTCGAGGTATCCGGTGGCTACCGCGCAGAACAGTCCAGCGACAAACGCGCCAATTGCCAGCGGGATGCCCGCGATGTAAGCCAGCACGATCCCCGGAAAAACCGCATGGCTCATGGCATCACCCATCAGCGCCCACCCCTTGAGCACTAAAAAAACCGATAACAACGCGCAGGGGATAGCCACAATAGTGGAGATGATCAGCGCATTGACCATAAAGCTAAACTGAAAGGGTTCCAGCAGCGTTGTTAAGATCATACCAGCTCCTTATTGATCCTGCGGGCGCGGCGGCGATTCGCCAGCAGACCGTGTTTGGGGGCGAAGACAAACGCCAGCAGGAACAGCAGTGTTTGCAATACGACGATAATTCCGCCGGTTGCACCATCCAGCCAGTAGCTCAGCCAGGCCCCGAAAAAGCTGGTCAGGCTACCGATAGCTACGGCAACCGCCAGCAGGCGAGGAAAACGATCGGTCAACAGCCAGGCGGTGGCTCCGGGCGTGACCACCAGGCAAATCACCAGAAATGCGCCGACGGTTTGCAGGGCGGCTACCGTTGAAACGGAGAGCAGTGTAAAAAACAGCAGCTTCAAACGCCCCGGATTCAGACCGATAGACCGGGCGTGGTTTTCATCAAAAAAGACCACCATCAAATCTTTCCACTTCAATAACAGGATGGTCAGCGATACCACACCGATGATCGCCAGCTGCAGAATATCTTCCGGCGCAATTGCCAGGATATTACCGAGAATAATGGTCTGGATGTTCACCGACATCGGATTGAGCGACACCATAAAAAGCCCGATACCGAAAAAAGACGAAAAAATCAGCCCGATAATCGCATCTTCCTTCAGGCGTGAACGCTGATTGAGAAACAGCATGCTGCCCGCTGCCAGCCCACCGGAAAGAAATGCGCCCAGTGCGAAGGGAAGCCCTAACATATAGGCTCCGGCTACACCCGGCACGATAGAGTGCGATAGCGCATCGCCAATCAGCGACCAGCCTTTGAGCATCAGATAGCAAGAGAGAAACGCGCACAGGCCGCCGACCATCGCCGAAACCCACATGGCGTTGAGCATATACTGGTAACCAAACGGCTCTGTCAGCCAGTTCATGATTATTCCCCCTCGCTTGCCGCGCGTCGCGAAATAAACGGACGTTCATCATCGGTAATCACGTGCTGTTCGCCGCCGCGCAGGGCAACGTGACGCAGGACACCGCTAAATGCCAGCTCGAGATTCTCGGGAGTAAAGGTGGTTTCGGTCGGGCCACTTGCCAGCACCGTGCCCTTAATCATCACCGTGTAATCACAAAACTCGGTGACGGAGCCCAGGTTATGGGTAGAGACCAGCATGGTCCGGCCTTCATCACGCAGTTCACGCAGCAGGTCGATGATCCGGGCCTCGGTTTTCACATCTACACCAGTAAACGGTTCATCCAGTAAAATGACCTGGCCGTCCTGTGCGATAGCGCGCGCCAGAAAGACGCGTTTTTTCTGCCCGCCAGAAAGTTCACCAATCTGGCGATGGCGATAGTCCAGCATGTCGACCCGCGCCAGCGCCGTATCTACGCAGTCGTGGTCGATCTGTTTTGGCCGACGCAGCCAGCCCATATGGCCAAATCGTCCCATCATCACCACATCTTCCACCAGCACCGGAAACGACCAGTCCACCTCCTCTGACTGGGGGACATAGGCGATCAGATTCTGTTTGAGCGCTTTATTAACCGGTTGTTGCAGAATAGAGATTTCCCCCCGCGCCAGACGGACAAACCCCATCAACGCTTTAAATAGCGTTGATTTTCCCGAACCGTTGACGCCGACCAGGGCGGCAATTGAGCCGCCCGGAACCTGAAAAGTGGCATCCCGCAGCGCAGTGTGCCCGTTGCGATACGTCACCGTAACCTGATTCACGGTAATCGCAGATTGACTCATTTTTGGCTCCTTAACCCGTCGTTGATGCCGCTGACGATGGTTTGTGTCGTCACGCGCAGTAAATCCAGATAGGTCGGTACCGGACCATCGGCAGCGCTGAGCGAATCGACATACAGCACGCCGCCGTAATGCGCGCCAGACTCACGAGCGACCTGACGTGCAGGCTTGTCGGACACGGTGCTTTCGCTAAATACGGTGGGGATTTGATGCTCTTTGATCGCGTCGATCACTTTGCGTACCTGTTTGGGCGTGCCTTGCTGATCGGCATTGATTGGCCACAGATACAGCTCTTTCAGGCCGTTATCACGTGCCAGGTAAGAGAATGCGCCTTCGCTGGTGACCAGCCAGCGTTTATCGGCAGGGAGCTTTATCAGTTCATCATGCAGCGGCGCCAGAGTCTGCTGGATTTTCGCTTTATAATTCTCCGCATTTTTCTGGTAGGTGGCAGCATTGTCTGGATCGTATTTCATCAGCGCATCGCGAATGTTATCCACGTAGATGAGCGCGTTCTCCGCTGACATCCAGGCATGCGGGTTCGGTTTGCCGTTGTACGGCCCTTCGCTGATACCCATTGGCTGCACGCCATTTGAGACCATTACCTCCGGCACGCCGGATAAATGCTGATAGAAGCGGGCAAACCAAAGCTCCAGATTGAGGCCGTTGGAGAGGATTAGCTGTGCACCCTGTGCGCGTTTAATATCCCCTGGTGTGGGCTGATATTCGTGAATTTCAGCCCCGGGTTTGGTGATAGAACTGACGTCAGCAGCGTCACCTGCCACATTACTGGCCATATCGGCAATCACCGTAAAGGTAGTTACTACCTTAAATTTTTCTTTCGCCCAGGCAGGAGACAGCGTCAGCGCCGTGATTACGCTTGCAAGGAGAAGCGATTTCAGATGGGGCAGATGCAGCATAGTATCCCTCACAATAAAATGGTTAATTTATCATCAAATATAGCATTTGCTATGTTATATAGCACAAGGTATAAGTAAATGAAAATAATTCTTATTTGCGTAGGGTGCTAAGGAATGGATGAGGATATGCGTTTACGCCGACACGATTGTCGGCGTGCAGGGGAGGACAAAGCCGATGATTATGATTTCTGGAACTCAGTGACGGTTTCCCAGGCTACTTGCTGCAAGGCTTTGGCGGTAGCAGGGTTCATGTCCGTATCAATGGGAAGCGCACCGCCGACCGGAGACTGATTATACAGAGTAGCGAAAAATACGCAGGCGGCGAGATATGTTCCTGAAATCGAAGGGTGTACACCATCTTGATAATACAGGTTAATTTCTGGGTGCGTTGTACGCGCTTTCTCGAAAGCCAGACCTACCGGAGCTACATATCCCCCCGTTTTTTGCGCAATCGAGATATAAGCATCTGCCAGTTTTTGGCTATCTTCGGGTTTGTCTTTTTTCGGCCAGGTCATGAAATAGACGACTTTTGCACCGGCTTTATGCGCCATTTCGGCCATTTGGGTTGCAGAGTCCACGAAATTTTGTCGGGTACTTTCTTTCTTTGAAATCGTTTCTGTAGAATTCCCCTGCAGGATGACGACATCCCATTTCTGTAGCGTGTTCTGATAGCGCATATTCTCAATTTGCCAGCCTAAATGACCGCTGGAAATCGTGATCCCCCGATATTTATAGCCTTTGGCGTGATCAGGTAGTAAGGACTGCGTCAAATCCCGCAGGCGGGTATTAATATTATTGTTATAGAAAGTGAAAGAGTTACCATAAAGCGCGACAATTTTATTCTCACCATCCATTTTCGCATATGCGGAAGGCGCTAATAACGTATCCGCTTGAACACAGATACTACTTAAGGCGAAAGTCGTCGCTGCGGCAAGTAATGTTATCTTTTTCATTTTTTATCTCTTAGAAATCATAACGGAGCCCAACGATAAGCGCATCATCATTGGTCTTTTTGTTCTTACTTGCGAACTCTTTATCGTAAGTAAATGATAACCACGTGTCTTTAGCCAATGTTAATTGCGCTTCAGCACGCCAGTCTTCTTTTTCAGCAATATCTTTACCATCTTCATTTAAAAAGCTATATCCGGTAAGAACCTTGACGGTGCCAAAGTTGTAGGAAATGAACGAATCCATCCCTTTATAATTATTATCGCTTTTGTTATCACGAGAAATAGACGTACGTAATGCGGTTACTGCGACTTCATAGGCTTTATAACTGAGTTGTAATCCTCCCATGATTTGATCGTTTTGATTACGTCCATCGGTGGTCACTACCCCGTCCTGTCGTTTATAACGGCTGGCCGCTATCGCCGGTGTAATCCTAAAATCGCCAAATTTGAAAGAATTGCGATAGCTGGCCATCGCGCCGTAATCCAGAGCTTCGTTATCACTGTTGCCGTTACCGGAAACCCATGCCAGTTGAATCTCATTGCCGGCAAATTTGGCGTTCCACTGTACGGTACCGTCCTGTCGGTTGAACTGGTAAGAGTCATCAATGGTTGTAATGCCATAGCTGTAGATATTGGGGGTGAAGTTTTTGTACTTATCGGTCATTTTCATTACCTGATACAACGGGTTTTTGGTTCTCCCGGTGATCAGTTCACCCCATGTTTTATTCGACAGGCCGACATAGGAATAGCGGGCCTCCATATCGCTTTCGCCGGTATTATTATCATTTTTTTCGGTACGCACCTGCCATTCCAGTCGGCCTACGATTTTAGTCTCTGGCAGAAGATCCAGATCTCGCGTGAGATAAATACCTATACGACCACCTAAATCACTTCGACTTTCACTGCCAGCGAATGAATTCTGACCACTTGCAATTTTGCCCTCAACACGACCATAGATATCCAGCGTATTTCCATCCTTATTATAGACGTTTAAGGCGAACGCCGAGGAACTCATACCCATTAGTAATATTAGTGAATAATTTTTTAGTTTCATGTTATCCCTCAAATCAGCATTAGTTTCCTGACCATAAAAATAAATTTCACAGCGAGGTAATTGTTTGAGGAAAAGGAATGACAGCGATATGGGAATCATTTTTTCTCGTAATGAAATGTGATTATTCGCGCATAACTATCTCTGATTTGGCGATTGTATTAATGGTTCTTATATTTAATGAGTGTTTTTTTTAAGGTATTACGGTGACTTAAATTGTAATGCAGAAGTTACTGTGAACTACATCGCATTTTTACAGAAGGCAAAAACTGAAAATGGGAATATTACATTCTCATGGCCTATTTTGGGGTGGGAATACTATTTTCCCCTATAATTTGGCAGACAAATCCCGCAAAATTGATTAATCACATTTTCGATTATCACGCATTCACTAGCCGGAGAGGCGCTGTATGTACGGGAAGCAAACAACGGTATTTGATTCTGACCTTTATTCATCATTGTTCACTCAGGAGAAGATGCGGGAAATATGGTCTGACGACAATCTGCTGCGTTGTTGGTTGCGTTTTGAGGCGACGGTCGCTCGCGTGCAAAGTGAGCTGGGGATTATTCCTCAACAAGCAGCCGTTGAAATTGAACAAACCTGTCGGGAAATAGAGATTGACTGGCCCACCCTGGCGCAAGAAACAAAAACCGTCGGCATGGCTATAAAGCCGCTGATCGATCAGATCTCCGCCAGTGGAACACCATTGGTAAGTCAGTTTCTGCACTGGGGATGTACCACTCAGGATTTACTGGACTCAGGCATGGCGATGAGATTGCAGCAAACGCTGCAACTGTTACGTGAGCAATTGCTTGATGTTGGCGAAGCCATGAAAACGATGGCGTTACGACATGCTCGCACGGTAATGGTTGCACGAACCAATTCGGTGGATGCTTCTGCAACGACGTGGGGGCTTCATGTTTGCAGTTATCTGGCGGAGATAAACCGCCACCTGACACGTCTACAGCAGCTGTATCCGCGTGCCGTAACCGGACTTTTTGGTGGTGCGGTGGGGAATCTGGCTTCTGTAGGTAAGCAGGGAATGGAAACACGCCAGCGGCTGATGTTAGCGTTGGGTCTGAACGTGCCCTGCGGGATTAATAATGCCAGTCAGGATGCGGTCGTTGAAGTTGTGCAGTTTTTTGCTCTTGTTCACGGCACGCTGTGTCGTCTGGCCAACGATGTCGAAACAATGGGACGTACGCCGATTGCTGAAGTACTTGAGGGAGAGGGCGGTGGCGGATCCAGCACCATGCCACACAAAGTTAATCCACGCGCCAGTAATATGATGCAAACGCTGGCAAGAATGGGGTGGATGTATGCTTCCGGCGCGCCAGCAATGCTGGATCAACAGGATGTGCGAGCAGCCTCTATGCGGGTATTAAACTGGACGATCCTTCCGGAGGCCTCTAATGCGTTATCGACCAGCCTGACACGCGCAAAGAGCCTGCTTTCGCATCTCATTGTTAATGAAGATAAGATGCGCGCTAATTTTGACTGCTCAAAGCACTTTATTATGTCGGAATCGCTGACGATGAAGCTTGCCGCCAAAATTGGCAGAGAGTCCGCTTATAACCTAGTGAAAAAGCTGCTGAAGCATGCAACCGGCGAGCACAGCTTCATGGAGATCGTACAGGCTAGCCCGGAAATCCGCGCGTCATTATCTGGGGCGGAAATTGCTGCCGCCTGCGAGCCGCTGTCATATATCGGGGCTAACGACGCGCTAATCGCTGAGACTATCGCTGAGTTCGATCGCGTGAAAACCGCAGATATTGCCTGATTCGTCATGTCGCCGGGAGGGATAACACTCCTGGCGGTTGGTGGCGCTAAGTATTGTGGGCCGAAGCAGAAAATGTTTCGAAAAAGACGAATAATTCTTCCAGTTGGGCAAAATTACCCTCGCTATCTCCTTTCTCATAAGCCAGATGCAGAATGAGTTCGATAAAAAAGAAGCCAAGAATACGGCTTTGAAAAATGGAGTGTACGTCGCTTGGGAGAACAAACTGCAGATCGCAGAACTTACCGTAAGGGTTCGCCTCTGAGTTGGTCACCAACACTACGACGGCATTCTTTTTTCTGAACCATTTTGCAATATTGAGGGCGACCCGGTTAAATCGATAGTAAGAGAAAACAATCAGGACATCCCCTTCCTCAATATTGATGAGACATTTGGGGAGCTCGCTGATGTCCGTCGGTAACAGAGTGATGTTGCTGCGAAAGTACTTTAGCAGTGTACAAAAATGCGTCGCCATGGCATGAGATGATGAAGGGCCGACGACATAAATATGACGTTTATTATTCAGCACCAGATCGATAAACGCATTAAGGCTCTCAATATCAATATTATTTTTAAATTGATTAAATAACTCTGATACTTTGTGGGTGAAATCGGTAACGATAGTTTCGGTGGTAATGCTGGGATTGTTACGCAGTTTGATGTTTTTCTCAAACGGCGCAGATATTTTATTTTTTGACAGCGTGATATCTAATGCCTTACGGAAAGCAGCATAACCCGTAAACCCAATCTTATTTAAAAATCGGCCAATAGTTGCTTTGCTTACCATCGCATTTTGCGAGAGATCAACAATGCCATGATAAGGGAGTTCATTAAAGTGTTTATTAATGTACTCATTAAGTCGGCACTCAGATTCAGTTAGATCACCCATATTAAGAGTCAGTAAGTTATACTCATCCAGACTTAATGTGTTTTTATTGTACATGGATAACACCCGGTTGCTGTTGTATATCAACGTTGTTATAGGATAATACCTTTTCGACGTCAACCATTGAATGAATATCTTGGAAACCCGCATCCAGCCTTTTCTTACGGATGCTACCTTATTCAGATGAGTTGCGATCTTACTCACAAAAAGGGGTGGGAAAACACCTTTCCCGTATTTTACAACCACACAACCCATTACACTTAAATCTCAATATTTGAGTATGTAATACGATAAATTTACGTACATATTATAGCTGCTTATATATAGGTGTAATTTTTTACTATCCTACATAAGCTATGATGATATGACAGGTAACCCTACCCGATTTGTATGGCATAGGAATTGTTATTATGACAGCGTTTATTATAGCTATAGTGATAACAGCTATTGCTGCATGGTTAATTGTGAAAAATTATCAGCCGCAAACTGTTTTATTACTCGCTGGATTGGCATTATTGACCATTACCGTACTGTTTTATCCTGAAAAAAGCATTCTCTATGATAAAGCCAAATCCACGGGATCAACCTGGCTGGATATCTTTAGCTTTGCCAAAGAATCGCTGACCACACAAATTGCGGGTATTGGTCTTATCATCATGGCTGCGGGCGGATTTGCCAGCTATATGGATCACATCAAAGCGTCGAACGCGATGGTTAATATGTGCATTCGTCCGCTACAAGTGATTAAAGCGCCTTACCTTATCCTCGCGCTGGGGTACATCTGTGCGCAGCTTCTGCATGTGGCAATTTCAAGTGCGGCGGGATTGGCGATGTTGCTGCTGGTGACATTCTTCCCGGTTCTGGTCCGTCTCGGAGTCAGTAAAGCCTCTGCGGCAGCGATGATTGGTCTGTGCGCGTTTATGGATTTAGGGCCTGCGGTTGGAACAGCGAATTTGGCGGCCAAGCATGCCGGAATGGAAAGCGCTATCTACTTTGCTCATTACCAGATGCCGGTCGCGGTGGTGGTGATGCTGGCTGTTGCGGTGGTGATTTACTTCACCGCGAAATATTTTGACAAAAAGGATGGCTTCGTGCCGGGCGAGCAAAGTGTCGCGCAAGCGGAAGAAGAGGGTCGCAAGTCTCCCGTTATTTACGCGCTTCTGCCGGTTCTGCCTGTGGTTCTGGTGCTGGTCTTTAGCCCGCTGGTGATCAAATCTATTAAAATTGACGTAGTGACGGCGATGATTCTTGGCGCGGTCGTCGCATTTTTCTTTGAACTGGTGTCAACCCGAGATTTCAAAAGCTGCTGTAAAGGATTACAGGTCTTCTTCAAAGGTATGGGCAGCATGTTTACCAGCATCGTTTCCTTGCTGGTGTGTGCGGATATCTATGCGCAGGGGCTGCAGAAAATTGGCGCAGTGGACTACCTGCTGCAGTCGGTGCAAAACGCAGGTCTGGGCTTTACCAGCATGACACTAGTGATGACCGCGCTGGTGGGAGTAACCGCTGTACTGACAGGCTCTGGCGTTGCTGCCTTCTTCTCTTTCTCCGGCCTGGCCCCCTCCATTGCGGCAAAATTTGGCGAAAGCGCCGTTAATATGATCCTGCCTATGCAACTGATGGCGGGAATGGGGCGCTCAATGTCTCCTGTGGCTGGCATCATTATTGCGGTAAGCAAAGCAGGGGAATGTTCACCGTTTATGATCGTCAGAAGGACGCTGCTTCCAGCGCTGGCCGGTATCGCGGCGATGCTGGTTGCCAACTATGTCCTGATTTGAATCCCGAGAGCCTGTTAATGCAGGCTCTTATTGTTTATCTGGTTGTAATTTATGGATGGCAACGTGACAAACGATGTTTTATACGTCCCGTTTACGGGCAAGTTACTGCTTGAGTCTCCGTTATTGAACAAGGGAAGCAGCTTCACGCAACAAGAACGACATGACTTTAACCTGAGTGGGCTACTGCCTTGCGCCATTGAGAATATTGATGAACAAGCCGAGCGGGCGTATCAACAATATCTTGAGGCTGAATCCCACAACGCCCGGCATATTTATTTGCGTAATATTCAGGATACCAACGAAACGTTATTTTATTATCTGCTGAAAAAGCATCTACCTGAGATGCTGCCAATCGTTTATACCCCGGTAGTCGGGGCCGCCTGCGAAAAATTCTCCTGGATATATCGTCGTGCGCGTGGTGTATTTATTTCATGGCCCGATCGCGATCGTATTGACGATATTTTGCATGATATTCCACGGCACGATATTAAAGTCATTGTCGTCACTGATGGTGAGCGCATTCTGGGCTTGGGCGACCAGGGCGTTGGCGGTATGGGTATTCCTATCGGGAAGTTGTCGCTTTATACCGTTTGTGGAGGGGTAAATCCGGCGAATACGTTACCCATTCTTCTGGATGTCGGCACTAACAATACACGACTGCTGGACGATCCGCGCTATATCGGCTGGCGTCATCCGCGTATCACCGGTGAAGATTACTTCGCATTTATTGGCATGTTTATTGCGGCGGTTAAACGACGCTGGCCTAACGTTCTGCTGCAGTTTGAAGACTTCGCCCAGCATACAGCGATCCCTTTGTTGGCGAGTTATCGTGATGAACTATGCTGTTTTAATGATGATATTCAGGGCACGGCGTCAGTGGCTCTTGCAACAATTCTCTCGGGCTGTCGTGGTAGCGGTCGCGACCTCTGCCAGCAACCCATCGTGATTGTAGGGGCGGGCGCGGCAGGATGTGGCATCGCCCAGCATATTATTGCCTGTCGTATATCTGAAGGTATGAGCCAGGCTGAAGCCCGACGGACCATTTTTATGGTGGATCGCGACGGTCTGGTGATGACCACCAATGATGCCTTAGCTGATTTCCAGCAATCGCTGGCGCAACCTCCCGAAGCCTTATCTGACTGGCAGTATGATGGGCAGGCGCCGTCATTACTGGAGGTGATTCATAATGTCAAACCCACGGTGATGCTGGGTGTGTCGGGCCAGGCCGGACTGTTCTCGCAGGAGGTGATTAGCACGATGTATCAATACTGCGATCGCCCGATTGTCATGCCGCTGTCGAATCCCACCTCGAGAATGGAAGCGCGGCCAGAAGATATCGTGCGCTGGACCGAGGGACGGGCCATCATCGCGACAGGCAGTCCCTGCGATGCGGTTGTATTTAATGGGGGTTCCATTCCCGTTGCACAGTGCAATAACGTGTATGTTTTCCCGGCCATCGGTCTGGGGGCTATCGCCAGCGGCGCGACGCGCATAACAGACACGATGCTGATGGCGGCAAGCTGCGCACTGGCCAATGCTTCTCCACTGGTGCGCAATGGTGAAGGTGCTCTGCTACCGGAGGTTAAGACAATCTGCGAAGTGACTCGCAGTGTTGCTTTTGAGGTCGGTAAGGCAGCACAGCATTCCGGTGTGGCGGAGAAGATGAGCGACGAGACGCTGTTGCAGAGTATTAAAGATAACTTTTGGCTACCGCATTATCGACCTTATAAACGCAGAGCTATTTAGTCATTTTTCCTGGAATGATTAACGGCTCTTGGTTGCCTCTATGGTTAAGGTGTATTATTTATGCAACTTAATTATGGAGGCATTATGTCCGGCAAACGTATTGCTCGTGAAAAAATGACGATCCGGAAAATGATCTCACTCTACGAGAGCCATTGTCCGCAGGCTTCAGACGAGCCGGGGCATTACGATGCGTTGTTTGCCTATGCGCAAAAGCGCCTCGATAAGTGCGTATTTGGTGAGGAAAAACCGGCCTGTAAACAGTGTCCGGTACACTGTTATCAACCTACTAAACGCGAAGAGATGAAACAAATTATGCGCTGGGCTGGGCCAAGAATGCTCTGGCGTCATCCGATTCTGACCGTGCGTCATCTGATTGATGACAAACGCCCTGTCCCGGAATTGCCAGAGAAATATCAGCGCAAGAAGTAATTCAGATGCCCGATAAGCGTGGCGCTATCGGGCAATCAGTTAAACCAGCGCATCCTTATCAATGCCCAGGCGTTTCATACGCGAGAGTAACGTGGTGCGCTTCAGTCCCAGGCGCTGCGCTGCACCTTTAGGACCGGCAACCACGCCGTTGGTCTCTTTCAGAACGCGCATGATCAACTGGTATTCGTCCTCGCCATCCTGCGCAACTTCGGTGGCCACTGGTGGTGCGGACGGCGTCAACGCGGCAATATCCGGCAGGGACAGCTGTAGCACGTTGCCTCGGGTAAGCAGAACTGCACGCTCCACCACATTTTCCAGTTCGCGCACGTTGCCCGGCCATTCCATGCTGCTCAGCGTACGCAGCGCTTCGGCAGGAATGCTGTCGATATTGCGCCCCATCCGGCGGGCAATTTTAAAGGTGAAAGCTTTCACCAGCAGCGGGATATCTTCCGGGCGCTCGCGCAGTGGCGGCAGATGGATTGGGAAGACGTTCAGTCGATAGTAGAGATCGTTACGAAACTCGCGATCGGCGACCATCTTTTTCAGATCGCGATTAGTGGCGGCGATCAAGCGAACGTCGGTCTGGATCAGTTTATTGCTGCCCAGACGTTCAAACTCCTGCTCCTGCAATACGCGCAGCAGTTTGGGCTGAAGCTCCAGCGGCATGTCGCCCACTTCATCGAGGAACAGCGAGCTTTTATCGGCCAGCTCGAAACGTCCAATCCGCTGCGTGCTGGCCCCGGTAAACGCGCCGCGCTCATGACCAAACAGGTCGCTTTCCAGCAACCCGGCAGGCATGGCGGCACAGTTCATCTTTACCATCCGGCGGGCGTTACGCCCACTCAGGTTGTGAATTGCTCGGGCAATCAGCTCCTTACCGGTTCCGGTTTCGCCGAGAATCAGGACGGTGCTGTCGCTTTGCGCCACCATTTCGACCTGTTTGAGCACGCTGTACATTGCTTCACTGCGGCCAATGATTTCGCCGAACTCGCTCTCCACGTTGTTAAGTTGTTCTGTGAGCGCCAGGTTTTCATCGACCAGGCGCTCTTTCAGGCGATGAATTTCCTGATAGGCGAGAGCGTTATCTACGGCGATCGCCACGCGTTCGGCGATTTGGCGTAGCAGTTTGAGGTTGGCAGTGGTGAACACTTTCTCTTCGCACTGCGCCAGCTTAAGGACGCCGAGCATAGTATTGCCCGACATCAGCGGCAGCAGACACAGGGTCTGTAGCTGGTTGCCCCAGGTTTCGAACAGCATCCGTTCGTAAGGGGCGAGCGTATCGCGTTCGCTCAGATTAATCAGCAGCATCTCTTTGCTTTTGAACACGCGTTCGGAAAGCGTACCAGCTTCATCCACTTCACTTTGTTCGTGCGCCGGATGATGTTCATCCAGATAGTGGGTGGAATAAATGCTGAGTTTGTTTTTGCGATCGCTGCGTAACACGATGCTGATGGCATCGATGTCGAAGTAGTGGTGGATCTCTTTGGCGACTTCGCTGACCAGTTCGTCAATGTCCAGGCGAGAGAGCACTGCATTGGTGATGGCGACCAGGATGCGAAAGTTATCACGCTCGCGGCACAACAGATCGTAATCGACGTTGTTGCTGACCCGGCTTTGAATTTGTTCAGCTACAACGCCGACTATTTGGGTGAAGGTCTGCAGCCGGTTGTACTCTTTTTCACTCCATGGACGATCTTCATTACGGATGAATTCACAGCCGCCAAAGATGCGCCCATCCGCCGCCAGCGGCAGCAGGCAGTAGTGGCCAAATTCAGAATACAGTCCGCCAGCGGCCAGCTGTGGCCAGGTTTCAGTAAATTCGTGATAGTTGCAGTGCAGCGCATCGGGGCGGGACAAAATACGGCGTACCGGGCCATGGGCCAGTACTGTTTCGTCTTCATAATCGATGGGTTTACCATTTTCACGCGTCGCAAAATAACGCGCACGCTGCGTTTGTGCCTGCCATAAGACAATAGCCGCACAGTCGGCCAGCGCTGAACGCTTGACCAGCTGCGAAAGCGCCTCGCTGAGAGACGGGAGATCGGGCTGCTGTAATAATGTACGAGTAATATCGAACAGGCCTTGCTGTCCGAGGTCACTCATCGGTGTATACGACATATTGCTTTTCCAGGAAAAGCACCGCAGAACGGTGCGAAAACGGTAAATGAATTATAGGTATAAGTCGTAAATTATTGCCGGATAGCGATTTCAGCTTATCCGGCCTACACGTTGCCGCTAATGGGCTGTTAGCATATACGAGGTAAGGGTTCGGCGTGTGGTAAATCAAGGGTTCGTTTCACGCCGTAGAGTCCGGCAAGACGCACACCCTTGCGCTCTACCACTTCGCCAATCATTGCGGCATCGCGTCCTAACGGATGCTCGCGCAGCGCGGCAAGTGCCGTTTCAGCGGCCTGACGTTCAACGGCAATCACCAGCTTGCCTTCGTTAGCAAAGTTGAGCGCATCGAGGCCCAGCAGTTCGCAAACGCCACGTACTGCAGGCTTCACGGGCAGGGCCGCTTCTGACAGCTCAATACCAAACCCGCATGATGCGGCAAATTCATGCGTTACCGCATTCACGCCGCCACGGGTCGCGTCACGCAGCGCCTTCACGCCGGGGATATCACGTAGCGTCTGGATAAGCGGTGTCAATACCGCGCAGTCACTGACCAGTTCGCCATCAAGACCCAGTTGTTCGCGGAGGTTGAGGATAGTTGCGCCATGATCGCCAAGCGTACCGCTGACCAGCAGCACATCGCCCACGCTCAGGGTTTGTGCCCCCCAGTGAATGTTAGCCGGGATCGCGCCCATTCCGGCGGTGTTGATAAACAGTTTGTCCGCCGCGCCGCGCTGTACAACCTTGGTGTCGCCGGTGACGATGGCAATGCCCGCTTCGCGCGCGGTTGCCGCCATGCTGTTAACGACGGTTTTCAGTGTCTCCATTGGTAAACCTTCTTCGAGGATAAAACCGCAGGAGAGATAGCGCGGGAGCGCGCCGCTGACGGCCACATCGTTAGCCGTACCACAGATAGCCAGCTTGCCGATATTCCCCCCCGGGAAGAACAACGGATCAATAACATAGCTGTCGGTTGAAAACGCCAGACGGTCGCCTTCAGCGACCAGTTGCGCCAGTTCCAGACGTGCCTGATCTTCCTGTTCCGCCAGCCACGGATTCGCAAAAGCCTCCATAAACAGACTGTTGATCAACTGCTGCATAGCCTGACCGCCGCTACCGTGGGCGAGTTGTACGCTGTTCATGCTTCACACTCCTGCTGACGATATTGATACCAGGCGGCACATGCGCCTTCTGAGGAGACCATCAGGGCGCCAAATGCGGTCTCCGGATTACAGGTTTTACCAAACAACGGGCACTGATGCGGTTTGCATCTGCCGGTCAATACCTCTCCACAACGCGCACGCGGATCGTCATACACCTGCTGCGGTGCTGGCTGGAAATGCGCTTCGGCATCAAAGCGTTGATACTCCGGCGTCAGATGAACACCGGAAGATTCAATTACGCCCAGACCGCGCCATTCGCTGTCGCCATTGACGCAGAAAACGTCGGCAATTGCCTGTTGCGCTAGCGCGTTACCGGCGTCCGGTACCACGCGACGGTACTGGTTTTCTACCTGGCTGTGCGCGGCAATTTTCTGCTCAATCAACATCACCACGCCCTGCAGCAGATCGAGCGGTTCGAAACCGGCGACCACTAACGGACGATGGAAATCTGAGGCAATGAAATTATAGGCATCGGTACCAATCACCATGCTGACGTGGCCCGGCGCTAAAAAGGCATCAATGCCGTTGTCCGGTTGTTCCAGCAGGCTGCGCAGCGTAGGGATAAGCGTGATGTGCTGGCAGAAAAAGTAAAAATTCTGCACGTCACGCTGTTTTGCTTGTTGCAGGGTAATGGCGGTTGTTGGCATGGTGGTTTCAAAACCCAGGCCAAAGAACACAACCTTACGCGTTGGGTTTTCCTGTGCCAGCTTCAGCGCATCCATCGGTGAATAGACGATGCGGATATCCGCGCCGCGCGCCTTGGCTTGTAGCAGGGAACCTTGTTTACCCGGGACGCGCATCGCATCACCAAAGGTGCAGAAAATCACTTCCGGATGGCTGGCAATTTCTACACAGCTGTCGATTCTGCCCATCGGCAGAACGCAAACCGGGCAGCCCGGACCATGAATAAACTCGACGTTTTCAGGCAGTAATTGATCGAGACCGAACTTGAAGATTGCGTGGGTATGACCACCACAAACTTCCATGATGCGCAGCGGGTGTTCAGCAGTGTAGGGGAGGAGTGCAGCACGTTCACACAGGTGCTCTATCAACTGCATCACCTGTTCTGGTGCGCGGTATTCGTCAACAAAACGCATTATTTTTCCTCGCCATACAGCAACGCGCCGACATCCGGCTCAACGTCAAACATGTTTTGTAGCGCATCGAGCGTGTCGCGCGCTTCTGCTTCATTAATGATGCTCATGGCAAAGCCGACGTGAACCAGTACCCACTGGCCCAAACGGGGTTGACCATGCTCATCGTAGCTACCAACCAGCGTCAGATCGACGTCGCGCTGAATACCGCAAACGTCGACTTTAGCCTGGTTGCCGTCAATGGTGCGGATTTGACCCGGAACACCTATGCACATCGCTGCGTCTCCAGCCAGGAGAGCCATTGGTCCATCCCTTCGCCGCTGGTGGCAGAAATCAGGATGATCTCAATTTCCGGGTTTACTTCCCGGGCGCTGGCGATGCACTTATCTACGTCAAAATTGAGGTACGGCAGCAGATCCACTTTATTGAGCAGCATCAGCGAGGCGGCGGCAAACATATGCGGGTATTTCAGCGGTTTGTCTTCGCCTTCAGTGACGGAAAGCACGGCCACTTTATGGCGTTCGCCGAGGTCGAAACTCGCCGGGCAAACCAGGTTGCCGACGTTTTCAATGAACAAAATACCATTGTCTTCAAGCGGCAAACGCGGCGCGGCGTCAGCGATCATTTGGGCGTCGAGGTGGCAACCTTTACCGGTGTTGACCTGGATGGCTGGCGTGCCCGTGGCACGAATACGTGCGGCATCGTTAACCGTTTGCTGGTCGCCTTCAATGACGGCACACGGCACGTTGTCTTTGAGCTTCATCAGCGTTTCGGTCAGCAGCGTGGTTTTACCGGAACCCGGGCTTGAGACAAGGTTCAGTACCAGATGCTGACGAGCGGCAAAGCGGGCGCGGTTGCGTTCGGCCAGACGGTTGTTTTTATCCAGTACGTCAATTTCCACTTCCAGCATGCGGCGCTGGCTCATGCCCGGCGCATGGGTACCTGCTTCACCGTGACCATAGTGCAAATCGCCTTCTTCGGTCTGACTCGGTGTGAAACTGGAGGTTTTCACACCGGTAATATTCAGTGCCGGGCGAGCCGCCGGGGCAAATGGCGCGCTGCGAAACGCCGAGTGGGGATTATGCTCATCACCCTCTATATAAAGGTTGCCTTCAGCGCAACCACATGTCGTACACATCGCTCACTCCTGATCTATTGCTTGTTACTAGCCTTTTATGCCGGAAATGACTAAGTCGATATCCGGCATTAATTAATCTTCAGCGTCGCCAATTTCAATTCGCCGAATCTGTAGACCGTCATCGGCCACAATTCTCAGCGTATCGCTGTTGCATTGCGGGCACCGACGCACGCGTTGCGTCAGTAAGGTGACGTATTGCTGACAAGATTCGCACCAACATTCGGCTTCTTGTTCTTCGAGGTGGAGTTTACAACCTTCTGCAAGGGTGCCACGGCATACCAGATCAAAACAAAAGGCGAGAGCGCTGGTTTCTACGCAAGAAAATGCGCCAATTTTGAGCCAGACCCCAGTTACTCGTTTTGCGCCGTGCTGGGTGGCCTGTTGTTCAATCAATTCCAGTGCCCGTTGGCAGAGGGTTATTTCGTGCATACCGCCTCCTGTGAAGTTGCCGTACTAAAAGCAATAAACATGCCAGCTTGGATTTTTTCCAGCGTGACAATGACGACGATGACGAAATGACATGTCGTCACTCGTTTTTGATTTTTTATCTGTATGAAAATTAAGGTTTTTAATTTTGGCATGAAATGTGCTTAAAGCTGTTCATCTCTGCTAAACGGGTAACCTGACATGACTATTTGGGAAATAAGCGAAAAAGCCGATTACATCGCTGAACGGCATCGTCGCCTACAGGACCAGTGGCGTATTTACTGTAACTCGCTGGTTCAGGGGATCACCCTGTCGAAAGCGCGTTTGCATCATGCAATGAGCTGTGCGCCGGACAAAGATCTCTGCTTTGTCCTTTTTGAACACTTCACTATCTACGTCACGCTGGCGGATGGCTTTAACAGCCACACCATCGAGTACTACGTCGAAACAAAAGATGGTGATGATAAACAACTGATTGCACAGGCACAGTTGACCATCGACGGTAAAGTCGATGAGCGTATCAACGCCCGCGATCGTGAACAGGTGCTGGAGCACTATCTCGAAAAAATCGCCACCGTCTACGACAGCCTGTATACCGCGGTTGAGAACAATATGCCGGTGAATTTAAGTCAACTGGTTGAGGGACATAGCCCGGCTTAAGCCTCGGGTACTGCCCAGTTTAGTCATGATGCGCTTTCATTCTGCGTCACGACAGTTTAGGGAATGGGCATGTCGAAAAATGTCGAAATGACATTTCGCAGACATGTTTTCGTCAAAAATGACTATCACCTGAGGAATGCCTGGTGAATCGTTTTGTAATTGCTGACTCCACTCTTTGTATCGGCTGCCACACCTGTGAAGCTGCCTGCTCAGAGACACATCGCCAGCATGGCCTGCAGTCTATGCCGCGCCTGAAAGTGATGTTAAATGAAAAAGAATCCGCGCCGCAGCTTTGCCACCAGTGTGAAGATGCACCTTGCGCCACCGTTTGTCCGGTTAATGCGATTAATCGTGTTGACGGTGCTGTACAGCTGAATGAAAGCCTGTGCGTCAGTTGCAAATTGTGCGGGATTGCCTGTCCGTTCGGCGCGATTGAGTTTTCCGGTAGCCGTCCGCTACACATCCCGGCAAACGCCAATACGCCAAAAGCGCCTCCGGCTCCGCCTGCACCTGCCCGTGTGAGCACGCTGCTGGACTGGGTTCCGGGCGTTCGCGCCATTGCGGTGAAATGCGATCTGTGCAGTTTTGACGAACAGGGTCCGGCCTGTGTGCGCATGTGCCCAACCAAAGCCCTGCACCTGGTGAGCAACATGGATATCGCCCGCGCCAGCAAACGTAAGCGTGAGCTGACTTTCAATACCGATTTCGGCGATCTCACCTTGTTTCAGCAGGCTCAGAGTGGGGATGCAAAATGAGCGCAATTTCACTAATTAACAGCGGCGTGGCTTGGTTTGCGGCTGCGGCGGTTCTGGCATTTCTGTTTTCATTTCATAAACCGTTGAGCGGTTGGATTGCCGGGGTTGGCGGCGCGGTCGGCAGCTTGTGTACGGCGGCTGCGGGTTTAACCGTTCTGACTAATGCGCTGGCGGTGAGCGGCGTGATGCCGTTTATTGGTCACAGTCTGCAAATTACCCCGCTAAATGCCATCTGGCTGATTACGCTGGGCTTGTGTGGCCTGTTTGTCAGCCTGTACAACATCGACTGGCATCGTCATCCACAGGTCAAAGCTAACGGCCTGCTGATAAATTTGCTGATGGCAGCAGCGGTATGTGCGGTGGTGGCCAGCAACCTCGGGACGCTGGTGGTGATGGCGGAAATCATGGCGCTTTGTGCCGTGTTCCTCACCGGCTGCAGCAAAGAGGGGAAACTGTGGTTTGCGCTGGGGCGTATGGGTACGCTGCTGCTGGCAATTGCCTGCTACCTTGTGTGGCAACGTTACGGCACGCTGGAGCTGCGTCTGCTAGACCTGCGCACTCAGGAACTGCCGCTCGGGTCTGACATCTGGCTGCTGGGTGTGGCAGGTTTTGGCCTGCTGGCCGGGATTATTCCGCTGCACGGATGGGTGCCGCAGGCACACGCCAACGCCAGCGCGCCGGCTGCGGCGCTGTTCTCTACCGTGGTCATGAAGGTGGGGCTGCTGGGTATTCTGTCGCTGTCGCTGCTGGGCGGTAACGCGCCGCTGTGGTGGGGAATTACGCTGCTGGTGTTGGGTATGATCACCGCATTTGTCGGCGGTCTTTATGCGCTGATGGAGCACAACATCCAGCGTCTGCTGGCGTACCACACGCTGGAAAATATCGGCATTATTCTGCTGGGTCTGGGTGCTGGCGTGACCGGCATTTCCCTGAATCAACCTGCTTTGATTGCGCTGGGTTTAACCGGTGGTCTGTATCATCTGGTCAACCACAGCCTGTTCAAAAGCGTTCTGTTCCTGGGCGCGGGCAGCATCTGGTTCCGTACCGGTCATCGCGATATCGAAAAACTGGGCGGGATCGGTAAACGTATGCCGGTTATCTCTCTGGCGATGTTGGTTGGCCTGATGGCGATGGCCGCGCTGCCGCCGCTGAACGGTTTTGCCGGTGAGTGGGTTATCTATCAATCCTTCTTCAAGCTGGGTAACAGCGGGGCGTTTGTCGGTCGTCTGTTAGGGCCGTTGCTGGCGGTTGGGCTGGCAATTACCGGCGCGCTGGCGGTGATGTGTATGGCAAAAGTCTATGGCGTAACGTTCCTTGGCGCACCGCGTACGAAGGAAGCTGAGAATGCCTGCTGCGCACCAATCCTGATGGGTGTGAGTGTCGTTGCGCTGGCTATCTGCTGTGTGATTGGCGGTGTGGCTGCGCCGTGGCTGCTGCCGATGATCTCCTCTGCTGTTCCGCTACCGCTGGAAACCGCGAACACCACCGTTTCTCAGCCGATGATCACGCTGCTGCTGATCGCGTGTCCGCTACTGCCGTTCATCATCATGGCGATTTTCAAAGGTAACCGCCTGCCGTCGCGTTCACGCGGTGCGGCATGGGTGTGTGGCTACGATCACGAGCAGTCAATGGTCATTACTGCGCATGGTTTTGCTATGCCAGTGAAAGAAGCCTTTGCTCCGGTACTCAAACTGCGTAAATGGCTGAATCCGGTATCACTGGTTCCGGGCTGGCAGAATGCGGCTGCGCCGGTGCTGTTCCGTCGCCTGGCGCTGATTGAGCTGGCGGTACTGGTGGTGATTGTGGTTTCACGAGGAGCCTGAGAATGAGTGTTTTATATCCGTTAATTCAGGCGCTGGTGCTGTTTGCCGTTGCGCCGCTGCTTTCCGGTGTTACCCGCGTGGCGCGTGCGCGTTTGCACAATCGCCGCGGTCCGGGCGTTTTGCAGGAATACCGCGACATTATCAAACTGCTGGGGCGTCAGAGCATTGCGCCTGCGGATTCCAGCTGGGTTTTCCGCCTGACGCCGTTTGTGATGGTGGGCGTGATGCTGACTATCGCCACTGCGTTGCCGGTAGTGACCGTTGGCTCACCGCTGCCGCAACTGGGCGATCTGATCACCTTAATTTATCTGTTCGCTATCGCCCGCTTCTTCTTCTCTATCGCGGGACTGGATACCGGTAGCCCGTTTACCGCCATTGGTGCCAGCCGCGAAGCGATGCTCGGCGTATTGGTTGAACCCATCCTGCTGCTGGGCCTGTGGGTTGCAGCGCAGGTTGCCGGTTCAACCCATATCAGCAACATCGCCGATACCATTTACCACTGGCCTGCTGCGCGAAGCATCCCGCTGATTCTGGCGCTGTGCGCCTGCGCTTTTGCCACTTTTATCGAAATGGGCAAACTACCGTTCGATCTGGCGGAAGCCGAGCAGGAACTGCAGGAAGGCCCATTGACCGAATACAGCGGCAGCGGTTTTGCGGTGCTGAAATGGGGCATTAGCCTTAAGCAATTGGTTGTTCTGCAAATGTTCGTTGGTGTGTTCTTGCCGTGGGGACAGATGGAAACCTTCACCGCCGGGGGGCTGCTGTTGGCGTTGGTGATTGCCGTCGTCAAACTGGTTCTCGGCGTGCTGGTTATCGCCCTGTTCGAAAACAGCATGGCGCGTCTGCGTTTTTGCGCCACTTCACGCGTGACCTGGGCCGGTTTTGGGTTTGCGTTTTTAGCGTTCGTCTCCTTGCTGGTGGCGTGATTTAAGAGAGTTTGAGCATGTCTGAAGAAAAATTAGGTCAACACTATCTCGCTGCGCTGCATCAGGCCTTTCCGGGCGTGGTGCTGGATGAAGCCTGGCAGACCAAAGATCAGCTGACGATCACCGTCAAGGTGAACTACCTGCCGGAAGTGGTGGAGTTCCTGTACTACAAACAGGGCGGCTGGTTGTCCGTGCTGTTTGGTAACGACGAACGTCAGCTGTGCGGCCATTACGCCGTTTACTACGTGATGTCGATGGAGCAGGGCACCAAGTGCTGGATAACCGTCCGCGTTGAAGTCGATGCCAATAAGCTGGAGTTCCCGTCCGTCACGCCGCGTGTTCCGGCTGCGGTCTGGGGTGAGCGCGAAGTGCGCGATATGTACGGTTTGATCCCGGTTGGTTTGCCGGATGAGCGCCGTCTGGTACTGCCTGATGACTGGCCGGACGAACTCTATCCGCTGCGTAAAGACAGCATGGATTATCGTCAGCGCCCGGCGCCGACTACCGATGCTGAAACCTACGAGTTCATCAACGAACTGGGCGACAAGAAAAATAACGTGGTGCCGATCGGCCCGCTGCACGTCACCTCTGATGAACCAGGTCACTTCCGTCTGTTCGTTGACGGCGAGAACATCATCGACGCCGACTACCGTCTGTTCTATGTCCATCGCGGCATGGAGAAACTGGCGGAAACCCGTATGGGTTACAACGAAGTGACGTTCCTGTCAGATCGCGTGTGTGGTATCTGCGGCTTTGCGCATAGCACCGCCTATACCACCTCCGTTGAGAATGCGATGGGCATCGTGGTGCCGGAGCGTGCGCAGATGATCCGCGCCATTCTGCTGGAAGTTGAGCGTCTGCACTCACATCTGCTGAACCTCGGTCTGGCCTGTCACTTCACCGGTTTTGACTCCGGCTTTATGCAGTTCTTCCGCGTGCGTGAAACGTCGATGAAGATGGCGGAGATCCTCACCGGGGCACGTAAAACTTACGGTCTGAACCTGATCGGCGGTATCCGTCGTGATCTGCTGAAAGAAGATATGATCCAGACCCGTCAACTGGCGCAGCAGATGCGTCGTGACGTGCAGGAACTGGTCGATATGCTGCTCAGCACGCCAAACATGGAACAGCGTACGGTCGGTATTGGTCGTCTGGATCCGGAAATTGCCCGCGACTTCAGTAACGTCGGCCCGATGGTTCGCGCCAGCGGCCACACGCGCGATACCCGCGCCGATCACCCGTTTGTTGGCTATGGTCTGCTGCCGATGGAAGTTCATAGCGAGCAGGGCTGCGACGTTATTTCTCGTCTGAAAGTTCGTATTAATGAAGTCTATACCGCACTGAATATGATCGACTTTGGTCTGGATAACCTGCCGGGCGGTCCGCTGATGGTAGAAGGCTTTACTTATATTCCTCACCGTTTTGCACTGGGCTTTGCTGAAGCGCCGCGCGGAGATGATATCCACTGGAGTATGACCGGCGATAACCAGAAACTGTATCGCTGGCGTTGCCGTGCGGCGACCTACGCCAACTGGCCGACGCTGCGCTACATGCTGCGTGGCAATACCGTTTCCGATGCACCTCTGATTATCGGTAGCCTCGATCCTTGCTACTCCTGTACTGACCGTATGACCGTGGTTGATGTGCGTAAGAAGAAGAGCAAAGTCGTGCCGTACAAAGAACTTGAGCGCTACAGCATCGAGCGTAAAAACTCGCCGCTGAAATAAGGAATCGCCATGTTTACCTTTATCAAAAAAGTCATCAAAACCGGGGCGCCGACGTCGTCGTATCCGCTGGAGCCGATTGCGGTCGATAAAAACTTCCGTGGCAAACCGGAACACAATCCGCAGCAGTGTATTGGCTGCGCGGCCTGTGTGAATGCGTGCCCGTCGAACGCGCTGACGGTTGAAACCGATCTGGTCACCAATGAACTGGCGTGGCAGTTCAACCTTGGTCGCTGCATCTTCTGCGCCCGCTGCGAAGAAGTTTGCCCGACGGCGGCAATCAAGCTGTCGCAGGAGTATGAGCTGGCGGTGTGGAAGAAAGAGGATTTCCTGCAGCAGTCTCGCTTTGCGCTGTGTAATTGCCGCGTATGTAACCGCCCGTTTGCGGTACAAAAAGAGATTGATTACGCCATTGCGTTGCTGAAGCACAACGGTGATTCCCGTGCGGAAAACCACCGCGAAAGCTTTGAGACCTGCCCGGATTGTAAGCGCCAGAAATGCCTGGTGCCGTCTGACCGTATTGAACTGACTCGCCATATGAAAGAGGCCAGCTGATGAGCAATTTATTAGGCCCACGTGATGCCAACGGTATTCCGGTACCGATGACGGTGGATGAATCCATTGCCAGCATGAAAGCGTCGCTGCTAAAAAGCATCAAGCGTTCAGCGTACGTTTACCGTGTGGACTGCGGCGGCTGCAACGGTTGCGAAATCGAAATCTTCGCCACGCTCTCTCCGTTGTTTGACGCCGAACGCTTTGGCATCAAAGTGGTACCGTCCCCGCGCCATGCGGATATCCTGCTGTTTACCGGCGCGGTAACACGTGCCATGCGCTCTCCGGCGCTGCGCGCCTGGCAGTCTGCGCCAGACCCGAAAATTTGTATCTCTTACGGTGCCTGCGGCAACAGCGGCGGTATCTTCCACGACTTATACTGCGTATGGGGCGGCACGGACAAAATCGTACCGGTGGATGTGTATATCCCTGGCTGCCCGCCAACGCCTGCGGCCACGCTGTACGGTTTTGCCATGGCGCTTGGTCTGCTGGAACAGAAAATTCACGCGCGTGCGCCGGGTGAACTGGATGGGCAGCCCGCCGAAATTCTGCATTCGGATATGGTTCAACCGCTGCGCGTGAAGATCGATCGCGAGGCGCGCCGTCTGGCGGGCTATCGCTATGGTCGCCAGATTGCTGATGATTATATGACGCAGTTAGGCCAGGGCGAGCACCAGGTGGCGCGCTGGCTGGAAGCGGAAAACGATCCGCGTCTGACCGAGATCGTTACGCATCTTAACCATGTTGTTGAAGAGGCACGTATCCGATGAGTGAAACGGTGGTGTTCAGCCAACTGAGCCGTAAGTTTATTGATGAGAACGATGCAACGCCCGCCGAGGCGCAGCAGGTTGTCTATTACAGCCTGGCGATTGGTCACCACCTTGGGATCATCGATTGCCTGGAAGCGGCGTTAACCTGTCCGTGGGATGACTATCTGGCGTGGATTGCCACGCTTGCCGAAGGCAGTGAAGCCCGCCGGAAAATGGAGGGCGTGCCGAAGTACGGCGAGATCGTCATCGATTTCAACCATGTACAAATGCTGGCGCGTGCGTTCGATGATGCGCGTGCCGTGCAAACCCCGCAGCAGCAGGAGTGGAGCAAACTGATGCTCAGCATGTTGCACGACATCCACCAGGAAAGCGCCATCTATCTGATGGTGAGGAGACATCGTGACTGACGTTTTATTATGTGTGGGTAACAGCATGATGGGCGACGACGGCGCGGGTCCCCTGCTGGCTGAAATGTGTGTCGCAAATCCTCAAGGCAACTGGGTTGTCATCGACGGCGGTAGCGCGCCGGAGAACGACATTGTCGCCATCCGTGAACTGCGTCCGCAACGTTTGTTGATTGTTGATGCTACCGATATGGGGCTGAACCCAGGTCAAATCCGCATTATCGATCCCGATGACATTGCCGAGATGTTCATGATGACCACTCACAACATGCCGCTGAACTACCTGGTTGATCAGCTGAAAGACGATGTTGGCGAGGTGATTTTCCTTGGTATTCAGCCGGATATTGTTGGTTTTTATTACCCAATGACACAACCAATCAAGGATGCGGTCGATACCGTCTATCAGCGGTTAGCTGGCTGGGAAGGGCACGGTGGATTCTCCGAGCTTGAAGCGCCGGAAGAGTAAACCGTATCAGTGCCGGATGGGAGTGACATCCGGCCTGTTTCCCCGCTTATCCTCGTTACTCAATGGCCTGCTCAATAATTAATTTCCCCTGGGTCACTGACACACTCACTGCTGTTCCGGTAGGAAACCCTGCTTGTTCCAGCCAGTCGCCGTTCAGTGTGAGTGAAGCGTGCCGACTGATTCGTCGCGTGTAACCCGTTTTGGGATCCTCATGGCGTTTTCTGACATATCCAACAGTTAAACGACGGACGGGTTTGGTGATAGCCACTGCTGCTGTGCCATTTTTATCAGACATGCGCGCTTCCTTATGGTGAGCGACCAGGATTAAAAACTACTGAATAAAATGCCAGTAAAAAAGCGTGGGGGCAAACCTGAAACGGGAAGGACGGTTCCACATTTTGAATGCAATAAATGAAATGAAAATACGCACGTCTGCCGGAGGGCTGTGGACCCCTCCGGCAGGCCCTTCACGCCAGATCGACGCCGTTGCTGGCGATCACTTTTTTGTACCACCAGAATGATTTCTTGCGGGTGCGCGCCAGCGTGCCGTTGCCCGTATCATCGCGGTCCACATACACAAAACCGTAGCGTTTACTCATCTCACCGGTTGAGGCAGAAACCAAATCAATACAGCCCCATGTGGTGTAACCCATCAGCGGCACACCATCTTCAATAGCGTCTGCCATCGCGCGAATGTGTTCGCGTAAATAGCTGATGCGGTAGTCGTCATTGATCTCGCCGTTAGCATCAATTTCATCTTTCGCCCCCAGCCCATTTTCCACCAGAAACAACGGTTTCTGGTAGCGGTCATACATCATATTCATGGTAATGCGCAGACCAAGCGGATCGATGCCCCAGCCCCATTCGCTGGCGGCAATGTACGGATTACGCAGCGACTTCACCACGTTGGCGGCGCTGGTATTGCCGGTGTTCATTTCCGCCGAGGCACAGCGTGATGCGTAGTAGCTAAACGAGACAAAATCGACGGTGTTTTTCAGGATATCGTCATCTTCCGGGGCTTTTTCTATCACCACGCCCTTTTCGCGAAACACGCGGGCAGAGTAAGCGGGATAAGCCCCGCGCGCCTGCACATCAATAAAGAACAGGTTTTCGCGGTCTTTTTCCAGCGCGGTCCACACATCTTCTGGTTTACAGGAATAAGGATAAAAATTACCGCCAGCCAGCATACAACCGACCTGGTTTTGCGGATTAATTTCATGGGCTATTTTCGTCGCCAGGGCGCTGGCAATAAGTTCGTGGTGAGCGGACTGATATTTCACCTGATCCTGATTTTCACCTTCTTCAAATACCAGCCCGGCGCCTGAAAAGGGGCTGTGCAGCATAATGTTGATTTCGTTGAACGTCAGCCAGTATTTCACCAGCCCATCAAAAGCCTCGAAGCAGGTACGGGCGTAGCGGGTAAAGAACTCAACCATTTTGCGGTTACGCCAGGAGCCGTACTCGGTGACCAGATGCATCGGCACATCGAAGTGACACAGCGTGACCAGCGGTTCAATACTGTATTTTTTACACTCGGCAAATACCGCCCGGTAAAACGCGATACCCTCTGCATTCGGCGTCAGCTCATCGCCGTTGGGGTAGAGACGGCTCCAGGCAATGGAAGTACGAAAAACCGTAAACCCCATTTCCGCCATCAGCGCGATATCCTCTTTGTAGCGATGATAAAAATCGATCGCCTGATGGCTGGGATAAAATTCGTTATCCCGCAGCGCAAAGCGCTTTTCCTGACCCAGCTTGACGGGCATCCGATGTGTGCCGTGGGGGATCATATCGACGGTAGTCAGTCCTTTGCCGCCTTCCCGGTATGCCCCTTCAGACTGGTTGGCGGCCAGTGCGCCGCCCCATAAAAATCCTTGCGGAAAAACAGACATAATTAACCTCAGTTCATACCAGTCAAATGCTGGCTCCATTGATATTGCCCGGTTGTGCGGCCTGGTTTTTTCTGGCCTGCGCGGCTGCATCTTCGACAGGGATATCTTCAAAGCCCAGAATCAGCGTTAATACAAAGGAAAGCACTACCGCCAGCGCCATCACGCCAAACACCCAAACGATGGTCATCGGATTGGCCGGATCGAAAAACTGTACGCTGGTGAACAAGCCAGGAGCCGCCATGGAATGACTCGCCAGCCCGGCCATCCCGGCAACGGCACCGCAGATAAAACCGCTGATAAGGCTTGCAATCAGCGGTCGTTTCAGGCGGATTGCCACGCCATACAGCGCAGGTTCGGAAATGCCCGCCATGATGGCGGAGGCGGCTGCCGCTAACGCCGTCTGACGCAGTTCCGGGTTTTTGGTTTTCCATGCCACTGCCAGCGATGAACCGCCTAACGACAAGTTGGCGCCGATTTCTGACGGCATCACCATGCCTTCTTTCCCGGTTTCAGCAATGGTCTGAATAATGGTTGGGGTGAAGACGCGATGCATGCCGGTCATCACCAGCAGCGGCCACAATGCGCCCATAATGGCCACCGACAGCCAGCCGAGATAGCCGTGAATGGTATAAACCAGCGCGGAAATTGCGCTACCGATCCAGATACCGATCGGGCCAATGATGACGATGGCGAGCGGCGCGGCGATCAGCACGATTAGCATTGGTTTAAGGAAGTTTTTGGTTACCGCCGGAGTGATGCTATCCACCCAACGTTCGATGTATGACAGGCGCCAGGTCATCACCAGCGCCGGGATCACCGTGTAGGTGTATTTCACCGCCGTCACCGGGATCAGGGCAAACTCAACGTGCTCACCCTGCGCAGCCTTCGCCATCAGATCGATGAAGCTGGGGTGCACCAGTACGCCTGCGATGGCGATTGCCAGCGACATGTTGGTTTTGAATTTGATAGCGGCCGACGCGGCGACCATCAGCGGCAGGAAGAAAAATGCGCCGTCACCGATAACGGTCAGAATGGTGAGCGTGGACGATCCTTTCTCCAGCACGCCGGTCATTTCGAGGATCATTGCCAGCAGCTTGAGCATTGATCCGCCGATAATAGCCGGGATCAACGGCGACATGGTGCCGATCAGCGCGTCGAGGATCCCCGCGCCAATCCGCTTCAGTGTCAGTCGGGGTTTGGTTTGCGGCTCAGCAGGCTGCATATTGGCAGGCAACAGGCTGACCACTTCGCGATACGCCTGCGAAACGGTGTTGCCGATGATCACCTGGCACTGGTTATCGCTACGCACCACGCCAAGTACGCCAGAGAGCGTCTTCAGCGTCGCGCTGTCGACCTGCGAGTCATCTTTGATAACGAAACGCAAACGGGTCATACAGTGGGTCACTGCTGTGATGTTGTCAACGCCTCCCAGAGCCGTCACAACGGAGCGCGCCAGCGCTGCATAATTCTTGGACATCGGATTTAATCCTGTTTTATCAGTAGGGTACGTTATGTTTTATCCGTTTACGTTGGGTCGCTTTTCTGAGTTATGAAACGCAGGTAGGAAACCGGTTCCACAAAATCATGTTTAAATTATGAATAATAAGCAAGATTTAATTTTGATCATTTTTTGTAATTGTGACCCATATCACTAGATGTCAGCGTCTGCGATTTAGCAGCGAGGACAGCGGCGAAACGGTGCAGTACACTGCGTCACATTAAGAGAAAAGGGATGAGTAATATGACCACTATGCTGGAGGTGGCGAAGCGTGCCGGCGTGTCGAAAGCGACGGTTTCCCGGGTGCTTTCTGGGAACGGCTACGTCAGCCAGGAGACCAAAGACCGCGTGTTTCAGGCCATTGAAGAGAGTGGTTATCGCCCTAACTTGCTGGCGCGCAGTCTGGCGGCGAAAACCACGCAGACGCTGGGACTAGTGGTGACGAACACCCTTTATCACGGTGTCTATTTCAGCGAGCTGCTGTTTCATACCGCACGTATGGCGGAGGATAAGGGACGTCAGCTGTTGCTGGCTGATGGTAAGCACAGCGCTGAGGAAGAGCGCCAGGCGATCCAGTACTTGCTCGACTTACGCTGCGACGCGATTATGATTTATCCGCGTTTTCTCAGCGTGGATGAGATAGACGATATCATCGACGCCCATAGTCAGCCGATTATGGTGCTTAATCGACGTCTGCGGAAAAACACCAGCCACTGCGTGTGGTGCGATCAAAAGCAGACCAGCTTTAACGCCGTCACTCAGCTCATTGCCGCCGGACACAAAGAGATTGGATTTATTACCGGTTCGATGGATTCACCTACCGGCGTGGAGCGACTTTCAGGCTATAAAGACGCGCTGGCACATCATGGAATTGCGCTTAATAATGAATTGATTGTTAAAGGAAAGTGGACGCCAGCCTGCGGTGCTGCGGGTGTGGATACTTTGCTTTCGCGTAAGGTCAATTTTACCGCGCTGGTGGCCAGCAATGACGATATGGCGATCGGCGCGATGAAGCAGTTTCACGCCCGTGGTGTGTGCGTGCCTTTACAGGTCTCGGTGATTGGCTTCGATGATATCGCCCTCGCGCCATATACGATTCCTGCGCTTTCCAGTGTCAAAATCCCCGTGACGGAAATGATCCAGGAAACGATTGGACGGCTGATCTTTATGCTGGGGGACGGGGTATTTACCCCGCCAAAAACCTTCACCGGTGAACTCATTCACCGCGACTCTGTTGCGCCGCCCGTTTCGTCCTGACGGCTGTCATTTGTCATCGTCACTAGTGACGATGACACGCTTTCCTTGTAGACATCAAAATAAAAAACCTTTAAGAACAGTAGATTAAAATCTGGCACGATTTGTGAATGCTTCGGCAGATATTCTGTCATTGCTGGAGAAATTGATGAACCGTTTCATCATTGCAGACGCCAATAAATGCATTGGTTGCCGTACCTGTGAAGTGGCCTGCGTGGTATCCCATCAGGATAACCAGGACTGCGCATCGCTGACCCCTGAAACCTTTTTACCCCGCATTCACGTCATCAAAGGCGTTAATGTCTCCACGGCGACATTGTGCCGCCAGTGTGAAGATGCGCCGTGCGCTAACGTCTGTCCGAACGGTGCAATCAGCCGTGATAAAGGCTTTGTCCACGTAATGCAGGAACGCTGTATTGGCTGTAAAACCTGCGTTGTGGCTTGTCCTTATGGCGCAATGGAAGTGGTTGTGCGCCCGGTTGTACGTAACAGTGGGGCTGGCCTGAACGTCCGTGCAGAAAAAGCCGAAGCCAATAAGTGCGACCTGTGCCACCATCGCGAGGCCGGTCCTGCCTGTATGGAAGTCTGCCCGACTCACGCGCTGATTTATGTGGATCGCAATAAGCTTGAACAACTGAGCGCTGAAAAACGCCGTCGCGCGGCGCTGGATTCCACCGCATCTTTGCTGTTCTGATATCTGAAAATCCGCGTAAAATACGTGCCTGATGGCGCTGTGCTTGTCAGGTCTACAAAGGAGTAACGTAGGCCGGATAAGGCGAAGCTGCCATCCGGCAAACGGACATTTCAGGGATACATTACCGCGGGAATTCATCATGACAATAAACACCCACACCGGCGTACAGTTGCGTATTCGCGGCAAGGTACAGGGCGTTGGATTTCGCCCCTACGTCTGGCAACTGGCGCAGCGGTTACAGCTGCATGGCGACGTGTGTAACGACGGTGACGGTGTGGTTGTGCGCTTGCAGGAAGATCCGGCGGAATTTATTGCGCAGTTGCACCAACACTGCCCGCCACTGGCGCGCATTGATAGCGTTGAGCGCGAATCGTTCGCCTGGACGCAACAGCCTGCCGATTTCACTATTCGGCAAAGCGCTGGCGGTTCGATGAATACGCAGATCGTTCCGGACGCCGCGACCTGTCCCGAATGTCTGATTGAAATGAGCACCCCCGGCGAACGCCGTTATCGTTATCCTTTTATCAACTGTACTCACTGCGGTCCGCGCTTCACCATTATTCGTGCAATGCCGTATGACCGTCCCTTTACCGTCATGACCTCATTCCCACTGTGTTCACAATGCGAAGCGGAATACCGCGATCCATATGATCGTCGTTTTCATGCGCAGCCTGTCGCTTGCCCAACGTGTGGCCCGCATCTTGAGTGGATAAGCGCAGATCTGCGGGCGGAAAAAGAAGCAGCGTTGCAGGCGGCGGTATCGCGACTCAAAGCGGGCGGAATTGTGGCCGTTAAAGGCATTGGTGGGTTTCATCTGGTGTGCGATGCGCGCAATGATGACGTCGTCGCGCTGCTCAGGCTGCGCAAACACCGCCCGGCGAAACCGTTGGCGGTAATGCTACCAACTGATGACGGACTACCTGAACCCGCGCGTCGTTTGCTCACAACCCCCGCTGCGCCGATCGTGCTGGTGCAAAAACGCTATGTCGCTGCATTGAGCGAGGGCATTGCGCCAGGGTTAACGGAAGTGGGCGTCATGCTGCCCGCGAATCCGTTACAGCATTTGCTCTTGCAAGAGATGAATTGCCCGCTGGTGATGACCTCCGGCAATCTTAGCGGCAGGCCGCCTGCTATTACCAATGCGCAGGCGCTGGAAGATTTAAGTGAGATTGCCGATGGTTTTTTGCTGCATAACCGCGAAATTGTGCAGCGGATGGATGACTCCGTGGTGCGCGACAGCGGGGAAATGCTGCGTCGTTCCCGGGGTTACGTGCCGGATGTGGTCGCGCTGCCGCCGGGATTTCGCGACGTGCCGCCGATGCTGTGCTTAGGTGCGGATCTGAAAAATACTTTCTGCCTGGTGCGCGGCGAACAGGCGGTTATCAGCCAGCATTTAGGCGATCTCAGCGATGACGGCATTCAGCAACAGTGGCGTGATGCGCTGCGTCTGATCCAGAACATTTATGATTTTACGCCACAGCGTATCGTGCATGATGCACACCCTGGCTATGTTTCCAGCCAGTGGGCCAGTGAAATGAATCTGCCAACCGAAACGGTACTGCATCACCATGCGCATGCTGCGGCATGTCTGGCCGAGCACGGCTGGCCGCTCGACGGAGGTGACGTGATTGCTCTGACGCTGGACGGCATCGGCATGGGGGAAAATGGTGCGCTGTGGGGAGGTGAGTGTTTGCGGATCAACTATCGTGAATGCGAGCACCTTGGCGGCTTACCGGCGGTAGCGCTGGCGGGCGGCGATTTAGCGGCAAAACAGCCATGGCGCAATCTGCTCGCGCAATGCCTGCGTTTTGTTCCTGACTGGCAGCGTTACCCGGAAACATCGGGGCTACAGCATCAAAACTGGAACGTACTGGCGCGCGCCATTGAGCGGGGAATCAATGCCCCGCTGGCATCGTCGTGCGGGCGCTTGTTTGATGCGGTTGCCGCCGCGTTGCATTGTGCGCCGGAATCGTTGAGTTATGAAGGTGAGGCGGCCTGTGCGCTGGAGGCGCTGGCATCGCGGTGTGCAGGTGTTGATCACCCTGTTACGGTGCCGCTTAATGGCAATCAACTGGACTTAGCGATTTTTTGGCAGCAATGGCTCACCTGGCAGACCGACCCTGCAGAAAGAGCGTGGACGTTTCACGACGCGCTGGCGCGTGGTTTTGCCACGCTGATGCGTGAGCAGGCCGAAGCGCGCGGAATTAAAACGTTAGTATTCAGCGGTGGCGTGATGCATAACCGCTTATTGTCGGCCCGTCTGGCGTTTTATCTGCGTGATTTTACCTTACTGTTCCCGCAGCGTTTACCGGCGGGCGACGGCGGGTTGTCATTGGGGCAGGGCGTGATTGCCGCGGCGCGGGTGTTGACGCAAAAATAAAAAAAAGCCCCGGGACTGGCGGGGCAAGAAAAACATGTCGGGGCATACCGACAAGTGGCAACGCACATCCGTGCGCGTGAGGTTAATAAATCAAGCAACGGTACTCTGGACTTACACGGGCAACGTTTTCAGCAGCGTAAAGGCCTCTTTCATTCGGTCTTCACTGACCACAAACGCACATAGCTGGCCTTCTTCGTTCATTCCTCTGGCCACCATACCTTGCGCTTCAGCGGCAATATGCCAGTTCAGATCACGGCGCTGGGTTTCCCCTGCCAGATGTAATGGCAGTTCCGGCGTTTTAACTTTTACCAGCATGGCAGGCAGCTTCAATGGCGCATTGCCGCCGAGCAGGTTCTTCGCCAGATACATGGCGCTCAGTTGAATCGGCTGCAGGAACGGCAGAACCTGACCATTAATTTCCGCACAGTCGCCGAGGGCATAAATGTCCGGGTGGCTGGTTTGCAGATAGCTGTCGACGCAGACGCCACGATTGATGTTCAATCCGGCGCGACGCGCCAGCGCGGTTTCAGGGCGCAGGCCGGTGGCGGCAATCACCGCATCGACTTCTACGTTGCGGCTACGATCGAGCGTGGCGCGAATACCCGAGGCCGTTTTTTCCAGCCCCTGAAGCTGGGATTTCAGCAGCAGATGGACACCCATATCGGTCAGACGATGCTGTAAGCGACTGCTGACTTCCGGCGGCATCAGCGAGGCCAGAATGCTGGCGGCGTTGTCGATAAGCGTTACCGCTTTACCGGCCCGACAGAAATCCATCGCCAGTTCACTGCCAATCAGTCCGCCGCCAACAATCAGCACCCGCCGGGCGTCACGCAGCAGCGTTTCACAGGCGCGATACTCTTGTTGGCTGTTCAATGTAAGCATTAACTCACGCCCGCTAACCGGAGGTACAACGGCTGAAGCCCCCGTCGCCAGCACCAGTTTGTCGTACTGCCACTGCTTGTCCTGACTTTTCACTATGTGGGCATCGGCGTCGATGTCGGTTACCCAGGTATGTGGGAACAGGCGCAAATTAAACTGCTCGGCAAACTCCCCCGCCGACTGGCGGGTGAGGTCGTCTGCACGCTGTGACTGACTGATAACGTGGCTGAGATCGGGCTTGTTGTACTCATCCATGCTGTCCGCGGCAATCAGGGTCAGCGGGACAGTCACATCCTGCTTACGGATATTTTTGACTAACTGGCGGGCGGCGAAGCCCGAACCAATGATGACAATTTCGTGGCTCATTTTGCCTCCGTTGCCAGTACGTCGAAGACGTCTTTACCTAATGAACATTCCGGGCACAGGAAGTTGTCCGGTACGTCGCTCCACGGTGTACCCGGTGCAACGTCCTGCAGCGGTTCACCTTTTGCTGGGTCGTAAATCCACTGGCACACGCTGCACTGCATGCTTGGGCCAAGGTCAGCGGCAGCCGCAGCGGCACAGGCGCACTCTTCTTCTTTGGACAAGGCTTTAACGGGGGTCTCCGGCAGTGGAGCAAGCGCCCACTGACGTGCAATTTCGCGGCCATGCTGGCGGCACAGTTCCAGTGCACCGAGGTCCGGACGCCATTTCGCCTTCAGGCTCAGCGACATCTCGAAACCGGCATCCTGCAAACGCGTGGACAAACGGTCTACCGCACCGCCGCTCCAGCCGTGTGAACCAAAGGCGCTGGCACGCTTGTTACGAAAACGCAGGCCGGTCATCTCTTCCACCAGACCGGCGATTTTCGGCATCATCACGTTGTTCATTGTGGAAGTCCCGACCAGCACGCCTTTAGAGCGGAAGACGTTAGTCAGGACTTCGTTTTTGTCGCTACGGGCGACGTTAAAGATTTTTACCGCCACGTTCGGGTCGACTTCGTTGATGCCCTGGGCAATCGCGTCCGCCATCATGCGGGTGTTATTGGACATGGTGTCGTAGAAAATGGTGATGCGGTCTTCCTGATAATCCGCTGCCCATTTCAGGTACAGCTCAACGATTTGTGTCGGGTTGTCGCGCCATACCACGCCGTGGGAAGTGGCAATCATATCGACCGGCAGGTTGAAGCTGAGGATCTCAGTAATTTTCGGCGTCACCAGACGGCTGAACGGCGTCAGGATATTGGCATAGTAGCGCTGGCACTGTTCGAACAGTTCGGCCTGGTCAACTTCGTCGTTGAACAGGCGTTCGTCGCAGTAGTGCTGGCCGAAGGCATCGTTACTGAACAGCACCGCATCGCCGGTCATGTAGGTCATCATACTGTCCGGCCAGTGCAGCATGGGTGTTTCAACGAAGATCAGCTGTTTGCCGTTGCCGATGTCAAGGCTGTCGCCGGTTTTGACCACATTGAAGTTCCACTCCGGGTGATGGTGGTGTCCGTTAATAGAGTCAATGGCATTAGCGGTGCAGTAGATTGGCGTGTCCGGGATGCAGGACATCAGCTCGGTCAGCGCACCGGCATGGTCTTCTTCCGCGTGGTTAATAATGATGTAGTCGATATCGGCAAGGTCGATTTCACTGCGCAGGTTCTGCACGAATTCACGGCTGAATTTGTGGTCTACGGTATCGATCAGGACATTTTTTTCTTCACGGATGAGATAGCTGTTATAGCTGCTACCGCGCAGCGTTTTGTATTCAGTTCCGTGGAAATCACGCACTTCCCAGTCACGTTGGCCAACCCAATGAATGTTATTTTTAACCAGAATAGACATAACAACCTCAATTAATTCGGCGTTTTTCAAAAAAGATGTTTTGCTAATAGCAGGTTGCATGCCAACTTTTTATTTCTTTGATTTTAAAGATTTTATTTTTTATTGCTCATAAGGTGGTAGTCAAAATGACTATGTTTCTTATTGTCAATATGACAATATGAATTGTCAAAATGACAATGAGGTAGCCATGAGCTTTTCCGTAGATGTGCTGGCGGGCATCGCCATTGAATTACAAAGCGGTATTGGACATCAGGATCGCTTTCAACGCCTGATAACCACCTTGCGTCAGGTACTGGAGTGCGACGCGTCGGCATTGCTGCGCTACGAGTCGCGACAGTTTATTCCACTGGCAATCGATGGGCTGGCCCAGGATGTTCTCGGCAGGCGCTTTACGCTGGAAGGGCATCCGCGTCTGGAAGCGATTGCCCGTGCCGGAGACGTGGTACGTTTTCCTGCCGACAGTGATTTGCCCGATCCTTACGACGGGCTGATCCCAGGCCAGGAGAGTCTGAAAGTGCATGCCTGTATTGGCTTACCACTGTTCGCCGGTCAAAATTTGATTGGCGCGTTAACGCTGGATGGCATGGAACCGGATCAGTTTGATGTGTTCAGTGATGAAGAACTCAGGCTGATTGCCGCGCTGGCGGCTGGCGCGTTGAGCAATGCGCTACTGATTGAACAGCTGGAAAGCCAGAATATGCTGCCGGGTTCGTCGACGGCTTTCGAGCAGGTGACGGAAACCCAGATGATTGGCCTGTCGCCCAATATGATGCAGCTGAAAAAAGAGATTGAGATTGTGGCGGGGTCCGATCTCAACGTACTGATTAGCGGCGAAACGGGGACCGGGAAGGAGCTGGTAGCGAAAGCGATTCATGAAGGTTCACCCCGCGCGGTGAACCCGCTGGTGTATCTGAACTGTGCGGCCTTGCCAGAAAGCGTAGCGGAAAGCGAGCTGTTTGGTCACGTAAAAGGGGCCTTTACCGGGGCTATCAGTAATCGGAGCGGTAAGTTTGAAATGGCCGATAACGGGACGCTGTTTCTCGATGAAATTGGCGAACTCTCGCTGGCGCTACAGGCTAAGCTGCTACGCGTGCTGCAATACGGTGATATTCAACGCGTGGGTGACGATCGCAGCCTGCGTGTCGACGTGCGCGTACTCGCGGCAACGAACCGTGATTTACGCGAAGAGGTGCTGGCCGGGAATTTCCGTGCGGATTTATTCCACCGGCTGAGCGTCTTTCCCCTTTCCGTACCGCCTCTTCGTGAGCGTGGCGAAGATGTGGTGCTGCTGGCAGGCTATTTTTGCGAGCAATGTCGACTGCGACTGGGACTTTCCCGTGTGGTGTTAAGCCCCGGTGCGCGTAGTCATCTGTTGAGCTACGCCTGGCCTGGTAACGTACGCGAGCTGGAACATGCCATTCACCGTGCGGTTGTTCTGGCAAGGGCCACCAGAGCAGGGGATGAAGTGGTGCTAGAGACGCAGCATTTTGCCTTGCAGGATGAAGCGCCTGTAACACCAGCGGCGGAAGGTGTTGCAGAGATCCCGCAACAGCATAATCTGCGTGAAGCAACGGAGTCATTCCAGCGAGAGATGATCCGCCGGGCGCTGGCGCAAAATAATCACAGTTGGGCAGCAAGTGCGCGGGCGCTGGAAACAGACGTCGCCAACCTGCACCGGCTGGCGAAACGTCTGGGGCTGAAGGATTAGATAATACCGGCCTGATAGAAATCCTGCAGGTTGATAGCACCGGTAAGTTTACCGTTTTCATCGACCACCGGTGCTGCAGTGATTTTGCGTTTCATCAGGATCTCTTTGGCGTCAATGGCGCGGCTCTGTGCCTGCAACGTAACGCCGTTGTGGGTCATCGCCTCGCTAACCTGAGTGGTGAGCGCTCCACCGCCAACCAGCCAGCGGCGCAGGTCGCCGTCGGTAAAGACGCCTTTCACCAACGAGTCATCATCGCAGACTGCCACCAGGCCAAGACCCGTACGGCTAAGTTCCAGCATCGCGTCCATGACGCTGGTGGTGAGCGTCACCTGCGGTATGGCATCGTCACGACGCATCAGATGATGCACTTTATTTAACAGACGAGCGCCCAGCGCACCCGCCGGATGCGAGCGCGCAAAATCTTCTTCGTTGAAGCCGCGCGCCTGCATTACGGCGATGGCCAGCGCGTCGCCCATCATCAGCGTGTTAACGGTGCTGGAGGTCGGTGCCAGGCGCATCGGACAGGCTTCACGCTCAACGGAAATATCCAGCACCGCTTTGGCCGCCAGACCCAGCGGTGAGGTCGGTTTTCCGGTCATGGCCAGCAGAGCGACGGATTTGTCTTCCAGGCGTGGAATGATGAGATCCAACTCTTTCGCGCCGCCGGAGTAGGAGATAAACAGCATGACATCGCGGCTTTCAATCATGCCTAAGTCGCCGTGCAATGCTTCCGCCGGATGTACAAAAAAGGCGGGGGTGCCGGTACTGGCGAGGGTTGCCGCGATTTTTTTGCCAATATGGCCGGATTTGCCAATCCCGGAGACAATCACTTTGCCTTCGCAGTGGATGATCGTATTGGCAGCGCGGACAAAATCATCACCCAGTCGTTCTGGCAGTCGGCTGGCTTCCTGTAGCTCCAGCATTAACGTCTGGCGGCCCGCGTTCAGTAGTGCATCACTCATTGGTTTCTCCGGTTATGATTACTTCAATCCCTTTTGCTTCCAGCGCCTGACGAAACGCAGGGTCGATACCCGCATCGGTAATCAGCTTGTCGACGCTTTCCAGACTGCATACAACATTGGGGCTTTTGCGCCCAAATTTTGATGAGTCAGCCATCAGAATTACTTCGCGAGCGGCATTGCACATCGCTTTGCTGACGCTAAACACTTCATTAAAGGTGGTCACGCCAGCATTGAGGTCAATGCCGTCGGTGCCCATGAAGAGTTTATCAAAGCTGAACTGCTCAAAGGCGTTTTCAGCCAGCTGACCGTGAAATGACGCAGATTTTTTGCGAAAGGTCCCGCCGGGCATCAGGATGGTTTGCTCGTTGTCCAGCTCCGAAAGGGCGTTAACAATGTGCAGGCTGTTGGTCATGACTGTGATGTTGCTAAAGCGCGTGAGCATTGGCACCATCTGCAGTACGGTGCTGCCCGCATCCAGAATAATGGAGTCGCCATCGTGAATAAAACGGACGGCGGCTTCGGCAATCTGCTCTTTTTTATGCGTGTTGATTAGCGTTTTGTGATCGATTGGCGGGTCGGATTCGTCTTTATTTAATACTACGCCGCCATAGGTACGAATGACGGTACCGGCATTCTCCAGAATAACAAGGTCTTTACGAATGGTCGTGCCGGTCGTGTCAAAGTAGTGGGCCAGTTCTTCAACCGAGCATTTTCCCTGCTTTTGCAGATGCTCCAGTATGGCAGCCTGACGCTGACGAGGTTTCATAGGCGTGATTACCCTGACTATAGGTTGCAAAATGATAATTTCGCAAGCTATTAGCATTCACAACGAAATTATCCATGTTTCAGTTTAAGCGCCAATGATAGTGCATTCTGCGATAGCGGATCATGGGGAAAGATCACATCAGGCTGTAAATCATCAAGATGTTTGCCCATTATTGTGGCAATTTTGCCGGGTCTGGCGAATACCGTAAGACCTTTCATAAATAACGTATCAGTTACTCGCTGCTGCTCATCTAGCGCAATGGCGACCACCACTCGGGGTTTAAAACGTCCGCCGGAGCGCCCCACGCCAACCCGACCCTGTTGGCAAAGCCTATCAAACGCCCGATTAAAGCGGGATATTTGCCAGCCCCCTAATGCCAGCTGCAGACACCACGCAATGGCGGCGACGGTAATCAGTGCGGAAACCATTATGTACTCCTTTAATTTTGCCGGATAAGCGTAGCCGCTATCCGGCAATTCAATATTAAAACATCACCTGACCGCCGGTCACGTTGATGGACTGCCCTGTGCAGTAAGAGGCTTTCGGGCTGGCGTAAAACAGCAGCATGTTCAGCACGTCCTGATAATCGCAGCCGCGTTTGAGCGGAACCTTATCAATGTAGTACTGCTCAACTTCGTCTGGCTTAAGTCCAAGTTTGGTTGCATATTGCGGCAATAACGACTGGAACATCGGTGATTTCAGCAGATTGCCAAGCATCAGTGAATGCACGGTGATCCCGTATTCCGCCAGATCCAGCGCCAGTGACTGGGTTAAGCCCACGCCGCCAAATTTTGCCGCGCTATAGCCTGAATTGTGTTTACTGCCCACTTTCCCGGATTTGGAATTGATCTGGATAATGCGTCCCTGAATACCATCGCGGATCATCAGGCGTGAGAACTCACGTGCGCAGAGGAAGTAGCCGACCAGATTCACCTGCAGCGAACGGTCGAAATCACCGAGCTGAAAGTCGCTGATAAAAGCGGCTTTAGCGATACCCGCGCTGTAAACCAGCAGATCGACGCGGCCGAATATTTCATCCACTCCGCGCGATAGCGCCATCACACTCTGTTCGCTGGTGGCATCTGCGCCAAAACCGTAGGCGGTGCCTTCGCCAAACTCGGCGTTAATTTCCTGCGCCACGTTGGCGGCTTTATCGCTTTGAATATCCACCACCGCGACGCGGTATCCTTCTGTCGCAAGCCCACGGCAAAGGAATGCGCCAAGGGTCTGGCCTCCACCAATGACAACGGCAACCTGATTCATCTTTATCTCCTTCAATCTTAAGCAACAAACTTCAAAATACAGCCCGGCGCGATACCGTCTGGCACGGGGCCTGAAACGTGTACGGTGCCGGGGAATTCCGCTTCACTCAGTCCGTCAAAACGCAGGGTGATATGTCCCAGTTCACGTAAGTTTTGTTCTGCCACGCTGCCAACGGCGGTGACCGGGTACTGATGCTGGCCTAGTTCAAACTGGATCCCCGCTTGTAACGAACCGTTCAGCTCGCCGTGGCAATGAATGAAGCAAAACTCCTCGATATCCGCGGGCGCACCTTCACGAAAGGTAATCAACATCTGGTCGCTGAGTGCATCCGGGGCGCTCTGGCCGATGCGGGTGATGGTGGTCTGATAAATCACGGTCATTTTTGAGTGCCTCTTATTGGTAAATAAAGCCGGAAATAAACCAGGCGATGAGAACGGTTGGCGCGCCGGTCAGAAAACGACTCACCAGAACGGATGGCACGCCGACGCGGACCGTGTCCTGACGTGCTTCGGCCAGCGACAGCCCGACAGGGATAAAGTCGCATGCAGCCTGGGCGTTAATGGCGAACAGAGCAGGTAACGCCAGATGCGGGGGAATATTCCCCAAACCAATCTGTACGCCGATCAGAACGCCGATAACCTGGGCGATGACCGCACCGGGGCCGAGGAAAGGCGACAGCAGTGGGAAAGAACAAATCAGCGCCAGCGTCACCAGCCCCAGCGGATGGCTGGCCAGCGGTGCGAGTCCATGGGCGATCCAGTCTCCCAGACCAGAAGCCATAATGATGCCGATCAGCGCCGAGACGAATGCCATAAACGGCAGAATGGTTTTCAGCACGGTATCAATAGTGTCGCGCCCGGCCTGGAACAGAACCGCAACGGCTGAGCCCATGCCCATCCCGACTTTTGCCAACAGACCGTCGCTTTGCTCGGTAATTTTCTTGCTGGTGTCGTAATCGCGGCCCATGCTGCTGTTTGCGGGCGTTGGTGTAGCGGACGCTTCACCGACAACGGTAATGTTTTCTTCTTTTACGCCAGAGACATAGATATCTTCAACAATGAACTGGGCCAGCGGACCGGATTTTCCCGTGGCGTGAATGTTCACCGTCGGGATACGACGTTTTGGATAGATCCCGCAGCGCAGTGTGCCGCCGCAGTCGATGATCGCCACGCCAATTTCATTCTCCGGCGGTTCGCCTTCTTTGAAGCCATCAACGGCCTGCCAACCGGTCAGATTCGCCAGCTTGTCGACAATCGCCGGGCGCGTTCCTGCAGTGATATAGACAATTTTCTTGCCCGGAACGGCATCCAGTTCAAGCGGGCCGCCCCAGCCGCCGGTGCCTTTTTCAATACGAATACGCGTCATGATGTTGCTCCCGCCAGATGTACTTTCTGCTCAAGTTGAATGCCCATTTTTTTCTCAAAGATGGTGGTGGTGAAATCGGTCACCCAGCCACGGAAGAAGTTGGTCACCAGACCGACCAGCAAATAGCTCACCGCGAGCGGACCGAGCGGCAGACCCAGCGTAGTCAGTCCGCTGGCGATCCCCAGATAGACAAACAGCTCGCCAGGGTTGATGTGCGGGAACAAGCCGTTCATTGAATGGCAACTGTAAGAGGCGGCGGCGTAGTAGCTGGGCTTGTATTTTTCCGGCATAAAGCGACCCAGGCTCAGCGTCATAGGGTTACAAAACACAAATGTGCCGATGCACGGCAGTAGCAGGTAGCGGGACAGCGGGTTTCCAGCGCAGCGCTGGGCAAAACGTTCAATACGCTGCTGACCGATAAAGTTAATCAGCGCATTCATGATGACCAGCAAGCTGATCAGCAGAGGAAGAATACCGGTCACCATGCCGGTAAAGACCTCTCCGCCTTTCTGGAACAAGCCGATAAACCACTCAGCCCCGAGTGTGATGGTGTCGATCATTATTCTCTCCTGTAGGGGTTTTTAGTTATCTTGCCAAACGGTAATTTATTTTAATCACATTGAAATGTTTTAAAGTGTTATTTTGATCTCAAAATGAAAGATAAATATTTTAATTTGAAAGAAAGTGCGTGAAGGCTCGCAATTGTGCCGGGCGGAAGTGCAAGAGGGGGGAAATTCTGTGAAGGAGAGCGACAACTGCTTCCTTGTGTGACGGAGGATGCTTTACCATACTTCCCCCAGGCTGAATTTGTTTAATGGATGTCTCATGTTCAAGCGTCGTTATGTAGCGTTACTTCCCCTTTTCGTATTGCTCGCTGCCTGTAGCAGCAAACCTAAACCTTCAGAGACTCAAACGACTACGGGTACGCCATCCGGCGGATTCCTGCTTGAGCCGCAGCACAATGTCATGCAAACGGGCGGTGATTTTGCCAATAATCCGAACGCCCAGCAGTTCATCGAGAAAATGGTGAATAAGCACGGTTTTGACCGCCAGCAGTTGCAGGAGATCTTGTCGCAGGCTAAGCGTCTGGACTCGGTATTGCGTCTGATGGACCGCCAGGCGCCGACGACACAACCGCCAGCCGGACCTAACGGCGCATGGTTACGGTATCGTAAACAGTTCATCACACCGGATAACGTGCAAAACGGCGTGGCTTTCTGGAACCAATATGAAGATGCCCTGAACCGCGCCTGGCAGGTCTACGGCGTACCGCCGGAAATTATCGTTGGCATTATTGGCGTAGAAACTCGCTGGGGCCGCGTGATGGGTAAAACGCGGATTCTGGATGCGCTGGCGACGCTGTCCTTTAACTATCCTCGTCGTGCGGAATACTTCTCTGGCGAACTGGAAACCTTCCTGCTGATGGCGCGAGATGAAAGCGACGATCCGCTCGATTTGAAAGGTTCTTTCGCGGGGGCAATGGGCTACGGCCAGTTTATGCCGTCTTCCTATAAACAATATGCCGTTGATTTCAATGGTGATGGGCACATTAACCTGTGGGATCCGGTTGATGCCATCGGTAGCGTGGCGAACTACTTCAAAGGTCACGGCTGGGTGAAAGGCGATACAGTAGCGGTTCCGGCAAATGGTCAGGCGCCTGGGTTGGCTAACGGCTTTAAAACGCAGTACAGCATTTCTCAGCTTGCCGCCGCAGGTCTGACGCCGCAGCAGTCATTGGGGAATCATCAGCAGGCCAGCCTGCTACGCCTGGATATCGGTACCGGCTACCAGTACTGGTATGGGTTGCCGAACTTCTACACCATCACCCGCTATAACCACAGTACCCATTACGCGATGGCCGTGTGGCAATTGGGTCAGGCGGTGGCGCTGGCGCGTGTGCAGTAATCACTCCCCCGGCCTACTGGAGGATATCTCTTGTAGGCCGGAGAAGATGCCCTGACATCGCCATCCGGCAGGTCTTATTTATGCAACGGAGCAATTTTTGGAATCCCCCTCGTAAAACGTTCTCGCCATCCCCACATTGGTTATGAAAGTGCTATCTTGTCCGGCATATTTTTTTAACTGACAGAGGCTGAAATGACCGACAGTGAACTGATGCAGTTAAGCGAGCAGGTTGGCCTGGCGCTGAAAGCGCGCGGGGCAACCGTGACGACGGCGGAATCCTGCACCGGCGGCTGGGTAGCCAAAGCGATTACGGATATTGCCGGAAGCTCCACCTGGTTTGAACGCGGGTTTGTGACTTACAGCAATGAAGCCAAAGCGCAGATGATTGGCGTGCGTGAAGAGACGCTGGCCCAGCATGGCGCGGTGAGTGAGCCAGTGGTGGTGGAGATGGCGATAGGTGCGCTAAAAGCCGCCCGCGCGCATTTCGCTGTTTCGATAAGCGGTATTGCGGGGCCGGATGGCGGCAGCAAAGAAAAGCCCGTGGGGACGGTATGGTTTGCTTTTGCCAGCGCAAGCGGCGAGGGGATTACCCGCCGGGAATGCTTTAGCGGCGATCGCGATGCAGTACGTCGACAGGCGACCGCCTACGCGTTACAAACCCTGTGGCAACAATTTCTACAAAATACTTGATACTGTATGAGCATACAGTATAATTGCTTCAACAGAACATTATCTATCACGTTTCGCGGTTTAACCCGAAAGCGGCATGACAGGAGTAATTAATGGCTATCGACGAAAACAAACAGAAAGCGTTGGCGGCAGCGCTGGGTCAGATCGAAAAGCAATTCGGTAAAGGCTCCATCATGCGCCTCGGTGAAGACCGTTCCATGGATGTGGAAACCATCTCCACCGGTTCGCTTTCTCTGGATATCGCATTGGGCGCGGGCGGTTTGCCTATGGGTCGTATCGTCGAAATCTACGGGCCAGAATCCTCCGGTAAAACAACGCTGACACTGCAGGTTATTGCCGCCGCACAGCGCGAAGGTAAAACCTGTGCGTTCATCGATGCGGAACACGCGTTGGATCCCGTTTATGCGCGTAAACTTGGCGTTGATATCGATAACCTGCTGTGTTCTCAGCCGGATACCGGTGAGCAAGCGCTGGAAATCTGTGATGCGCTGGCGCGTTCCGGTGCGGTTGACGTTATCGTTGTCGACTCCGTTGCCGCATTGACGCCGAAGGCAGAAATCGAAGGCGAAATTGGTGACTCTCACATGGGCCTTGCGGCACGTATGATGAGCCAGGCAATGCGTAAACTGGCCGGTAACCTGAAGCAGTCCAACACGCTGCTGATTTTCATCAACCAGATCCGTATGAAGATTGGCGTTATGTTCGGTAACCCGGAAACCACCACCGGTGGTAACGCCCTGAAATTCTATGCTTCTGTTCGTCTGGATATCCGTCGTATTGGTGCGGTGAAAGAAGGCGACAACGTGGTGGGTAGTGAAACCCGCGTTAAGGTCGTGAAAAACAAAATTGCAGCACCGTTTAAACAGGCCGAATTCCAGATTCTTTACGGTGAAGGTATCAACTTCTACGGCGAACTGGTTGACCTGGGCGTGAAAGAGAAGCTGATTGAAAAAGCTGGTGCATGGTACAGCTACAACGGTGAGAAAATCGGTCAGGGTAAAGCAAACGCAACCAACTGGCTGAAAGAAAACCCGGCAACTGCGAAAGAAATTGAGAAGAAATTACGTGAGTTACTGCTCAATAACCAGGATTCAACGCCTGATTTCTCCGTTGATGATAGCGGCGAAGACGTAAAAGAAACGAACGAAGATTTCTGATAATCTGTTTTGAATCGCATATAGTAAAGGGCTGCATATCATGCAGCCCTTTTTCATTTCTGAAGGCTCACTATGACAGACGCAACTTCCCGCCGTTCCGCTTATTCCCGACTGCTTGACCGCGCCGTACGTATTCTGGCGATGCGCGATCACAGCGAGCAGGAACTGCGACGTAAGCTGGCCGCTCCGGTGATGGGGAAAAATGGATCAGAAGAAATTGATGCCACGCCAGAGGATTACGACAAGGTCATCGCCTGGTGTATTGAAAGTCGTTATCTGGATGATGATCGCTTCGTGCAGCAGTTTATCGCCAGCCGCAGTCGTAAGGGCTACGGACCTGCCCGCGTGCGTCAGGAATTAAATCAGAAAGGGATCGCGCGTGAGGCTATTGAGCGAGCCATGCGTGAGTGCGAAATTGACTGGGCAGTGCTTGCACGTGAGCAGGCCGTCCGGAAATATGGAGAACCTTTACCTGTGGAATTTTCAGATAAGGTAAAGGTCCAGCGTTTTTTGCTCTATCGCGGCTATCTGATGGAAGATATTCAGGCAATATGGCGAAATTTTGACGATTGACCGCATACGGGATTTTACTTCCCAGTAAAGAAAACTTATCTTATTCCCACTTTTCGATTGCCAGAGGCGCAGTTTACGTGCCGATGCTGGTAATGACATTTCGTTAGCTTGATTTCTTCAGGATAATTATGAGCAAGAGCACCGCTGAGATCCGTCAGGCGTTTCTCGATTTTTTCCATAGTAAAGGACATCAGGTAGTTGCCAGCAGCTCCCTGGTACCGAACAATGACCCTACTTTGTTGTTTACCAACGCCGGGATGAACCAGTTCAAGGATGTTTTCCTTGGCCTCGACAAGCGTAATTATTCCCGCGCAACCACCTCGCAGCGTTGCGTACGTGCGGGCGGTAAGCACAACGACCTGGAAAACGTCGGTTACACTGCACGTCACCATACCTTTTTCGAAATGCTGGGCAACTTCAGCTTCGGCGATTACTTCAAACACGACGCCATTCAATACGCATGGGAACTGTTGACCGGTGAAAACTGGTTTGCCCTGCCAAAAGAGCGTCTGTGGGTCACCGTCTATGAAACTGACGATGAAGCCTATGAAATCTGGGAAAAAGAAGTCGGTATTCCGCGCGAACGTATCATCCGTATCGGTGATAACAAAGGCGCGGCTTATGCTTCCGACAACTTCTGGCAGATGGGTGATACCGGTCCTTGCGGTCCGTGCACCGAAGTTTTCTACGACCACGGCGACCACATTTGGGGGGGGCCTCCGGGAAGCGCGGAAGAAGATGGCGATCGCTACATTGAGATCTGGAACATCGTCTTCATGCAGTTCAACCGTCAGGCTGACGGCACCATGGAACCGCTGCCGAAACCGTCCGTGGATACTGGTATGGGTCTGGAGCGTATTGCGGCCGTGCTGCAACACGTTAACTCCAACTATGAAATTGACCTGTTCCGTTCACTGATTGAGTCCGTGGCGAAAGTTACCGGCGCGACCGATCTGAGCAACAAGTCGCTGCGCGTTATTGCCGACCATATCCGTTCCTGTGCGTTCCTGATTGCCGATGGCGTTGTTCCGTCGAATGAAAACCGTGGCTATGTGCTGCGTCGTATCATTCGTCGCGCAGTTCGTCATGGCAACATGCTGGGCGCGAAGGACACTTTCTTCTACAAGCTGGTTGGTCCGCTGGTAGACGTAATGGGTTCCGCGGGCGAAGAACTGAAGCATCAACAGGCTATGGTTGAGCAGGTTCTTAAAACCGAAGAAGAGCAGTTTGCGCGTACGCTGGAGCGTGGCCTGGCGCTGCTGGATGAAGAACTGGCAAAACTGTCCGGCGATACGCTGGACGGCGAAACAGCATTCCGTCTGTATGACACCTACGGTTTCCCGGTTGACCTGACGGCAGACGTTTGCCGCGAGCGTAACATCAAGGTTGACGAAGCGGGCTTTGAAGCCGCAATGGAAGAGCAACGCCGTCGTGCGCGTGAAGCCAGCGGCTTTGGTACAGACTACAATGCGATGATTCGCGTTGATGGTGCTTCTGAATTTAAAGGCTACGAGTACCTGGAACTGAACGGCAAAGTCACCGCACTGTTTGTTGATGGTAAAGCGGTAGACGCCATTAACGCAGGTCAGGATGCCGTTGTCGTTCTTGACCAGACGCCGTTCTATGCGGAATCCGGTGGTCAGATTGGTGATAAAGGCGAACTGAAAGGTGCGGGCTTCGCGTTTGCCGTTAGCGATACGCAGAAATATGGTCAGGCGATTGGTCACATCGGCAAACTGTCTGCGGGTTCTCTGAAAGTTGGCGATGCCGTGCAGGCTGACGTAGATGAAGCTCGTCGTGCGCGTATCCGCTTGAACCACTCCGCAACGCACCTGATGCATGCGGCGCTGCGCGAGGTTCTGGGCACGCACGTGGCGCAGAAAGGCTCGCTGGTTAACGATAAAATTCTGCGCTTTGACTTCTCTCATACCGAAGCGATGAAACCTGCTGAAATCCGTGCCGTTGAAGATCTGGTGAATGCACAAATTCGTCGCAACCTGCCGATTGAAACGAACATCATGGATCTTGAAGCGGCGAAAGCCAAAGGTGCAATGGCGCTGTTTGGCGAGAAATATGACGACCACGTGCGCGTTCTGAGCATGGGTGATTTCTCTACCGAACTGTGTGGTGGTACTCATGCCAGCCGTACGGGTGATATCGGTCTGTTCCGCATTGTGTCCGAGTCAGGTACTGCTGCAGGCGTTCGTCGTATCGAAGCCGTAACCGGTGAAGGCGCTATCCAAACAGTGCATGCTGAGAGCGATCGCTTAAGCGATATTGCGCAGCTGCTGAAAGGCGATAGCCAGAATATCGGTGACAAAGTTCGTTCCGTACTGGAGCGTACGCGTCAGCTCGAAAAAGAATTGCAGCAATTGAAGGAACAGGCTGCGGCGCAGGAGAGTGCAAATCTTTCCAGCAAAGCGGTTGATATCAATGGCGTGAAGCTGTTGGTCAGCGAACTCGCGGACGTTGAGCCGAAAATGCTGCGTACCATGGTTGATGATCTGAAAAATCAACTGGGGTCTACCATTATCGTTCTGGCAACGGTGGTGGAAGGTAAGGTTTCTCTGATTGCGGGTGTGTCTAAGGACGTGACAGATCGCGTGAAAGCAGGGGAGCTGGTTGGTATGGTCGCTCAGCAGGTAGGCGGTAAGGGTGGCGGTCGTCCGGATATGGCGCAAGCCGGTGGTACGGATGCGGCGGCTCTGCCTGCAGCGTTAGCCAGTGTGAAAGGCTGGGTCAGCGCAAAACTGTAATAACTATAAGCGTTAGCGCATGCCGAAACCCCAAGTTACGGCATGCGAATCAACGCTATCGACAACGATAAAGTCAGGTTGAAGTTGTGTATATCGGCTAAACTTAGGTTTAACAGAATGTGATGCCGTGACTGCTTACACTTAGGTGTTTGTCATCGCTTACTTTTTGGCGTTATATGATGGATAATGCCGGGATACAGAGAGACCCGACTCTTTTAATCTTTCAAGGAGCAAAGAATGCTGATTCTGACTCGTCGAGTTGGTGAGACCCTCATGATAGGCGATGAGGTCACCGTGACAGTTTTAGGGGTGAAGGGCAACCAGGTGCGCATCGGCGTAAACGCCCCGAAAGAAGTTTCTGTCCATCGGGAAGAGATCTACCAGCGTATCCAGGCTGAAAAATCCCAGCAGTCCAGTTACTAAGGTTTTCGCGTCTCACCTTTCTGGTGAGGCGCAACCTGATTGAGTTGTCCTTTTTCTTAACTTTTCTTCTTTGCCTTCCTTGTTTTCTCGATTCCCTTACACGTATTGCCGTTCCCTGCGAATTTTCCGTTTGTTCATTGCTTCAGAGAATTGCCAATTTATCTGTTGATAAAACACTCTTTTTGCCGTTTTTGCAGACTAATTGCGCGTGAAATGTGCAAACGATAAAAGCGCTGGAAAAATTGTTTGACTTATAAGTCCCAGAAAGTAATATGTGCGCCACGCAGCGACGATGAGCAGAAACAAGTTCTTCGAAGCACTCGTAAGAGGCGTGTTGGTGAGGTGGCCGAGAGGCTGAAGGCGCTCCCCTGCTAAGGGAGTATGCGGTCAAAAGCTGCATCCGGGGTTCGAATCCCCGCCTCACCGCCATTTGCATCCGTAGCTCAGCTGGATAGAGTACTCGGCTACGAACCGAGCGGTCGGAGGTTCGAATCCTCCCGGATGCACCATC